>DHHJ01000011.1 GCA_002403205.1 Anaerolineaceae bacterium UBA4775
TATGGAAATATGATACAGTATCTTTGATCCTTGCGCTGACGAGAAGCAATAATCCAGCTTAATGGCAATACTAAATTATAATCATTAACTGCCAATCTGTTATAACAGCCCGACCATGCTAATTTCACTTACGGCTTCCTTTACCTTACATTATGAGTCCATGCAAAAAGAATGCGGCGCACTTCATCCCTGCACGCTTCGACCCAACCCGTACAGGGAACACGCGCCTCCACTTTCAAAAGGGTTCTCACTGCAGCAATCACTTTCCGGGTGATGAGCGCGCACAGCGCTCGGCGGGCAAGGAGGAACATGGCACCTTTTCGTCGCCCGGTCACGCTGAGGTCACGCATTGCCCCTATGGATGCCATGATCCGGGTAACCTGTCTCTGCTGATCCCCCCAAATGTGTCCAATTTTTGCTCAAAAACCCATTATATAGACATCGTTAAGAATTGTCTTACTTAAAGGTAATATGATTACCCTGAAAGGAAAAGGATAACGCTATGAAAACGAATCATCTCAAACTTTGGTTGGTCGTCGGTGTGTTGGTTTTGGCCACACTGGCATGTGGGATCCCAGGGGTAACCTCTTCATTCACCTTTACCCCAGAAGAAGAAACACAAGTCACAGAATTCGTCGGGGAAGCACCCGAACCCCCCGAACAACCCGCTCCTCCTGCATTTGTTGTGCCAAATCAGGTCTTGCTGGAGGACTCACTGGTTCAGCTGTATGAAACGGTGAGCCCAGGCGTTGTCTCCATACAGGTCTATTCCGATGTGGGCTCTGGCATCGGCTCTGGTTTTGTGATCGACCGTGAAGGCCACATTGCCACGAATTACCACGTCGTCGAGCTTGCCCAAGAGGTTGAAGTCCACTTCCAGAGCGGGCTGAAGGTCTTTGGTGAGGTGATCGGCACCGACCTGGATTCAGACCTGGCCCTGATCAAAGTGGACGTTGACCCTGAGGACCTGCACCCGCTGCCCCTGGGCGATTCGGACCAGTTGCGCGTCGGCCAGACAGTGGCCGCCATCGGCAATCCCTTCGGATTGAGCGGCACGATGACGGTTGGAATCGTCTCTGCCCGTGGCAGAACGCTTGAATCGATCCGGCAAACAGAGGGAGGCGCATTCTTCTCAGCCGGCGACCTGATCCAGACCGATGCCACCATCAACCCTGGCAATTCCGGCGGTCCCCTGCTGAACCTGAATGGCGAGGTGATTGGTATCAACCGCGCCCTGCAAACCGGTGCCGGCTCAGTGCTGGGCAGCACATCAAACACCGGGATCGGGTTTGCCGTCTCTTCGAACATCCTCAGGCTGGTTGCACCGACCCTGATCGAAGGCGAAACCTACAACTATCCCTACTTGGGGCTTTCCAGCCTGCCTTCCCTCACGCTGACTCAGGCTGAATTCCTCGGCCTTCCCCAGGCCAACGGCGCTTACATTGTTGAACTTGTGCCAGGCGGGCCAGCAGACCAGGCAGGATTACAATCGGGCAACCAACCCACACAGGTCCCCGGGTTATTCGCAGGCGGGGATTTGATCACCCAGGTGGATGACGTTCCAGTGCTGGAATTCAGCGAACTGCTCTCTTATATGATGCTCAACAAACGCCCGGGGGATGAAATGGATGTGACCGTGCTGCGCAACGGCGAAGAGCTGGTCTTCACCGTCATCCTGGGTGAACGCCCTGCAGGCATTGAATAGCCCAACGGAGACAAAAACCGCTGCGAGGTCACACTTGCAGCGGTTATTTTGTATTTGTTTTGAAATAAAACCACATATACGATAGAATTAAATAGAGTTGATCTTCCGATCGACTGCTCACCTTAAAATCCCATCATATAACTGGAGGCAACCATGTTTTCCGAAAAAGACCTGAAGTCCCTTTTGGATTATTCCTCAGATGGTCGGGTTCTGAGCGTTTACCTGAACACAGACCCCACCGTGGTCCAGACCGAGGCTGCGAAAATTCAGCTGCGCAATTTACTAAAAACGGTCGACCTCCCGGAAGACGTCCAGGTTGTTGAACAGTTCATCAACTTTGAATACGATTGGACGGGGAAAGGCTTGGCTGTATTCTCAAACCACAGCGCGGATTATTTTCACACTTACCAGTTTGGCGTATCCGTGCCAGACAGGGTCTTTATTGCCGACCGACCGGTGGTGCGCCCGCTGGTGCGGCTGACAGACACATTTATGGGTTGGGGGGTGGTATTGGTCGACAAACAGGGGGCACGCTTGTTCTCATTTGATTTAGGTGAACTGAAAGAAATGGAGGAAATAACGGGGGACGAGGTCAAACAGACCAAACGCGGCGGTGGCAATGCCATGCACGGACGCATGGGGGGCTCAGACCCCAGCGGCAAAGTAGAGAACATCATCGAGCGTAACATCAAAGATGTGATCGAATATGCCACAGAGTTCTTCAAACGTTACCATATCCGCAGGATCATGATCGGTGGCACCGATGATAACATCGCCCGCTTCAAAGACGAACTGCCGAAGGCATGGCAGTCGCTGGTGGTCAGTGAGTTTTCGATGAGCATGACGGCAGGTCACCAGGAAGTGCTGGAACAGGCCACCCGGGTGGCTTTAGCCGCCCAGGAAAGGATCAGCCAGGCGCTGGTTAACCAGGCAATCACCCTGGCAGCCAAGGGCAGCAACGGGGTTACCGGCCTGATCGACACGCTGAACGCCATCCACGAGGGACGGGTCAAAACTTTGCTGGTGCTGCAGGATTTTGAAGAATCCGGCTTTCGCTGCAGCGGCTGTGGCTATCTAACTGTGCAAGAATTGGAGACCTGCCCCTTCTGCAAAGCAAGTTTTGACCGCATCGACAACGCAGTCGAATTGGCTATCCAGGAGACGCTGATCAAAAACGCCGAAGCCAAAGTGCTGGAAGAAAACGAAGCCCTCGCCACGGCGGGCCACATCGCGGCAATCTTGCGCTATTGATCTCAAAATAACCGCGCTTTAGCTGGGCGCCTGTCTGCTCTTCTGCCTCAATCGACAGGCGCCCAGTTGGCTTTTAACGTGGATCAATTCAGCTTCACTCAGGGCGCAAACCGCCAGCCGCCAAGCAGGAACCGCAAAGCAACATGCAAGCGGCTCCGCCAGGCGCGCTCGTGATGGTCACCTCCGGGCGCATAGCGTGTGAGCCAATCCTGGCCGGGCTGATAGCCTTTTTCACGCACAACCTCGTCCACCATGGCCTGGCCGGGTCCATACTCAGCATCTAACCCTTTAGAACCATAATCAAAATAAAGGCGATGCCCCCTTGCCTCGGGTAAACGGGTTTTAAGGTAGGGTTGAATGACCGATTCGACCACCGGCCAATGGGGCGAAAAACAGCCTGCCCCGCCAAAGACCCCAGGGTACTCAACCAAGGCATACAGTGAGATCAACCCGCCCATGCTCGAACCCATCACAAAAGTGTGGGGTAAGCCAGGCAGGGTGCGGAAATACGCATCCACCTTGGGTTTGATCACCTCAACGATCAGTTTAAGGTACAAATCAGCGACGAACTCGTTCTTTTCAAGGGCATCATTGTGCAAATCCACCATTTTTTCGATTTGCGCCTGGCCCTCTGCCGTTTCAAAAGCGCGGGTAGGCAAATAATCCCCAAAACGGTTGGCGGTGTTATCCATCCCGACCACAATCGCAGGCTCGATCAAACCCCAACCAGCCAGCCTGGTGATGGCCTCAGCCACGCCCCAGGTGACCTTGGAATAGGATTTCTCCGCAAAGAACAGGTTTTGGCCATCGTGCATATAGATGACCGGGAAATGCCGATGCGGGTCGGCTTTATAGTCCGGCGGCGTCCACACCCACACGTCACGCGGGCGCAACCCTTCAACTTGCATATCGGGAAAACGGGTTAATTCAATTTTCATAGCGCACCATCCTTTCAGGTCAAAACTCACGCACGCGGGCGAGTGGGATGGGAGGGTAGATCTGCTGCGGAACTGGCGGCATGGGGTTATAGACCCAGTCTACACTCAGCACACCGCAGCGAAGCGGCCCCACCCAGCGCAGCCCCTGGTAAACGCCCCGGGTAAGCACATCGGTCATATCCAGCATCAACCTAAATAGGGCCATGGGCACACCTGCAGGGATCGCCTTCAACGCTTGAGTGTGGGGGCCGGTGCTGAAGATCAGGTGCCCATCGCCAGCGGCCCGGGCCTGGATGACGGGAACGATCACTGGGTAGCCGTCCTAGGCAACGTATCCGAGGAATTTCAGGCTGTCGAGCCGGTTTAACAGCCCCTTAGTCCATGTGTTCAAAACTTGCTGGCTATTCTGACGGGAAAAGGGTTTGGAAATCATGGTTTTAACTGCCGCCAGGACCATAAAGGGCATCGACAGCGGTTTCATCCCGGTGTGGGCGACCAGGTCCATGTAATAAACAATGTGGACGCCGAAGTAAGCATTGTGACGAAACATGGGCACGTTGTTATAAGCATCAAAATCAGGCCCGGAGGTGGCTTTATGGGTGAACTCCCCGGTCCCGGGCCACAGGTCCTTGGCCAGGGTCATCACCAGCCAGCCAATTTTGGGATTTTGCTCAGCATTTTTGAAGCTCATCCCTTCGGTGAACTGACTCCGGGCGAAGGTCAACCGGGCGGGTAATCTGTTTAAAGGCTGCCCGGAAAGTAGGAAAGAAGGTGTAAGTCTCCGGGACGATGTAATAGTTGAACTCTTCATATTGAAAGTCCCACGGGGTAGCGGTTGTCCAGGAGGTCGCCTCATTGTTCCAGCGGCGTTCAACCCCTAAAAAGTAATCATCCCGCAGCCATTGAATACGCGGCGAGAGGTTTTTCGGTGTTTTAAAAGCATAAGCCGGCGTGTTCTGACCGGAATTCCTGCCCATATTCATTCTCTCCGGTAGGTTTGGGGGTTAAGGAAATTATAGTATGATTCTTACCGAGGAATGATTTATCTAAAAATAATGATGACCTAACCCACGGGATCTGCACGTTTGAACTTTGCGGCAAACATAGCGTAATTGGAGGTTGACAATGGCTCACGCACTCTACCAGGTGGACGCTTTTACCGATCAGCCTTTCAAAGGGAATCCAGCGGCTGTCTGCCTTCTGGAACACCAGGAAGATGCTTCCTGGATGCAAGGGGTAGCCCAGGAGATGAACCTGTCCGAAACGGCTTTTTTATCACCCGCTCAAGGCGGGTGGCACCTGCGCTGGTTCACCCCCAAACAGGAAGTTACCTTATGCGGGCATGCCACCCTGGCGAGCGCAAAAATCCTGTTTGAGCGGCAGCCTGAATTACAGCAGAATACCATTGTTTTCCACACCCTCAGCGGGAAATTGACAGCCCGCCACATCGATGGTGAGGTTGAGTTGGATTTTCCTGCCATGCCCTACCGCCGATATCCCTATGAAAGTCACATCTCACAGTCCCTGGGCTTCGAACCTAAGGACGCCGTCTCTTCAGGTGACTTTGTTCTGTTTCAAGCCGAACATGAAGGTCTCATCCGCACAGCGGAACCCGATATCTCAGCCATTGAACAGCTGCCCATGCCGGAAATCATCATCACCGCCGCATGTGAGAATACAGATGAAGACTTTGTCTCGCGCTTCTTTGCACCCCAGCTCGGGATCGCGGAAGACCCCGTGACCGGTTCTGCGCACTGCCTGCTGGCACCCTTTTGGGCAGAAAAACTGGGAAAAACCGAGTTCAATGCCTACCAGGCCTCCCCGCGCGGCGGGCGGCTGCACCTCCGCCTGGTGGGAGAGCGCGTCAAGATCCGGGGCGCCGCCGTGATCGTCTTTGAGGGCCAGCTCAGGATTTGAACCACCCGAAGACGGGTGCATGAGCATACTGCGCTTCGCGGCCCACCTCAGGTCATAAACAGCACACCAATAGCCATGGAAATCACCTTTTGGGGCACCAATACCCTCCTGCTAAGGAATAATTCGTCCACGCTCCTGGTCGACCCCCATTTCACACGGCCAGGCTTGTTACACATGATGGGGAAAATCCGTCCTGACCAAAAACTGATCACAAAAGGCCTTGCCCAATTGGGGATTGAGCACCTGGATGGAGTCCTGCTCACCCATACCCACTACGACCACGCCCTGGACGCCGCCGAGGTCATCAGCCAGGCAGGCAGCGCGCTTTACGGCTCAGGGTCAGCGCTGAATCTGCTGAAGGGGGCCGGCCTGGGCACGGATTGTGGTGTAGAGGTCGTGCCAGGGCAAACGTATGCGATTGGCGTCTTCCGGGTGTGCTTCCACCCGGCCCGCCATCTGCCCTTTCCGCTGCCTGTGAGCAGGCTGTGCTCCTACCACGTGCCAAACGGGTTTTCATCACGCATTGGGATAACTTCTTTGGCCCTTCCGCCCGACACAGCCAGCCTCTACCGTTTGCCCGTCGGGGCTTACGCCGGGTCACAGCCCTTGGCACCCGCTTGGGGCAGCACGTCCATCGGCTTGAATACGGAATACCCATCAGGCTGTGATCGTGCTGAGGAATCTCAGAGCAGCACGATGTTGAAATCCGCTTACAATTAGGACAAAATTAGGTATAATTACAGCCTTCAAACATAATCCGAGGAACAACGATGAAACGATTTTTATTGGTAATCTTGCTTTCAATCCTATTCCTGCTTCCGTTAAGTGATGCCTATGCGCAAACATTGTCCAGCACCTCGGCATACATTGGGGAGGGCTACTTCGAGCTGCCCCTGTGCCTGCCTGGTATGCCCGCGGATGGTAACTGCCTGCTTTATGGCCCGGCCCAGGTTATTGCCGAGATGAAAGCAGCCGGCTACGCCTACCCGCCCAGGGAACTGCCAGCGGCCACGCCGCCCTCAGAGCTGGGCGTGATGCCGGTGTGGATTGCCAAGGTCAACCTGCCAGAGACAGAACGTGCCCCCATCTACTCATCCTTCGACGATGCTGTGGCTGGGGTTAACCCTGTCAGCCACATCGCCCCAGGAACCTTGCGGTATGTCAGTTATGTCACCCGCCAGGACCATGATGGCAAGCCCTACGTGCAACTGGCTACAGGCGGGTGGATGCGGGCAGCGCCGATTGCCTACACCAAGTACCAGGGCGTGGAATTTTTCGAAAACCCCAGCACGGATTTTGGGTGGATCGTGGGTTACCAGGACACCGAAAGCCGCCGCGAGCCATCTTATGCCGCGACCGCTACCGGACAGTCCTACTTACGCGGCGACCTGGTCCAGGTGTATGCCACAACCGAGACCAATGGCGTCACCTGGTATCAAATTGGCCCTGATGAATGGGTCAGCAGCTACATGGCCAATGTAGTTTCAGCCAATCCTGACCGACCCGAAGGCGTTGAGGCTGACCGTTGGATCGAGATCAACCTTGATCAACAAATCATCCTAGCCTACGAAGACGGCCGACTGGTATTTGCAGCCTCGATTGCCACGGGTAGGGACCCGTTCTTCACCCAGCCCGGTGTTTTCCAGATCTACGAGAAAAAAGAGCTTGAAACCATGCAAGGCGCTTTTGAGGCAGACCGTTCCGATTTTTATTACCTGCAGGATGTGCCCTGGACGATGTATTACGACCAGGCACGCGCCATCCATGCCACCTATTGGCCGTTTGGGTATGGCTATCCCCAATCCCACGGCTGTGTCAACCTCTCCCCGGGAGATGCCCAGTGGCTGTTCCATTGGGCCGAGGTCGGCGATTACGTGTGGGTACACGATCCCAGCGGGCAGACGCCCACCGACCCAAGCCTCTACGGACCCGGTGCACCGTAAACCATAAGCCAGGTAATAAACCGGAGCTTCCAGGCAAAAACAGGTTCTTTTGTCCAATAACAAATCCCGGGTGCCTTTAGAATCAAAAATCCCTGCGACAAACACTCACCGCAGGGATTATTTTTTTCGCCTCGTTCAGGGTTACGCCATGGGCATATCCCTGCTGGCCACAATATCAATCCCCGTGCCTATTGCATCTTCCAGCACAACCTGGTTGATCGCCACCGGTGCGGGCACTTCAACCTGGGTAAAGGCAGCAGCGCCTTTACCCGCCACATACCCGGCCTCGGTGACCCAATCAACCAGGTCATAGACGTGCACCACATTGCCCGCCGCAAAAATGCCGGCCACGCTGGTTATGAAGCGATCATCTACAAAAGGCTCGTTGGTGATCGGGTCCAGCAGCACGCCAGCTTTTTCGAAAGCTCATTATATGCACGCAAAAAACACCCAGCCCAAAATCGGGGAGTTTGTTTCAAAGTTTAATCAAGTGATCGATAGTGAAATTTTTCAGGGAGCCAAGGTGATGGGCAGGCTGTCAAGGATGGCATTTTCTCCAATGATTTCTGCTGGCTGTCGGATCACCAGGCGCATGTTCCGCATGCGTCCCGGGGGCACATAGGCCAGGGAGACGGCAAACAGCATCGGCTCCCCCGGCTTCTCGACAGCCAACTGTTTGGTGAGAATCGCACCACCTTGTTCGGTGAGCAATTCAATCACGATTGGCTTCTCGTTCAGTGGGATGACCGTGCCTTCCAACACCAGGGGGGATTCGGCGATCAGCGCACCGGGTAGCGGCTGGACGACCTCCAGCCAGGGGCCAGTGACCGCCTGGGTCTGGATGCGTTCATTGCCGCTGCTTTGCAGGTTTAACATCACCGAGCGCAAGGCCAGGGGGCGGTGATAATCATCCTGGGTGGCGATCGTCATCAGTGCGGTTGTGCTTTCACGGGGAAGTTCAAAGGCCAGCTGGGTGGTGAACACAACCTGCCCATCGGAGGGTGCCTCCAGCCTGAGCAATTGCCTGGCCAGCAGGTTTTGGTGCGCGTCAACCAGCGTGACCCGGATCAGTCCGTCTTCACCCGGGTAAACCTGGGCCGAGATCTCAATAGGCCCAGTCACTTCCGAATGCCAGCCTGGTGCAAGGATCGTGATCGGTTCAAGCGTTTGCGCCCGACCGCCGGGCAGGGCAACGAATGCCAGGCCCAGCAGCAAGGGTAACAAAAGCAATCGGTGGCAAAATCGCAGCATAGCAGAATTATACAACAGGCAGCCTGCGGCCCTCCATACGCTTGTCTTGATGCCCGCAGAACAACATCAGGGGCGGCATGTGTGCCGCCCCTGCTCTCGGCAAATGGTTGCTTTTTACGTTCATCACCCTGACGGGATCAAAGATCGTAAACTTCCATGTATTTCTTGCGCAAGTAAGCCATGTACGGCTCAGGGGTGATCTTGCTGCCCGTCGCTTTGAGCATGATCTCCTGGGGTTCATACTTGGCACCGTATTGATGGACATGCTCGCGCATCCAGCCCAGGACGGTGTCGAACTTGCCCTGGGCAATCTCATCGGGCACATTGGGATGGTCTGCCATCAGCTTATCCCATAATTGCACAGAGGCCAAATTGCCCAGCGCATAAGTGGGGAAGTAACCGATCATCCCCCCGCTCCAATGGATATCCTGCAAAACGCCCCGGGCATCATCCGGCGGGGTGACACCCAGATAATCCGCCATCCTGCTGTTCCAGATCGCCGGCAGATCGCCAACTTCCATGGTGCCTTCCATCAAGCCAATCTCAATCTCCAGGCGCAGCATGATGTGCAGGTTATAAGTGGCCTCGTCGGCTTCCACACGGATGAATGAGGGCTCGACCTTATTGATACCCCGATAGAAATCCATCATGCTGACGTTTCCGAGGTACGCCGGGAAAAGCATCTGGAAGGAGGGATAGAAGTGCGTCCAAAATTCCTTGCTGCGGCCGATGATATTCTCCCACAGCCGTGACTGCGACTCATGAATGGCCAGTGATGCTGAACCGCTGAGCGGGTGCCGTTTGTACTTCTCGGGCACACCCTGACCATACATGGCATGGCCGGCCTCATGCATCGTGCTGAACAAAGCCGAACCGGCATCCTCTTTGAGGTAGCGGGTGGTGATACGCACGTCGCCTAACCCGAACTCGGTCGTGAAGGGGTGCGGTGCGATATCCAGCCGGCCGCGATTCCAATCGTACCCAAAGCGGGTGATCACATGCCGGCCAAAGAGCTCCTGATGAGCTTCGTTAAAGGGCTGTTTGATGAAGGCATCATCGGGTGGTTCCTTTTCCGCAATTTGCTGCAGGAGTTCAACCTGCTGCGGGCGCAGTTTCTCGAAGATCTCCTTCACATCTGCGGTTTTCATCCCGGGTTCAAAATCATCAAGCAGTGGGTCGTAGATGTGGTCATAGGGTTTGAAGAGTTCAGCATATTGCTTACGCAAATCAACGATCTTTTCCAAATACGGCTGAAAAACGGAGAAATCCGAATGTGATTTGGCTTTGACCCAGGCTTCGTGAGCCATGGCGGTGGTTTTGATGGTTTCCATCAACAAAGCCAGGGGCACTTTAGCCTGTTTCTCATAGGCCTTCTTGGAGACTTTAACCGACCTGGCCTGGTCGGTCTCTGCGTTCAGGTCGCCGACTTCCGCTTCAAGGTCTGCGATCAACTGCCCGACCTCATCGGTGACGAACTTCTCGTGGATAATGCGGCCCAAGGCGGCCAACTGCATCCCGCGCTCTTCAGCGCCGCCGGGCGGCATCTTAACCTGCTGATCCCAACCCAACAAAGCCATGATGTGATTGAGATCATCCAGTTCAGCGGCAAGATCTAACAATTGTTGCATTTTGGGTGAAATTTGCGAATTTTCTGACATGGTTATCCTTCATATCTAAGTAATTTTGCGTCCATCCGAACGTAATTGGCTTTGGTTGCTTAAACAACCCTCCAGCGCAGGGGCTTACCATCCAAAACGGCGACCACTTCCGATACAATGTCGTACCCTGCGCGCAGTTGCGCTTCTTTGGTCTGGGCGCCGATGTGAGGTGTCGCCACGACCTTCGGGTGTTTGGGCAGCGGGCTGTCGCCTGGCGGCTCTGCTTCGAATACATCCAGGGCTGCGCCGGCCACTTTGCCGCTTTCCAGCCCTGCCAGCAGGGCACTTTCTTCGATCACCCCGCCGCGCGCAGCACAGATGATCAGCACGCCATCCTTCATCTTCTTGATGGCAGCTTCGTTGATCAAATAATGCGTTGATTCAATGTGCGGAATATGCATCGTGATGATATCCGAACGCTCAAGCAGCTCATCAAAGCTGACCGGCGTGGCGCCGGCGGCCTGGACCTGATCTGCGGGGCGAATCGGATCGAAAGCGATGACCTGCATCCCGAAGGCCAGTGCGCGCGCCTCAACAGCTTCGCCAATATTGCCAAAACCGATCACGCCCAGGGTCTTGTTGAAAAGTTCCGTGCCGACCAGCTCTTTTTTCAGCCATTTTTCAGCCTTCATCCCCGCATCCGCCCGCGGAATGTCCCGGATCAGGCTCAGCATCAGGCCCATAGTCAGCTCGGCTACCGATACTGTGGTGGCCACCGGCGCATTGACCACGGTGACGCCATGCGCAGCAGCCGCTTTCAGGTCGATATTGTCCACACCGACGCCCATCCGGCCGACCACTTTCAGGTTTTCCCCTTTCGAAAGCACTTCATCAGTGATCTTCGTCCGCCCGCGCACGATGACCGCATCCATTTCAGGGATCACATCCAAAAGCTCTTCTGCGGAGATGCCTTTTTTGTCGATCAATTCGACAGATGCAAGCAGGTCTGGATCGTCAATCGGGGCAAGACCATCGGTGAGTAGAATTTTCCAGTGCATAATACAGGCTCCCTTCATCTTTGTGAGGTTTTGTTAATACCTGTATATTTTACCGCGATTCATTCCCCCTCCCCGGCCTTAAGCACGCTGTGTTTGCTTCCTGGCTGAAATTAAAAACAAAAATTTGAGATTTCTTGAATTATTTTCTTGCCAAAACCCTGGCATCTCCACGGCGAACGGTAACCCCGCTCTGATCAAGGTGCTCCAGCACCGCCACGGCATATTTGCGGCTGGTGTCAAATTGATCGCGCAATTCTCCCAGGGTGATGCCCCCTTGCTGCTGAATGTGGCTGATCACCGCCTGGCGCATCTCATCGAAAACGTGCGGTTGCAGCAGCACATCCTCACTGACCCGGATCAGCCTGCCCGTCGCGATCAATGCCGCCAGCAGGTCTTCACCGACCCCTTCGCTGCTCTGTTTGTAGGATGGTGGCGAATAAGGCTGTGCATCAAATTCACGCAGCAGGGCATCAATGCGTGCTTGTTGTTCAGCCGAGAATCTGATGGTGTGCTGACTCAAATGCAGATCAGCACCATCCTCTACCAAGGCGCCATCCTGAGCCAACCGATTGATGATGCTGTCGAAAGCCTTCGGGTCCAGCGCAATTTGCGACCTGAGTCGCTCACGCGGCATGCCCGGCTGCAAAGGGAATTGCTGGTGGAAATCCGATAATTTTGCGGTAATTTCATCCTGAACGCGGGCCAGGGTGCTTTGGAGCATCACCATGCGCCCGTTGTTGAACAAAACCAGGGACCCCTGGTCGATCAGGGCGTTTACAGCTTCTTGTGCCAGGTCGTCCTCCAGTCCGCTTGAGGTAACCACGGTTTCCAAAGCAGTGGGGCCCAACTTTTGTGCTGTTTGCAGCAGGATATCCTCTGGTGTGCCCATCAGGAGCTGTTCCAAAGCCCCCAACCGTTCACTGTTGAAGCGGCGATGACGGCGTGCAGGATGCGGGTCGACAACCTGGCCGCCGCCGATGGTCTCTGCCGGAGAAGGCCGCCGAATGATGAACCGATCACCCCTGAGGGCGACCACCGGTCGCTGCAACATCAGTTGCAGAAAAGCCTCGTCGCCCGGCTGAACCTCCTGGGTGCCCAGCACACGCACCCTGGCCATCACCTCGGCTGCCCCCAGGAACAATTTAACTTCAGCATTGTGCTTAAGCGAGCCGGCTGCATCGGGTAGGAGGGTGCAATACACATCAATCATCTTTGTTGCCCGGTAATCCCCTGGGTAAACCAGCACATCTCCCCGGGCCACCTGGTCCACACTGATCCCGCTGACATTGACCGCCGTCCTGCTGCCGGGCAAGGCGCTTTGTTCAGCCTGTTTGTGAGTTTGCAGCCCGCGAATACGCCCCCGCACTGCCTGGGGCAGGATCTGGACTTCTTCCCCCACAGACAGGCGCCCATCCAGCAGTGTGCCTGTTACGATGGTGCCAAAACCGGGCAGGGTAAACACCCGATCGACAGGCAGGCGGGGCCGGCCCAGGTCAGGTCGATGGGGATGGCTCATGAGGATTTGCTGCAAGGTATCCACCAGCAGGTCAATCCCCTCACCTGAACGGGCGCTGACCCGCACCAGCGGCGCGTCCTCGAGCACCGTGCCGCTGAGCGTGTCGCGCAGGTCTGCTTCCACCAGGTCAAGCCAATCGGGCTCTTTAACCAGATCAATTTTCGTGAGGGCAACCACCCCGGCAGGGATCTGCAGTAAATCCAGGATGGCAAGGTGTTCACGGGTTTGTGGCATGACACCTTCATCTGCTGCCACAACGAACAGCACAGCATCAATACCGCCGACACCTGCCAGCATGTTCTCAATAAAATCTCGATGGCCAGGCACATCCACAATGCCCACTTCCCCCCCATCAGGTAGGGTGAACCAGGCAAACCCCAGTTCGATGCTCATCTCCCGTTCCTGTTCTTCTTTCAGGCGGTCGGGGTTTATCCCGGTGAGACGGCTGACAAGGGTGGATTTACCGTGGTCAACATGGCCGGCGGTGCCGATAACTTGCACGAGGTCCTCTCCCCTCAGGTCTATTCTTTAAAGATCTTATTGTAGGCTTCGATTGATTCGCGGATGGTTGCCAGCTGGGCTTGCATGCGTTTCAGGTCATCCCTGCCCATCTCTGCGATGGTGTCCTGGACCCCCTTGATCAGATCTTCCAGATTTGCGATGCGATTCCCAAACCCTTCCAGGTCACGGGCCATCTCTCGGAATTGTTCATCCTGTGCCAGGACATAATTTGACCAGCGCTTCTGGTCATCAGATTTGAATGTGGTCCACTCCTGGCGGAAGCGGTCTTCGTTCAGACGCTGCACCTCGGTAATTTCGTTCACGCGGCGGTCAAAGCGCTGAGTGACCTCATCCAGTGACTTAAGGGCCTTCCTGACCTCGCTGTGAGTCTCCTCGAGACCTGAGATCTCGTCATCCAGACCTTTTGTGATGTCTTCCATGCGGTCAAACCGTTCAGACCAGGTCTTGAAGGCGCGCTCACGCTCAACCTGGGCCAGGTTGATCCTTTCGATGAAGGCCGTTTGTGTCACCTGTCGTTCCGACTCTGCGTCCAGCAATTCCCTGATCCGGATCTCCAACTTGCGCATGCTGTCACCCAGCAGGTCTTGCTTGCCGCGGGTTTCATCCTGACGTTTTCGGAAGGCAGCCATCTCACCCTGCACCCCGGTCAACTTCTTCGCTTCCTGGCGCTGACTTTCTTCCAGCATCCGCAGTGACCGTTTGTAGTCTTCATCAAAACGAGAGATGTCGATCACCTGGGCTTTGACTTCTTCGATCAGCCGGGCAAGGCGAATATCCTCTTCCTTACGCTCCTCAACCAGCTGGGGATAATTTTCATAGGCGGCGATCTTTTTACGTAGATCAGCCACATCAAAATTTACATCGTCAAGGCGCTGATTATTCTTCTCAATTTGAATGAATTTTTCCTGTGCAGCGCCCTTGACATCCTCAATCTGACGGCTCAGGTCGGTGCGCACACTGCTGATATCCAGCTCAAATTGCTCCACGCGCGTGACGAGCGTGTTTAAACGTGAGATTTCGCTTTCCATATCCGTGATGCGCATTCGCAAGGCGGAATTCTCTGTGCCCAGGTTATCTATTTTGCTCTGCAAAGCTGCGATGGCGGTTTTATCATTCCTGCGCTCGTTATCGAGCCACTCCACGCGCTTTTCTAATTGTGTCATACTTAATGTGTCATCCATGGTATTCACCTATCATTCTTGGGGTCAGTAAAAACCCATTTTTTGGGGTTAAAACCGCCGTGTTATGAATGCATTATACAAGAAAACCATTCATTTAGCCCAACACTGCCTGGGGCAGGTTGAACCTTACCTGTGAGATATTACTGCAATTGAGGGAAAGCGGTCAAGATATTCGTGAGGCCAATGTCAATATGCTGCGGGATCAAACCCAGGGCCACCAAAACCAGCACGACGATGATCACAGGTAGAAATTCAGAGGCTTTCTCGGTGAGTGCCCAAAACCGGGGAGGTTCCCGATCGATCGGCATCACGAAATTCAATAACAGGCGGATAGTAAAAATGAATAATCCCAGGTTGCCGATAAAACTCCACACGCCCAAGGCGGTCTGTGCGGTCATGATTTGGGTAAGCAAAGCAATTTTGACCGGAAATGAAGCCAACAGGGGCAAACCCGCCACGCTCAATTGCGCCAGCAGTAAACCTGCAGTCAACATAGGGAACTGGCGGGCACACCCCCGCAAATTGGTGATGTCCAGTGATCCACAATGGCTCTCTAACCGCGTGAGTGCATAGCCCCACAAATAATAGCCCATTGCCCGGGCAGGGAACAGCATCAGCATCCAGACCAAACCGCCCTCAGCGATTGAACCCACAGCCAGGAGAGAAAAACCGGTTTCTACCAGGGCAGAAAAACCAAACCCACGTTTGAGATTATCCTGGACCGTGGTCAAAATCCCGCCAAACAAGATCATCACCACACCGCTGATCCTGATGATGTTGAAGATCTCCCCGGAAGTTCTGAGGAAGGCATACCGGTTGATGAAATTCAACCCGAATACCAGAATCGTCGTGGGCAGGATGAACAATAAATAACTGACCACCATCGGTTGGCTGTGCTGGCTGACCATCGGCACCCAGCTATGGAAGGGAAAAACCGCCAGCCACAGCGCAAACCCAAGGCCCAGAACGAGCGCACTTTGCCCGATCAGTGGGCTTTCTGGCGGAAGGATCACCACACCGGTCAGCAGCCAACCTGCAATCAGGATCAAGGGCATGGCAATCGTCATCAACACTAGGTAACGCAGGATGCCCCGGTAGATCTCTTCGCCTGCTGACGTCAGCATGGGGATAGAAAACAGCACGGCGATCTGGATCAGCAATGCGGCATACAGAAACGGTTCGACGCCCATGGCTGCTGTTAAGGCCGCAGTGATAACCAGGCTGGTCGGACTGAAGACAGCCGGCACACCCGGCAAGTTGCCGCTCAAGGACCACAAACCTGTCATGCCGAAAATGAAGGCGATAAAAGGAAAGATTTCGTAGGCAAGGGTAATTTGACGGCCCAAGACTGCCAGGCTCTCATCAAATACCAGGGTCAGCGGACCCAGGCTAAGGGTAAGGTCTTCAGGGAAGAAAGCTGCCAGTAAGGCCAACCCAAAGGCCGTCAGGCTGGTGAGAACCAGACTCAAAATGCGTCGCTTTTGAAGGACCAGGCTGACACCAGCTATAACAATGGGACTGAGAACCCAGATCATCGGGGTGCTGAGGGTCATACTGCATCCCCTTCCTTGGGCGGATTGTCGACTTCACCAGCCAAAGTAACCAGGTAAACCCCCACCAATGCCAGGCCCAGGTTCACCAGCACGAACAACCCCGTCAAAAGGGTAGAAAGCTCCAATGCAGCGTGAATCACCTCAAAGCCAGACAGAAAGCTGAGCAAGCTGATCACCACCAGGTAAGGCTCCGAATTCATCCCAAGCTGCATCAGCGACATACCCATCAGCAGCAACCCCGCCTGAAGGATCATCAACTCTACCTGAGGGAACACGTTTGCCTGCAGCGAGGGCGCCACAATAAACACCACCAGGACGATCAGCAGGCCAGCCAACCCGCGGAAGAACAGGCTTGCGGCCGGCTCTGGCGTGGACTCAACCTTTTTCTGGCGCATACAGGTGGTGGCGATGGCTGCCGTGGCCATCCACCCTGCGATCAGTTTGACAACCGCCAGCCCGATTGGCCACGAGAGCATGACCAACGCAAAAGCCGCCAGGTACTGTACACCCAGAGCGACCGAGTTGACGCGCCAATCCTTGAAGATCAAGATCACCATGGCGGCAATCACGATCAAGACAAAAGCCAACACTGGGATCATCTCAACTACCCCCGCCCGCTAATATGGAAATCAGCAGCACCAGAATCAGGGCTGTCCACAGGATCCCGCCTTTGCCTTCCAATACTGAAGAGAAGGATTTCAATAGCATCCCAAGGAAAGAATAAATCTGCCAGCCAGCTCGGTACACCCACTCAAACCGAAATACCGGCTCAAGGCGCGGGAAAAGCCAATCCAGGGCGGTTCTCAGTCTGCTGCTGGCTGGGAGCTGAAAATATGGCGGGATCGCGCCAAACCGCCTTATGAGCAGGATCACCAGCAGGACCAGGCCATTGCTGACCAGCGACAGCCACCACACCCCCGCTGTGAATGCGCCTGGCCAGCCAATGAGACCCAAAGCGATAATGGCCTGAATGATCAGGATCAGCCCCAAAGGGAAAACCAGGCGCGCCCAGGATTCCAGCGCGCCAGGTACACCGCCGGGCTGAAAGGCCCGTTCGAGATAGCCCATCACCATCAGCACGTGGGCAACCATGAACAAAAGGGTCCAAAGGGTAAAACCGTTACCAGCCAGCCCTTGCCACCCCGAGGCTGCGAGCGTATAGGGCAAACCTAAAACCCCCGCTAGGCCAAAAAAGAGCAGGAAGTTCATCCGCTGGATGCGGGGAAAGTACAGGAAGAGCAGGCTGCCGGGCAAGATCAGGGCCATCCCCCAGGCGATACTGGCCTGGGGCGCGCCATTCAGCACCGAAGCGGTCGCCAAACTCGCCCAGGCGACAATCCAATACGGACGGCCGTCAACCTCATCCACAGCTACCAGCCAGCGAGCACCGGCATACAAAGCTGAAAGCGACAGCAAGCCCATGAACAAGGGCATCCACCGTTCCAGTCCGGGGGTCACCAGGTCAGCCGGCAAACGGGCCAACAAACCCAAGCTGGCGGCCACGGGGGTCAGGCGGATGATATTTCCCGCGCCCCGCCGTAAGGTGGGTTCCTTCAGAAACGGCAGGTTGAGGGGAAAAACGCCCAGGCGTAAACCCGCCGCCAGCAGAAAGACAAATCCTGCCTCGGTGGGAATTTGAGTGACATCAAAATCACCTCTGGCAGCCCAGCCTTGCATTGTGCCCAAAAACAGGAACAAAATCGATGCGGTGCGCACACCATAAGAGACGATGATGCGCAAGCTGAATTGATGCGCATCCTTCAGCCCCAACAGGTAGAGCAGCTCAAGCAAATCCACCACCACCCAGATCAGCATCATTATCAGGGTGGTGCCAGATTGCACAGCCAGTAAACCCAATGCAGCGATCACCAGGCTTGCCGACCAGGCGCGCGGCGTGCTGTCGTAACGTGTGCGTGCTGCGTCTGAAAGGATCACCGCCAGTGTGATGGTGATCAGCGCCAGCGCATAAGGCCAGGAATCATAATCCAGCAGAAGAGAAAAATGACCTGAAAGGTTCAGTTCCGGGATGTTCCACGAAGCCAAACGGAGGGTTGTCGGCAGGCGCAGCCTTAAAATGAAGACCGCCAACCAGGCCAGGATGCTTGCCGCCGCCGCAATCAGCCAGCTGGTGCCATACTTCGGACGGGTCAGATCCAAAATATAAATGGCTGACGAAGCAACCAAAAGCAACCCAACGGGAAGGAGGATCAGCATATGCGGGATGAAAGGGTCACTGCAAAATTTCGCCTTCCTGGCGATGCAGGTAACGGCCAGACCCAGGGCTGCCGTACCAGTTCTCACCGTCAACGATCATCTTCCCCCGCAGAAAAACCTTCACGGGGAAGCCCTTAAGCTGCCAGCCTTCGTAAAGGCTGTAATCTGTGCGGTGCCGGGCAACATTAGCCCCATACGTGACTGCTTTGTTGGGGTCCCACAGGGCAATGTCTGCATCCGCCCCGGGTATCAGCGCACCCTTTTGCGGGTAAAGCCCAAAGATCCGGGCAGGATTGGTGCAGTGCATGGCAACAAACTGATTGGGTGTCATGCGGCCTGTACCAACCCCTTCCGTCCAAATGATCGGCATGCGGTCACCCACGCCGGGCAGCCCATTGGGGATCTTGGTGAAATCATCCTTCCCCAGTTCCTTGCCAGGAATGGCCACCGGCTGGCCTTCGTACAGAATGGGGGTGGTGCCGTCATAAAAGAAAGGACAGTGGTCGGTAGCCATTACCTGGATGGTCTGACTTTCAACGCCTTCCCACAGCCTGGCATTATCTTTCGCTTTGCGCATGGGAGGTGAACAAACCCATTTAGCGCCATCTTCCCTGCGCAGATCGTCTTCCGTGAAGAACAGGTACTGCGGGCAGGTTTCTCCCATCATCTTCAAACCATGCGCCTGAGCATAAGCCAGTTGATCGACCTCACCGCCCGTGTTCATGTGCACCAGGTACAGGGGTGCATCCCCCGCCTGGGCAGCCAAGGCCGCTGCGCGCAGGGAGGCTTCAACCGTGCCCCAGGCTGGGCGTGTTTTGGCATGGAAATAAGGCTCGGTATTACCTGCAGCCAGGGCTTCATCCACCAGGATGTCGATGATATCGCCGTTTTCCGCATGGACGAGGGTTAAGATCCCGGCGGCATGGGCCACACGCATCACCCGGAAGATCTCGCCATCAGACAACCGTAACCGGTTGTTATAGGCGGTGAACACCTTCAGGCTGGTGATGCCCAAATCGGGCAGCGAGAAGATCTCTTTGGCCACTGCCTGGTCAAAGCGGGTGATGTTCATATGAAAGCCATAATCCACTGAAGCTTTGGGGTCCGCTTTGGCACGCCAGCGGTCGATGTTCTCGGCCAGGGTGCCCTCGTCCTGGGGGACAAAATCGATCACGGTGGTTGTGCCGCCAAAGGCGGCTGCCTTCCCGCCGGTATAGTGGTCGTCCGATGAAACCGTGTTGAACATCGGCAGGTCTAAATGCACGTGCGGATCAACGCCACCCGGCAGCACCAGTAAACCCGAGGCATCGATCTCCTCGGCGTTGGGGTGGGTCAGGTCCTGCCCGATCAGGCTGATTTTTTCACCTTCCACGAGAATATCCGCCTTGAAGGTCTCACTGGCGGTGACCAGGGTACCGTGTTTGATTAATATGGCCATTAAATGCACTCCGTAAACTGGTGGATGACGTAGTTTAGTATCTTTATGAATTTTAGCAGATTAAAAACAAAAAGAGAAATTAGATGAACAATGCTATGAAAGTATTAGTAAGAAATTGGTTGTAAATTCAAACCATATATGGACAAAAAGAGCAGATCGTGGAATCCTTACACAAGGTGTCTGGTGAAAATGAATCGAGTGAAACATTGGTCTACGACACCTGTTGCACTTTGCCACAGGGGAATACTTCGCGACCAGAAGAAAGTTTAGAAAAAATCACTGAGGAAAATCAAAGCGATTAACTAAAAATTTTCGTTTGATAGTAAATTAAACCATGGAAAATGAGAGAGAATTTTCTCATTGCCCGGGCTTATGAGCGAATTGATGTATGAACAGGTTGTGCTTGTGGAGACTAACCCAAGATAATTACAACCAGAGTGGGCAAAGTGACCTTTTCGAACCCACAAGTCCTTGAAAATGAAATTTTATCCGAAGATATGGAGATAACCATGCGCAGTGAACGAGCATAACATCTGCCTCTGCCTGAGAAGCATGTGCAGGGTGTAAGCACAAGAAATGTGGCGACATACCCACCTCTCCCCGTAGTATGTAAATAAGAACTTACATTGCCAGGGTAACGAGTAAACAAGGTCGGTAAAGAAAGATTATGGGTATCTTGAGGCACGATAAACCCTTCTCCCAACGATTATATATGATCATTACCGTGTTGAACGGTATAACCCAAACTGATAGGCTTTTAAATCAGGATTGACTTAATTTTTGGATATGGTATGATAACTATTGATTTGAAGTTAGTTTTGGTAAGGTTACGACCGTCCAGACTTGCGGAGACTGGACGGTTTTTATGTCAAAACAGCCAACCAAAACAGCTCAAGAACTAACAATTTTAGTAACACACAAAGGAAATATTTAGAATGTCAGAAAAAGAAATTGGAACCGTGAAATGGTTCAACGACGCAAAAGGTTATGGGTTCATCGCCCGAGAAGCTGGCGACGATGTCTTCGTGCATCACACCGCCATCCTGGGTTCAGGATTCAAATCCTTGCGTGAAGAACAACAGGTTGAATTCTCCGTGGAACAAGGTCCGAAGGGCCTGCAAGCAGTGAACGTGCAACCCCTGTAGCCCTTAGGGCATACCCATCTTTTAGAATAACCGGCCAGGTTTCCGCAAACTGGCCGGTTTTGATTTTAAGTTCAGGATTATGCTATTACCCGGTAAATTTACCCAATAACGCCAAAATGGCGGGATCCAGCAGGGTTTCGGGTAGTTCCTGGGCGCGGTATTCGTTGGCCAGCAGGGCACGCTCCCGCAGCGTGTGCCACAGCACCTCGCGCTCGTCCTGTGATTTGATCACCAGGTCGTTGACTGTTTGCGCACTTTGGAACATCTCGCCCGTGGTGTAAAAGAAGGTGATCCGCTTCCAATCGCCGGCTGGAATGGGCTTATCAAGCTGCTGGAGTGGGCCGATTTGCAGTTTGAAATACTCCTCGTGGGCCCGGGGATGAGCTGGTTCGTCCCGAATCAAGTCCCGGCGGCGAGTCAGTTCGTGGCCGAGGATCTCTGCCAGGTAAGCAATTTGCCAGCGCTCAGCATCGCCAAAGGACTTGGTCTGATAAAAGGCCACATAATCGACAGAGATCACCTTTGGCGCGCTCTTCAACGGGATGCGGTACCAACCGAATAAGCGAGCGATATCAAAATCTCGCTGGCTGGGAAGGATGGCCACCAGGACCAATGCGGTTTCAGGCAGGGTTGTGCTCATGGGATCCCCTTTGTGCGGGAAAACTGAGGGTATTTTATCATGATTTGATAGGGGCGATCAGCGCTTTGTGAATGCTGAAACGTCGCTGCCAGGTCTGCGATCAACTAGAAAGCCACAGAGCAGTCGGCATGGCCTGGAATACCCACAGACCCACCAGGCCAGCAGCAATGTAACATAGAGTGATGATCAAATAACTTTGCAGGCGGCTTGATAGGGTCATGGTCTGGCTATTTTAGCATGGAATCATACGCCCCGACCCCGATCCCTAATCAACCCGTGAGAAACTGCCATTAAATAATAAACCGGGCGCCCATTTATGGGGCACCCGGCTTACATTGAGCCTTTGAAAATTTATCTGTGGCACATGTCATTTGTGTGTGCATTACTCACAATGCACTGTTCACCAATCACCATGCACAACCCCTACAAAACGCCAGCCTTTGCATTGAACTCTTCGATCTTGGCGTCGATTTCGGGGATTTGAGCCTGGAGCTCGGTCCAGAAATCACGCCGGTACCACATGTCCTGGATCTCTTCGTAGGTCTTGCCTTGCTGCTCGACCCAGGTGAAGTACTTCAGGTTGTGGATACGTTTCTTGCCAACATAGGTCAGGTCTTCCATGTAATCGGTGGTGACACCCTTCAACCAGCGGGCATCATCGGCCGCAGCCTGCTTGTCAGTGTACTCACCCATTTCCTCGTGCAGTTCCACCAGGCGGCTCTCGTAAAGCTCCATACTGTCGGTCAGAACCGTCAGGATAATGTCATTTTCGCCCATTTCCAGGTATTTGGCGGTCTTGATCGCGCTCAACACATTGGAAATACCGGAGAAGCCCAACAGGTCGAGGTTGTCAACCAGGTCTTCCGGTACACCGTTTTTAACCAAATGGGCTTTGCCTTCAGGTTCATTGAACAAGCGCGCCAGGTTCACAATGGCGTTGTCATCGATCGCGACCACAAAGTCGGTGTTGCCAGCATTGTGGATCCATGGCACATGTTTATCGCCGATGCCCTCAATGCGGTGGGCACCAAAGCCGTTGTTCAACAAGGTCGGGCACTGCAGTGCTTCGGAAGCAGCGATGTAACTGCCAGGGAATTGCTGCTTCATATAATCGCCGCTGGCAATGGTGCCAGCTGAACCCGTCGCGGAGACCATACCGCGGTATTCATCCTTGGGGCCGGCGATCTCTTTGACGACCTCTTCCATGGCGCTGCCGGTGATGGTGTAGTGCCACAGGTAATTGCCAAACTCGTCAAACTGGTTAAAGATCATCAGGTCCTGGCCAGATTGGCGCAATTCCCAGCATTTATCGAAAATTTCTTTGACGTTCGATTCGGAACCGGGGGTTTTGATGGTTTCACCAGCGATGGATTCGAGCCATTCAAAACGTTCTTTGCTCATGCCCTCGGGCAGGATGGCAATCGATTCGCAGGCGAGCAGCGCTGAATCATACGCGCCGCCGCGGCAATAATTGCCGGTAGATGGCCAGACGGCCTTCTGCTGGGTGGGGTCGAATTGACCGGTCACCAGGCGGGGCACCAGGCAGCTAAAAGCCGCCCCAACTTTGTGGGCGCCCGTCGGGAACCATTTCCCGACCAAACCGACGATGCGTGCCGGGGTTCCGGTCAGGCTTTGGGGAAATTCGATGTAATTCACGCCGCCAAACAGGCCGCCGCTGGGCTTGGGCTCGTTGTGCCAAGAAATCCGGAACAGGTTGCGTGGATGCAAGTCCCACAAACCAATACCTTTAAGTTCTTCTTTCACCTTGTCCGGGATCCGGCTCGGATCGCGCATTTGTTCGTATGTCGGGATGATGATATTGCGCTCCCGCACACGCTGGAGTGTGCGCTCAAGTCGCTCCGGGTGCATGGTTAGATCAATTTTTGCCATTGAGATTCTCCTTATTGAATTGTCAGACAAATTTCCAGTAATTATATTCGCTTTCGCGATATCCAAAATAAAACTAAAGCAGGTTATCCTTCGTCGGTGTCGTGATCTTCCGGTGCTTCGGCCACAATATACAGCGGACGGTTTTTGGTTTCATCATAAATCCGCCCAATGTACTCGCCAATGATCCCCAGGCTGATGAGTTGAACACCGCCCAGGAACAGCACGATGATCAGGGTTGTGGCCTGCCCTAGCAGGATGGTGCCTGTAGTCAGGCGCAGGATCACCACCACCGGGATGGCCAACACGCTCAGGCCGGACGCAATAAAACCGAGGTAAGTGGCCAGCTGGAGGGGTAAATAGGAAAAGCTGGTGACTGCGTTTAAAGCCAGCCGGATCATCTTTTTGAGGGGGTACTTGGTCTCCCCGGCGAAACGCGGCTGGCGCTTGTAATGCACGCCGACCTGTTTAAAGCCTACCCAGGCCGACATCCCGCGCAAAAAGCGGTGCTTTTCGCGCATTTGCCCCATCACCTCAACCACCTTTTTATCCATCAGGCGAAAATCGCCCGTGTCGAGGGGGATGTTGACATCCGTGATGCGAGAGATAAGCCGGTAGAACAGCGAAGCCGTGGTCCGTTTGAACCAGGATTCACCCTGGCGCTCCTCGCGGACAGCATACACCACCTCATAGCCTTCCCGCCATTTTGCGATCAGCTCCAAGATCACTTCGGGCGGGTCTTGCAGATCGGCATCAATGATGATCACAGCATCACCACGGCTGTAATCCATACCGGCGGTGACCGCGATCTGGTGACCAAAATTCCGTGCAAAGATGACCGGGCGCACCCGGGGGTCGTTTTCAGCCAGGGTGCGGATCAGGGCGGCCGAACCATCCGTCGAGCCATCGTCCACCAGGATCAGCTCCCAGGGTTCACCGGTGCGCACCATCACGTCCCGCATGCGCTGATACAGCTCAGGGATGTTCTCAAGCTCGTTAAAGATGGGCGCAATGACCGTGAACCGCGGTGTGTTCATTCAATCACCTTTTTTACCGCCTCAAGTGAGGGCTCGATGATCGGCGCAGCAGAAACAGCCTGCATCGCCGCTTTGACATCCTTCAGACCGCTGCCGGTATTCAGTACCAGGACGGGATCGTCCGGGGCGACCAGGTCTTCTTCCACAGCCCTAACCAAACCTGCGTAAGCGGTCGAAGCAGCAGGTTCAGCAAAGATCCCCACCCGGCCCAACTCGGCAATCGCCGCCAGAATCGCCTCATCCGGCACGGTCAGGTAAGTGCCGCCGGTCTCACGGGCAGCGCGCACGGCGCGCACGCCGTCACGCGGCAGATCGACCGAGATGCTGTCTGCCAGGGTATCGGCCTGGACCGCCTGGATGTCTTCGTCGCCCCTGTGAAAGGCATTCGCGATCGCGGCAGAGCCCGTGGACTGCACACCGATGATGCGGGGAACTTGCGGCAGCCAGCCGAGGGCATGCAGGTCCTTAAACCCCTTATGCACACCGGAGATGATATTGCCATCGCCCACGGGGATGAACACCGTCAGGTTTTTGCCGTTTTCGGGCAGCCGGCGAATGACCTGCTCCCAAATTTCAAAACCGGCTGTTTTCTTACCCTCCGCAGTGAAGGGATTGAAGCCGGTATTGCGGTTGTACCAGCCAAATGCTTCCGTGGCAGCAATGCTCAGGTCGAAAGCCTGGTCGTAATTCCCGTCAACCAGCAAGACCTTTGCGCCAAATACGATCAGTTGGGCGATCTTGGCGGGTGGTGCGGTTTTAGGGGCAAAAATGACCGCTTTTGCGCCTACAGCGGCGGCCATCCCGGCCAGGGCTGCCCCGGCGTTACCCGTTGAGGCTGCCACAGTGACCTCGGCACCGATTTCCGCCGCACGGGCAACGACGATCGCGCTGGCCCGGTCCTTGAAGGATGCGGTCGGGTTCGGGCTTTCATCTTTGATCCACAGGTCCTGCAGGCCAAGTTTCTGTGCCAAGCGTTGTGATTTGTAAACTGGTGTCCACCCCGCACGACGCAACGGCGTGCCGATGCCGCCGGGGTCTGTGACGGGCAGCAAATTCAGGTACCGCCACAAAGAAGCCTCGGGCAGGTCCATGAACTTTTTAGGTGTGAACTGCGCCTTGATGGCGTCGTAGTTCAGGATCACATCAAGGTTGCCGCCATCCTTCGGGCAGGTGTAGGTCACCTCTTCGGGTCCATACGCTGCCCCGCACAGGGAACAGGTGTAATGTGAAAATTTATGTTGCATAGCGCTTCCCATCGTTTGGTAAATCGCAATCTTGCCTGAAAGGGCTGCTATGATGAAAATAGCAGCCCTTCTGCATCGAGATTACGGGAGGATCCACGTCCCGGTTTTGCCCTCAAGGGCTTCACTGATGTGTTCCGGGTCGGTGATCAGGGCTTTCTTGCCGCCTTGTTCAAAAAATTTAATGATCGCCTGGATCTTGGGCAGCATGCTGCCGGGTGCAAAATGGCCTTCTTTGACATACTGCTTTGCTTCCGCCACGGTCATCTGGTCAAGCTGGACCTCGTCAGGTGTGTTGAAGTTCAAAGCAACTTTTTCAACGGCTGTGCTGATAATGAACAAATCTGCTTTGATGTTTGCAGCCATGAGTGCCGAGCTGAAGTCTTTATCGATAACAGCTTCAACGCCCTTGATTTGTCCGTTTCCATCCTCAACAACGGGGATACCGCCCCCGCCCACGCCAACCACTGTGACGCCCGAGTGAACCAGGGTGTCAATCACATCCGCTTCAACGATGCGGGTTGGGATCGGTGAAGGGACCACACGGCGCCAGCCACGGCCGGCATCTTCCACCACCGCCCAGCCTTCATTTTCAGCACGGCGGGTGGCTTCGCTTTCGTCCATAAAGGAACCGATCGGCTTGGTGGGGTTCTGAAAGGCCGGGTCGTCCTTGTCAACGACGGTTTGCGTCACCACGGTGGCAGCGTGCTTGTCCATGCCGCGGCGGTTAAACTCATTTTGTAGTGAATTCTGGAACATATAACCGATGGCACCCTGTGTATCTGCACCGCAGTAATCCAACGGGATTTCGTGAAGTTCATGCCGAGCAAGTTCTGACCGGCGCAGGATAAAACCCACCTGGGGGCCGTTGCCATGGGTCACAACAACATCCCAGCCTTTTTCGATCATATCCACGATGTGCTTCATCGTGTCGTTGGCACAATTGAATTGGTCCTGAACCGTTTGGTGCGCCTTGTCTTTAATTAATGCGTTGCCGCCCACGGCGACCACTGCAATTCCTTGACTTTCCATACTGCTAAACACTCCTTCTTGTAAACAATCTCAATTTAGGCCATGGTCAGAGCCATGACAGCTTTCTGGGCGTGCAGGCGGTTCTCCGCTTCGTCAAACACAACAGAATGCGACCCGTCCATCACACCGTCGGTCACTTCGATGTTGCGATCGGCCGGCAGGGGATGCATGTAAATGGCATCATCCTTCGCCAGGGCCATCTTGCGCTCATCGGTAATCCAGCTCTCGTACTTTTGTGTAACTTTGGTGATCTGATCGGGATCGCTGAATTGAACCAGGGGGCCCCAGGATTTCGCGTACACGATGTCGGCGTCTTTGAAGCCTTCTTCCATGCTGTCGACCACTTCAAAACCGGTGTTGTACTTGCGGGCCTGTTCGCGGGCCTGGTCCATGATATCGGGCATCAGTTCAAACTCTGGCGGGTGGGCCAGGGTCACATCCAGACCAAAGCGGGGCATCTGCAGGATCAGGGATTGCGGCACCGAGATTGGTTTGGCGTAAGAAGCAGCATACGCCCAGGAAACGACGATCTTCTTCCCGCGTAGGTTGCGGCCTTTCTTCTCCCAGATGGTCATCAGGTCTGCCAGGCATTGATGGGGATGGTAATAATCGCATTGCATGTTCAAGACCGGCACACGTGAGGCGCTGGCCACCAGGTTGAGGTAGCGGTTGCCGATACCCCAGTCCACATGGCGGATGGCGATGCCGTCGAAATAGCGGCCGAAGATCTCGCCGATCTCTTTTTCCGTATCGCCATGCGAAATCTGGGTGCTCTTGGATTCAACAAAAGCGGCATGACCGCCCAGTTGTGCCATCCCTGCTTCAAAACTGCCGCGGGTGCGAGTGCTGGAGAAGAAGAACAACATCGCCAGGACCTTATCACGCAGATAGGCATGAGATTGCCCCAGGGCGCGTTTCATTTTGAGGTCAAAGGCGAGGTCTAATACAGTTTCTACCTCTTCCTTGCTAAAATCAAGGTCGCTGATCAGGTCACGACCACGAAGATTGGTAATCATGCTTTACTCCTTTGGTAGTTGAGACGCCATCCTCCATTTTCATACATGGAGGATGGTTGGTCTAATGATATTTCTTGGTGCCGACTACTCGGTGGCGCCCAATACGAGGGCCAGCAGTGCCATGCGCATCACAACGCCGTTGAAGGCTTCCTGCCAGTAGCGGGACCACTTGGTGATGTCCACATCGGGTGGGATCTCATCCATACGGGGGAGTGAGTGCAGCAGGATCGCATCGGATTTCGCCTTGCTGGAGAGCAGCTCGCGGGTGATCTTGTAGTTGGCGGGGGTCATACCCACATCGCCAGCGCGCTCATCGCGAGACTTGGTGTAATCGGGTTGCACAACAGGTTCCACCAGGATCACGTCGGCATCGGCAATGGCCTGCTCAACATGCTCGGCTTCCTTGTAATCCAGGGCAAATTTATCGAGATCCGCTTTGAATTCCTCCGTGAGGGACATCTCGGGCGGGGAAACAAAGGTGATCGGGCAGTCGAACTGGGTCAGACCGTAAGCGAGGGAGTGCATGGTGCGCATGCGCATATCACCCACTGCCAGCCAGCGTAAGCCGTCCAGGTGACCTTTTTCCCGGTACACGGTGTAGAAGTCAGTCAGGATCTGGGTGGGGTGCTCGCCCCAGCCGTCACCACCATTGATGATGGGAATGCTGGCCCATTTGGCTGCTTCAGCGGGGGCACCTTGCTGGAAGTGACGCATTACGATCACATCACCATAGAACTCCAGCATTTTAACGGTGTCCTTGATCGATTCCTGGTAGAAATCGCCGGCCCGGGTCATCTTTGCATCGGAAAAACCAGTCACCTGGCCGCCCAGGCGGATCATGCCTGCTTCGTGAGCAAGGCGGGTGCGGGTGCTGGGCTGGTAGAAAGCGGTCACCAAGGTTTTTTCTTTCAGCAGGTCTGAATTTTGCCGATTCCTGGCGATGGGTTCAAGTTCTTCAGCGATTTCAAAGACCCTGAAAAACTCATTTCGCTCGAAGTCTTTTAAAGAAAGAATGTCACGGCCTAAAAAACTACGCATTTTACTTTACTCCTTTTGTAATATGGGTGTATTGATAAAAATGGGGTGTCCTTTCATGTGGTAACACCGCCGATTTTACGAATGATATGCAGACGAAAATAACCCGGCAGGAAATAACTGTGCGAATAGTCCACCGGATCGCCTGACTCATTGAACAAAAGCGCTCTGAGCAGCAGCAGGGTATCGCCGCGCTGGATATTAAGCGCTTTGGCCACCTCCACGGGGGCGTGGATGGCGCTGATCTCCGTTTTGGAGGTTGAAAGAGGGGGATCGCCAATCGTGATGAGCAAATCAAGCACCGACCCAGTAAAACGGGTTGCCAGGGTCTCGGGGTCAAGCACATGCTCGGGAAGCACATCCACCAGGTAAGCCACCGGGGAGTCGTGCATCATGATCACACGGCGCACCTCGATCACCGGGTCACCCAGTGCAATGACCAATTTATTGGACTGGCGCGCACTCGCCTGCAGGTGTGTAAACTCAAAGTGGCCCATCGTGACCTCTAAACCAATCCTTTCAGCCAGGGTCTCAATGCTTTCCAGCACTTCCAGGCCAGAGTCAATCACCTGGGTTGGCCCAACCACAAAGGTGCCCACACCCTGCTGGCGTTTGAGCATTCCCTGGCTCTCAAAGGTGCGCATCGCCTCACGCAGCGTGGCGCGGGAAACGCCCATTTGCTCGGCCAGCAACGGCTCAGACGGCAGCTTCGAGCCTTTGGGGGCTTTTTGGATCAGATCGGCCAGCTCAGTTTGCAGGCGTTGGTAGGTTGAGCGTTCCTCAGTCACGATGGTTTTCCAAAAATAACAGGTTCACGAATTTATCCATTCAACAAGCGTTTCGCAGCCTGGTTATGTCTTCCGACCAGGCCTGGGACGTCGACCGTCACCAGCGTACCTTGATTGACGATCAAGTTGCCGCCGACGATGTTAAAGTCAACGGTTTGTGGAGCGCAGAACAGGGCAGCAGCCACGGGGTCGTGCAGTGCACCGGCATAATCGAGGCGATTGAGGTTGATGGCAAACAGGTCGGCACATTTGCCCACAGCCAGCGAGCCGATGTCATCCCTGCCCAGCACCTCAGCACCGCCGCGGGTGGCAATCTCAAGTGCCTGGCGGGCACTCATCAAAGGCGGCGCGTCCTCACCAGAACGGGATGCCCCGCCCAAACCCGCGCTCAACCGTGCCAGGAGCATGGCCTGCCTGGCCTCACCCAAAAGGTGAGAACTATCGTTGCTGGCAGAGCCATCCACACCCAGCCCCACCTTGACACCTTGGGTCAGCATGTGCAGTATGGGGGCTATTCCCGAGGCCAGCCGCATGTTGGAGCTGGGGCAGTGCGCCACCCCGCAGCCTGTATCGGCATAGAGCTGAATTTCTGCCTCATTCACATGCACACTGTGGGCAAACCACACATCCTCCCCAATCCAATCAACCTCCTGCATGTAAGCCACCGGTCGGTGACCGAACCTTTCAATGCAGAAGTCCTCTTCGTCCTTGGTCTCTGCCAGGTGGGTATGCAGATGTACACCGTATTCCCGCGCCAGGGCAGCCGATTGGCGCATCAGTTCACTCGTCACGCTGAAGGGCGAACAGGGGGCGAGCACAATCTGCAACATGGAACCCGGGTTCGGGTCGTGATAGGTTTCGATCAGCCGTTGGCTATCCAACAGGATGTCTTCCTCCCGGTCAACGACGCTGTCGGGGGGCAGTCCACCTGCCGATTCACCCAGGCTCATCGAGCCGCGCGAGGCATGCAGGCGCAAGCCAACCTCACCGGCAGCCAGGATTTCGTCATCGAGGCTTGACCCGTTGGGGAACAGGTACAGGTGATCGGATGCAGTCGTGCAGCCCGAAAGCGCCAGTTCAGCCAGCGCCGTCTGCGTGGAAACCCGGATATCCTCGGGGGTCATCCGGGCCCAGATGGGATACAGGGTCACCAGCCAGTTGAACAGGTTGGCGTTTTGCGCTTTGGGTACTGCCCGTGTCAGGGTTTGATAAAAGTGGTGGTGGGTGTTGACAAACCCCGGGAAAACAATATGCCCGGAAAGGTCGAGTTCCTGATCGGCCTTTGCGGGCATATCCCTCAGTGCGCCTATCGCGTGAATGAAGCCATCCTTGATAAAAAGGTTGGTGTGCTGCAATTCTCGGCGCTGGTCGTCCATGGTGACCAGGGTTTCGATGTTTTTGATGAGCAAAGAGGACATATCTTAATCACCATTGGGGATTTGTCAGACATTTGAACGTATTTATTTTATCGAATAAACCGCCCCCTGTCAATTGTCAGACAAATATTTCAGCAATCTGAGATCACTTTTTAAGGTTCAGCAGACAAAAGGCGCATGCCCTGGTCAATCCCCCATAGCGCGCTCCCCAAACCCACCGCCAGCACACCCGTTTCCAGCAGCGCATCTACCTGCCAGCGGGCGGTGACCCCGCCGTTGGCGATCACGCGCAGCCCGGCTGTGACCAGCACCCGGGCAGCCCTCAACATCACGGGGAAGATGGCCGGGCCGTACAGCCTGCCCGGGATGATCTCACCATCTCCACCGGGCAATGCGCCGCGCGGCTCAACCAGGTGGACGGCAGCCGGGCCAAGCCCAGTCAAAACCCCAAGCAAGACCGGGACCTGTTCGGGGGAAACACAGGGAACCAGTGGCAGTTCTCCATAACCTGCTTCAAACAGCGCAGCCAGCAAATCGGGATGGCAGTCTGGCGGCAAGCCCAGCTCAACCGCCAGGATGTTCTCTAGCCCCTCCAGTTTAGGTAACATTTCAGCGATGTCAGCGGGCGTCTCGACCAGCAAATGGACGATCACGGGCAGGGGCGCGGCCGCCCAGCGCTGCCGGAAGTGTGAAATCACCCGTGTGATGCCCGGGTTGGGATAGCCGCTATGCAGCAGGAAGCCCCCCAAAAAAGGAATGACTGCCCTGTTCGCAGCGGGGACCCGGGGTGCTCGGCTGATCGGGTTGGTGATGAAGGCGCCTAAACCCCTCAAAGCCGGTGCAAGGCGCGGCTCGGGGGCGAAACCCAAGGTGCCGCTGGCATTCACAAAGGGTTTATCCAGCAGCAACTCCCGTTTAAGCACAGGGCGTTCCTCATCGAGCCACATGCACAACCTCCTTGAGGGGGAACACCGGTCCGTCCGCGCAGACGTACCGCCAACCGCGCCGGGTGCGGACAGCACACACGCCGCATTCGCCCACACCCCGGCAGGGCATAGGCGTGAAGATGAGCACTTCCGCCTCACAGCGCCAAGTGTGCGGGGCAACTTGGTCTATGAATGTCGTTAGCCCAGACCGGTCCACATCAACAGCCAGGTAATCCGGCCAGCCGGGCTCCTCTACCAGGGCAGCCAACGGGAGGATCTCCACCTGGGATGGCACCCGGGCGAGCACATCCTCGGGTATACCCCTGTCGGTGAACAAGGACACGGCAGCCTGCTGCGCCAAGCCATCGGGGACCAGGGTCAGCAACCGGTTAGGCGAAACCCCGTAGGGCACCAGGCCCACCCGCCGCACAGACCCGGGCAGGGAAAAGCCATGACCCTGTGGCGCAGCACAGGCTACAAGGTCGCCAGGCTGCCAGGTGGCGGGGAGCGCTCCCAGCGCGAGCCGGTTTGGGCCGACCAGCACCGGGAATAATGGCGTTGCCAGGCCATCCATGTCCCCATCAAGGCGCTGGCAGGGCAGGTACTGGCCAGGCAGGGGCCAGTATTTCACCGGCAGGTCGATCAGGCCGGCAATTTCCGTACCCAGCTGGATCACCTCGACCAGTTTTGCTGATAGGATGGCCATCATTTGCCCTTTTATGCGCAATGGTTACCGATTAAACGCATTAATTGCCTATGGTGAAAAAATCAACGATGTTACCCTTCAACGGCGCCTCGCAGAAGCACGGCGGGCCGTGCCACAGCAGCAATCACAGGGGATTTGGCTCGCCTGGGACCTGCTGATCTTCGAACGCCTCCTTGATCGCCTTAACCGCCTCCTCAAGTGGGACGATCCAGCGTTCATCCCCGTCGCGGCGTTTGAACTCGAATCCTCCATTTTGCAGCGACCGGGCCGAGACCGTCACCCGCAACGGGATGCCGACCAGGTCAGCATCGTTGAACTTAACGCCGGCGCGCTCATCCCGGTCATCATACAGAGGCTCAAGGCCTGCTTTCACCAGGTCCTGGTAGAAGCCCTCTGCCGCAGATTCCGCAGTGCCGTCCCTGCTGGGCAACATCACCAGGTGCACCGGGTAAGGCGCTACAGAGGCGGGCCAGATCATCCCCTGGTCATCGTGGTGTTCCTCCACAATGCACGCCACCAACCGGCCCACGCCGATCCCATAGGAGCCCATCACGATTGGCTGGGGCTGGCCGTCCTCATCCAGGAAAGTGGCCCCTAAAGCTGCCGTGTAACGGGTGCCCAGTTTGAAAATGTTGCCAACCTCCACGCCACGTGCTGCTTCCAGCGCCCCCTCGCAATGCGGGCAGGGCGATCCATCCTCGGCCAATGCAATGTCTGCCACGATGTCCGCTTCGTAATCCCGTCCGAGGTTGGTGTTGCGCAGATGGTAGCCGGCCTCGTTGGCGCCCCCCACCAAATTCGGCGAGCGGGGCAGCAGGTCATCCGCCACAACCCAGGTTTTTTCCCGGTCAATGCCAATCGGCGAGGCATACCCCGGGCAGGCGCCGATCGCCTCAATCTCAACATCGAGGGCTGGCCGCAGGTTCCTGACAGTGCCTTTACCGGCAGCAGCCAGGGCATTGGCCAGTTTGGTCTCATTCAAAGCCATATCGCCCCGCAGAACGGCAAACACCATGCGGGGTGCGTCTTCACCGTCTACTTCAGCCATCAGGAAGACCGCTTTGGCCGTCTTCCCCGGGGAGATGTCCAGGTAAGCGGCCAGCTCTGCGATGGAAGATGCTCCGGGCGTGGCCACCTTCTCGAGGGGCAGCGCATCTTCGCTGGGTGGGTGCGGCTTGCTGAAAGCAGCCACCTGGCGGTTGGCGGCATAATCGCATGACTGGCAGAACAGGAGCGTATCCTCTCCCACTGGCGTCAGGTACATGTACTCGTGGGCTGCCAGACCGCCCATCATGCCGGTATCGGAACCAACCGCCCTGACCGGTAAACCGCAGCGGTTAAAGATGCGGAAGTAGGCCTCGTAATGCGCCTGGTACTGCCGGTCAAGGCCGGCCAGGTCGCGATCGAGGCTGTAGCTATCAAGCATCGTGAATTCCCGCACCCGGATCAATCCCGCCCGCGGCCGGGGGTCATCCCGGAATTTGGTCTGAATGTGATAGATCAGCTGGGGCAGCTGGCGGTAGGATTGGATCTCGCGCCGAGCCAGGTCGGTGACAACCTCCTCATGGGTCATGGCCAAGACCATATCATGCCCGCTGCGATCCTTGAAACGGGCCATTTCTGCGCCAATTTGCCCCCAGCGGCCGGTCTCCTGCCAGATATCGGCAGGATGCACTACCGGCATGGTCAGCTCCTGGCCGCCGATGGCTTCGATTTCCTCTCGCATGATGTTTTCGATGTGGGTCACCACCCGCCGTCCAAGGGGCAAGTACGAATAAATCCCCGCCCCCAACTGGCGGATGAAACCCGCCCTGAGCAAGAGCTGATGGCTGGCGATCTCCGCTTCGGAAGGTGCCTCCCGCAGGGTGGTGCTGAACAGTTGTGACATTCGCATCGGTCACTCCGCCGCTTGGTCGCTCGGCGCATCAGCGTTTGCTTCACCATCCTGCTTTTCATCCGTGGGCAGGTCAGACAGGTCCACGTGCTCCTCCATGGTGACCTTTCCCCTCAGGAAGGCACCCTCATCGGTCGAAATCGATTGGACCTTCACATCACCATACACCCTTCCGGTGGCGCGGATTTCAAGCTTTTCAGCGACGATATGGCCATTCACAGAACCCGCCACAATCACCGTCCCGGCTTTGAGCGCCTGGCAGGTCACCCGGCCGGTCTCTCCGATGATGACCAGGCCGCGCACGGCAATCTCGCCTTCCAGGGCGCCTTCAATGCGCACGCCGCCTTTGCCGCGCAGGTCACCCTTCCAGCTGATGCCGGGGCCCAGCACAGAGGTCACCCGTTCAACCGGCTTGGCCGAGGTGATATCAGGGGGAGGGTTCTTTTTTCCAAACATGATCAGGTCTGCCTTTCCTTGTTAATCCTCACAACCACACATGAAGTTATTTACTCAATGAAACACTTACCGCCGAGGCGGCCAGATCGTCCCTGCCGGGACCACACCCCCATCAGGGACATCCGCCTTGACCGTGGCACCATTTCCGATGCGTGCCTTTGCGCCCACCCGGACGTTGAGGTTGACCGTGGCGCGCATGCCGATCAACGCGGCTTCGCCCACCGCCACCCCGCCTGCCAGGGTTGCACCCGGTGAGAGGTTGACATACGGTGCCAGGTGACAATCGTGCGAGACAATTGCGCCGGTGTTGATGATGCAGCCAAACCCCACCTCAACCCGCACCCCGACGTAAGCATGGGGGAACACCTGGACCCCATCGGCCAATGTTGCACCTTCCTCAACGAAAGCCGTGCGGTGGACTACCCGCGGGCAATGAAAACCCGCCCTGGCCAGCAGGTCATACACAGCCAGGCGTGCCGGCAGGTCACCTACGCCGCCCACGCCGTTCACCGCCAGGCGGATCCCCGCCTGGGCCAGTTCAGCGAGCTTCTCCCTGCCGCCCAACACCGGTAATCCGAATACTTCCCCGCCCGCTGCAAGCCCATCGTCAAGCAGACCCACCAGATCATAATCCTCGCTGTGGCGCACCAGGGCGGCCAGTGAACAGCCGTGCCCGCCCCCGCCGTAAATCACCAGGCGCTTTTCACCCGGCGGGATCGCACTTGCTGGCACGGGTTCGGCTTGCGCCAGCAGTGCGCTGACCATTTGCCGGGTCACCAGGGGTCCGCGCGGCAGTGATGCCAGCGGCACACCCTCTGCCAGGGCTAAGGCGCGTGCCGGCTCAGTGATGCGTAAACCCGCAAGATCTTCCCCAACTGCAGGTGCGCCAGCCTGGTTTTCTGCCCAGGGCGGCACGGCCGGATCTTGAGTATCAGGGGTTTCGCCGATATACGCCAGCACCTCACCTGCCTGCAGGGTATCCCCTTCGTGCCAGCGCAGGCCAACCAGATAGCCGCCCTCTTCGGCGACAATTTCACCGGTGGATTTGGTGGTTTCAATCACCGCCACCACCTGGCCGGCTTGGATGGCGGCACCTTCGGCCACTGCCACAGAAGCCAGGAGCGCCTCCGGTTCGTTCGTGTTCAACAAAGGAATTTTGATCGGGGTCAGCTTGTGCATATGTTCACACCATTTCTCTCACCCGGTTGATGATATCGTCAATAGCGGGCAGGCACGCCGCTTCAAGGTCCGGTGCAGTGGGGACCACACCTTCCCTGGCCGCCAGGCGCCTGGCAGATGTAAGACCCGCCCCCAGGGCCTCCGCAGTGCGGGCCAGCACCTCGGCACCCCAACCCATCGAAAAAGTGCCCTCTTCCACCGTGAGCAGCCTGCCTGTGCGCGCCACGGATGCAAACACCGCTGTCAGTTCAAAGGGCGCCAGCTGGGTTGGCACGAGCAATTCGCAGAAGATCTCTTGGTCAAAAGCCAACCTGCGGAGAGCCTCCAAAGCCAGGGACGCCATGTAACCATACGCCGCCAGGGTGAGGTCTGCCGCCGGCGCAGATTTGATCCTGAACCCATAGCACGGCGCAGAGAACTCCCCCGAGCCGGTGTAGGTGGAGAGGTCATATTCCGCCAGATAGGCTTCTTCCATCATCTTAAACGGGTACTGCTGTTTGTTCTCCACAAACAAGACAGGTTTGTCCTGGTTGAGGATGGCGTCATACAGCAGTTGGCCGGGTGCGCCCATTGGAACCCCACCCATTACATTGAAGGGCGCCAGCACTCTCAAGCCTGGGACGCCCAGGAAGTGTTTTTCAAGCGTTTGGGAATGGGTCGGCCCGTACCCCCGGCGCCCGCCCATCGGCGTGCGGATCACCGCCGGCGCACTGACTGCCCCATTGTACATCCCGTGAAACTTGGCAAGGTGGTTGATGACCTGGTCTGCGATCAGGGTGGTGAAGTCGCCAAACATGATCTCGACCACCGGACGCAGCCCGCGCAGCGCCATCCCGCCAGCCATGCCCGTGATGCCCGCCTCAGAGATCGGCGTGGTCAGCACCTGTTGCGGGAAAGCGGTTGACAGCCCGCGCGAGACCTTAAAAGCGCCCCCGTAGGGGTCGAGCAGGTCTTCACCCAGCAGGATCACCCGTTTGTCAGCCTGCATGGCACGCTGTAAACCGAGGTTGAGGGAGTCAAGCACCGTGCGGGGGGCAGTTTCGGTCATCGCTGCCCTCCCACGGCTTCCGATGCGGCGTCAAATGCTCTCTGGACTGCCGTGTTGACCTCGTCTTCCAGCTCCATACGGGCAGATTCAGTCAACCGGGCGCCCTGGATGGCCACCGGGTCTCGCGCCTGCCAGAGCAGCGCCAGCTCACCGGGTGTGCGCGTATCGTCGCCCTTGGAATGGGCACCCAGCCTGGCCGTTGAGATGATCAGCGCCCTGGGGCCACCTTCAGCCCTGACCTGCCAGATCAATTCACCTGCTAATGGCAGCACCTCCAACACATCGCTGCTGTCCAGCTCGGCAGTCGGGATCCCAAAGGCTTCAAAACGCTGGCGGATGCTGCCAGCAACCGCCAGGCTGGCTGGTGTTGTTTGTGCAATGTGATTGTTTTCCAAAACCAGCAGGATCGGTAACCGCCACAAGGAGATCATGTTCAAACATTCGTACACAATCCCCTCACCCAGGGTGCCATCACCCATAAAATCCACCACGATGGTGCCGTTGGCAGCCCGTTTTTCAGCCAATGCCATCCCGGCGGCCATGGCAACCGTGCCGCCCTGCACCCCGCTGGAGTAAAAGTTGCGCCAATGCAAATGCTGCGAACCGCCCACCCCGCCGCAGACCCCGGAAGGCTTGCCCATCAGCTCGGCAAACAGTGCCTGCGGGTCACCGCCATAGGCCAGGTAATGGCCATGGCAGCGGTGATTGCTGACGACCACGTCGTCACCCTGTAAGTGGGCGAGCACACCGACGGCGTTGGCTTCCTGCCCCAGGCTGGTATGGGTCGTGCCGGGAAAGATCCCGGTCTTGAATTGATCAATTAAGACCGTCTCAAAGCGCCGGATCTGGTAAAGCTGCCGGTAGAGTAGGGCATTATCGGCCATCCAACACCCCCTCACGTGCCACAAACCGCCAGGGGAGCGACCGCCAAGGATCCGGGACGGTATTCAACCCGACCCGCGCGGTTTGTGTGACATCACCATCGGCCAGCCTGACCCCGTCTTCAATCCACAGTCGGTTTGTGGGATCACACAGGTCTGCCCGATTAAAATCCCCGTCGATCTTTAATGCCTGGGTCAATTTGGCCGGCCCGTCCGTCCAGCCGGCCTGCCCTGCCCGGTAGGGACGGTTAGCCGCCATCTGAGCCGTGCCTTCCACCGGGTAGATCGCCCGGATCAGCACAGCAGCAGGCATCCCTTCTTGATCTGTAACGGCATTGAGCAACCAATGCATGCCATAGGTAAAGTACACATAGGCATGCCCGGGCGCCCCGTACATCACGGCCGTGCGGGGTGTTCTGCCAGCCGAGGCGTGACAGCCCAAATCCTCCTCGCCCTGGTAGGCTTCCGTCTCCAGGATCAGGCCTGCCAGGCGCACCCCAGATTGCTCCCGCACCAGGCGGCAGCCCAACAGGTCCCGCGCCACTTCCAGCGCCGGACGGGCGTAAAATTCGCGTGTGATCACTGGCATACAGTTATTTTACTTGATTAATCCCGCTGAGAAAGTGAAAACGATCCCTGCATGCAGCAAGCGTGCTTGGGTCAAATATTCAGTCATGAAATTTGAGGGTTGTGCGTGTTCAGGCCCCGTTTTTGAACTGCGGGTCTTTTTCCAGCGTCAGACGGATCCCCATATCCAGGGGCACCAGTGGGATGTAATCCAGCTTTTCCTTGGCCAGGGAGATATCCGCGCACATACGCGAAACACCTCCGCTGATGCGCGTATTGTAGACCTCTTCGGGGTCGCCGCCGGTGATATCGATCACGACCTTGGCAAGGTCGCGGATGCTGGTCTCGTTGCCGCTGCCGACGTTGATCACGCGGCCATTCACACCCTGGACCGTTGCGGCAGCCACCAGTGCATTGACCACATCATCCACATACACATAATCGCGGGTCTGGTTGGCGTCCCCATGGAAGACCAGGGTGCCATTCTGCCGCGACTGACGGATAAAATTCGGGATGACCGGCGGGTGAGACGCTGGAATGTGCTGACCGGGGCCATAGGCATTGAAAATCCGCAAGCACAGGGTTTGGATCCCTGAAAGCGCGCCGATGGTGCGCACATACCACTCGGAGGAAAGCTTGGACACCGCATAAGGCGAGCCAGGATGCGGCGGCATGTCCTCCGACATCATCGGCTCATCCTGCTCTCCGTAGATCGCGCCGGAGGAAGCCAGCACGACCCGGGGCGTCCCGGCATCGCGGACTGCTTCCATCAGGGTGACAGTGCCGCCAACGTTGACCATATTATAGTCCCTGGGAAACAGGATCGATTCGGGCACAGAGACGCGTGCAGCCATGTGGTAAACACAATCGATGTCCTGCAAGAGTGTCCACAGTTTGGGACGGTCGTTGATATCCCCGCGTGTGAAGTGCACCTCAGGGTTAAGTGCGTTGGGGTTGCCCGTCGAGAGGTCATCCAGAACGCGCACGTGATGCCCCTGCCGGAGTAACCGGTTGCTTAATGCAGCGCCTAAAAAGCCCGCGCCGCCGGTGATTAGAAAATTCATGGTGATTAAACTCTCTTCCGTTATTTGTCAGACATCATAGCACACTCGTGGCCCTTTTGGAAGGTGCTTACACCAGCGTCTCCACAGAGATGAGGCCGGCTAACCGTGCGGGCATGTCCGTGGTGAGGGCGTCCACGCCGGAATCAACCAGGGTGCGGGCCAGGTCTACCTGCCCGGGCTGGTCGACATCGATCGTCCACCCGTCCACCGCCGCGCCCTGCTGGTGCAGGAAGGCAATCCAGTCAAACCCTGCGTCCAGGGCCATTTTAAGCATCTCCGCGCGGATGAACCAGTCACACCCCTGGGGGGCTTGAGCCAAAAGCGCTTCAGCCCGTCCGGCGAAATAATCGCCCAGGCCTCCCCAGCGGAAAGCCGCAAGCGGGTGATCATCCAACAGCCCATACGCACCTACCCTGAAAGGCGGGATGCCCTCTGGCCGGGGGTCTTCAGCGGGCAGGTCGAAGTACAACAGGGGGTCAAAGCCCAGGGCAAGGCCGGGGGCAGCACCTGCTAGCTGCCGCACGACCCAATCCGCCACCGAGGTGACCTGGATACACGCTTTAATCGGCTCGACCAGGGCCAAAAACGCCCTCAGAACCGCCTCGGGCAGGGGAAAAAAGGGTTTCAGGTCCACTTGCAGGCGCTTGGTGTGTGGGTATGTCCTCAACAGATCAACTGCACCCTCGAGAAAGCCCACTTTCTCAGCGCTGACCGTGCCATTGTGCCGATAGTGCAGGTGTTGAACCTGCTCCCGGGTCATCTGGGGCGCCTTACCTGCCCCGTCCGTCGCGACGGCCAGGTCCTGGTCATGTAGCAAGGCAAAACTGCCGTCTGCCAGGGGGATCAGGTCGATCTCAACCACGGCTGCGCCCGCCTTCAGGCAGATCTCCAGCGCTGAAAGCGATCCGGGGGGTTCGCGATGCCCATTTTGGGCAGCATGATGGATCAGGGTGAGGGGTTGTGCACGCCAATGCGGCGATTGTGAGTCCATGGCTGCTCCGATGATGGGATGAATGTGATTTGTCCATATTTTAACGGCAAACCCGGAAAATGTAAAAGCGATCGGCGTGGTTTACAGGCTTTCTTAATATCCGCCGAATGGCAACAGGAGGGCAAATGCTACACCTTTACCAAATAATCCATAATCGAAAATTTTTTATTCGACCAGCCTTATTCTGGGAGCTCAGGGCTTAAATTTTATGGGTATAATTTTAACCAGCATGTCATCAGCCCGGTATGCTCTCCTGAGACAGGGGACAGCCATAATTTATCGATTTGAGGAGAAACAATGATCGTCACAACCAAGAAATTATTTGAAGCCGCCTACGGCAAATACGCCATCGGCGCTTACAACATCAACAACCTGGAGCAAATTGTGGGGCTCTTCCGGGGTAACCTGCTTTCCCAGGCCCCCTTCATCATCCAGATCAGCAAAGGCGCACGCTCCTACACCGATAAGCTCCTGCTGGAAGGCCTGATCCGCAGCGCAGACGAGGTCTTCCCGGAGGCGATCTTCGCCGTCCATCTTGACCATGGCGACGAGCAAACTGCCTATGAATGTATCGAGTCCGGCTTTTACAGCTCGGTGATGATCGACGCCAGCCATGAAGACTTCGAGACCAACATGGCCATCACCAAGCGTGTGGTCGATGCTGCCCACGCCAAAGGCATTGTGGTGGAGGCCGAACTGGGCCAGCTGGGCGGTGTGGAGGAGCACGTCCAGGTGGATGAGGCAGATGCCAAGCTCACCGACCCCAAACAGGCCAAGGAATTTGTCGACCGCACCGGTTGCGACTCCCTGGCCGTGGCCATCGGCACCAGCCATGGCGCGTTCAAGTTCTCCGGCTCGCAGTCGCTGCACTTCGATGTGTTAGCGGAGATCCAGAAAACATTGCCCAATTTCCCCCTGGTGATGCACGGCTCAAGCTCCGTCCCCGAGGATGAGGTCGCTCGCATCAACGCCGCCGGCGGCAAGATCGAAGGCGCTAAAGGTGTTGACGCCGGCCAATTCAAGCGGGCTTCAGAGCTGGGCGTGACCAAGATCAACATCGACACCGACGGCCGCCTGGTGTGGACACGTGTTCACCGCGAGGTCTTCCGGGATCACCCCGAGGTGTTCGACCTGCGCAAACCCGGCACCATCTTCATGGAAGAATACGCCAAGTTCATCGCCGAAAAGAACCGCTACCTCGGCAGCGAAGGCCAGCTCGAAAAGGTGCGGGCGCTCTTAACCGATTAGGAGGCAGCATGAAACCGCGTGAAATTCGCCCGGGCGTGTACTGGGTCGGGGTCAACGACCGTATCACCGAGCTGTTTGAAGGCCTGTGGCCGATCGGCCGTGAGGGCATCTCGTACAATTCGTACCTGGTCACTGATGAAAAATCAGCCCTGATCGACCTTTCTAAGGAAATGCTGAGCGACGATTACCTTGCCCAGCTCTCAGGGGTGTACGATCTCGCGAGCCTGGATTATGTGATCATCAACCACATGGAACCTGATCACAGCGGCGCGTTGAAACGCATCCTCGAGCTCGCCCCCAACGCGCACATCCTGGGGATGTCCAAAACCGTGCGCATGCTGAAGGACTTTTACGGCCTGACCGAAAATATCACCCAGCTGACCAACGGTGAAGAGCTTTCCCTCGGGAAACACACCCTGCGCTTCGTCTACACGCCCTTTGTCCACTGGCCGGAGACGATGATGACCTACATGGTCGAAGAGCAGGTGCTGTTCCCCTGCGATGGCTTTGGGGGCTATGGCGCCCTGGATGGTGGCATCTTTGACGATACCTGCACCAACCTGCCCTTTTACGAAGCAGAAGCCCTGCGCTATTTCACCAATATCGTGGCGGCCTTCAGCAAATCGGTGCTGAGCGCCCTCGGCAAATTTGCCGATATGCCGATCAAGATGGTGGCGCCCTCCCACGGGCTGATCTGGCGGAAGGACCCCGGCCGCATCCTCGAGCTGTACCGCACCTGGTCGGAATATTACCATCAGCCGGCAGACGCCGGCATCACCGTGCTGTTCGGCACCATGTACCGCAACACCGAGCGCGCCCTCAACGCCGCCCTGGACGGGATCGCAGAGGAAGGCGTGCCCGTCAGCGTGCACGATGTGCGCAAGACCCATGTCAGCTATATCCTGCCCGACCTGTGGACTCAACGCGGTGTGCTGGTGGCCGCCCCCACCTATGAGGGCAAGCTGTTCCCCACTGCTATGGACGTGCTGATGATGGCCAATCGCAAGCGGGTGTCCCATAAAACCGCAGCCTACCTGGGCAGCTATGCCTGGGGCGGCGGTGCCCAGGCCGATTTTGAGCACATCGCCGAAAAGATGGAATGGCAGGTTTTGAACGGGTTTGGCTTCCTCGGGCAAGCAGAAACCGCCGACCTGGACCGGGCGCACGAGATGGGCGTCCAGCTCGCCCGGGCTGTTAAGGCTGGCGAATAAGCCATCCTGACCGCACAAACAGAACACGCAGCAGCGCCTGCCGCCGCCGGCGCTGCTTTTTTTGTCAGCCTGCCACAGGCGGTGTGCCGCCATTGCGTTGGGCATCAGGCCGGAATAGACTATAATAACTGGAGCATCCTTTCGGGACGGGCAGGCACGTAAGCCTGCACATGAGTGGGCAGGCACGGAGGCCTGCCCCTACAGATGCGAAATTTAAGACGGAAGAGAACAAACATTGGGGCGGAGGTTGACACATCATGCGGCCCCATCGGAACATTTTTATCGCGTTAACACGCACAGCCATCATTTTTGGAGAGTACCCATGTCTGAAGACACCACGCCATCCCGCTCGAACTTTATCACCGATATCATCGACGAACACCTGGAAAACGGACGCTTCGACCGCGTCCATACCCGCTTCCCGCCGGAGCCGAACGGCTACCTGCATATCGGCCATGCCAAATCGATCTGCCTGAACTTCGGGGTCGCCGAGGATTACGGCGGCCAGACCAACCTGCGCTTTGACGATACCAACCCGACCACCGAGGAGGTTGAATACGTCGAATCGATCCAGGAGGACATCCGCTGGCTGGGCTTCGACTGGGAAGACCGCCTGTTCTTCGCCTCGGATTACTTCGGGCAGCTGTACAACTACGCCCTGCAGCTGATCCAAAAGGGCAAGGCCTACGTGTGTGACCTCTCCCCGGACGAGCTGCGCACCTACCGCGGCACCCTGACCGAACCCGGGAAAAACAGCCCCTACCGTGACCGCTCGGTGGAAGAAAACCTGGACCTATTCCGGCGCATGAAGGCCGGCGAGTTCCCCGACGGCTCGCGCACCCTGCGCGCCAAGATCGACATGGCCTCCCCCAACCTGAACCTGCGTGACCCTGTGCTGTATCGCATCCTGCATGCCGAGCATCACCGCACCGGGGACGAATGGTGCATCTACCCCATGTACGATTACGCCCATGCCCTTTCCGATTCGATCGAGGGCATCACCCATTCGATCTGCACCCTCGAATTTGAAGACCACCGCCCACTGTACGACTGGTTCCTCGACGAACTGGGGGTGTTCCACTCGCAGCAGATCGAGTTCGCCCGCCTGAACCTGACCTACACCGTGATGAGCAAGCGCCGCCTGCTGCAGCTGGTGCGCGAGGGGCACGTCAGCGGCTGGGATGACCCGCGCATGCCGACGCTCTCGGGCATGCGGCGGCGGGGCTACACCCCCGAGGCGATCCGCGCCTTTGCGGACATCATCGGCGTCTCGAAGGCCAACAGCATCGTCGATATGGAACTGCTGGAGCACGTCCTGCGGGATGACCTGAATAACCGCGCCCGCCGCGTGATGGCCGTGGTGGAACCCCTCAAAGTGATCATCGACAACTACCCCGACGAAGGTGAAGAGACCTTCGAAGTGCCCTACTTCCCCTGGGACCGTGAGAACAGCCCCACCCGGGAAGTGCCCTTCAGCAAGGAGATTTTCATCGAACGCTCGGATTTCATGGAAGATCCTCCCAAGAAGTTTTTCCGGCTGGCGCCCGGGCGCGAGGTGCGCCTGATGAACGCCTATTACATCACCTGCACCAGTGTGGCCAAGGATGCCCATGGCGAGGTGACCGAACTGCACTGCACCTACGACCCCGAATCACGGGGCGGCATGTCGCCCGACGGGCGCAAGGTGCGCGGCACCCTGCATTGGGTCTCCGCCCGGCACGCGCTGGATGCTGAGCTGCGCCTGTACGACACGCTCTTCACCCAGCCGAACCCCTACGATGTGCCCGAAGGCGGCGACTTCAAGGACAATATCAACCCGGATTCGCTGCAGGTGATCAGGGAGGCCAAGCTTGAGCCAAGCCTGGCGGAGGCGTCGGTCGGCGAGCCATTCCAGTTCATGCGCCAGGGTTACTTCACCCTGGACTCGGTGGATACCCATCCAGGCGCGCCCGTCTTCAACCGCACCATCTCCCTGGTGGATTCGTGGGCGAAGCTGGAAGCTGAACGCGGGAAGTGAGCCTGCTGGCACTGCTGCTTTTATCATTGTGAACAAAGCGAATGCATTGCGATGGCGCTGGTGTCCCCACCAGCGCCGATCTCATTAAAAGTAGGGTGGGTTGGCCAAACCCGTTTTCACACAAGACCCTTTATGAAAGCCCTACAGGTAGCCTGTGGCTCAGTTTCACAGCCAACCCACCATGTTTTTAGAAGTTCGTTTTTGGTGGGTTGGCGGCGACTTTTGTTTATGAGATTCACAATTCGAGATTAGGCTTGCCTTTTTTTTCCGCCAACCCACCCTACAATTTCTGTCATTGCGAGCGCAGCGACTGCGCAGCGTCCTGTAAGGAAGCAATCTCGAAGCGTCCTATAAAGAAGCGATCTCATACCCCATTTTGTCATTGCGAGCGTAGCGAAGCAATCTCCAAGCGTCCTGCAAGGAAGCAATCTCATAGCCCCCTCCAGCCAAGCCCTGAATCAAAACAACACCCAGAGATCGCTTCGTCGTCCCTGCGGGACATCCTCGCGATGACAAAGAAATCTGTCATTGCGAGCGTAGCGAAGCAATCTCGAAGCGTCCTGCAAAGAAGCAATCTCATACCCCATTTTGTCATTGCGAGCGCAGCGAAGCAATCTCCAAGCGTCCTGAAAGGAAGCAATCTCACCACCTCTTTTGTCATTGCGAGCGTAGCGACTGCGCAGCGTCCTGAAAGGAAGCAATCTCATAGTCCCTACTGCTCCTTTTGTCATTGCGAGCGCAGCGACTGCGCAGCGTCCTGAAAGGAAGCAATCTCATACCCCATTTTGTCATTGCGAGCGTAGCGAAGCAATCTCCAAGCGTCCTGAAAGGAAGCAATCTCCAAGCGTCCTGAAAGGAAGCAATCTCATCATTCCCAGCCAGCACAGCACATCATCAAAACGACACCCTGAGATCGCTTCGTCGTCCCTGTGGGACATCCTCGCGATGACAAAGAAATCTGTCATTGCGAGCGTAGCGACTGCGCAGCGTCCTGAAAGGAAGCAATCTCACCACCTCTTTTGTCATTGCGAGCGTAGCGACTGCGCAGCGTCCTGTAAGGGTGCAATCTCATAGTCCCTACTGCTCCTTTTGTCATTGCGAGCGCAGCGACTGCGCAGCGTCCTGAAAGGAAGCAATCTCCAAGCGTCCTGCAAGGAAGCAATCTCATTCATCCCCCGCCAGCAAAACATTGAATCAAAACGACTCCCTGAGATCGCTTCGTCGTCCCTGCGGGACATCCTCGCGATGACAAAGAAATCTGTCATTGCGAGCGTAGCGACTGCGCAGCGTCCTGTAAGGAAGCAATCTCATACCCCATTTTGTCATTGCGAGCGTAGCGACTGCGCAGCGTCCTGAAAGGAAGCAATCTCCAAGCGTCCTGTAAGGAAGCAATCTCACAACCTCTTTTGTCATTGCGAGCAAAGCGACTGCGAAGCGAAGCAATCTCATAATTCCCAGCCAGCACAGCACATCATCAAAACAACACCCAGAGATCGCTTCGTCGTCCCTGCGGGACATCCTCGCGATGACAAAGAAATCTGTCATTGCGAGCGAAGCGACTGCGAAGCGTCCTGCAAGGAAGCAATCTCATACCCCATTTTGTCATTGCGAGCGTAGCGAAGCAATCTCCAAGCGTCCTGCAAGGAAGCAATCTCATCATTCCCAGCCAGCACAGCACATCATCAAAACGACACCCTGAGATCGCTTCGTCGTCCCTGCGGGACATCCTCGCGATGACAAAGGTGGTGGTCATGATTCACAAAAGAAAGCAATCTCTTAATCCCTGCAATACACATGCGGTGGGTTGGCCCTAAACCCCGGTGGCAGTCGAAGAACATCGGCCTTGGCCATTTGTCCCAGCGAGGTTGTCACCCCGCCAACCCACCCTACAACCTTCCCTGCAAAGCGCCGCCCGCCCTGACCATCAGCGTCTCTGCAGCGTAGCGAATAACCAATCACTACTCACCTTTCACCATTCACCGTATGGTATAATTTGAGACCTGAAAGCAGGGCCCGTAGCTCAGCGGCAGAGCAGGCGGCTCATAACCGCTCGGTCGTAGGTTCGAATCCTACCGGGCCCACTTTTTTTGCTGTTTCGATAGTGCAATGAACAATTCTCAGTACGGGTTATTCCAAATTAAATACTTTCAATAGACCGAAAGGCAGTTTTAATTTATCGCCCAAGTAATTAAGTCTATTAATATCCAAATTGAACTACCAATTATCTCGATTATCAGTACAAGTATTGGTACATAAAAGAAAAAACCACGGTTAATAACCTTGGTGTTGCGAATCGCATCCTTACGCTCCCTTAAAGTTGAATAATTATTGATAATTCTGCGTCCTTCTTCCGACAACGAATTACAATCTATATGCAAAACAGTGTCCTGATCAGAAATTTGCAAATTGTCAAGAATTACATATCCACAACAATAATACGAAATTATGGATTTTCTACACCTGCGATCAAAGAAAATAAAAAACAATAGAATAGCTATCGGTATTAACATGAATATCGATTTGTTATTAGATATTGTAATACCAATGATTGTTATCGAAGCAGTGGCACAAAAAAACAGTGTTTTCGCTCGCAAATTGTCATACCACTTAATCCTGTCCAATAAATAGTCTAATTCTGTGAAATAGAATTCTTTTATATCTGCTTCATTAAGATGAACAGCCTTACTAGTATGCTCTGAATTTTCCAATAATTCGTTCATATGCCAATCCTCTCTTAAAATACTCAGGGTCAAGTATTAAGTAGAATTGTGATTTATTAAGAATACCATATGTAGATTAAATCAATTACATTTTAAATTTTTGGTATTTCCAAATTTCTATAAATGACTTTGATGAGCCAATTTGATATTTTGAATTGCTTCGCTCACCACCCTTGACATGGAGCCTCCGTGATCGTGGTTATGACGGCTGCGGACGAGCGGTTAAGGCGAATAAATAGAACGAAACGAAGTTTTCTTGTAATGAATTGTGAAACCGTGTATCATTATTTTATCAATTTGAAGAATCACCAATTTACGATAGTTTTAAATTCAGCAGAATTGAATGTTGGTGGATTTGAATACAAATAAGGGTTAATTGAATTTTTAAAAAACAATCAAAGAAATAATTTGATAATTTTGTTGAGAGTTTGGAGATGACAAAAGAACAAAACCAAGAATTAGAAAGAATTTCATTTTCTCTTAGCACCCATATTCACCAATATTTAATGCATTATGTTACAGTTGCAGATGCAAAAGCTTCAGGTCTTTTAGTTTTAAATTTAGCTTTGATTACTCTATTAATTGAACATCAAATTCATCTTAACACAATTCTGTGTTGGATTGCAATAATTGGTTATTTTTTATCTTCAATTATTTCAATTTGTGTGATTTTCCCAAGATTACCAAGTGGAGGAGACGGATTAATCTTCTGGGAAGATATTTTGACAAGAAATAATCCGGAACAATATTCTCATGAATTTTTGAAAATTGATATTGAGAATTTGATTTCTGAGAGTGCTAAACAAAATTGGTATGTAAGTTCTGTTTTGCATAAGAAATATAAAATCACAAGGTACAGCATTGTTGTTTTTTTGACAGCGACACTCTTAAGTCTACTTTCAGTTTGGAGTTAGAGTTATGGAATGGGGTAAAGAATATTATCAAGTACTTTGTGACAAGTTTGAATCAGTGACTGACAAACTTAATAATCGAATATCAGCGATTTCTGACGGAACAAATAATCCAACTTTGGAAGAATTGACAATTGGCTCAGCAAAAAAATATCGCGCTAGTGTGATTTTTTATGATATTTGTTCATTTAGTAAAAGGACAAACTCTTCAAATAAGGTAGACCTCGACAAGGCACTAATAACCTTGGATGTTTTATTACCGATGTTAATAAAAATTGTTTTTGATTATGGTGGTTATGTTGAGAAAAACACAGGCGATGGCATAATGGCAATTTTAGGTGTTGGGGAAGACGATTATAGAATTGCAAGTTATTCACTTGACGCAATGACAACGATGAACTATGTTGTAGAAAACCTTGTAAATCCATTTTTGATCGAGAGAGATATCGACCCGATCGATGGGAGATTAAGTGCTGATTTAGGAGATATTTATATTTCAAGAATTGGAACTAGCAAAGGCCGATCAGAACATGAACATAGTTTCTTAACTGTAGTAGGACCTCCTGCAAATATTGCTTCTCACATAAATGATCTTGCAGGTGAAAATCAAATACTTGTAGGTGATTTAATCAAAACACAAATTACAGATTATCGTAAGGAATTCTTCGAAGATGTCTCACCTTCTAATTGGACTTGGCATTATAGTGGAAATACTTCAAAAACCTATTCGATTTGGCATTATAAAGCTGTGAGAAAAGATCCTAACTCCATGTAGAATATTTGTAAAATAATATCCTATGAAATTGATGTCTTATCCGCTCGGTCGTAGGTTCTCCTCACCCGCAGGGCATTCTGGGTCTGCCTTATCCCCGCTGCACAAGGTAGCGTGATCCGTAAAAAGCTACCAACGACCCGCTACCGGCTACCAGCCGCCCTGGTTATGCAGCGCCTTAACCTGGAAGACAGGTGAGGCCGGTGTTACCTGGGTAAAGGAATATAGTGGGGGATATTAACTGATGCCTTAAGACCTTGGGGATGGCCTGTGCCGGTTTATTACGCAAATTTTCTGCGTTTCTGATCACCGTGTTCCCACTTGCCGGCCCCTGCCCCCTTGAATCCAGCGCTTGAAGGGGATATCCTTGATAGGGTGACTGTTCATTGACCAAAATGGAGTGTATTTTTGCATGAAATCAGCCTTTTCTAAACAATTGCGCCTGGCAGGCTTCCCCCTCGGGCTGGGGCTGACCAGCGTGCTCGTCAGCGGTACCCTCAACCGGGTGATGATCGTCGAGATGAACATCCCCGCCGCATTGGTAGGCCTGTTCTTTGCCCTGCCGCTGCTGATCTCCCCCCTGCGGGTGTGGCTGGGCTACCGTTCGGACGCCTACCCCATTTGGGGGTTGCGCCGCGAACCGTTGATCCTGTTTGGCTCGCTGCTGGCCGGGCTGGGTGTGGCCGCAGCAACCTACACACTGGTTGAATCTTCATCGCTGAGCCTGGTCGTGGTCAGCGCCCTGGCGGCTGCCTTCATCGCTTATGGGTTTGGCAAAAACCTCTCCAGCAACACCTTCGAAGCCCTGCTGGCGGACAAATTCACCGGCGACCAGCGCCCGCGTGCGGTCACTTTTTACAAGGTGGCCATGTTCGTCGGGATCATGCTGGGCGCGCTCCTGCTGGGCCGCCTGCTTGACCCCTTTTCAGAAGCTCGCCTCCTGACGATCGTCCTGGCGGTCGCGGCGGGATCCTTCCTGCTCGCCCTGGTTGCCATCCCGCGCCAGGAACCGCGCCACACTGCCATTCAGGCTGAAAGCGAAACGGCACGGGGCGTCTCCTTTTGGATTACCTTCAAAACCATGATCTGGGCCGACCCGCAGATCAGGCGCTTTTTCATCTTTGTGATGCTGACGGTGGTCGGCACCCTGGCGCAGGATGTGCTCCTCGAGCCTTATGCTGCGTTGGCGCTGAATTTGTCGGTCGGCCAGACCACCACCCTGACCGCCATCTGGGGCGCGGGTACCCTGCTTTCGATGGGCACGGCCGGTGCCTGGCTGATCAAACGCTTCGGGTATGTGCGCGTGGTCCGGGTCGGGCTGGTGCTGGGTGTGTTAACCTTTTTACTGCTGATCCTTTCCGGCACGCTCTTCCTGCCCAATGTGTTTCTCGGGCTGGTGTTTTTCCTGGGCGTCAGCACCGGCCTGTCTGCCTCGGGGATGCTCTCAGCGGTGATCGAATTCACCACTGCCGAAAGGGCAGGTCTGCTGATGGGCGTGTGGGGGATGGCGCACAACCTGGGCCAGGCTGTGGGCAACCTGCTCAGCGGCGCGACCGTCGACCTCGTCCAGGCGTTACAGGGTGATGCACTCACTGCTTACGGGCTGGTGTTCGCCCTGGAAGCAGCCCTGCTGCTGGGCGCGCTGTGGATCCTTAAGGATGTCAAGATCACCGAGGCACGGGTATTTGCACGCGAAAAACTGGGCCAGCCAGACAGCGTTTAACCCACCAACCATTTTAGGAGAATCTTATGAACATATCAAATGAAATTCGAAAAGAACTTCTCAAAGCACAACGCACAGAAATCACCGAATACCATGTCTATACCCGCATCGCCAAGACGCTCGCCGACGAGAACAATCGCCAGATTATTGAGGAGATCGGCCAGGACGAAAAGCGTCACTATCACGCCTGGAGGGGATACACCGGCCAAGATGTCAAGCCCAACCGGCTCCTGATCTGGCTATACACCACCATCAGCCGGTTGTTCGGTTTCACCTTCGGGTTCAAGTTGATGGAACTGGGCGAGGAAAAAGCCCAGGTCAATTATGAGAAGATCCTGGCTGAAATTCCCGAAGTCAAAGATGTCATTCGGGATGAAAAAGATCACGAAGACAAATTACTGACCATGTTGGATGAAAAAGCGCTGATTTACGCCGGTTCAGTGGTGCTGGGGTTGAACGATGCCCTGGTCGAGTTGACGGGCGCGCTGGCCGGGCTGACCTTTGCCTTCCGCGATGTGAACATCATCGCCCTGTCCGGTTTAATTACCGGCATTGCCGCGTCGCTTTCGATGGCCGCCTCAGAATACCTCTCCACCCGCTCGGAGGAGACCGAAAAAGACCCCGTGCGCGCCGCCATCACCACCGGTATTGCCTATGTGATCACCGTTACGCTGCTGATCCTGCCTTACCTCCTGCTCAGCAACGAAATCATCAGCCTGGCGATCGCGCTGACGACGTCCGTGCTGATCATTGCAGCCTTCAACTTCTACCTATCAGTCGCCAAGGGCCAACCCTTTGGCAAACGCTTTGCGGAGATGGCCGGCCTGAGCCTGGGTGTTGCGGGCTTCAGCTTTTTGGTCGGCCTGCTGATCCGTAACTGGTTCGGGATTGAGGTGTGACGCCCCACCCTAACAAATTTGCTCTACCAGCCATTGGTGGTTTAAGTGATTTGCGGGCTCTGTCTGTACGACAGAACCCGCTTTTTTGTGTTAGAGAATTATTCCCGTGTTCAATGTGCTCACAGCACGCCTTATGGGCAGTTATTGGTGCCGATGGTCGGGGTAGCAGAATCCTGGATGTTGATTCCCCATGCATTTCCCGAACACGTGTTGCCCGTCACATTCCCGCTTGATGTATGGAAGAATACCATGGCAGCCTCAAGATTGTCCGTGATGAAATTAGATTCGATCAGTGCGCTCGCCTGCAACCTGACGATGATCCCGCTCAGTTTATTTTCGAAGATCAAATTCTCTCTTATGACCGCATAGCTATCATCGCTGATCCTGAAACCTGCGCCATTATTGTAGACAACATTGGATTCAAAGGTGCCTTCTGACTGTTCCTGTAAATCAACACCATTCAACCCATTCTCATAGGCTTCATTCATTGTGGCGACCATGATCGAATCATCAAAAGCAATAAACCCTGACTCTATGTTTTTATATGAAAGGTTGAATTCCAAATCCATGGTGGCCTGGCCAGAACTCAAAAACCCACTCAACAGGTTTTCGTAGGCTTCACTCTCCCAAACAGCCATCGAAGAGTCATCCCGAGCGGCAAAACCGAATTCATCGTTTCGGTAAGCAAGGCAATTTTCGAAGGCGCCTGTGGCCTGATTATACGTCTGAAAGCCGTTTAAGCCATTTTCATAGGCTTCGTTGCCTGATCCCCCCATAAGCGATTCAACCCGGGCAGAATATCCATCGTATTTGTTTTGAAAAGATTTATTGTTGTAAAAAGCTCCGTAGGCCTGATCTGCGGTTGAAAAACCATTGATCCCATTTTGGTAAGATTGGTTGCCCGTGGCTTCTATGCTGGTTGCGTCAAAAGCGGCAAACCCGGATTCTTTATTATCGTAGGCAACATTATCCACATAAGTAACCTGTGATTGTTCCTGGGCCACGAAGCCACTCAACCAATTGGCAAAGGCTTCATTGCCCGTGGCACTCATCGTGGAGGTGCCGAAAGCAGTGAACCCGTATGACTCATTGTTGAAGGCTACGTTGTCTTCAAAGGTGACGGAGGATTGCCCCTGGGTCGCAAAGCCACTCCGCATGTTGTTGCTGCTCTCGCTATCCTTTACGATGCCAACGGAACTGTCCCAAAAGCTCAATCCAGAACTTCCGTTGCTTTCAAAAATGCAATTTTCTACCAACGCGTTGACCTGGTCCCAAATTGCCAGCCCATGGTGTTGATTTTCAATAAAGTGACTATCGAACACACTGCCGTTCCCGGTCTCTTTGACTGTCAGGCCATTTCCGCCGATGTTCTCCTCGAGATCGCGCACCCCGCCGCTAAAACGGCAATCCCGTACTTCAAACCCGCCATTGGCGATTTCCACCGCAGAAGACCATTCTGCGCCCTGGTATTTAAAGTGAATTCCCTGCAAAACAATGTTGCCAGGACCGCTAAAATCCAGCACACCGTTGGGGTCGCTGCTGGTGATGGCCGTTACATCCTTCCCCATGCCTTGAATGGTGAGAGAGTGTTCAATGAGCAGTGTTTCAGGCAGTTCGTAAGTGCCCGCATCCAGCAGGATGGTTGACCCTGCAGCCAGCTCTGCCACAGCCTGGTTCAACGTGGGGATGTCGCCGCTGCCATCCGGTGCCACGCGCACCGTGCGCGGCACTTTGGGTGTGGGTGTAAAGGTAGGTGCAAGGGTAGGCGTGAGGGTGGCTGTCGGAGCAGCCGTGGGTTCTGCTTGCGGTGAAAAGCTCGCTAGCCGACAGGCCAAACCGGCTGCCATCAATATGAGGGATACCAGGAGGAGCAAAACTGGTCGTTTATGCATGGCTATAACTCCATTTTATCAGGATCACAGGAATAACCCCATGGGCGTCGAAAATCCCCAAGGATATTTCTATTATACATGAATAATTTTATAAACTTCTTAATTTTGTGGAATAACCACCCAGCTTTTCACAGAATAATCCGGTTCGCTCCTCGGGCGCATGCCCTCAATGCCACCTGCTGCAACACACCGGCGATAGCCTTCACCCCCACGTCCTGCCTGAAGCAAAGCAAAGTGGGATCAGCCACCTTAATCGACTGTGAGGGTTTTGCTCAGGTTGCGGGGAAAATCGGGGTCATAGCCACGGGCCACCGACATGTGATAAGAGAGCAATTGCAGGGGCAGCACCGCCAGCAAGGAGGCAAAGGCCGGGTTTGATCCAGGGATGGTGACCAGGTCGGAGGCATTGACCTTCAGCCGCTCATCGGCCTAGCCGATGGCGATGGCCTCACCACCCCGGCAGGTGACCTCGTTGATCCCGCTGATGATCAGGGGCACATCTTCCGGCCCGGCCACGAACAAGACCGGGAAACCATCCGTAACTGCCGAGAGGGGTCCGTGCTTGAATTCCGTCGAGAGCATGCCCTCACAGTGCGAATAGGTGATCTCCTTGAGCTTGAGCGCGCCTTCCAATGCGAACGGGAACGTGGCACCGTAACCCAGGCAGTACAGGTTCTCCCAGGTGTTGAGCTTCGGCACCAAGGCCTGCACCTGCGGGTCGGTGATCCTGATTGTCTCAGCCATCAGGCCGGGTAATTGCCCAAAATCCAGGTCCTCAACCCCGCCCAGGCGGGCTGCCAGGTACAAAAAGCTGATCACCTGGTTCGTGAAGGTCTTCGTGGCTGGTACACTGATCTCATAGCCGCACACCAGGGGCAGCCAGGCCTCAGTTTTGCGCGTCAGCGTCGAGCCGATCACATTGGCCATGCTGAAACAGGTCATCCCCCGCGCCTGGGCGACTTCCAGCGCGTTAAGCACGTCCTTGGTCTCACCGGATTGGCTGACAAACACCCCCACATCCCCCGGTTGGACGGCATTGCCATACTGCGGTGCGAATTGGGGCGCCATCACCGGGATCACTGCCCGGCCGGCTAATTGCGCAGCATACACGGCACCCGCCAGGCAGGCGTGGTAACTGGTTCCGCAGCCGATGAAATACACATTGCGCGCCTTGGCGATTCCATCCACGATCTGCCGCACCAAGGGCTGGTCTCCCGCCAGGCGGTGGAGCAGCTCACCCGCTACCACGGGTTGTTCATGGATTTCTTTGAGCATGAAGTGCTCATAACCTTCCTTCTGGACGGAGGCCATGGTCTCGGTGATCACCTCTGGCTGACGATCAATCAGCGAGCCATCTTTGACCGAATGCAGCTCGACCTGGTCAGCCCGCAAGGTGACAATCTCACCATCTTCCAGCCGGATCACCTGCCGGGTGAGGGGCAGGATCGAGGGCAGATCGGAAGAGACGCAGGTGAAACCTTCGCCGATCCCGACCACCAGCCCGGAGCCTTTCTTGAAGGCATACAATTTGTCGTCATTGATCCGTCCGATCACGAAGGCATAATCGCCCTCCAGGTCCTGGTAGGCGTTTTGGATGGCAGGGATGAAATCCAGCCCACGGTCAAGGTAGCGTTCAACGGCATGCACACAGGATTCGCCGTCGTTCTCTGAGCGCACGGTCATCCCCTCTGCCATAAAGGCCTGGCGCAGCTCAACATTGTTGACCACGTTCCCGTTGTGGGCACCCACCAGGTCACCATCCGAATCAAGGTGGGGCTGGGCATTGACCTGCGACGGGGTGCCGAAGGTCGCCCAGCGCAACCGGGTGATGCCGCGTGAACCGGTCATCTCGGAAAAGTCATACTTTTCTGCTACATCATCCACCCGGCCGGCGTCTTTGCGCAAATCAATCGTGCCCCCGCTGATCGTCGCTGCACCGACGGAGTCGTAGCCGCGGTAGGTCAGCCGGCGGGCCGCATCGGTCAGGATCGGCCCCAGGGGTTGTTCTGCATCGGTGACAATGCCAAAAATTCCGCACATAGATGAACTCTCTCCATTTGATCGTGTTTTACATCGAGGACAAGTGTATCACAGGTAAAGCAAGGTGATAGAGCAGTACGAACGGGTAAAGTGGACAACACCGTTCCAGACATCGAAACTACCAGCCCCCAAACCCCTGGTCCCCTTTCCCCGGTGAATTACCCGTCATGCCCTATGTTATAATTCGCCCAGGCATCCCGCTCATACCCACGGAGAACCCCGATGACTCCCTTCACCTGGCTGATTGACCAATACCGTCACCTGCTTGACCTGCCTCCCCACACGGCACGCGTCACCCTGCACGAGGGACACACCCCGCTCATCCCGGTGCCCAACCTGGCCAAGACCTTGGGCGGGGACTTCCAACTGTGGATCAAGTACGAAGGGCTTAACCCAACAGGTTCCTTCAAGGACCGCGGCATGACAGCCGCCATCAGCGAAGCCCTTGGGCGGGGCGCCAGGAGCGTGATCTGTGCTTCAACAGGCAATACCGCTGCTTCAGCCGCTGCCTATGCAGCCAGGGCTGGCATGCAAGCGATTGTCCTCGTCCCGCAGGGCAAGGTGGCCGCCGGTAAACTGGCTGGGGCGATCGCTTATGGCGCACAGGTCGTGCAGGTGGATGGCTCCTTCGATGAAGCCCTGGCCATGGTGGTGGCCATGACCGAGAAACACCCCCTGGCACTGGTCAATTCGATCAACCCTTACCGCATCGAAGGCCAAAAAACCAGTGCGTTTGAGATCTGCGATGTGCTGGGTGCAGCGCCGGACTGGTTATGCCTGCCGGTGGGTAACGCAGGCAATATCACTGCGTATTGGGCGGGTTTTAAGCAGTATCACGCCCATCACAGCAGCGGACTGCCCCAGGTTCTGGGCGTGCAGGCGGCCGGGTCGGCGCCGCTGGTCTTGGGTCACCCTGTGCTTCATCCCGAAACCGTGGCGACGGCCATCCGCATCGGCCAGCCGGCACGCGGCGAGCAAGCCTTGCAGGCAGCACAGGAATCCGGCGGGCGCATCATCGCCGTGAGCGACGAGCAGATCCTGGCCATGCAAAAGCAGCTGGCAGGCTGCGAGGGTATCTGGGTCGAACCGGCCTCGGCTGCCGGGCTGGCAGGGCTGGCCCAGCAAATCGAAACGGGGCAGCTTGACCCCAGCGGCCAGCGCATCGTGGCAGTGTGCACAGGCCATGGCATGAAGGACCCCGACATTATCACCCAGGGCGGGCTGAGTCTAAAAAGCATCCCGGCCGAATTGGGTGCACTGGATGAAATCATCATCAGGTAATGGCAAGTGTTCACGTTCGGGTCCCTGCCACAACGGCCAACCTCGGCCCCGGGTTCGATGCCCTGGGGTTAGCCCTGGATTTATGGAACGAAGCCGAGTTCACCCACCGCGCGGACGGACGCATCATCGTCCAAGTCCGGGGCGAAGGGGCAGGATCACTCCCCATGGATCAACACAATGCCATCGCCGCTGCTGCCCTGACCGTGTTTTCCCAGGCAGGCCAAGCGCCACCGGGAATGCAGATCGACTGCCTTAACCGCATCCCCCTGGGCTCCGGGCTGGGCTCAAGCGCCGCTGCCGTGCTGACTGGCATGCTGGGCGCGAATGCCCTTTTGGGGAACCCCTTCAACAATGACCAAATCCTCGCCTGGGCGATCCAGACCGAAGGCCATCCCGACAATGTCGCTCCTGCCCTGCTGGGCGGACTGGTGGTATCGGTCACCGAGGGCGAGCGCGTATTGGCGCGTAAATTGACCCCCCGGGCTGACCGACCGCCAATGTTTATCACCCTCATTCTGCCAGAAATGGACTTCCCCACCCACCAGGCACGCGCGGCCCTGCCCAGCCAGGTGTCACACAAGGCAGCCGTATTCAACATCGGACGGGCTGTGCTGACCTGCGAGGCACTTCTCACCGGTGACCTGGACCTGCTGGGGGTGGCCATGGAGGATCAACTGCACCAGCCCTACCGCCTGCCCTTGATCCCCGGCGCACAGGCCGCGCTGGCCGGGGCCAGGCAAGCCGGTGCGAGTGCGGCAGCGCTCTCCGGGGCCGGGCCCAGCCTGGTGGCTTTCTCGGCTAAAAAAGACCCTGCCATCGGCCGGTCCATGGCAGGGGCCTTCCAGGCGGCCGGTGTGAGCACCCGCCTCTTTCACCTCAAACCCAGTGAGGCTGGGGCACAAGTCAATGAGGGATTGGGTAATGGGGATTAGAGATTAGGGATTAGGAACTTATTACTGGGTATTGGGTATTGGGACGAGGGGAAACCACATGGGATTCTGAGATTAAATAAAAAAAAACATCATCGTTCATGATGGTTTCTGCACTTATTGGAAGCAATCTATTTAGGTAAACAATTGCATCAATGCCGGAAATGACTCTCGCAACAACCAGGCCTGTGAATGCTTTACAGTACCTTTGACATATCGTTTACATCCTGAATCCTTCCGGAATTAGCCAAACCTCTAATCATAATCCAGGGCAGCACACTAATACCTGGCACCTAATACCTGGCACCTAATACCGAATACCTGATCCCTACACCCTACATGCCCGGATGCACATAAAGCCCGGTTCACGGGTCAGTTTTTCATAATCCTCAGGGTCGTTTTCCTTGAATGCCGGGGTCGGCAGGGGTTCGAGCACCTTGTCCAGCGCAAAACCTGCTTCGATCAACGGGTTGAACACCTCACCCAGCGAACGTCGGTAGGAGGGCACCTGCACCGGGGGACCAAAACCGCGCCAGGTGTAGGACACCCGGTCCACCTGGAAATAGTTACTCTCCGCCCGATGGTCAAAAAATTTCATCATGGGATGTTCCATGGAGAACACCAACACCCCACCCGGGCCTAACACCCGCCTGAACTCGCTGAAGGCCGCTCGCCAATCACGGATGTAGTCCATTACCAACGGCGCGGTCACCACATCAAAGAATTCATCCGCTAAAAATGCCAGCGGTGCATCCAGGCTGGCTGCGACCACCTGTGCCCGCTCCTTCAGACGCTCGCGGGCCAATGCCACCATCTTGGGGTTGGCATCAAAGGCCACCACTTCAGCGCCCATCTCCACCAGGATCTCAGCATACACGCCAGGCCCACAGCCGGCATCCAAAACGCGCTTGTCCTTCACTGCCGGGAGCAGGGAAAGGGTGGCCGGCCGCTCATAATAGGCGTTATGCGGTTTGGTCCCAACCCTGGCAGCATAAGCGTCCGCCAGCTGGTCGTAAGCGTCCTGGGCCATGGGCTTTTCACTGGGTTCAGAGGGGCCGCTCATCTGATCACCTGTTTCAGCCCAGAGCCAGGGGCTCTTCCTGGTCGCCTTCGCGCCAGGCCAGCTTGAGGTTAAGCTTAACACGGCTGCCATTGGCCGGTTTTGCTTTCCGGGTCACTTTAACCTTCATCCCGAGGTTGGCGGGCAGGTCCAGCACCAGGTCATCCCCCGCCTGGCGCAGGGTCACCTGCCCGTTGGTGACCTTTTCACCCAATTGCATCAAGAATTCGCCGACTTCAGCCCTGGTTTGGTGTGTTTTGCCCGTGAACAGGTTTTCTTTTTTTGCCATACGGTTCTCCTCTATTGTGATCATTTTTCTCATTATACCGGGGCTGAATCCACATATCACCCAACACCAGACTGGTATATAATCTATTCATCGATACAGGAGACGGTCTTATCCATGCGCTTATCCCTTCACACTGACGCGCAGACCTTTCTGGCGGCTGCCGGGCCGATGCTGTACACCCGTGAAACCGTTAACAACCTGATCCTCGGGGTCAGTGAACGCCTGGCCCGCGCTCCCCACGCATATGAAAATCCTTTTTTCGCCACGGTCAACAGCGACGATGGTGAAATCTGCCTGGCAGCCGTGATGACCCCACCCCATAACCTGATCCTTGCTGGCGAGCCCGGTGCGGAAACAGGTTTTGCAACCCTGATTGACCTGCTTAAGGGTTATCTGATCCCCACCCCGGGTGTGGTTGCCGCGGCTGAACTGGCCGAGCAGTTCGCCGCCGATTGGACACAACTCACCGGCGAGGTTGGCGAGGTGAGCATGCGCATGCGGGTTTACGAGCTCCGCCAGGTGAGCCTGTCCACATTTCCACATGGCACCTTTCAGCAGGCGTGTCCGGCGGATATACCCACCATCGCCCGGTGGATGCAGGCCTTTGAGCATGAAGCGTTGGGTAAAACACACGACCTGGACATACCGCGTGCAGAACAGCTCGTCACTGCCGGCAATGCATTCACCTGGATGTTGGGCGATCAGCCAGTCTCAATGGCCATGAAAAGCCGCCCGATTGCCCATTCGATCACCGTGGGCGGCGTGTACACACCCCCTGAGCAGCGGTGCCACGGATATGCCAGCGCAGTGGTTGCCAACCTTAGCCAGCACCTCCTGGATGAGGGTTACCAGTTTGTGAACCTGTTCACAGACCTGGACAACCCCACCTCCAACCAGGTCTACCAGGATGTAGGGTACCATCCCGTGCACGATTTCCTGGCCTACCGCTTCACCAAAGCGGCCTGATGGGTCAACCCCATCAAGCGGCTTGCTTTCCAGTGACCACCATCGGTGGTAAACTCTGGCTGATGACCTTCGATGCGACCTTCAACCCATCCAGGATATGATGACCCAAGTGCTGCAAACCCTCCAGGTGACTTTTTTCGCCCTTTCCACCCTCACTCTGCTGGTGATCGGGATAGTTATCCTTCGGCGCGCGGTGAGCATCGTCGACCGACGCTGGTTCCTGGCGGTCCTCATCCCGCTTTTGCTGGCCAATACCCTTTCAATCATGTCTGAGAACGGGCAGTTGCACCTGGATTGGCGTACCTGGCTGATCCTGGCGGCCGATGTGATCTTGATCATTGGTGCCATCTGGCTCTCGCGCGGCTTCCAGGTCTATGGGCTCGACTCACAACAGGTTGAGCAGATCCTGGCGGATTCTCTCCACGCCCAGGGGTTCTCGGTGAGTGCCCGTAGTGCTGAAAAGCAAGACCTGTGGGGCAGGACAAAAAATGCCCGTCTACTGACCGCAGTGAAAGCCGAACGGACCCATCTTTTTTGGGTCACCTCGCTCTTCAACGAGGTGCTTGTACGGCCTGAACGATCACCCGATGCTAACTTGTTCAGGCGGGTGCTGCCCGCCCTGCATGCAGAACCGGTGCCTTACGATTTCAAAGCGCATGCCGTGGGCGTGCTGTACATCATCCTGGCCCTCGTTTTTGCTCTTCTGAGCTGGATTTTCTTCTTTGAACCGCGCTTCATCCTGATTGAATAAATCTGTAGTTCATTATTGGAGGTTGAGGTGGACAACCGGCAGCAACATACCAGCAAGTTTCGTGAATTGCCCCGCAACGTGTGGGCAGTCAGCCTGACCAGCTTTTTAATGGACATCTCCAGTGAAATGGTCATCAACATCCTCCCGTTGTTCTTGTTTAACATCTTGGGCATACGTACCAGCGTCATCGGCGTGATTGAGGGTGTTGCTGAGGCCACAGCCAGTGTGCTCAAAGTGTTCTCCGGATGGCTTTCGGATAAATTACGCAGCCGCAAATGGATCGCGGTGGCGGGGTACAGCCTGTCAGCACTTGCTAAACCCTTTTTCTATTTTGCCAACACCTGGGGCATGGTGGCGGGGGTGCGCTGGGCAGACCGGGTGGGGAAGGGCGTGCGCACCGCCCCACGGGACGCCTTGGTGGCAGATTCGATCAAACCTTCCCAACGCGGGCTTGCCTTTGGTTTCCATCGTGCTGCCGACACCGGCGGCGCCATGGTCGGCTTACTGATCGCCGCGCTGGTGGTGTGGCTGACCCAATCCACGACCCTGCAATTGGGCGAAAACACCTTCAGGACCGTTGTGCTGATCAGCCTGGTGCCCGCTTTCCTGGCGGTGATCAGCCTGGCAGTCATCGCCAGGGACGTCAAGACCGCAGCGGATCCAGAAGCCCCCAAGATCACCTTCAAAAGCATGGGGAAACCGTTCTTGATCTTCCTGCTGATCGTGGGGCTGTTTGACCTGGGTAACTCCTCCGATGCCTTCCTGGTGCTGCGAGCCCAGGAGCGGGGCGTGAGCGTGCTGGGCATCCTGCTGATGCTGGCCGCCTTCAATCTGATCTACGCAGTGGTCTCAACCCCGGCAGGGGCCCTCTCAGACCGGGTGGGGCGCCGGCGGGTGATCATCGGCGGCTGGGTGGTGTACGGTCTGATCTACCTTGGCTTTGCGCTGGCCCAACAGCCCTGGCATGTGTGGGTGCTGTATTGCGCTTATGGCCTCTATTACGGGTTGGCCTATGGCACCGCCAAGGCCATGGTGGCCGACCTGGTCAGCCCTGATATGCGCGGTACCGCCTACGGCACCTACAACGCCGTTTTAGGGATCATTGACCTGCCCGCCTCGCTGATCGCGGGGGCGCTCTGGCAGGGCGTCGGCGGATGGGCTGGATTTGGCCCCTCGGCACCCTTCCTGTTTGGGGGCAGCCTGGCGCTCCTGGCCGCCATCGCGCTCGCCCTGTGGCGACCCAACCCACAGCAGATGCCCGGCATGTCTTAAATTGATCATCGATGACTTTAGGAGTGACTTCTGAACCCGCTAAATAAATGCGCTGTTCGATCCACTCACCACGCACCACTAAAGTATAATCACCTAAACCATCAAATGTTTACCAGGAATGTGAATTATGAGCCTCACTTTTCCCATTCAGGACCAGGTGGCTGTCGTCACAGGCGGGGCGGGCATGCTGGGATCGCACATGTGCCGGGCACTGGCCAGGGCTGGCGCCAAACTCGCTGTGCTTGATATCCGCCCCCAAGCTGCACAAACCCTGGTGAATGAACTCGACCACGACGCGCTTGCCCTCCCTGGCGATGTGGGAGACCCAGCCAGCCTTGAACAAGCCGCTCAGCAGGTGATCGGCACCTTTGGCAGGGTGGATATTCTCATCAACGCGGCGGGCGGTAACCACCCACAAGCCTCCACCAGCGCGGATCAGTCTTTTTTCGATCTGCCCCCCGAGGCACTGCGCTGGGTGTTTGAGCTGAACCTGCTGGGTACAGTGCTGCCCTCCCAGGTCTTTGGCAGAGCAATGGCAGGGCAGAAGCACGGCGTCATCATCAACATCTCCTCGATGAACGCTTACCGTCCCCTAACGCGCATCCCGGCCTACTCGGCTGCCAAAGCAGCGGTAAGCAACTTCACCCAATGGCTGGCCGTTCATATGGCGCTGGAATACAGCCCGCACATCCGCGTCAACGCCATCGCTCCGGGCTTTTTCCTGACCGAACAGAACCGCTACCTGCTGACTGATCCCGAAACCGGAAATCTGACCCCGCGCGGCCAGTCCATTCTCAGTCACACCCCCATGGGCCGCTTCGGCCTGCCGGAAGACCTGGTCGGGACGTTGCTGTGGCTTGTCTCCCCCGCATCAGCGTTCGTGACGGGGATCGTTGTCCCGGTGGATGGCGGTTTCTCAGCCTTCAGCGGCGTCTAAGATAGGCGAAGGCCCATGCTTGCGTATCAACAATCCGCACCCCCTGGCGATTGGCTCACAAATGAAGACATTTTCACCGCGCTCTTAGCCCTTGAACGCCAGTTTACAAATCAGCGCGTGCTGGTGCTGATCCCCGACCACACCCGCTCCCTCCCGCTACCGATGTTGTTTCGCGCCCTGGTGGCAGCCCTGCGGCACGCCCGCCAGCTCGATTTCATGGTCTGTTTGGGCACCCATCCGCCGCTTGCCACAGAAAGCCTCAACCGGCTGGTCGGCGTCACCCCGGCGGAGCGCAGTTCCCTTGCTGCTGGGAATGGGTTCAACGATCATGGTGGGGGTTTCCCGAACATCCACCTGTACAACCATGCCTGGGATGACCCTGCCGCGCTGACCCCCATCGGCCTCATCGAGGGTGACCAAATCAAAGCCCTGGCAGGCGGGCACTGGCATCCCTCACTGCCCGACCGGGTGGAGGTGCGCATCAATGCTTCCGCCCTGGGTTATGACCACCTGGTCATCCTCGGCCCAACCTTCCCCCACGAGGTGGCCGGGTTCAGCGGGGGTGCCAAATACCTGTTTCCCGGCATCTCGGGGCCTGAGATGATCAATGCCACCCACTGGCTGGGTGCGCTGGTCGGCGTCGTCGACACAATTGGGGTCAAACACACGCCCGTGCGTGCCATGATCCATGCCGCTGCAGAAAAAGTGACTACACCGATCACCTTGATCGCCCTCGTCGTTGAAGGCGACGGGCTATCGGGCCTTTTTATCGGGGACCACCTTGCAGCCTGGGAAGCTGCGGCTGACCTTTCTGCCCAGCGGCATATCCGCTGGATGAAAAAACCTTTCAACCGTGTGCTCTCCTGCGCCCCAGCCATGTACGATGAGTTATGGACGGCAGCCAAAGCCATGTACAAGCTCGAACCGGTGATGGCAGCTGGCGGTGAGGTCATCATCTTTGCGCCGCACCTCGACACTGTCAGCCGTGTGCATGGAAAATACATCCACCAGGTCGGTTACCACATCCGCGATTATTTCCTCGCCGACTGGGCGCGGTTCAAACACATTCCCCTCGGTGTACTGGCGCATGCCACCCATCTGCGTGGCGCAGGGGTGATGCAAAATGGCGTAGAACTCCCTAACCTGGATGTCACCCTGGCCAGCCAGATCCCGCCAGCGGATTGCCGGCACCTCAACCTGGGCTACCGCGACCCCGGCCTAATTCAGATCGAAGACTGGCAGGGCCGTGAAGACGAAGGCCTGCTGTACGTTCCCAAAGCCGGAGAAATGCTCTACCGGTTGAAATGAATCCGAGATGGGTGTGTAGTGTAATCAATAATTCCTATACGCCGATTTTTAACGCCCTCCCCTCACCAGCCCGAAATGCTGAAAATCCGCTTTCGGTGTGATGCACCTTTTTCTTTCCAGTGTCATCCCAATATCCAATCTCAAATCTCCGCCTTCCTTATGGTAGGATTAACTGCGACTTTTCACATCGGAGGCAAAACTTGATCGATAAAAAAGCCGTCATTGCCGGGCTGACCTGCCTGGACGTGACACCTGACCTCTCCATAATGACAGGAGTGTCCCTCCAGCAGATGATCCAGCCAGGACGGCCTGTCCGCACAGGCGGCACCAGGTTCAGCCCGGGCGGCGCGGTGGCGCACACGGGACTGGCACTGCACCGGCTGGGCGTCCCCGTGCAGTTGATCGGTAAAATCGGCGCAGACCGAGTTGGAAAAATGCTCCAGGACCTCTTGCGGGCGGAAGCGCCCCACCTGGCTGAGGACCTGGTGATCGACCTAACCCTGCCCACCGGAGTCTCGGTCACCATCAAGGTGCCAGGGTCGGACCCGTCATCCCTCTACAGTCCGGGCGCCAACGACACCTTTTACGCCTCTGACCTGTCGCGCCCCCTCCTGGAGGATGCTGACCTGTTCCATTTTGGCGGTGCATCACTGATGCGCTCCATTTACCGGGGAGAAGGTGCTGAACTGGTTTCCATCCTTCAGCGCGCCAGGCGCGCCGGGCTCACCACCTCCCTGGACTTCACCTTGCCCGATCCGGCCAGACCTGCCTGGAACGCAGATTGGCCGGCCATCCTGGCCAATACGCTTCCCTTTGTCGACCTGTTCACCGCAGGCTTCGCTGAACTCACCTTCCTGCTGGACCGGGAGTCCTTTCACCGCACGTTTGCTGACCCAAACCTTAACCTAAGTGACACCATCACCCCGGACCGGGTTGAAGCACTGGGTGAGGCAATCCTGCGGTACGGCGTGAAAGGCCTGCTGGTCAGCCTCGATGGGCGGGGCATGTATCTGCGCACTGCACCCGGTGCCCGCTGGCAAAAAGGCGGCAGAGGCCTGGACGGACTTGACGATGGCTGGCACGACCGGCACCTGTGGGCACCGGCTGACCCAGAGCAAGCGCATGGCACCCCCGGTGCGGACGATCTCTCCGGCGCTGCCTTCATCGCCAGCATCCTGAGGGGCACCAGCCCCGAAACCGCCCTGAAACTGGCCAGCGTTGCCCATGCTGACAGCCCTTCCAACATAACGTGGGACAGCCTGCAGGCACGGGTCGCAAGTGGATGGGTCGCATCCCCGCAAGACTTGAGCCCACACGGCTGGGTGTGGAACCCTGCGCAAAGCGTATGGGAGAAATGAACCCCATCCGGCCTTATCTCCGGCAGAAAGCGGATGCCATGCACTTCCCAACCCTGGTCCCTGCGACCTTGATCGAGCGTAACAACCGCTTCAGTGCGGCAGTTCGGCTTGAGGAAGGCAGTGTGGCATCTGCTTACGTGCCCACCACAGGCCGGTTGACCGGTGTGCTCCAGCCAGGCTGCCGGGTGTGGCTGGAGCCTGTCGATGATCCCCAACGAAAGACGAACTTCACCCTCGTGCTGAGCGAACTCGAAAGCGGGGGGTTGTGCTCTGTGCATGCCGCCCTGGCAAACCGGCTCTTCGCTGAAGCCCTGCAAAAAGGCGGTTTGTCAGCCTTCCCATATGCTGAAATTCAACGCGAAGTCTCCCAGGCCCACAGCCGGCTGGACTTTCGGCTCTCATCACCCCAGGCGGTGTGCTGGGTGGAGGTCAAATCGGTCACTTATGTCGAGAAGGGCTTGGGAATGTTCCCTGACGCCCCCACCCCACGCGGCCAGCGCCACCTGGAGACCCTGGCGCAACTGGCAGCGGGCGGGGCAAAGGCTTGTGCGGTTTTCATCGCCCAGCGCGGCGATGCAATCCGCTTTACACCTTTTGATGCAGTTGACCCATCCTTTGGCGAAACGCTCCGCCGGGTGCACCGGCAGGGCGTCGCAGTCCGGGCTTACCGCTGCGATGTGCGCCTGGAAGGGATTGAAATCACAGGGGAAATCCCGGTTGACATTTAAAAACAATTCTTGGAATATCTTGACGGTAATTAAGAAAATAGGATATATTATATATAACAATTGTTCTAATAAACGAGTCAGATTATGAAATTTGTGAATCAAATAATATTAGGTGATTGCGAACAGGTTCTAAAATCGATACCTAATGATAGTGTAGATTTAATATTTACTTCTCCACCTTATGCTGACCAACGAAAAACAACTTATGGTGGAGTCAAACCCGATGAGTATGTTGACTGGTTTATGCCAAAAGCTCAAGAGTTTTATCGTGTCTTAAAACCAAAGGGGACCTTTATTTTGAATATCAAGGAACGTGTAGTAAATGGCGAAAGACATACATATGTTATTGAATTGATATTAAGAATGAGGGAGGCTGGGTGGTTATGGACAGAGGAATTCATTTGGCATAAAAAAAATTCATACCCGGGAAAGTGGCCAAATAGATTCCGCGACAATTGGGAAAGATTGATTCAATTTAACAAGAATCGAAAGTTTAAAATGTATCAGGAAGCTGTAATGGTTCCTGTCGGGGATTGGGCAAAAGACCGATTAAACAATTTAAGCGATACGGACAAAAAAAGAGATGAATCCAAAGTAGGAAGTGGCTTTGGAAAAAACATCAGCAACTGGGTAGGAAGAAATGAAGTCTATCCTAATAATGTTCTTTACTTAGCAACTGAGTGTTCCAACAGGAACCATAGTGCCGCTTTCCCGATTGATTTGCCTTCTTGGTTTATTAAATTATTCACGCAGCCAAATGATCTTGTGCTAGATCCGTTTATTGGGTCTGGAACAACAGCTGTTGCTGCAATACAATTGGGGAGAAAATATCTTGGAATTGATACTGAACAAGAATATGTTGAATTAAGCAATGAAAGATTATTGGATACACAAATCAGGTTGCCAATCATTGCTGAAAATCAAGAAGAATACAAAACTGATAACATCGAGGGTTAAATGGCCAATTTAGATATGACAAATGTTTGTGATTTTGTCAACAAGAATATTGTAGATTTTCATAAACGCAGGATATTTTCATTAGAAAGTCTTGACCTAAATAAATTATTAAAGAAAAACCCATATCTATTTAAAGCAAAAAACATTTCGACAGCAAATGAGTTAATAACTGGCCTTTTGGATGCATTTCTCTCTTCATCAGAAGAGAAATTGTTCGGTGATTTTCTAGAAGAACTAGCCATATTCATTGCAGGAAGTACTTATAGTGGTCATAAATCGACTGCACCAGGTGTTGATCTAGAATTTTTTAAAGAAGAAGTTCATTTTATTGTTTCGATCAAGTCTGGACCAAACTGGGGTAATAGCTCTCAGCATAAAAAGTTACAGGAAGATTTAGCAAATGCGGTCAAAAGGATTAAACAATCCAATTATTCTAGAAATGTCCAACCTGTTTTGGGTATATGTTATGGAAAAACAAAGACCAGCTTTCTTCGGGGTTACATGAAAGTTGTTGGTCAAAATTTTTGGTATTTAGTAAGTGGAAATAAAAATTTATACAAAGAAATAATTGAACCGATAGGATATAGAGCGAAAGATCATAATGATTCCTTTTATTCGGAAAAGAATCGAGTAGTCAATCGCTTTACAAAACTATTCCTAGATGAATATTGCGATATTAATGGTGACATAAATTGGGACAAATTAGTCGAATACAATAGTGGAAATTACGATCTCGACAAAATTACTATTGGATAACCAAATTACCAAATCTTGGTTATGCTGGGTATTGCGTACCACTATGTCATCAATAAATAATACTGCTTCAAAAATAATATAAGGAGAACCACCATGAACATCCTGATCATCGGCGGAACAGGACTGATCAGCACGTCCATCAGCCGCCAACTGATTGAGGCAGGACACAACCTGACACTTTTCAACCGCGGCCAGACGGAACCCCGTCTGCCCGGTGATTACCATTGGATCAAGGGCGACCGGAACGATTTCGCGGCCTTCGAAGAGAAAATGGCGCAAGCCGGGCCCTTCGACTGCGTTATTGATATGGCCTGTTTCAAACCCGACCAAGCGCAGAGCACCATCCGGGCCTTTACCGGACGTGCGGGACAGTATATTTTCTGCAGCACAGTCGACGCCTACACCAAGCCTCCCGCCACCTACCCAATTAGCGAGTCCCATGCACGGGTGGCCATTTCGGATTACGGCCGCGATAAGGCCAAATGTGAAGACTTGTTTCTGGAAGCCCACCAGGCAGGCCATTTCCCGGTGACCATCCTCCGGCCGGCTAGCACCTATGGCGAGGGCGGCAACATCATTCACACCTTTGGGTGGGAAACCTACTTTTTAGACCGCCTGCGCAAAGGAAAACCTGTCATCGTTCACGGTGATGGCGAAGCGCTGTGGGTCTCGTGCCACATTGATGATGTGGCGCGCGGGTTTGTCAATGCGGCGGGCAACCAGGCCGCATTGGGCAAGGCCTATCACCTCACGGGTGAGGAATGGCAGACCTGGAACCAGTACCATGAACGCCTGGCAGATGCCATCGGTGCACCCAAACCGGATATCGTGCACATTCCCTCAGATCTCCTCGTGCGCATCGCGCCCGAGCACACCATGGTCACCTACCTCAACTTCCAGTACACCAACATCTTCGATAACAGCGCCGCCAAACGCGACCTGGACTTCAAAGTCACAGTTGGCTGGCATGAGGGCTCAAAGCGCACCTATGACTGGCTGGAAGCGCACGACCGCATCGAGAACTGGCAAAGTTACCCGTTCTACGACCAGGTGGTGGAGCATTACCGCCAGCAGACCACAGAAATGGTCATCCAGCTGGCCGATATGAACAAGCGCTGATAAAAACCAACAGTGCGCACGCCACAAGTGCGCACTGTTCGCACCGCCGCTATGACCCCTCATCCCGGGTATAGCCCTTCATCACTACGGGGTAAAGATACTCACCGAACCTGAACACCCAATCCATGATAAACTAACTTTCGCATGAATAAGAAAGCGTTAGAGACCCTCGAATATCCAAAAATCATCAGCCGGCTGGTGGAATATGCCGCCTTCAGCGCCTCGGCTGACCTGGCGCGCCAGCTGCTCCCCTTACCGGTTTTGGACGAGGTGCAAGCCCGGCAGACAGCAACCCGGGAGGCGCGCTTCATCTTGAGCATGGATGTCGATATCTCTTTCTATGCTGCCCAGGATATCCGCCCCCAGGTCGGGCTCGCCCGGCGCGACGGTGTCCTTGAACCATCCGACCTTTTAGCGGTTAAAAACACGCTGATCGTCTCCCGCTCGGCGAGGCGCGTGCTGGATAATACGGCCGCTGAAACGCCCCTGCTCTCTGCGCTGGGGGAAGACCTGCCCGTCGGGCTGGGGCTGATCGACCTGATCAGTAAAACCATCAACGACCGGGGCGAGGTGCTCGATTCAGCCTCTGAGAAGCTCTCCCAAGTCCGCCGTGAGATGAAGATCACCTACGAGCGCATGATGACCCGTATGCAGCGCTTCATTTCCGACCCGAACACAGCCCGCATGCTGCAGGAGCCGATCATCACCCAGCGCAACGGGCGTAATGTTTTGCCCTTGCGAGCCGAGTTTAAAGGCCGCATTAAAGCCGTCATCCACGATCAATCCTCTTCGGGTGCGACCCTGTTCATTGAACCCCTCGCAGTTGTGGAATGGAACAACCGCTACCGCGAGCTGGAACTGGCCGAACGCGATGAGATGCGCCGTATCCTGGCAGAACTGAGCCGGCGAGTCGCCGAGCACAGCGCCGTGCTCAAGACCATGGTTGAAGCCATGGCCGAACTTGACCTGGCTTTGATGTGCGCCCTCTACGCCGAGGATATCGACGCCGTCGAACCGCGTCTGGTGCCCTTCCGTGAGACCGCTGGCAAGCACCCGGGCAGCGTCATCCGGATCTATAAAGCCCGCCACCCCTTGCTGGAGCCCAAAGATGTGGTGCCGATCGACGTCGACCTCGACAATGAGACCTATGCCCTGGTGATCACCGGGCCCAATACGGGCGGTAAGACCGTCACCCTGAAGACCATTGGCTTGCTGGTGCTGATGGCACAATCAGGCCTGCAAATCCCGGCTGGCTCGGGTTCAACCCTGTCGGTTTTCAAAGATGTATTTGCCGACATTGGCGATGAGCAATCGATCGAACAATCCCTCTCGACTTTTTCAGGGCATGTCACCAACATCGTATCGATCCTCAAAAAGGCCGACGAGCGCGCACTCGTCTTGCTGGATGAATTGGGTGCGGGGACGGATCCGCAAGAGGGTTCTGCCCTGGCCCGCGCGGTGCTGACCCATCTTTTAGATCGGGGCATCACCAACATGGTCGCCACGCATTACCCTGAGCTAAAAGCCTACGCCCACACCACCCCCGGCGTTTTGAACGCCAGTGTTGAGTTCGACCTCAAAACCCTCCAGCCCACCTATCACCTCACCATCGGTTTGCCTGGGCGCTCCAATGCCCTGGCGATTGCCGAACGCCTGGGCTTGCCAGAGGAGATCATCGCAGCGGCACGCAGCGAGATTGACCCGACCGACCTGCGGGCGGAAGATCTGCTGGATGAAATCCACCGCCAGCGCGACCTGGCACGCCAGGCACGTGAAGCGGCCCAAACCGCCCAACGCGAGGCTGAAGACGTCCGCAAGGAACTGGCCGACCGCCTGGATAAGATCGAAGACGAACGCTATGCCCTCCTGGAAGAATCCCGCCAGGAAGCTGAGAATCAGTTGATGGCCTTGCGTGAAGCACTCGAAACCCTGCGCCGTCAGCTGGCGCGGGCACATCAGCCCCTAGAGGCTGTTGACGAGGTGGAGGAAGTCATCGAAGCGCTGGAAGAAGAAGTTGCCCAACCCGTCATTCGCAAAGCGCCTAAACAACCCGTCCGGAAACCCAAAGGGCCGCTGCGCCTGGGAGAAAAGGTTCACCTGCGCTCGATTGATCAGGATGGGGTGGTGACTGCCATCGGCGAAGAGGAGATCGAAGTGCAGATCGGCATGCTCAGAGTGCGCGCCCGCCGGTCAGACATGGTCCGCACAGGTGAAGTCGAACAAGGGGAAGCAGCGGAAGCACCGCCACCCCGCCAACAGAAGCAAGGCAAAATCACCCTGCCACTGGCACAGGACTCCCCCGGGATCGAAATGGATCTGCGCGGTCAGCGGGTGGATGAAGGTCTGGATGCCCTTGACCGCTATTTGGAAAAAGCCTATTTAGCCGGGCTGCCCTTCGTGCGCATCATTCACGGCAAAGGGACCGGGCGTCTGCGCGAGTCTGTCCGCACAGCCCTGGGTAAATGTCCCTATGTGGCACGCTACGAAGGTGGGGGAAATAACGAAGGGGGCGAAGGAGTCACCGTTGCCCACCTGAAACACCCATAAAAAAAGAACCGACAGTGCTCATTGCTCTCTTTTAGCATTGCCGGTTCTCTTGCACGTGAACCCCTCGACCACGTGCCCGATTACCCTTGACTATACAACTGGGATCAGTATAACACATTACCGTTACCAAAACGTGGACACGCTTTTAAGAAAAGTACCCTTTTTCTTCCCAAAAGCGGATGGCATTTAAAAAATCCTCCCTGAGGGGTGGGGATTGGGTATACGAGTCTAACTTGTCAACCCAAGATCTAAACTTCCCCCTGATTTGATCGGGTGTGAGCTGCAAAGATTTGCATTCCATCAATTGAAATGCCAGTTCTAAAGAATGCAAGGTGAGCATGGTCATATCGTGAGACTGGGCTTGAGCCAACACATCGATCAGGAAATGTTCTGCCCGATCGCATTGCGCCTGGTTGTAAGCCAGCCCGGCCATGCGAAATTTGGCCCACAATACTTCGTGAGCTAGACCTCGTTGTTCAGCCATGTTAACGGCTTTGGCAAATTTTTCTTCCGCTGCGTCATAATTGCGTTCATCTACATCAAGCGCCCCATCTGTCACCAAGGCTTTGAAATACAGCCCCATCATCCCCTGTTGCTCAGTCACCCAAAGTGTTGTGCCTAAGATTTCCCTGGCCTCATCCAGTTGGCCAGTCCGCGCCAGCAACCGCCCCAAGTGGATGTTGTTTTCCAGCCCGTTATAGGTGTGGGAGGTATACCCCTCGCGGACCTGTGCAATGCGGTAGTGCTGCATGGCCTGGGGAATATTGTGCAAAATATTGAACACATCCCCCAGAATGGTGTTCGCAGCCACGATAATATGCGTCTTATTCTTCCGAGCGGCCAATTCTAACGCGCGGTTGCCGTGCTGGTAGGCATCATCAAGGCGCCCTTTAACAATTTCTGCTTTCGCAAGTGTGACCAATAACAGCCCTTCAAGAAAGGCATTATCTAATTTTTGCACGATTTCAAGGGCCTGCTGAGCAAATTGAACGCAGTCGTCCACATCTCCCGCAGTGTAATTGGCTACTGCCAAGGTATTGCAAGCTCGCAGCTTATCAAACGTATCCAGCTGGTTAAAAAATTCGTGATAAGCCATCTCGGCATACTGTTTGGCTTTGTGGGCTTCCCCCTGGGCGTAGTAACTGTCGCTGATCGCCCGGTGGGCATTGAAGGTATGTGAGGTGATGTTGTCAAAATCAGGCGGCAAAGCTTGGGTGACCTCAAGTAACCGGTGAGCCGTTTCCAGATTTCCCTGAAAATCGAGCAACCACCACTGAAGGAGTGCCTTATGAAAAAGGGCTTGAATTAATGCCTCAGGATCGTCAAATTTTTCAAGGTCATCAATTGCGGCTTTGATCAGCAGTAAACCCGTTTCAAAGTTCTCATGCATAAAACAGGCATTGGCCAGCACCGTATTGGACAATCCCATCAACAGGGGGTTGTTTTCACGCTTGGCGATCTGCTGTAATTTCACCCCGATCTCTTCCAGCAGATCTGCCTGGTCAGATTGATAGGCATAACTGCGCCACTGTTTGTAAAGCTGAATGACATGCTGCGTTGTGAAACGACCCTGCGGCGCACGGTTGATGATATTCTCAGCCTGCCTGAAAACGCGGTTTGTATCTTCACTAGCGCCAAGCATCCAGGCGTGCGCTGCAGCTTGCAGCAGCCATTCGAACCCGTTAACCACGTCACCGCCGGACAGGTAATGATCCGCGATGATGACAGCTTTATCCGGCGCATCGGCTTTTTGACTCAGTTGATGGGCAATCTTCTGATGGAGGATTTGCTGATAAGCTGAGATTGTTTCCCTGAGCACAACTTCACGCATGGTTTCATGACTGAAGACTAAGTTGTCTTGCTGAGTCTGTTGATGTTGACTGACGAACAAAATACCTGAGCGGAGCAACGGTTCAATCCCTGAAAAGAATTGGCCCTGGCCGAGCTCTGTTACCGCTTGCAGCAGATCCAGTGGGATCTCCGTGCCGATCACACTGGCGCAGGTCAGGATATGACGCGAATCGTCGCTCAATTGCGTGATCCGTCTGCGGATCAACCCGTGGATGCTGTCCGGTATTGGCAACTGTTCCAGATCATGCAGTGCATCGAGATCCATTGGTCCTTCCAGCACATGGCGAAGAATTTCGAGCACCATTAACGGGTTGCCATCCGTCTCACGATACAAAAGCTCGACAAACGTGGGCGAGGGCACCACTTTCAAGACATGTTGCGTGAGGAGGCGCACTTCTTCTGGGTTCAGCCCCGGCAAATCAATCACCTGAACCTGATGTGTGCGGTGAAATTGTTCAAAGAAGGCGTCCATCTCCCGCCCGGGTTCGCCAGCATGACCGGCCACGATCAGAACACCGTTTTCGCCAAAGAAACCCTGACCCACCAGGTAAGCTAAAGCTTGGAAAGTCTGCTGATCTGCCCATTGGGCATCGTCCAGGAAGAAGAGCACCCGCCCGAATGTCTTTACCATAAGGCTGAGCAGGTGATGCAGGGCATCAAACAGGTGCTGGCGGGCAGAAGGTAAGGTGTCCACAGGAGATATGCTGCAATCTGGACGTAATTCTGTCAGCTCGGGGAATAATAGCGTCAACTGGTTAGCCCACACGCAATCAATATTTGCCCAAACCTGATCCGGGACGTGTCGGCGCAAACCATGAATGATCGGAGCGAGGGGTAAGCCGCGTTCGCCTTCCCGCGCCTGTGCAAGGATCAATTTTGGCTTGGGCGAGAGGATTTCGAAAAACTCCTGAACCAGGCGGGTTTTACCAACCCCGATCAGCCCGCGGATTTTCACCAGGCCGCCGCCGTAATACGCCCTTCTGAGCTGCCCCAATTCCACGGTCCGGCCGACCAGCGGCAGTTGCCCAGCATGTTGTGTCGGCCAGCCCTGCCCCTCCTGGACGAGATTCTCTTCGATCAACATCTGAGCTTTGCGGCAGCATTCCAGCAATTCGTCGGGCAGTGGGGCACCGTACATACGCTCGAAGATGACCTCGAGTGCATCGCAAAATTCCATGGCTTCCTGATGGCGGCCTAGCTTTGTGAGCAAGTTGACCACTGCCAGGTGCGAAGCGATATCCAGGTAATTTAACCGACCCAGTTGGATGAAGAGGTCCAGCGCCCTTTCAGGCTGGCCACACGCCTGGAAATGCTCCGCAAGCCGCTTCATCAGGAATTGGCGATGGCTGTTCAGATTCCTGTTAAGCGTGTGGCGCCAATCGGCCAAAACGGGGTAGGTATGGAAATCGTCTCCCTGGATAACTTGGTCGCCATGCCAAAAACCCAGTGTTTCCCGGATCTGGTTAACAAGCTGATCTGACAAAGCTTGTGAGCGGGGTAATGCCCCCAGTATGCCACTTAAGCTTGTGTAAGATTCCTCAAACCTTAACAGGTCAATTTGGCAGCGTGAAAAATCCAAAGAAACCTGATCCAATTCGGTGATCAGCAGGTCTTTTTGCGGCAGTTTGTTGCGTAAGCGGGAAAGGGCGGTGCGCAGGGTTGCGCGCGGGTCGATCTGCTCGGCATCAGGCCAGATCAGGTCGATCAGGTCTGACCGGTCGACCGGCCTGTGTTCCACGGCCAGGTAATAGAGAATGCCACGTTCAACCCGGCGGGGGATGATAATGTGCACCTGATCAGCTAAGATCTCAACAGGCCCCAACAGATGGATCTCAAGTTTTGGTGGTTTCATTGTCATATCAATCATACCCCGGTTTTGATCGAAATCGCCTGGCGGCCAACCGTTGCAATTGCATTTTAACCGCAAAAGCCCACAGAGAGGGCTTTTGAAGAAAGAATAAGTGCCGAAGGTGGGAATCGAACCCACATGCCCGAAGGCACACGAGTTTGAGTCGTGCGCGTCTGCCAGTTCCGCCACTTCGGCCGGTGACTACTATTTTATCCAATCCACGGGTACAGGTCAAGCAAGTGTTGGTGCCAGTTTTGGCCCCCACCCAGCAACAGGAGCTATCCGACCTTCAAATCTACATGTTTTCATCTTATAAATATTTAGGTATGATAAAGGCTAAAACGGCACCCTGTTCGTAGAACCCTCAGGCTGCCCGCAGATGGAGCTTATGATGGAATTAGGCATTATCGGATTGCCCCAATCCGGAAAGACAACTTTGTTCAACGCCCTCACACGGGGTGATGCCCCCACCGGGATCAGCGGCGGAAAGCTTGCCATGCATACCGCGGTGGTTGACGTCCCTGATGAGCGCATATCGGCATTGACGGAACTCTTTCAACCCAAGAAAATCGTGCACGCCAAAGTGACCTATACCGACATCGCCGGCTTAGACGGAGAAACCGCACAAACAGGGATTTCAGGTCCCCTGCTGAACACGCTTTCGCACATGGATGGCTTTATCCACGTGGTACGCCACTTTGAGAACCCCCTTGTCCCGCACTTCGCCGGATCGGTCGATCCCAAACGGGACCTGGAAACAATGGAATCCGAACTGATCCTTAACGACATGATCCAGGTAGAGCGCAAACTGCAACGCCTGGAAGAAGAACGCCAGCGCGGCGGATACAGCCGAGATAAAACCCTGATCGCCCATGAGGAAGCCTTGTTCAAACGCCTGTCAGAAACGCTCTCCCAGGGCATGCCCCTCCGCAACGAAACTTTCAGTGATGAAGAAGAAAAACTGCTCTCCAGCTATGCGCTGCTCAGCCGTAAACCCCAGGTGATCGTCATCAACCAGTCGGAAGACCAGCCCCAAATTCAACTGGACACAGTCAGTGCCCGAACTGAGATCATCTACATGCCCACCAAGCTGGAGATGGAGATCGCACAGCTCCCCCCTGAAGACGCAGCCCCGTTCCTCGCAGAATACGGCATAAAAGAGCCCAGCCTTGACCGCTTCATCCGGCTCTCCTATGGGCTGCTCGATCTGATCACGTTTTTCACTGCCGCTGAAAAAGAAGTTCATGCCTGGACGCTTAAAAACGGGGCTACAGCCCTCGAAGCGGCAGGCAGGGTGCACTCCGACATGGAGCGGGGCTTCATCCGGGCAGAAGTGGTCAGCTTTGAGGACCTGATCACCCTGGGCGGCTATGCCGAGGCCCGCCAGGCTGGTAAGCTGCGCCTGGAGGGTAAAGGCTACCACGTGCAGGATGGCGATGTGGTTACCATCCGCTTCAACATCTAACTTTCGGGAGGCGAGGCGCCTGCGTTGACGCGCTTAAGCGGCAAAGGTAGAATCGTCTCATCATGGCAGACTTACTCAACGAACTTAATCCACAGCAGCAAAAGGCCGTGGCCGCACCGCCAGGGCCTATTCTCGTTTTGGCGGGGCCAGGCTCCGGCAAAACCCGCGTCCTGACCTACCGGATCGCCTACCTGATCGCGGCTTTAAATGTCCCGGCCCGTCAGATCATGGCCGTCACTTTCACCAACAAAGCCGCCCGAGAAATGGGCCACCGAGTGGAGGGTTTGCTGGGCGAAAAAACAAACGGGCTGTGGCTGGGCACTTTTCACGCCATCTGCGGCCGGATCCTGCGTCGAGAAGCCGCCCATCTGCCCGTTGATTCGAACTTCGTCATCTACGACGCTGATGACCAAACCGCCCTGATCAAACGGGTCATCCAGGAAAAAGTGTTCAATAGCAAGGACTATAACCCCAACCAGGTGCTTTCACGTATCAGCAACGCCAAAAATGACCTGCTAGGGCCAGAAGACTACCCCGTCGAAAGCTACCGCGACGAGACCATCCAGGCGATTTATGCGGCCTACCAGGCTTACCTGGTGGCCAGCAATGCCATGGATTTTGATGATATGCTGCGCTACACAGCGCACCTGCTCGAGACTCAGCCAGAGATCCGCGAAAAATATGCCCATCGGTTTCAGCATATCCTCGTGGATGAGTTTCAAGACACGAACCAGGCGCAGTACAACCTGCTTTATCACCTGGCTTCTCATCATCGCAATCTCTTTGTGGTGGGTGATGAAGATCAATCCATTTACCGCTGGCGGGGTGCCGATTATCGCAATGTGGAACGGTTTGCGGAAAATTTCCCTCAGCGGACCACCATCCTCCTCGAGCAAAATTACCGCTCCACCCAAACCATCCTCGATACGGCTGTATCGGTGATCAACGAAAATCCCCACCGGACCGAGAAAAAGCTTTTCACCGCGCGCGGCACAGGTAAACCCGCGACGGCATATGAGGCCCTGGATGATCACGACGAGGCGGCCTATGTCGTCGATACCATTGTCACCCAGGTCAGGCAGGGTCAGGCCAAGGAGTCTGATTTTGCTATCATGTACCGCACCAACGCCCAATCACGCCTGCTGGAAGAAGCCTTTCGACGGGCAAATATGAGCTACCGCCTGGTCGGAGCCCAGCGTTTTTACGGCCGCCGTGAAGTCAAAGACATGATCGCCTTTCTGCGGGTGATCTACAATCCCAAGGATGAGGTCAGCCTGGCACGGGTGATCAACCTCCCTGCGCGGGGTATCGGCGCGGTCACCGTGGATAATTTACAAAAATGCGCCCAAGGTGCCGGCCTGAGCAGCGGCGAAGTCTTGCTCTCATTGAGCGATGGCGGAAGCAATGCCTTAGAAGAACGCCTGGGCAGCGCCGCGGCCCGCCTGAGGCCCTTTAGCATGCTCCTGGCGGATTGGCGTGGACAGCTCGATCAACGTTCACTGACCGCACTGTTTGACCAGGTGCTGCTCGATACCGGGTACGAGGCGTACATCAAAGCCGACAGCGACGAATTGCAGGACCGCTGGGCTAACGTCATGGAACTGCGCGGGGTGCTGCTCGAGTACGAGGCCCTTGGCCTGGGAGTTTTTCTCGAAGCGATGGCCCTGGTGGCCGATCAGGACACCCTGCCGGACACCATCGATGCCCCCACCTTGTTGACCTTGCATGCTGCTAAGGGTTTGGAATTCCCCCAGGTGTTCATCGTCGGGCTGGATGAACACTACCTGCCCCACAGCCGCTCTCGGGATGATGAAGAAGCCCTGGCTGAAGAAAGGCGGTTGTTTTATGTGGGCATAACCCGCGCCGAAGACCGCCTGTACCTGGTGCGTGCGCTCAGGCGGCGCAGCCCGTACGGCAGCTATGAAAATATGCTCCCTTCCCGATTCCTGTCCGATATCCCCGAGGCATTGTTGAATGGACGCTTTACCCGTGAGAACGGTTGGGGTAAGGGGTACGATGTGGACCAATTCCAGTGGGACCGGCCATACGGATCATCAACGCAGAAAAAGGCTCCCAAACCCCCTGAAAAGCGAGCCCAGCGTTTTTATCCCGATATGCTTGTTGAGCACCCGGTGTATGGCGAAGGTGTGGTCCGCAACAGTCGCCTGGAATACGGTGACGAGACGGTGGAAGTGTATTTTGACGGGCTGGGTTTAAAAGCACTGGTAGCATCGCTTTCCAGCCTTGAGATCAAAGAGACGTAAAGTCGGAGCATGAGATGAAGCACAACAAGGCACGCCTGGTTTGGGTGATGGGGCTATTGCTCGCATCCAGCCTGGCCTGCCAGCTGACCTCTCCGAGGCCTGCCTCCTGGGCGGGTACACCAACTGCTGCGGCCTGGGCAACAGAAATCGCCATCACCCAGGCTGCCATCGCCGGCGCAGGAGATTTTGTGTTCACGCCGACAGTCCCAACCCCAACACAGGCAGTCACGCCTACACCGACACCAACGTCCACCCCCGTACCAGAAGGCAGCGGGCCCTGGCTGGTCTACCCGGCACCTGAGGGCGGCGGCTTGCATGCCTACGACCTCTCCACAGAGCGCATCCGCGCGATCCACCTGCCTGATCCTCTCATCTCCGCCGACCTGGTCAAGGGACGTTCCCCCGATGGACACACACTGGTCATCCGGGCTGGTTCGGAGCTGAACACCGATGAACTGGCTCTTTACCAAATCGATCTGCCCTCCTTCGAGGTCAGCAAAATCACACCCTTGCTTTCCCTGACCGTCCAGCGCATGATCGTCACGGATCAAAATACCCGGGCATTGGACACCCTTGCTGTGGTCACCCGCCCAGATGGGCTGGCCTGGTCACCGGATGGACGCTTTTTGGCTTTCAATGCAGCCCTGCATAATGAAACCAGCGATTTGTACGTCCTCGACACCCTCAACGAGCGCATTGACCGCCTGAACGGGCTCTTTACCCAGAACGCATCGCCATTTTGGTCCCCAGGGAGCGACTGGCTGGTCTCACAGGAGCTCAACCACGTTCAGCAGGCGTTGGGCTGGCGCTCAGAACTCGTTTCGGGATTGCGCGTTCCCAGCTTTGACAGTCAGAACACGCTCTACGTACCGCCTGCAGGCAGCCGTGAGGAAGTGTTTGTGGGCTGGCTTAACCCCACCACCTTCGTCAGTTATTCCCAGGCCGATGAAGGTCCCCAAACCTTGCGCCAGCTCAACCTGGCTGAGAATGCACAAGAGAACCTGATCTTTGCGGGTGCATTCCAGCAGGTTGCGTACGACCCGGCCTCTGGGGTATTGGCCTACACCCTCGATTACGCCACTGCCATCCCTCAAGGGCTGACCGGCGGCATCTACCGCGTACTGCCAGACAGCCCCGTGCACAGCCTACAGAGCGCTGGTAATTGGGGGCAGCTTGCCTATGACCCCGGCGGTATGTTTCTGGCGTCAGGCCTGCAGGGTGTAACCCTGTTCACCCCCGATGGAGACAGCTTGCCCCTTCCCGAGGAGGGTGAGGCACGTTTATCACCCAACGGGAACTGGCTGGTCGGCTATGGGCGTGGTGAACAATCATCCCCAGGGGCACGGTTGTACCGGGCAGGCAGCAGCAATCCTCTGCAAACCTTGATCGAAACACCTGTAGAAGCTGTGCTTTGGCAGCCCGATTCAGCAGGCTTTTTCATCCAGTCCGAAGGGGTGTTGTATCACCTGGTGTTTCCGGGGTTAAAACCCAGGGAGATTGCCAGCGGCCTTGCGCCAAGTGCCGACCTGGCTTTAGTGTGGGTGGAATAGTATCGATCTGGCACTAGCGGGGTTTGAGGTGCGAGAAAAAAAGGCTATAATAAGGGCATTATGACCCTGACCCCCGCACCTCCCAAAAGCATCGCCTTGATGGGCAACCCAGGTATCCCTGAAGCGCTGGAAGTCGCCCAGTCGGTTAAGGCGCTGATCCAAGAGCATGGCGTGGCGGCCACAGACGGATCGCTGTACGACGAAGAGCTGCGCGCAGCGGTTAAATCCGGTGCCTTCGATCTGCTGATTGCCCTGGGTGGCGATGGCACCATGCTGCGCGCCGGGCATCTGTGCGCGCCAGCGGACATACCCTTGTTGGGTATCAATGTGGGTCATTTTGGCTTCCTGGTCGAACTGAAGCGTGATGAATGGCGCAACTATTTACCGCGTTTGCTCGCGGGGGAATTTCGCTACGAAGAGCGCATGATGCTCTCGGCCCGCTGCGTCCGCAATGGTGAGAAGGAAGCCCCCTTTGATGTGATCAACGATGTGGTCGTCGCCCGGGGCCAGTATGTACGCCCCATTGAGGTCGAAGCCCTGCTGAACGGCGCACATATTGCCAGTTATGTGGCCGACGGTTTGATCGCCGCCACAGCCACAGGCTCTACCGCCTACGCCCTGGCCGCCGGCGGGCCGATCCTGCCGCCTGAGATCAGGAACATCCTGCTGCTGCCTGTTGCCCCGCATTTATCAGTTGACCGGGCAGTGGTCTTCTCGGAGGGCTCGTCGCTGTGCATCCGTGTCCGCACCACCCATGAGGCCGTGGTTAGCGTTGATGGGCAGCAGCCTGTCAGTCTTGCCAGCGGGGACTGCGTCGAAATCGTCGCACATGAAAAGTCCTTACACATGGTACGCTTTCAGGACCCGAATTACTTCTACCGCAACCTGACGGCCTACATGGAACATAATCCCCTGATCAGTATTAAGAAAAACCAATGACCAATCACAACCACAACCACACAGAAGAAATCACCCTGCGCTGCAGCCGCTGCGGCAAACCCATCACCCCATCGGAAGCCATCCAAACCCCAACTGGATATCGGTGCTCGGACTGCGTCAGACGGCAGCAAAAGGTGTTTGATAACAGCCAACCCCTCGATTACGTGCTGGGCTTCGTCATCGCAGCCCTGCTGGGACTGCTGGGCAGCTACCTGACCAACCTGATCGGCTTCTTCACGCTTTTACTGGCACCGGCAGCGGGTGTGGGGATCGCTGAAGCCGTCCGGTGGGTGACCAAGAAACGCCGCAGCAAGCGACTGTTCCGGCTGGTTTCTGCAGGGATCATCATCGGCGGGCTGCCCCTGCTGGGGTTGACCCTCATCAACCTGATCATTCGTTTGGGCGCGGGGGCATTCAGTCTATCCAGCCTGCTACCGCTCGGCTACCAGGTGATCTTCCTGGTCATGGCCGTACCCTCAGCCTACTATCGCCTCTCAGGCCGTCGGCAGCTATGAGGATTGAGGACAAGATCAACCCATGCTGACAGAACTGACCATTGAGAATTTTGCCATTATCCAGAAACTCCACCTGGATTTTAAGGCCGGGCTGGTGATCTTCACTGGGGAAACCGGCGCCGGCAAATCCATCATCATGGATGCCCTGGAAGCTGTGTTAGGGGGCCGGGCGGAGACGACCAACATCCGCACCGGGGTTGAACGTGCCCAGGTGGAAGCAACCTTTCACCTCGATCCGGCTGTTAGGGAGGCAGTTCACACCCTGCTGGAGCCAGAAGATCTGCTCGATGAACCCGATTATGTCGTTTTGGCGCGCGAAATCCGCCGCAACGGCCGCAACACCGCCCGTATCAACGGACGCACGGTCACGGCTACCCTCCAGCGCGAGGTGGGCGAATACCTGGTGGATATCCACGGGCAATCGGAACACCTTTCCCTGCTGCACGTGCGCAACCATCTCCATTTGCTGGATCGCTTCGCTGAGACCGACCTTCTACTGGATCAATACAAGGCCGTTTTCACCCAACTCCAGCAAATCCGCAAAGATTTGCATCACTTGCGCGCCATGGAGCAGGATGCTGCCCGCAGGGTAGACATGCTCACCTTCCAGATTCAAGAGATTGAGGCAGCCCAACTGCAGCCCGATGAAGAGACCACCTTGCGTCAGGACCGCACCCGCCTGGCCAATGCCGAAAGCCTCGCCAAGCATTCGCAGCAGGCAGTGATGTTGCTCCAGGAGGGCGCTCCAGAAGTTGGCGGGGTCAACGATCTGCTCGGTGAAGTGCTTGAAGCGCTCCACAGCCTAGCCCGCATCGACGCGACTGCAGAAGGGCTTTATGCACGCGTGGAGACCAGTCTGACCACGCTGCAAGACCTGGCGTTGGATTTGCAGGATTACGCCGAGAATATTGAGTTCAATCCCCGGCTCTTAGACAGGGTGGAAGAGCGCATCGACCTGATCAACAACCTCAAACGCAAATACGGCGATTCAATCGAAGCCATCCTCGCTTATGGCCGGCAGGCACGCCAGGACCTGGATTCGATCACCCATGCCGAGGAACGTTTGACAGACCTTGAGGGGCAGGAAGCAGCCCTCTTGAGCGAACTGGCCGAGCATGCCCAGGCCCTCAGCCAGCGCCGCGCCGAGACCGCCCGCGCACTGGGACAGTGGGTCGAGCATGAACTGCAAGATCTGCAGATGTCTAAAGCGCGCTTTCAGGTCGCCATGGACGTCCGCCCTGATGCAGAAGGCCTGCCCCTGGCAGATGGGCGCCGTGTCGCCTTTGATGCCCACGGCTATGACCGGGTGGAATTCCTGGTGGAGACCAACCCCGGCGAGGGGTTTAAATCCCTGGTGAAGATCGCCTCCGGGGGAGAGACCTCCCGCCTGATGCTGGCGTTGAAAAATGTGCTGGCCAATGCCGACCGCATCCCCACCCTGGTGTTTGACGAAATCGACCAGGGCATTGGCGGCCGGGTGGGCATGGTAGTGGGCGAAAAGCTCTGGACTCTTTCGCGCCAGCACCAGGTGATGTGCATCACCCACCTGCCCCAGCTTGCGGCCTATGGCGATCAGCACTTCCAGGTCAGCAAAGACCTGCAGGACGGGCGCACACAGGTAGAAGTGACCTCACTCACCGGCGGAGACCGGCGCCGCGAGCTGGCTCAAATGCTCGGTCCGGTTGGTGAGGGTACCTTGCAATCAGTGGACGAGATTCTCCACATCGTTCAGGAGCGCACAGTAGAAAAAACCCCACCATCCCTGAATTAATCTCAATTGCCCGCTTAAAGTCCGTTTTAATCGATTAAAATAAAGCATTGAAAGACACACAACATCATAGGCAAGCCAATCAGAATGGAAAGGAGCAGAAATGCCGAGTTATTCAGATATTTTGGCTGTCATCCTAGGGGGAGGCCAGGGAAAGCGTCTGTACCCCCTGACCTTGGAACGGGCAAAACCTGCTGTACCCATCGCTGGCAAATACCGCCTGATTGATATCCCCATCAGCAACTGCATCAATTCAAACATTTACCGCATCGCGGTTCTTACCCAATACAACTCTGTCTCTTTACACCGGCACATCACCAATACCTATAATTTTGACTCCTTCCATACCGGCTGGGTGCAAATTTGGGCTGCCGAACAAACCATGGATCGGGCAGAGTGGTACCAGGGCACCGCAGATGCTGTGCGCAAGCAGATCTTTGAGATTCAATCCTCACGTTCAAAGTATGTGTTGATCTTGGCTGGCGATCACCTGTATCGCATGGATTATTCCAAAATGGCCGATTTCCACTGGGAGAACAATGCCGATGTGACCGTGGCCGTTCAACCCATCGCCCGGTCAGAGGCATCACGTTTTGGCCTCTTGAAGCAGGACCAAAACGCCGAAATTATTGACTTCGCAGAAAAACCCACAGACCCGCATATTCTGGACAACTTCGTCACCCGCGATGATCCTGAAAAGCCCTATTTAGCCTCCATGGGCATCTATATGTTCAACCTGGATGTTTTGGTCGAGATCTTGACCATGAAAACCAGCCGCAAGGATTTTGATGACTTTGGGTACGACATCATCCCGCATTGTGTGGTCAATGAGCCCCGGGTCTTCGGGCACGAATTTAGCGGTTACTGGCGGGATATCGGGACCATTCGCTCCTTTTATGATACCAACCTTGAACTGACCATGGGCAACTCGACTTTTGATATCTTCGATCCCAGCAATCCGATTTACACCCATGGCCGCTTCCTACCCGGCTCGCGGCTCTCGGATTGTGAATTGCACGACGTCCTGATCGGGGAGGGTTGCATCATCAATCGAGCCAAGATCAACCATTCCGTGATCGGCATCCGCAGCATCATCAAATCGGGCACATACATCAAAGACACCGTCATGATGGGCGCAGATTATTATGACGAGTCTGGCGATATCCCGCTGGGGATCGGCGAGAATTGCCACATTGAAGGCGCTATCATCGATAAAAACGTGCGCATGGGACAGGATGTGAGCATCACCCCCTTCCCGGAGGGCACAGACCTGGATACCGATGCCTACTCCGTCAAAGACGGGATTGTTGTCATCCCCAAGCGCACCGTCCTGCCTTCAGGCACCCGGATCGGTCCTGAAGCGTAGCGTCGCAGTGTTCAGTAATCATGAACAAGGGTTGCCCTGAACGGCAACCCTTTTCCATTGCTGTTCTCATGAAAAGCACACCCATTAAACCCTTCCTGGGGTGCCCAACTGAAAAACAGAAGATATAATTAGCCCTGTTTCGTATTACTTTAACAGGAACCTTAGATAATCTAAGGGTAATGATGGCATCATCGCGTATGATACTTAGTTGAAATAATTACGATAGGAGTTTTCTGAATGGATAATGATAAGACCATCATGGAAGTGCAGGACCTGGAAGATCTTTCGATTTCCTGGCACGCCATGAAAGAGACAGAAGTGTTGCATGTGCTGGAATCAAAAGTCGATTCTGGCCTCACCAGCGCAGAAGTTGAAGCACGGCAAGAAAAATTCGGCCTCAACGAACTGCAAGAAGCCCCGCCGACCTCGTTTTGGGAGATGCTGTGGTCACAGATCAACAGCTTTGTGATCTACCTGCTGCTGGGTGCGGCGATCATCTCGGCCCTGCTGGGAGATTACGTGGAAGCCATCGCCATTTTGGCGATCGTGGTACTGAATGCCATCATGGGCATCATCCAGGAGAGCCGCGCCGAAGCAGCCCTGGCAGCCCTCAAGAAATTGGCCGCACCTGAAGCATCGGTGCTGCGGGATGGCAAGCGTGTATCTGTCCCCGCCCCCCAGCTTGTCCCCGGGGATATCGTCTTCCTCGAAGCGGGCAATTACATCCCGGCGGATGTGCGTTTGCTGGAAGCGGTGAACCTGCGTATCGATGAGGCCTCACTGACCGGGGAATCGGTCTCTGTGCAGAAAAATGCCCAGTCGCGGCTTGAGGAAGATGTCCCCCTGGGCGATCGGTCCAATACCGCCTTCATGGGCACCATGGTGACCTACGGCCGCGGTAAGGCGGTTGTGGTCAGCACCGGGATGAACACCCAGCTCGGCATGATCGCATCCATGCTCCAGCAGGTGGAGGACGAACAAACCCCCCTGCAGCGCCGGTTGGATCAGTTTGGCAAGCTGCTGGGCTGGGCAAGCCTGATCGTAAGCGTCCTGGTGTTTGTGATCGGTGTGGTCCGTTTCGTCTTGCAGCCAGGTGTGGCCAACTTCTTCAGCCCTGAAGCGCTGGAGACCTATACCGAGCTGTTCATGATCGCGGTTTCCCTGGCGATCGCGGCAGTGCCGGAAGGCTTGCCCGCCGTGGTGACCATCAGCCTGGCACTGGGCATGCGCGAAATGGTCCGCCGTCATGCCCTTATCCGTAAGCTTTCCTCCGTGGAGACCCTCGGTTCTGCTACCGTGATCTGCTCTGATAAAACCGGGACCCTGACTCAAAACGAAATGACCGTCACCCGGATCTGGGCTGATGGTGAGTTCATCACCGTCACCGGGAGCGGGTACACACCCCAAGGCGATTTCTTGAAGGACGGCGAGAAGGTCAATATCAAGGAATTCCCCGCCATCAAAACAGCCCTGTGGCTCGGCACACTCAACAATGACGCCCAGCTTGAGCCAACTGGGGAGCAGGAAGGCCGCGAGACCTTCCGCATGATCGGCGACCCGACAGAAGGTGCCATTCTCGTGGCAGCCCTCAAAGCAGGTGCATCAGCGGATGCGCTCAACAAGTCTTTCCCCCGTGCACAGGAAATTCCCTTCGATTCGGTCCGTAAGCGCATGCTCACCATTCACGCCGTCGAAGCGCCAAAGGATGAGGATATTTCGCCCATGAACAGCGACGACGCTGAGCGCGATCTATATTTCATCGATGTCAAAGGCGCGCCCGATGTTGTGCTCGGATTGTGCAACCAGGTCATGACTGCCACAAACGACAATAAACCCCTGACGGAAGAACTGCGCGCAGAGGTCCTGGCCGCCAATGACACCATGACCAATGATGCGCTGCGGGTCTTGGGCGTAGCTTACCGCACCGTCACCGTGATGCCCGAGGAGATCAACAGCGAGAAGTTGGAAACAAATCTGACCTTTGTGGGTCTGATCGGTATGATCGACCCGGCCCGCGAGGAAGTCTCTGGGGCGCTCAATACCGCTCGCGATGCAGGTATCCGCACGATCATGATCACCGGCGACTATCCCAACACAGCCCGTGCCATCGCCGAACAGATCGGTTTGTTGCGCTCCGGCCGTAAAGTGATGACCGGTTCAGACCTCAACAAGCTCAGTGATGAAGAGATGATCGAAAATGTCCAGGTCACCGATGTGTACGCCAGGGTCAGCCCCGAACATAAATTGCGCATCGTGGATGCCCTGCGCGCTAACCAGCAGGTGGTCGCTATGACGGGTGACGGCGTGAACGACGCACCCGCCATCAAGCGGGCCGATATCGGCGTTGCTATGGGAATCACGGGCACAGATGTGGCCAAAGGCGCAGCCGACATGGTGCTGACCGACGACAACTACGCCAGTATTGTTTCAGCCGTTGAGCAAGGTCGGGTGATCTACAGCAACATCCGCAAATTCGTTTATTACCTGCTCTCCTGCAATGCGGCTGAGATCATGGTAATCTTCCTGGCAACCTTGTTCGGGTGGCCCATCCCCCTCACGGCGATCCAGCTCTTGTGGCTGAACCTGGTCACCGATGGAGCGCCGGCGCTGGCACTGGGCACCGAGCCGGGCGATCCGGATATCATGGAACGTCCCCCCAGGCCAACCGATGAGCCGATCATCAACAAACAGATGCAAATCGGCATCCTGGTGCAGACCATCGCCATCACTGCCGTCACCCTGGGCGCGTTTGCGATCGGTTTGGTGTTCGATCCTGAACATGCTGAATTTGCCCAAACCATGGCCTTTGTGACCCTCAGCATTTCCGAGTTGTTCCGGGCTTACACGGCACGGTCCGAATTCTACCCCCTGCTCAAGATCGGCGTTTTCAAGAACAAGATCATGAACTGGGCAGTGCTTGGCTCATTAGTGCTGATCATCCTTGTGGTGTATGTGCCCTTCCTGCAGCCCATTTTCAACACCGCTCCCCTGGGTGTGGCGCAATGGCTTGAAATCCTCCCGCTGGTGCTGATCCCCTCGGTTGCCGCGGAGGTCACCAAAATCTTTCTGCGCAAAGGGATCAAAAATGCACAGCCAGCCGAAGGGTAAGCACTAAAGCAGCACAGGCAGTACAACCACCCCAATGTGCGGGGTTCAAAACAAGAACATCGGCTTGCATTCCAGCCGATGTTTTTGTTAACATCATTGACTGCGTTTATCTCATCAATTTGGATTGTTGTCGGGAAAAATTGTGCGTATAATCCTATTACAATAAAACAAAGAAAGCGGGTTAGGTCAAGCCATGGAAAAATTTATCGCAGTGGCAGGGAATATTGGTGTGGGAAAATCCACCCTGGTCAAAATGCTCAGTGAGGCGCTGGACTGGACCCCCTTCTATGAACCGGTGACTGAAAATCCTTACCTGGCGGATTTTTATGAGGATATGCAGGCATGGGGATTCCACTCCCAGGTGTATTTCCTGATGCGCCGCTTGCGTATCCATCGGCAATTGACCAAGATGAATGGTTCGGTCATTCAAGACCGCAGCGTCTATGAAGATGCCGAGATCTTTGCCCACAATTTGTACCTGCAAGACGCCATCAACGATCGAGATTACGGCACCTACCGTGAGCTGTACCAGGTTTTGGTCGAATTCCTTCCCCCGCCCGACCTGGTGATCTATTTGCGCGCTTCCGTGCCCACTCTGCTGGAACGCATTTCCAAACGGGGGCGGGACTACGAGCGCACGATCAGCGCTGATTACCTGGCAGATTTGAACGACCTGTACGAAGAATGGGTTGAAAATTTTGAGCTCTGCCCAATCCTCACCATTCCATGTGACAACCTGGATTATGTCGCCAAGTCTCAGCATCTAGGGCTGATTGTCGAAAAGGTCAGGGATATCCTGATGGGCAAAGCGGAAGTTCGGTTCGATATTTAACATCACCCCCAACCAGAATTAAATCAAACAGACGCGTTCCTACGTCTGTGTTGCTTATGAATGCGGGTGTTCATCCTTAATGAAAAGCCTTCAATCGACCCCGATTTTCGCTTCTTCAGGCGAATGGTCCGGTATTTCCAACCCTTCTGGCCGGACGACGATATTCTGTTTGATCGCGGTGCGCACTTTACCATCGATTTCCACATCGACAAACTCCGGCACACACACGATATCAATACCATCGCTGGCTAAATAACCTTTAGCGAGTATGATCGCCTTGACAGCCTGGTTGACAGCACCAGCACCGATGGACTGCACTTCGGCAACCTTAAATTCACGTACCACCCCTGCAATTGCCCCTGCGACTGCGGCAGTGCGGGAGTTCGCTGAAACCTTGATGACGTTCATGGTCTGCTCCCTTTCATGATCACCTGTGTATCCAAAGCTTAGAATAATCTAATATTCCGGGGCTTTATTTCATGTTTGTCTAAATTTTACATGATTTTAAATAATAACGCAAGGGTTTTAAGATATTTTAATGTTTGTCGCAATAGTTGCCCTGGACTTGCTGCTCACCAAACATCCTCTGCCACAGGGCCAGACTCAGTGATTTCCACAGATTTCGCCATCTACGACCCCATTAACACTTGCTCACCAGTGGGCGGTGGCAGTCTACCAGACCAATTTCACCTTCCCAGGAGGCAGGTAGACTTCAACCACCATTGGGATGACCAGCACAATCCTCTTTCCCAAGATGGGAAAAGAATAATTAAGAGTGCTTGTTCACTTAGCACGACAGAATAGTGTGTGCGTCTGGGGCTCTGATCTTCCCGGCATTCATCACCGGACACAAACAGACCCTTCAGGGAAACCATCCTGAAGGGTCATGATTGATACCAATTACGCTTTTCTTTACGCAGCGGGCCTCGCCATCGGGGATATTTCTTCTCTATACAGGTTTACTTGCGCCAGGTAGCGGTTTTTTGCCCGCACGTTCAGCTATACGCGCCGCTCGCCGGATGCCCAACTCTTCAACCATTTGATGATGCTGTTTGCGCCCCAGGGGGTAAAAAATAGCGATCAGAATGCCGGCCACCAGCAACAACGCCGGGATCGGACCGACCACGAGGCGAATGCCCAGCAAGGCACTGGGGGGTTGAATGGCGCCTTGACCTTCCTGAAAGTTCGTCAGTTGCAAAACCAGCAAGGCCAATGGCTGAGCGATGGCCATGCCAATCTTGCCCAATAGTGTCACGAGGCTGTAGAACATGCCCTCATTGCGTTCTCCGGTGTGCCATTCTTCCCATTCAATCGCATCGGGGATGATCGCCCAGGGCAAAACCTGCCCGGCACTGACGCCAATGCCAGCCATCACACACAAGATCACGATCAGCCAGAAAGGCGTCTCGGGGGTCATCGTGATCAACATCATCATCACAACCGCCCAAAAACCGACACCGATGATGTAAGCCAAGCGTTTGTTCCAGTTCTTGGAGACCCAGTTCCAGATGGGCAGCGCAAATATGGCTGTGACGAAGATGCTGACCATAATAATAAGGTTCTGCGATTGCCGCTGGATGATGTGCAGGATGAAGAACTGCAGGTTGGATTCGATCACAACGATCGCCATCCAGGTGGCCAAGTACATCAAAGCACCGAACATAAAGGGTTTATTCTTGAACGCTGCTTTGAGCGAAGGCCAAAACCTGGGCACATCCTCCTTCTGATACTCTTCTCTTTCCCTGGTGCCAGCAAACACGCCAAAGATGGGTACAGCAGCAATTACGCCGGCCACCACCGCCATCATCAGCACACTGCGTGACGTTGCCAGGTCCCAGTTGTTTCCCACGATCAGCAGCGGCAAGATATAAGCCGTCAGGCTGCCAATGATATTGAACATCATTCTGAAGCTGGTGAGTTTGGTGCGCTCATCGTAATCGGAGGTCAATTCCGGTGTGAGGGCAAAATATGGCATATAAACAAATGTCGCCAGGGCTTCATAAACAATATAAGCCAATGAATAATAGATGATCAGCCCGGTGCGGCCAAAATCAGGGCTGAGCCACAGCAGCATGAAAGACAAACCAAAGGGGATCGCACCGAACAGCAGGAAAGGACGCCGACGGCCCCACTTGGTGCGGGTGCGGTCAGAGATGTAACCGACCATTAGGTCATTGACAAAATCCCAGCTGCGTCCCACGAATAAGATGATGGCCACCAGGCCAGGGGGCATCCCCACGACCGTCACCATAAAAATGGAGAAAAAGGCGGTGATGATCGAATTATTCATACTGAAACCAAAATCGCCCATCCCGTAGAAAATATTTGTTAATAATGGAAGTTTTTCTCGTTTTTCCACTCGGTTGCTCCTGTATCACTTAATAGGATTCACTTATTAAACACACACAGTACCAAAGAGTTATGCAATTTAACCCGCAAATTTACGCTTTAGTCTTGATCCATTGGCTCGGGATGTTTCATCGGTAGCCGATAATGTGGTTCATAAAAATCTCATACCATAAAAAAACAACTTACTTATTGTAACATTATTTCTGTAAAACCGTATCCGTGCACATGGATTGCCTTCGCTGTGGGCACAAACTTCAGATCGTTCAAACGGAACAAAAAGATCAGAGGCCTGGCTGAATTTATCCCTCTAGCAGTGCTTCCAGTGCAGAAAAATCGGTGCGGGAGGTCAGATTGATGCTCAGCGGTGTCACGGAGACCTTCTTCTCAACCAGGAGCATATAAATATCGCTGTTTTTCTCCAGTTCTGACAGCTCATACTGGATTTCATAGCGCATAGGGCCGTGCTCTGAAAGCGAGTTGCGCGGGGATGGCAACGGCACGTAATACATCCGTCGGGACTGCCGGGTGATTGCCCAGGGTGTCTCAGGGGTGGCGCCAAAGGGGATATCAAGTTTGATCACATCCACATCTTCAGGCAGGCGTTTTTTAAGCATGATCCTGGCAAATTGCCGTGTGAAGTACCCCGCTGCTTCAAAATCCACGTCCTGCGAAAGTGAGAGATGGTCTTCTGTCCCGGTTTGCCTGGATACAGCCAGGGCAGGCACGCCAAAAGAGGCGGCCTCAAGGGCGGCGCCAACCGTGCCCGAGACCGTCAGCCCAGAGCCAATATTTTCCCCGTAATTGATTCCCGAGACCACCAGGTCCGGTTTACCTTTGATCACATCCAAAATGCCGTGCACCACGGCCTGCCCGGGTGAGCCATCCACGGCGTACACCTGCCAATCGCGCCCGTTGACATGCAGGGTCATCTCCTCAATCACCCCGGTTGAACTAATGGGCATGCTATGGCCGGCACTGGTCTGCTGGTGTAAAGGTGCGACCACATGCACAAAACCGAGCGGGTCAAGGGCTTCAGCGGCCGCCCACAACCCCGGCGAGTGAATGCTGTCATCGTTGGTCAATAAAATTTGGGTGGGTTTTTCATTCATAAGGTTTAATTTTAGCTTAGGATGAAAGAAATGGCAATTAACAAGGAACAACAGAGTGAAAACCTGGGCAAAATAACCTGCAAATGAACGGTTCATGCAAACCGCCCAGGTGCATTGTACGCAAGCAAGCGCTGATGGCGCTTGCTTGGCAGAATAAATCTCAACAGCAGGTAGATACCAGCAGGGAAAAATGCAATTCAGCCCCCTTACAGCACAGACGCTCGAAAAAAAAACACACCGCAGGCAGAATCGGCTATCAGGGCCGCATACTGATAATAAAACAAACAGGTTATTGTGAGCGAGCGCTGCTTAAGCCGCTCCACCGACGCATTGGGCAGCAAAAGCCTTGATTTCTTCAACCATCGCCAGCAGCCCATTGGCGCGCTGTGAAGAAAGATGTTTATCGAGCCCAATTTCCTTAAAAAAAGTCAGGTCGGCCTTGATCACGGCTTCCGCTGGCTGCCCTGAAAATACCTGCAGCAATAATGCGGCCAGACCTTTGACGATCAGCGAGTCACTGTCGGCCTGCAGGAAAACCTCTCCCTGGCGGCACTCCTTGTGGAGCCACACCAGCGACTGGCAACCGCGCACAATGTTATCTTCCGTACGGTATTCCTCGGGCAAGAGCGTATTCTTTTGCCCCAGTTCAATCAGGTAAGCGTAGCGCTCGTCCCAGGCAGGCAGAAAAGAAAAATCGTCTACAATTTGTCCCTGGATTTCCTGAATGCTTGCCATGCTTTACCTCCCTAACATCTTCAGCACTTTGCGGATCGCCGCCACAAGGGCATCGATATCGTCGCGGGTATTGTAGAGCGCTAAAGAGGCCCTGACAGTCCCATCGATCTGCAGGGCAGTCATGATCGGCTGTGTGCAGTGATGGCCCGTGCGCACTGCCACCCCGTGAGTATCCAGCAAGGTGCCCAGGTCATAATGGTGCACACCGTCGATGTTGAAAGCCAGGATGCTGGTGCGGTGCTGTGCGTTGCCGTAAATCGTCAGGCCGTCAATCTCCAGGAGCCTGCTCCGACCGTATTTCAGCACACTGTCTTCGGAGGCCATGATGTCAGCAAAATCGAGCCCATTCAGGTAATCAATGGCGGCTGCCAGCCCGATCGGGCCGACAATATTGGGCGTTCCGGCTTCGAACTTAAACGGCGGTTTATTGTAAGTAGTCCTCTCTATCGAGACCTGGTCAATCATCTCGCCGCCGCCCTGGTAAGGTGGAATAGCATCCAGCCAGGCTTCCTTGCCGTACAGTACGCCAATTCCGGTAGGCCCATAGATTTTGTGGCCAGAAAAAGCATAAAAATCGGCATCCAGCGCCCTGACGTCATGTTCGATATGCTGCACCGACTGGGCTGCATCGACCAGGACCGCAGCGCCGGCATCGTGAGCCATCTGGATCACCTTTTTTGCCGGGTTGATCGTGCCCAACGAGTTGGAGACATGGTTAAATGCCACAATGCGGGTTTTCTCGCCCAGGAGGTTCTGGTAAACATCCAGGCGGAGGTCACCGTTTTCATCAAAGGGAACCACACGGAAGTTGGCACCCCGCCGCTCGCACATCATTTGCCAGGGGACAAAATTGGAATGGTGATCCATGGTGGTGACGATCACATCATCCCCCGGGTTGACAAAGGCTTCCCCAAATGAGAAGGCCACCAGGTTGATGGCTTCTGTGGTTCCGCGGGTAAAGATGACCTCATGCGCATGTTCAGCGTTGATATAGCGCTGGATGGTCTTGCGGGCTGCCTCGTGGGCTTCGGTGGCCAGGTTCGAGAGGTGATGCGTGCCACGATGGATGTTGCTGTTGTAACTGGAATAGTAATCCGTGATCGCTTCGATCACCGGCCGTGGTTTTTGGGTCGTGGCCGCATTGTCGAGGTAAACCAGGGGTTTTCCGTTAACCAGCGTGCTCAAGATAGGAAAATCAGCGCGAATTTTGTCAATATCGATGGCCATAGGTTCCTTAATAATTAGCGATTAGTGCGTAAGCATTTTACCAGACAAGCCTTTGAAATGGGAAAATCTACTTCCTTATCAAGGGAACATAGATTTTAGCCATCCCCCAACCGCACATTAATAATAAGAGGTGCGGATGACAGGCTGGAACAGGTCTTTGCGGTGCGCACAGGCCGGGTTGAGCGCACACAGCGCACACACGGGTTCTGTCATTTCAGGGCAATGTTTGCGGTTATAGGAGAAGGCGACATTGTCCACCGCACCCATGCTCAGGCCTGAGACCTCGATCAGCCGCTGAATGGCTGCATAACAGGCGTGCCGGATAGCCCATTCTTCATCCGGGGTCACCAGTACCCGATTGGCAATCTTTTCCCTTAATTCCGCCTCGATAATGCCGACCAAACCGGTCCGCAAGCAAAACCGCATCACGTGGTAATCAATCACAGGCTGAATGGCTTCACCTGCAGACACCTTCAAAAATCCTTCCGGCCGCTCCATCAGGATCAATGCCAGCAGGCTGGTCTTTTTGCGGAAGGGGTCTTCCTTGTAACCCCCAATATGATCGAGGGTTGAGATGAAGTGCTCCAGCGGTTTTGGGGCGCGGTTTGCGCGTGCAATGATCTCTGCCGGGGTCAACCCCAGGGCGGACATATCCCTTCCGTAGCGCTGTGCCATGTGCAGATGCAGTTCCAGGGCAGGCATGGGGTCTGTGCCGTCATCCGCGCGGAACAACGCCAGCATTTCCTCCTGGATCTGGTTGGCCTGCCGCTGCGGCGTATAAAATGCCGGGTCTTCATTCAAAGGGCGCATATAGGCATACGACAGGTAAGTTGAGCCCTTGCAGAGATGCCCGTCGATCGTGGCAATCAACGGGCGAAGGTAGCGCCTGTGTTGGGTTTCCCAAAAACTGAACTGCTGCAATGTTTGAACAAAGAAAAATTCCAGCGCAGAAGGATGCCCGACCGGCGGGTAATAGTCGGTCACAAAATTGAATGGTTCCGCCTCCGGGATGGATTTGACCACCTCAGCGATGCCCGCAACCCGCCTCTCATCGATCCTGATCCTGTTATCGAGGGGAATGATGGGCGGTTCCCGATCGAAGAGCAGGGCAGTCGGGCCGACATGCTCGATGGCTTCGGCAGCCAAAGCCATCGCACGCCTGGCAGCCAAAAGCGGGTGGACGCCCTGCAAGATGTGGGATAACGTAGCGCCGCAGAACGTATCGCCCGCACCGGTGGGGTCAAGCACATCGGCAGGCACGGGGAGCAAATCTGTCCGATAATCTCCCAGCAGGATAGCAGCGCCTTGCTTGCCGCGAGTGATAAACAAAATTTTTCCTGGCTCAGCCGCTGCCGTGTCCACACACCCGTAGAGAGCGCAGGCTTCTGCTTCGTTCATAAAGGTGAGATCAGATATTTCCATCACAGCACGCACCAGAGCAGGGTCTTCCTCGATCAAGTTCAGGAAGCTTCCCCCTGAGATCAGTCTGGCGCCCCGGTCGCGGCATGCCTGGGCGAACCTGATCTGCTGCCTGGCTGTGCCCAGCGCCGTGATGTGCACGCCATCAAAAACCGACAGGTCATCCGGCAAATCCTCTGGGTCCAGCCGCGCTTCAGCCCCCACGAAGAATGTATGGTAGGTCGCTTTGTCATCGGCATGTGAGATGGTGAAGCGGGGCACCTCTTCAGGTGAGACGACCGGCCCAAACCAGGCGGCCAGGCGGCTTTCCAATGGCTTCAAGGGCTCCGGCATGGGGTCGGGAATTGGGCTGAACAGGGAAACGGTACATCCGCAGCGGTGTGCAGCCAGCGCGATGTACAAACCCGTTCCACCGGCTGAGTGGGCAACACGGTTCTTGAAATGCAGAGTATCGAGGGATGGCCCCCCAATCACAAGTAGATGGGGCTGATCAGTCATTTCGGATTAATGGTTCCAATCTCTTATAGGTTATTAAGAGGAGGTCAATTCTTTATTTCATTAACTTACCAATCTTGGGCAGTTAATGCAATGGTGTATCCGTTTGAGTCTGCACCAGCACCTTTCCCCCCACCCCGACCCCCAGCCGCCGGGCAGCATTCCCGTTAACTTCCGCAACCGCCAAGAAGCCCGAACTATCCACCATAGCGATCATTGACCCCGGTTGTGAATCACCAAAGGCTTGGGTCAACCCATGAATGCTTTCACCCCCGATGTGCACCACGGTCCTTTCCGCATCGGCAGGGAGAATGTCCCCCCGCAAATTAGTGCACAGGTTGCCGAACCCATCCACCCGGGTCACCTCAGCCTCCCAGCCCTCGGCCGTGGGCCAGGGGTGCGCCAATTCAAGCAGGATGGGGTCATCGATCGCTGGTCCAAGGTTACTCAACGGCAACCCGTTAGCCAGGTGAGCGCCAACCGGGGAAAAAATATCCCGCCCATGGAAGGTGCTGCTGACCTGCGGCAACCAGTAGCGCGGGTCCTCAAGTGAGACCAGCCTGACCGGTAGCTGCTCAGCCCAGGCTGATTCCAGAACCAGGGTCATCAAACCGTTGTCGGGTCCAACAAAGAAATGATCTCCAATGCGCGCGGCCAGCCCACGGCGGTGGGTGCCTACGCCGGGGTCCACCACGGCGACATGCACCGTGCCAGGTGGGAAGTATGGCACAGCCTGGGCAAGGAAGCGCGCCCCCTCGGCGACATCTTGCGGCCGAACCTGGTGGCTGATATCGATCACCCGCGTTTGCGGGGCAATCGATGTAATCACACCCTTCATCACGCCCACAAATTCATCTTTAAGCCCAAAGTCGGTCAACAAGCACACCTTGCCAGAGGGCTCCAGTTCAGGAATTACACCCTCGCTATCCCAGTCAGCCAGTGCGTCATCATAGTTGAGTCCGCGGCGTGCCACCTGGGCAAACACCTCCGGCAAGCCCGCCTGGCGCAACCCACGCATCACTGCCATGATGTCATAAGGCACCCGGAAATGCTCCACCCCAACCTGTCCTTCTTCAACCGTCAGGATGGCATAGCTGGCTCTCGGGTCACCGTCATCTGGGCGGCCTACCGGACCCGGGTTGGCGAACAAAGTCCCCTCTACCTGGCGAAAATAAGCCTGGTGGGTATGGCCAAACAGCATAACCGAAGCCTGGGCCGTTTCAGCCAATTCAACCCAGCGCTCAGCGGGCGTATCCGGCCCGAGATATTCCTGGTTGCCCGCCAGGCTGGCATGGGCCAGCAGGATGCTCACACCCTCAACCTCGACCGTTTTGCTGGCGGGCAGGGAAGCCAAATACTGACGAGCGCGTTTGGAGAGGGCCCGGTGAGTCCAGGCGAACATCTCACGCTTGTGTTCGGTTTTCACCCGCTGCCAGGCGGATTTACGCTGTTTTTCGCTGATCACCTTCTCGTCGTAATCCCCTAATACGCTGACGACCTGTGGGGAACGGCTCCAGTTGACCACTTCCTCCGGGAAAGGGCCATAACCGGTCAGATCGCCCAAGTTCAGGATCATGCCGACTGCATTCCGGGCACGGGCATGGCGCAAAACAGCCTCAAGGGCTGGAAGGTTGCCATGCACATCGGCGATCACTGCAATCTTGGTCATAAAGGTATCGAGAGTGAGATATTAAGGATTCAATTCGTTTTCACCCGCCGGGTCGCTGCTTGCACTGGGCACCAGCATTTCTTCACCCGCGGACGCCGCAGCTTTTTCCGGCCTTTCACCGCTTTTCAAGGGCAGTTGAGAGAGGGCAGACTCAATGTCGATGGGTGCTTTGATGATCTGCTTGAGAACAGTCCAGGCGTTTTCATATTGCAGGGTGTCCCAGGTCGTAAGAAAAGTTTGATATCCTTCTACGCGTGCCTGCTGGCGATCTTCTTGCAGGTATTTTAACCCCGGCAGCAAGCGCTTTAGTGGACCGCTGTTGCCGAAATAATCTTCAATCCGGGCCTGCTCTTTTTCGATGAACTCTGGCAGCCACGCAACCCAGACATCATTATCGTGGATTTCGCCCAGCAAGTCTTGCAGTTCCTTCATGGCCCTGACAAGCGGGTCGAGCGCGTGGCCATAAATCGGGGCGAAGACCTCCAAAGTATACCTGAGGTGCTTGCCAGCGATCCGCATGGCATGCAGCTCGGCCACCTTTTCGGGGTCATGAATATAGGCTTCGTAACTGAGAAATTCCTCCAGGCTGCTGCTGATCGCTTCAAATGCGTGTTTGTAGAGGGAAGGCGCGAAAAGATACAGGCTCTCTGAGCCCGCCATCATTTCCCCGAGCTGCAGGCGCATCTGCTCCAGGGTACCCTGCTTTTGCAGGTCTTCCAGGGTCCGAGTGACCTTTTGCTGGGCTTTCTCGCGCTGCTGTTTCAGACGTAAAAGCAGCCGATTAATGCCCGGTTTGTAGCGCTCTTCCAGGTTTCCAGTGTAGAAGCGATTTAGCAGGTCAATTTGGATATCCAGATCACGGGCATTCCCCAGCGCCTTGGTGATTGTCCGGATTTCTTTTCCCCAAGTTTTGACCTGGCTTTTTGAAAGGCAATCCTTAAACAGGCTGAGCCCATTTCTCATCCGGCGCGAAGCCACCCGCATCTGGTGGACATGTTCAATATCATCACCGATCAATGCGCCGTCGATCTCCTTCTGCAGGGCTTCAACCTGAGACAGCAGATAACGGCTGCCAAACAAGCAATTGGCTTTTCGACCTTTTTTACCCATCGCGCCTGCCTTTTCTGATCGAATAAAAGCGTCAAAATCCGGATAACGATTTCAATTACTGAAAATCTTGTTCAAAAATCGGTTGCTGGTCTTCAAGCAGCGCACGGATATGGTTTTGGAGATCATCAAACACATCCATCACCGGCCGGCCTGCATCGATGGTCACAAAACCATACTCCATGGCCAAGTGATCAAACATATCGATCAGCAACGCCTGGTATTCCAGAAAACTGTCATAAAGGTTATCCGACGGGCGCAGGTCCATACCTGCCTCCCAATAGTTCAAACCCCGACCATGGATCAGCCGGGTGACCAGGTCAGAAACATCGGCCTTCAAATACAAAACCAGATCCGGTTTGAGGGCAAACCCATACAGCTTACGCGCCCATTCGGGGTCCGCACCGCGCACGATATCACGTGCCATAATGGAATAAAAATACCGGTCTGAAAGCACCACAAAACCAGCCTGCAGGGCGGGGATGATCTGGTTTTCAAGCCGATCGGCGAAATCGGTGGCATAAAACAGGCTCATGGTGATCCGGCTCAGGGTGTGACCGCGCTTGGCATCCTCGAGACCCTGCTGTGTCATTTCAGATCGGCGTAAGCCGGTATCCGACACGGCAAAACCTTCATCTTCCAGCCAATGGCGCAGCAGTTGTGTCTGGGTTGACCGACCCACGCCATCCGAACCCTCCAGAACGATCAGCTTTCCTGGTAAGTCTTCAATATTACGGTAAGGAAAACCTGCACCATAGAAGTTGAGGTCCGACATCATCTTTCTCCTTGCTTATTGAATCTCAGATTGGAGCAGGATTTGAGGGCTCCCTTCAGGAATCGGCAGCCCATGCCAGCCCTCGAGTACTTGGCGGGCGATCTCGCGCACCAGCCTTTGCTGTGCCTGAACCGTCAGGGTACCATCGATCACCGTCAGGCCAAATTCATCCACCATGTTGTCGTACTCATTCAGGATACGCTGCTGAAACAGCTTAAAACTTTCGATCCGGCTTTCTGAGAGACCCAGGTCCATCCCAGCCTCGTAATATTTAAGATTGGATCTGGCGCTGGTAATGCGCGTGATGGCGATATCGAGGGGCACCCTGAAATACAGGGCAATATCGGGTTGCATGGCAAAGGAATACAGGTTGCGCACCCATTGGCGATCCACGCCCCGGGCAACATCGCGGCCAAAGGCAGTGAAGGCATACCGGTCTGCCAGCACAATCACCCCGGCCTTGAGCAGGGGTAAGATCTGGTTTTCCCAACGATCTGCAAAATCCGTGCATTGCAGCAGGCTGAAGGTGGTGGGGGTGAACAGTTTGCGCTTTTTAGCGCGCTTGGTGGTGCTCTTCACCAGGCCAGATGAATTCCATTCGCTGAAATACACTGAATGCCCCTGGGCCTGCAGCCATTTGTACAACAGGTCAATCTGGGTCGATTTTCCGCTTCCGTCGATACCCTCGACGATGATCAGCTTGCCGGGTGTATCATTTTTTCTCAACATATAGGCCCTTTCACGCTGAGATGCTGATTGGATGGTAAAAATTATACTTGATTTGTTTTTAGAAAGACGCTTGAGATATCAGTGAATTAAAAAAACCGGCTGGTTAAAGCCGGTGATTTTTTTGGATGGGAAGCCTTACTCCTCTTCCTCATCTTCATCCCATTCGTCATCCGAGACGTCGATCTCAAGGAGTTCCCCGGTGGCGATGAAGATTGTCCGCTCGCAGATATTGGTGACCCGGTCGGCCATGCGCTCAATATTGTGCACGACCCACATGATGTAGTTGGAGTGATCAATGATTTCGGGATTCGCGATCATCGCGGCCAGGTTTTTGCGATAAACCTGGTTGTAGAGTTCATCGACAGCATCGTCATCTTTCGGGATCCGGTAAGACATGTTCACGTCCTCAGCGATGAACGCGCCTAAGGCACGATGGAGCATACCCACAGCCAGGTCGCCCATCCGACTGATCTCACGGATGGGAATGGGCGTGTCGTCGTCACCGATATTGATGCTGATTTTGGCAATGCCCTTGGCATAATCCCCCATGCGCTCTAGCTCGGTGATCACCTCCATGATGGCTGCCAGCAAACGCAGGTCGTGCGCAATCGGCTGCTGGGTGGCAAACAGGATCAAAACCCGGTTCTCGATGGCATACCGCTTTTCGTTGATCAACTCATCATTCCGGTAAACCCGCTTTGCGGCATCATGATCGCGCCGTTTGAGGGCGTCAATCGCGTTCAACATGGCCTGCTCAACCATGCTGCCAAGCAACAACACCTCATCCTGTAAATGATGGATTTCACGATCTAATGTTTGTCGAGGCATACTGGCTCCTGGGAGATCGTTGGATTGTGTAGATATTTTATATCATTCTACCGAAAACGACCAGTCTCAACCCCCATGGTATTTATTGGTGGGGGCATGGCCAATGTTGGTGGTCGCGATTTTTCTTTCAATGACCCGAAATTAAATATGCCGGTATTTTAAGCACCACAGGGTCACAGATATCCTGTAAAACAATCATAACAGGTTAATATTTACGGAAGTCGGTGAAAGGGTTAAAAATAAATAAGGCGGGGTAAAGATCCGGTTAACATCAGGCGACCGGGAGGGAAAAGTAGATCGTCGAGCCCATCTCCTCTTCGCTCTCAGCCCAGATGAACCCGCCGTGCGATTCAACCATATGCCGGGCGATCGAAAGCCCCAGCCCGGTCCCCCCGCCAGAGCGGGCCCGATCCGCTTTGTAGAAGCGCTCGAAAATGCGCCCAAGATCCTCCTTAGGGATACCTACCCCCGTGTCTTTGACAAAGAAGACGATAAACTCACCATCCTGGTACGCAGAAACCGTGATTTGCCCGCCGGGCGGTGTGAACTTGGTCGCATTGTGGATCAGGTTGATCACCACCTGGGTGATGCGGTTTGGGTCGGCAAACACGATCGGCAGATCAGGCTGACAATCCAATGCGAGGTTGAGCCCCGCCCGTTCCACCTGCAGTTCCATACGCTCGCAGGCTGGCCTGAGCAGGTCACAGGGGCGGGCACGGTGAAATGAGAGCGGCACTTTGCCCGACTCGATCCGGGAAAGTTCTAACAGTTCATTGACAAGCTGGGTGAGGTTGTCAATCTCCGTCTCCATGCGGATGATAAACCGCCTGGCCGCAGGCGGGTCATCCAGGGCGCTCTCCTGTAAGGTTTCACCCAGCGCTTTCAGACTGGCCAGGGGGGTGCGCAGCTCGTGGGAAACGTTGCTGATAAAATCTCGCCTGACGGTCTCCAAACGCCGCAATTGGGTCAGATCCTGGAACAGGATCAGGGTGCTTCCTTTGTCGGAGGTTTTTAACGGCATCCCGGTCGCTTGCAGGAACAAGTGCTGCGGCCCGATTTCAATCATCGTGGTTTGCTGCTGCCCCTCTTTGGCCACCCGCCACAGTTCAACCAGTTGATGGTAACGCAGCACCTCCACCACCGAGCGCCCTAATGCATCGATGGCATCAATTTGGAACAGGCGCTCCGCTGCCGGGTTCAACAATTGCACGCGGCCGTCGAGGTCGACGATCAGCACCCCATCGGTCATCTGGTTAAGCACAGCAGAGAGCTTGGCCCGTTCACTGGTGAGGGCATCAATCTGATCCCCCAAATGCTGCGCCATCTCCTGCAGGGATTGGTTCAAGGCAGACAGTTCCTGCGGGGTTTCAGGAAAGTCAAGGGTATGAAATGTCCCATTGCCCATTTGCTGGGCCGCGATGGTGAGCCGTTCGATTGGCTTGAGGGCGTAATCGTGGAGGATCATTGACAGCACGAGGCCCGCCAGACACGCGGCCAGAACGACAACTACGCCCAACCCCCACAGCTGGCTGAGGTCAGCCCTGAAACCAGCGCGGGGCACCTGGAGGTACACCATGCCGACGACCTCGTTCCCACGCATGATCATCCTGGCGATGGTGAGGTTTCCCTGGTCAAGCCTGGCCGCCCTGCCTGCCTGCTGAGCCTGGGTCACAAGCGCCGGGTTCGGTGGGTCTTCAATCGGCGGGGAAGATGAACCCAAAACGGCCCCATCCGGGCTTAAAAAGAGGATGGCTACCCCCAGGGGATCAGCATACCTTTCGGCGATCTGGTTAAGGCTGGCCGCCTCAGCCGGCGTTCCAATCCGCTCAGCGGCCTCCACGGCCATAAGTTGTGATAAGTTAAGAAAATGGGCTTCCCAGCGGGCTTGTTCTTCCTGGCGGATGGTGTTCAAGCTGGCCAGGGCATACACCAGCACAGCCGTGATGATCAGCAGTAAAAAGGGTAAAACACTGCGCCACCGGATGCGAGGCTGCATTCATCACCCTTCGAAACGATAGCCTGCACCCCGCACGGTGATGATCCGCTCCGGGTTGGCAGGATCCGCTTCGATCTTCTCGCGCAGCCAGCGCACGTGCACATCGACCGTCCGGCTGTCTCCAATAAAATCCCATCCCCAAACGCGTTCAAGGATGAATTCTCGGGAAAGCACCTGCCCCTGGTGCTGGGCAAAAAAGGTCAATAATTCATATTCTTTGGGTTTGAAAGCGACCACTTCACCATCCACAGTGATCTCTCGCCGGGTCATATCGATGCACAGGTTGCCAAAGTCCATGATCTTGGCTTGCGGCTTAGCCGCATCCGCGGCCGAAACCTCGTCCCGGACCATGCGCACACGCCGCAGCATGGCTTTGACCCGGGCGATCAACTCCCGCATACTGAAGGGCTTGGCCAGGTAATCGTCTGCACCGACCTCCAGACCCACCACGCGGTCGATCTCGTCATCACGGGCGGTGAGCATGAGCACGGGCGTGGTCATCTCGCGGCGTAAAATTCTGCACACCTCAAAGCCGTCCAAACCTGGCAGCATCACATCCAGGATGATCAGGTCAGGCTGCAGCTCGCGGGCCAGGTCAAGCGCTTCTGATCCATCTCCTGTGGTCTCGACGTCATAGCCTTGTTTCTTAAGGTTATATGCCAGGGTCTCCTGGAGTGAGATTTCATCATCTACAACCAGAATTTTTTCAGCCATCGGTGCTTCTCCTCATCTCTTCAAGAATCAGGCTAAACTGATCGGCAAATGCATCCCGCGAGAACCGTGAGACGACCGTTATTCTACCGTTCATACCCATTGTACGACATTTTTGTGGGTTATTGGCAAGCATTTGGATGGCGTCTGCCAGCGCGCTTGGGTCACCCGGAGGGACAAACACACCCGCTTGGGCTTCCTCGACTACCTCACGAATCACGCCGTCAATCGCCAGGATCACCGGGCGACCCGCAGCCATATAATCAAAGACCTTGTTCGGGTAGGTGGTTTTATACATCTCGATCGGTTTTAATATCGCCAGGCAGGCATCAGCGCCTGCGAGGGCAGCAGGGACTTCCAATTTTGGCAAGGGCGGGAGGAACACCAGGTTATCCAGCCCGCGTCGATCCGCCTCAGCCCTCAGTCGCGGTTTTTCCTTGCCTGAACCCAGCAGAACAAGGCGGATTCCCGGGGATTCCCGCAATCGGTCAGCCGCGTCGAGGGCAACATCAAGATCATTGGACATGCCATGGGCACCTGCGTAAAGAACCACAAAGCAGTTTTCAAACCCAAATCGCTTCCTGAACTGTTCGCCCTTTGAATCGGGGTCGAACATGTCAGGGTCGGCACCATTGGGCACCAGGGATACCCGCCTGGCACCGCGCGCCTGCACATGCTCGATAAAGCCCGGCGAATTCACGACCACCCGGTCTGCGTGCCGGTAAAGAAAACGCTCCAACCCCTCAGACAGGCTGATCAGCCAGCGGTTTTTGAGCACTCCCACTGCCACAGCAAAGGCGGGCCACAGGTCTCGCACCTCCAGCAGGAAGGGCACTCCTTTCAGGCGTGCCAGCAGCCAGGCGGTCGGCCCCTGGAAGATCGGCGGTGTGGTACCCCAGACCAGGTCTACCCGCCGCACGAACAAACCATTGATAAAAGAAGAGACCATGAAGCTCAGAAAGCTGAAAACGCGCCAGATGAACGAGCGGTGCAGGGCAGGCAGTGTGAAACTGCGTAAAATCGTGACGCCCAGATCGTCAACTTGCTTGCGCACCCGCTGGCGATCATCCGTGCCGGTCAGGTAGCTGACCGGGCTGGCGATAACCGTCACCTTGTGGCCCCGCTGGCTTAAATACCTGGCCAGCTCGTGGTGCCGGGTGCCGCCAGCCTCATCCAGTGAGGCAAAAGCCTGATGAATCAGAAGAATGTGCATATTGTTAACATTTTACTCTAGTTCCCCCGGGTATTTAATCAGTGCTGAATTATTCGAAAATTTTCCAAGCGGAGGTCAATTCGATGGGCAGGTGATTAACCTTGACCGCGATCAACTGCAATGCCGGGTGCTTGATCGTATACGCCGGCGAATGCCAGCCCCAAACAGGCCTGGGCGGGATGGTGCCATGGATGGTTTCACCCGCACGCACCAAATTGAGGTGATCTGCCCCGTCAATCGTCACGCTCATCGAAAAATCGGGGCCGGCTAAACGCAGCGTATCAGGAGATGTAAAGGACCAATCCCAATCTGGCAAGAGCCAAGATAGGGCGACCTCGTGATATCGCATGTCCGCTTTACCAACGGGCGAGACCGTGTCCGTTACCAGCCAGCCCGCTTCATGGGCGGCCAATTTGCGCTGGTGGCGGGCACCCAGGTCGTCATAACCGGCATGTTCTGCGGTCACCCAGTCCAAGTTACATTCGTCGTTTTGCATGTGCCCCAGCACCTCTGCCTGCGCCCAATCCAGCCAGAGAAAGCGATCCGCACGGGTCATTTGCTCCTGGCCGTCAACTGTGAGCGTGCTGTGGACCGAGCTGCTCTGAAGGGCGTTATCCCATGGCTGAGGTGCGTTATATAGGTAGGTGCCTGGGTCCAGGGCAATGTTCACACCGCGCCACCACAGATCCACATGCAATTGGTCAGCATGGGATGGGCGGTCCGTGAAGTGTGCAGCACGCAAAAAACCTCGCCCGTGGCCGGATTCCACACGCAGCATATCCCCTGCCTGGGGCTGCCGTCCTTCTAAACGGGCAGGTGCAGCAAGCCCGAACCAGCGGCTGAGCTCGTCAAAATCGCCCTCAGCATAAACGCCCCCCGCCAAAAATGCCCGGGCCGCGGCTTCAACCACAGGCCGGAAGTCCCAAACAGGCCGGGCGGTGAGCGCAAAGAGGTAGGCGCTGTCGTTGGCGCCCAGGTTGGGCGTCCTGCCCGTTGCGGGATCGGTCAACGCCCACAGCCAGCGGGTCGCTTCAGCCAGGCGCCCCCGGGTCTCATCAGGCCAGGCTTCAGCCCGTGCTGCACGCTGCAGGTGGTCAACATACAGCGCGAGCTGAAGCATCAGCCGGTGGTAGTTGACACTGTGTTGCATATAGGTGCCAAACTCGCTGATTTGGTGCTGGAAGCCCCAGTTGATCCACCGCCAGCCCACCTCGCGCCACGCTTCAGCTTGGGGATGCCCGGGCAGGTACACACCGGCCGCGAATAAAGCCGCTGCTTCACTGAGCAGGTGGTTATTATTTTGAGCGCGTGCGTAAGCCAGGGTCGGCACAATCCGATGGGCGTGCTCGGCAATCGCCTGCCAAAGCCGCCTGCGGTGCTCGGGCGTGGAGGAGGGTGCTCCAGCGAAAACCCGGTCGCAGAAGATCAGCACCATCAAACGGATGGCGACTTCCTGAGCCGACTGCCACTGCCGTCCAAGGTTGGGAGGGTGATAGGTGAGAAACCGCCCGGTCAGCTCCCAAAAGCGCTGGGCGTAAACAGGATCGCCGGTGAAAGCAAACCCGCGTGCCAGGGCCAGGGCCCAGCCAAAGCGTCCCGACTCCCAGATGAGCTTGAGATCCACCTGCGGCGGTGTCCGTTCAAGCGCCGTCCAATGCTCGCTCGAAGCACCGATCGTTAAATTGAGCGGTATAGGTTCTCCGCCAAATTGCCGCACACGACGGCGGCAAACTTCATCCGCTGCCGCTGCGGCCTGGTCACGGTCTGCCTGACTGACCTGCGGAAAGGAAGCATAAGGGGCTAAACCGGGGGAGCCATCAAAATCATCCCGGCGTGATGGCGTCATCCGGCGGTAATAACCGCTGCGCAACCCGATTTGATAGCGCGCGTATAACCAGAGCTTACTTAAACCCAGATCGCGCATTGCTTTGACCAATTTGACGTGGAGTTTCATCATCAACAGGTTGGAGGGCTATCCAGGTTGCGCCAGGCAGGCTGGGTCACTCGTGCACAATTGACACCGTCTTCCCGCTGCGCAGGGAGTCCACTGCAGCAAAGCTGGCCTGCGCCACCCCGATCAATTGCTCGTATGGGATGGGCGGGCCTTGCTTCCCTTGCACAGCCTCGAGGAAAGCCATCCAGGCATTTTTATGACCTTTGTCATGCCGCAACCAGTGCCGTTTGACGGTCCGTCGGCCGTTGGCCACCAGCTCGAGCATGCGCCAATCATTGAGCGCGGCGATCCGGCCGCCGCTGAACACTTCCAGATGCTCCTTTGGATATGATTTATCGCCATTGGCCAGGTAGCTCAGCACACCAATCGACCGGTCCGGGAAGCGGAAGGTCATCACCACGTTGTCTTCACTGTACTGCCCCTCATCCGGCAACCCCTGGGTGGTGACCTCAAGCGGGTTCTCCCCGACCAGGAAGGTCAAAAAGTCGATGAAGTGGCAGGCCTCGCCGATGATGCGGCCGCCCCCGACTTCAGGGTCGATCAACCAGTGCTCGGCAGGCAGCTTGCTGGCATTCACGCGGTAGTGAAGATAAAGCGGCTCATGCCGCTGGTCGACAAAGGTCTTGAGATGGGTCGCCAGGGGTGCAAACCGGCGGTTGAAACCAAGCATCAGCAGTGGTTGGCCTGCCTTACCAAGCACTTCTTCGACCTGCGCGAGCTGCTCGGGGTTGATCGCGATGGGTTTCTCACAGTACACGTGCTTGCCCGTCTGAAAGGCATCCAAAATCTGCTGGGTGTGCAGATGGTGCCGGGTCAGAATGGCGATCAGGTTGATGGCCGGGTCACCCAGCAGGGATTCGGGCTCGCTGGCGGCATAGCCAAACCCATAACGGTGTGCGGCATGGTGCGCGCTGACGCCTGACACCGATACAATCCCCACAGGCGCTATGCCCCCGGCCTGCTTGATCACCGGAAGGAAGGTGGACAGGGCATAATTCCCCGCGCCCAGCACCCCCAGCGCCAGGATCTCCCCAGGCTTGACACGCACAGCAGGCGCTTCAAAATTGGGAATGCGGTTCTCTTCGGGCAGCGGTTGGGCTTCATAGGTCAGCAGAACCCCCAGGTAAGGCTCTTCACCGGTGATGATCTCATAGGCACGGTCACCCTCAGCGATGGGTATGCGGTGCGAGATCAGCGGCGCCAGGTCCAGCCTGCCTTCCGCAATAAGCGTCAGGAAGGCTTCCATGTTGCGTGCAACGGTCCAGCGGACGTACCCGACGGGGTAATCCTGGCCTTTTTCTTCATAGGCCGGGTCGTACCGCCCGGGCCCATAGGAGCGGGATACAACCAGCTCCAGTTCCTTTTCGTAATAAGGCTTGCGCGGGACGCTCATCCCGACTGCGCCGACAACCACCACCCTGGCCCGGTCACGGGCGATCTCGCCGGCCAGTTCAACGGGGTCGTTGGCCGAAGTATCCGCGCAGATCAACACAGCATCTAACCCTCTGCCATGGGTGAACGCGAGCGCTGCTTCTTGGGCTTCTTCCCGGGTGACGGCTTGTTTTGCGCCCATTTTATATGCGAGGGCAACCCGCGCCGGGTCAAGATCGACACCCAACACCTGGCATCCAGCAGCCTGGGCAATGCCCGTCGCCAGCAACCCCAGCAAGCCCAGGCCGATCACCCCTACCCGCGCGCCGACCTGCACATCTGCCAGGCGGAAGCCCTGCATGGCAATCGCGCCGACCGTGGTAAATGCAGCCGCTTCAAATTCCACATCCTCGGGGATGGGTACCATCAAATTTTGCGGCACAACCGCAAATTCGGCGTGGACGGCATACCCGCCGCCGGCGCACGCCACCCGGTCGCCTGAGCGAAATCCGCTCAACCCAGATCCGGCTTGAACCACCGTCCCCGCAGATGAGTAGCCCAGGGCCAGGGGCTGGTCCAGCTTGTTCATAGCCGCATCGTAAGTGCTCAGCAAACCTTCACGGCGGGCTTTGTTGATCACCTCGCGCACCAGGTCGGGGCGGCTGCGCGCTTTACCGAGCAGTCCTTGCCTGGCAAAGGAAACCAGCATGCGTTCCGTACCCGCTGAAACCAGCGAATTGGCCGTCTGGATTAATGCCATGCCCTGACCAGGTTGTGGAACAGGCACTTCCGATACCATAGCCTGACCGGTTTTCATGTTTTGCAGTAATTGTTTCATAAGATTGCACTCTAAAGGTTGATCCTGATGATAATACGATTATAGCGCAATCCTGGCGGATAGCAGGCCGTACCAAGCAACCAAAATTCCATTCACAGGGATGAAGGGGAATGTATTTTTCACTGAAAGGGATAAAACTTTCGGATTTAAAGCAAAAAAGGTGACCCAAATGGGCCACCTTGTGTGTCTTTCGTGTTATTTAAACCACTTCAATCGTCCGCCGACTCGCTTTTCGCTGGTTTGGCTTCGGTTGTCGATTCGCTCTTTGTTTCGTGGTCTTTTTTCCCGGACTCGTCCCGATCTGTGTGGAAGGTTTGTCCAGAAGGTGAGCGGTTGTCGGTCGCATAAAAACCCTTACCTTTAAAGACAATTCCGACAGGCTGGTAAACTTTTCTTAAAGCGGCCTCGCTGCACTCCGGGCACACCAAAAGCGGTTCATCGGTGAATTTTTGATATTGATCAAAACGGACACCGCAATTTTCGCATTGATAAGTATAAGTGGGCATAGTTAACTTCCTGCTATTTGACTTAAAAATTATAGTCCCCTCAGGGAAGGTTGGCAAGTGCCCTCGCTGTTAATTAATAGATTTCTTACGCCGTCGCCGCTGACGCCCTTGACCGTCTTGGTGTTATGGAATAAAATTTAACCTCTGAAAAAAAAGCCCTCGTAGCTTAATGGATAGAGCAACTGCTTGCGGAGCAGTAGGTTGTGCGTTCGAATCGCACCGAGGGTATTTTTCTCGCTTAGGGGCACACAAGGTCTGAATCCTGGCCCCTATCTTTTTTTGCCCCAACTTGTATCATCATGTGGATATCATCGATCAGCCAGGCGTGGAGTGTATTATGCTGAGCGCAGCCTGGCATTCGAGGTTATTCATGGTGTGCATTAACACAACAAAACGTAGAGTTTGCGATGGATGAGCCTTTAAAATCAAAAAAATTCACCAAGCTGGGGGCACCCCTGTTCCTGCTAGTGGTATGCGTGCTGGCTTACGGTCTGCTGATACCCAGCCTGGGCTTTTACTGGGACGATCTGCCCTACGCCCTAATCTATCAACGCTTCGGGCCTGAAGGCTACCCGGCTTTTGTGGCCTCAGACCGGCCGCATTCCGCCTGGGTTTTTATGGGGTTAACCTGGCTATTGGGTGAACAACCCCTGGGCTATCACATTTTTGGGCTTCTGCTGTACTGGTTGTGCGCAGTTCTGTTCTGGTGGCTCCTGCGGTTGATTTGGCCAGACCACAAGAAAGAAGCATTATGGGCAGCCCTGCTGTTTGCCATCTACCCGGGATTCCTCGGCCAGCCAAAGACCATCATCTATAACCACCATTTTTCAGCCATGTTGCTGTACCTGTTTTCATTGATCGGCACGGTCAAAGCCGTACAAGCACCCTCAAAGGAAGGCAGCAAGCAAAGTACCTGGCTGTGGCACATCCCGGCGGTGCTGGCGACCGCCCTCAGTCAGTTCACGATCGAATACTACATCGGGTGGGAAGCCGTGCGGATTGTCATCGTGTGGATCCTGCTCTCCCGGCGACCCATCAGCCAGGAAGAGCGCGTGGGCGGAAGCCTGCTGAACCTGATCCCCTACTGGCTGGCAAGCCTTGGGTTCGTGGTCTGGCGCGTGTTGATTTTCAGGTTCCCTACATATAAGCCCTTCGGGGGTGAAGAAACCAGCATCATTTCGCTGAACTGGTGGGGGGATATTTTTTCCCAAGTGATCGACGCCGTCTTTGTGGTGTGGGGTCGCGCAATGCCGAACTTATCCAACCAGGATTACAGCCAACCATTCTGGCTGGCTTACCTGTTCCTGACCCTGTTCTCAACCGGGTTGGTCTTCTTGCTCCTGTATCTGTTTGCCGGCAGATCGCAAGATCTTTCACATGACGAAGGTCATCCACACCCAAAACAGCGGTTTGGACTGCCCGCCCTGCTGCTGGCGGTGATCGGGATTGCCTTTGCAGGCTGGCCCTTTTGGTTAGTTGACCTCCAGCTCAGCATTGTAGGCCATTTTTACAGCCGCTTCACCCTGGCGTTCATCCCCTGGGTGGCGCTGTTGGTGGCTGCCGGGTTGCACTTTCTCGATCGGATCCCATTCCGCTTTACAAAGGTGATCACCACCGGCCTGGTGGCTTTGCTGGTGGGCGGCTCGGTGGGCTGGCACTTCTGGAATGCCAATTTTTATCGGAATCAGTGGTCCGATGTTCAGCAGTATTTCCAGCAGGTGGTACAACGAGCTCCCGGGCTGGAGCCAGGCACCATTTTATTGATCAATGACCTGCAATCCCTCAGCCTGTACCAGGACGATTCCCTCACTGCCCTGTTAAACTGGATCTATGCGCCAGAAAACCATACCCAGGATCTGGATTACGCGGTGTTTTACCTGAGTGTGCGCTTAGGCCGCGAATTTCCTGCCCTCGAAACGGGCCACCCCATCGAGAAGGATTTCCGGTCCCTGCATTTATCCAGCTCAACGGACAACTTCCTTGTTGTTTATCATGAACCGCCGGGGTGTGTACGGTTTCTTGATCCCAGCCTGCCAGATCGTTTGCCCCTTGAACTGCCAGATGCCATCTTAGCTGCCGTGCCCCTTTCCAATTTGGATTTGATCATCACAGGTCAGGACTCTCCAGCATCACCACCGGCAGGCTTATTCGATCTCCCTGTGACCGAATCCTGGTGTTTGTATTACCAGGAAGCAGAACTGGCCGCCCAGCAGGGTGATTGGGCGCGTGTAGCCGAAATCGCCCATCTCGCTTATGCAAGAGACGACCAGGCCAACGAAGTCACCGAACATTTCGTGTTTATCGAAGGTTACCTGCACGTCGGCGAGGTGGAAACCGCCTTTGCGTTGAGCCAAAGGGCAAGAGACAGCAGGGACGGGCTGATTGACGGGAAAATCTGCGGTATTTGGCGGGGTGTAGCTGGCGAGCGGGACCTCAATCCCTATTTTGATCAACTTTGCCCCGGGTTTTAAAACCAGAGCGCCCTGAGCGGGTAAAACCAGGGGATAGATTGTTTAACCTGCCTGCGGTCGATTTTTACCCGCTGATACGATCCAATCAAGCCCAATTCCGACACCGACCTGCCTGAGTGGGTGCTATGCAGGCATTTGGCCGTTCAGCGGGATAAATCTTCACCCTGAGAATGCCCCGCCCTCCACACCAATTTGATATTTAAGACTATTTTGACTATACTTATCATATATAAAGGTATCACATCTGAAAGGTACGCGCATGTTCAAGAAAAGACGCCTGACCAAAAAACAGCGCTATTGGATGCTCCCGGCTTTGATGGTCATGATCCTGACCGGGCTGGGGGTGTACTCCCTGGCCGCTGCGCGGCTGCCGGTATTTGCCCAGGAGGCACTCGACCTGCCGGCGATCGAACTGACCCAGGTTGCGGCCGGACTGGTGCGGCCCGTCGCCATCACCCACGCCGGAGACGGCAGCGGACGCCTGTTCATCGTCGAACAGCGCGGCAGGATCTATATCCTTGACGGGGAATTGGAAGAAACGCCGTTTTTAAACATAGAAGACCGGGTCATATCTCCCGCTGCGGGTGGTGGCAATGAACAAGGCCTGCTCGGCCTGGCATTCCCACCCGGGTATGCGGACAAGGGCTATTTTTATGTCTATTACACCATGCTCAGCGGTGATAATGTGCTGGCGCGGTTTTCGCTTACAAGCGATCCCAACCTGGCCGATCCTGGTTCAGAGGAACACATTTTGGTGCTCCCTCATCCCCAATATCGCAACCACAACGGCGGCCAGATCGCCTTTGGTCCCGATGGGTACCTGTACATCGGGACCGGGGACGGCGGCGGCGGAGGTGACCCGCTAGGGAACGGGCAGGACCCCGCCTCTCTCAACGGCAAGCTACTGCGCATCGACGTCGAAACCCCGGTATCAGAACCGGGCTTCTACCTGCTGGCAGCACCGCCGTATTGGGTACTGGTTGAAAAACCCCAGGAGCAGGCCAGCGGTGAAAATTACCTCATCCCGGACGATAACCCCTTTGTTGATGACCCCGCATTCCGCCCTGAAATTTGGGCGTTGGGCTTACGCAACCCCTGGCGTTTCTCATTCGATCGCGAGCAGGGCGACCTGTACATCGCCGATGTCGGCCAGAACCGGTGGGAGGAAGTCAACGTTCAACCCGCTGACAGCCCGGGCGGCGAAAATTACGGCTGGAATATCATGGAAGGTGAGGAATGTTACGGGACAGGGACCTGCGATACCAACGGGTTAACCCTGCCCGTGCACGTCTACCCGATCTTCTCCGCCCAGGAATGCTCAGTCACCGGCGGGTATGTGTACCGCGGTGAGGAGAACCTCACTATGGACGGGGTGTACATTTTCGGCGATTTCTGCAGCGGCAAGGTCTGGGGTCTGCAGCAAGGTGGTGAGACCTGGCAGCGTGGCCTGCTGACCACCGCAGATTTTATGGTCAGTTCGTTTGGCGAAGATGAGCGCGGCGAGATCTACGTGGCAGACATGGTCGGCGGGGGGATGTATCAAATCACGCTGCAGGACTGACACATACAGGCTGGCCACGGCACAGGCCCAAAGTTTACAGGGAAAGTCAGCACACCTGACAACTGAATCGTAATACAATAGAAAAAGTAAAAATGTGCGATACTGTTATATTTAGACAATATCGCACATTTTTTTAGCGAATTTACGTTAATTTTCTTCCTTTTGATGTAAAATATGCCTGAATTATGTTACAATTGTAACATCCTAACAACTAAGGGAAGAGAGCCGATGATGAAGGAACAGCGTAAACGAGCAATCGTTGATCGAATTGAGAGGGACAAACAGGTCTTCATTTCGGATCTTGCTGAACAGTTCGATGTGTCAGAAATGACCATCCGCAGAGACCTTGACGAGCTGGATCAGAACGGGGCCATCCATCGCATCCACGGCGGCGCACTGGCGGTGGCAAAGATCAGCACCAAAAATGAACCGCCCGTCTTCGAGCGTTCAAACGAACAGACGGAAGAAAAAAGGCACATCGCCAAAACCGTGGCTGGCATGATCCAAAATGGGGAGAAGATCTTTCTGGGCTCTGGAACAACGACGTTGGCCGTTGCTGAAAACCTCACCCAGCACCAAGACCTGACGGTATTAACCAACGCGATCACCATCGTCAATTGCCTGATCCCCATGAAACACATCACGCTGATCGTTTTTGGGGGGTTCCTGCGCAGGGCAGAGCTTTCGATGGTCGGGCATTTCACCCAATCGGCCCTTAAGGATATCCAGGTGGACAAGGTCATCATCGGGATGCGCGGTATCCACATCGAACAGGGACTGACCTGCGACCATCTCCAGGAATTGCAAACTGACCAGTCGATTTTACAACTCAGCAAGAACATCATCATTGCCGCCGATCACACGAAATTTGGGCATGTGGCCACCATCCGGACTGCACCGATCACTACGGCTTCCACCATCGTTACGGACGGTAAGGCGCCGGATGACATGGTTCGGAAAATAAGGTCTTTAGGCATTGAGGTGATCAAAGCAACCCCATCATAACCATTACATGCGACAAAAGCAGGAGTACTATGGATCAAGAAGCCTACGGAAAATATACCAAAGCAGAAATCCTCTCTCAGCCTGAAATTTGGGAGCAGGTGGTCAATAGCTGGCCGCCTTCCATGCTGGAGACCTTCCCGAAAACTGAGGATTATGACCAGGTGTTATTCATTGGGTGCGGATCAACGTTTTTCCTCTCACGTTGGGCTGCGCGGATGCACGAAGCCCACAGCGGTTCCATCAGCCGTGCAGTACCTTCGTCAGACCTGCTGCTGCACCCAAGGCATTGGATTCAAGCGGGGCAAAATACCCTGCTGATTGCCTCATCACGCTCGGCCTCAACCACGGAGACGATTAAAGCCATCGATTCCTTCAAGGCGGACCACACGGGGGATGTGATTGTGATCACATGCAACCAGCAGGAGCCCATGGGCTCGCAAACGGAGTTCGTCATCAGTGCCGAGCAAGCCCAGGAAGAGAGCATCGCCCAGACCCGGTCTTTTTCGTCCATGCTGTTGGCCCATGCATTTTACACAACGGGCAGTCTTCCCATCAACATCGGCAAAGACCTGCGGGCAGCAGGGGAACGTTTGTTCCGTGAGTCTCTGCCCCTGGCCGAGCAGATCGCGCAGGACACCACGTTGCAGCGGTTCTTCTTTTTAGGCTCTGGCCCCCTGTATGGGCTGGCCAACGAGTGCATGCTGAAGATGAAAGAAATCTCCCAAAGCTATGCGGAATCCTTCCACAATATGGAATTTCGACATGGTCCCATGTCGATGGTTGACGAGCATACCCTGGTGATCGGTTTTATCGGCGATCACGGGGCCGAACAGGATTTAGCCGTCCTGGCTGATATGAAAGCCAAAGGTGCACGTACCCTGGCCATTGCCAATCAGGTGCCGGAGAAACCAGCCGGGCTGGACCATGTGATCCGGTTGGACAGCCCATTGCCCATGATCTGGCGGTCTGTTCTGTACCTCTCGCCAATGCAATGGCTTGCCTTCAATCGGGGTCTGGTCAATGGCTTAAACCCCGACCGCCCTCACAATCTTGACGCCGTGGTGGTGCTCGATGAATGAGAAGAACGCCGCGGGCGGGTTTGAGCTGGAAGCAATGCTCCCTGCTGAAAATGTGCGTGCAAACGTCTCGGTGAACTCCTGGCAACAGGCTGGCGACGCAGTTGGGCAGCTTTTGGTTGATTCCGGGAAAATTGAACAGCGTTATGTCGACCAGATGAAACAAAATGTAGAGGAAATTGGACCCTACATCGTGGTTGCTCCCGGTGTGGCCCTCTTCCATGCACGCCCAGAAGACGGCGTCCTGGAGCCCTGCCTGGCCTTGATCACCCTCGTGGAACCTGTTGAATTTGGCCACCCGGAGAATGACCCGGTGGATATTGTGATCGCCTTTGGTGCACAGAATAAAGAGTCGCACATCCCCGCGCTGATAAAATTGGCTGAACAGCTGGGAAATCAAAAGGTGATTGACCGTGTGCGTAATGCAAAGACGGATGCTGCCCTGCATGAGGCATTCCTTTGCTTAAGCGAAGATTGTTTCGCATCTGATTCATAACAAGGAGATACCAATGATCATTGCAACACTGTGTGGAATGGGGTTTGGCACAAGTATGATGCTGAAACTATTCATCGATGACATTCTCAAAGATGAAGGGATCAAGGCGCAGGTTGTTTCCTGGGACCTGGGCTCCCATAAAGGGCAGGATGCCGATATCATCGTGGCACCAATGGACATGGAGCGGCATTTACGGTCTTCTGAAAGCAAGATCGTGTTGATCCACAATCTGGTTGACAAGGCGGAAATAAAACAAAAGGTGATGGAAGCCATTCAGAGCTTATCGGCATAAGCCAACCAGCATAGGACATGTGATGGAAGGAGGTGGTTGCAGCAAGGAAATTAACTCATCTATTATGTAAGCAAGTTTTTTAAGTTTATCAATCAAGACTGGAGGTTAATTGTGCAAATTTTCTCATTCATCCTTGAGCTCATCACGTTGCCAGCTTTTATCCTGGGCCTGATCGCGCTGATCGGTTTGGTCATCCAGAAAAAGCCATTCAGTGATGTCCTCACAGGCACCTTCAAGACCATTCTCGGCCTGCTGATCATGGGCATCGGTATCGGTGCATTAATTGATGCATTGATCCCGATTCAAGCCATGTTCGAGGCCGGCGTTCCTGCGGGCGGCTTTCGCACATTCGTCACCTTTGATGAAGGTGTCGTCGGCGCCGTGCAGGATGCCAATGTGGCAGGCATTGGCGCCGCCATTGCCTGGACCATGCTGTTCGGTTATATCATCCATGTGCTCCTGGCAAGGGTGACCAAATTCAAATATATCTACCTGACCGGACACATGATCTGGATTCACGCTGGCGCGTTCGCCATCCTGTTCCACTCATTTGGCTTGTCTCTGTTCTGGACTGTTCTGCTGGCATCCATCGTGGATGGCATTTATATGACCCTGGCACCGGCCTTCGCCCAGCCAATCATGCGCAAGATCACCGGCAATGACGAGATTGCCTTTGGCCACGGCCAAACCTTGCTGAACATGCTGGGCGCCTGGGTCGGCAAGCTCATCGGCGACCCCGAAGATTCTGCTGAGAAGCAGGCGTTCTCGTCGAAGCTCGATTTCTTCAGGGACATGGCTATGTCGATCGCCATCATCATGATCATCGTCGCCCTGATTGCAGTCATCCTGGCTGTGATCCAAATTGGCGTGGCTGGTGTTCAAGAGCAGATCAGCGGCGGTCAGAACTTCCTGCTGTTTGCCTTCCTGCAAGCCCTTGGCTTCACGGCTGGCGTCCTCGTCCTGTTACAGGGCGTCCGCATGCTGATTGCTGAAATCGTACCGGCCTTCAAGGGTATTGCCGAGAAGCTGATTCCCGGCGCAAAACCCGCCCTGGACTGCCCGGTCATCTATCCCTTTGCCCCGAACTCCCTGATCATCGGCCTGATCTCAGGTACGATCGGCCAGGTGATTGCCATGGTGATCCTGGCGCTGATTGGCTGGGCGGTTCCCTTGCCCAGCATGATCGCGGCCTTCTTCGCCAGCGGCTCAGGCGCAATTTTTGGCAATGCCACCGGCGGCAGGAGGGGCGCCTGGGCAGGTGGTTTCCTGTGGTCCTTTGTCGGCTGGTTCCTGATCAGCTTTGCCTACCAGTTCCAGGTGTTTGGCGATTTGGGCGCCATGGGCGCAACAGCCCTTGGCTTCACAGTGCCCGATGCCATTGTGCCCGGCATTGTGATCTGGGCCATCGCCAAGCTGTTTGGCGTTTAGTCCTCTACTGACCTATTCGAGGAAGAGAGTTCGCTCTCTTCCTCGACCTTATCTCAAGTAACTAAGGAATCATTTTGCTACAAAAAATCATCAACGGAAAAATCCTATCCCCAGAACCGCTCCCAGAGCACTATGGCCTCTTAATTAATAACGATCGGATCCTGGAGGTCGGCGACCAGGAAGCATTTCCACAAGACATCCCAACCATTGATGCGGCAGGCCGTTGGGTGATCCCGGGATTGATTGATATCCATGTTCACGGGGGTGAGGGATACGACACGATGGATGCTGAAAATGAAGCCCTGGCTGGCATGGCGCGGTATGTTTTATCCACCGGTGTGACCAGCTTCTTGCCCACCACCACGGCGGCATCACAACAGGATGTGATTGAGGCGATCAGCCGAATACAGGCTTTCTCTCAGCCGGGTGACAAGGCCCGGGTGCTGGGCATTCACCTTGAAGGCCCCTATTTAGGGCACAAACACAAAGGCGCCCAGCCCGAACAACACCTGCGCGCAGCCGAACCCGAGGAGTACCTGCCCTGGCTGGATTCTGGTGTGGTCAAGCTGTTCACCGTTGCACCAGAGGTGGAGGGGGTCATGGGCCTGATTTCGACGGGCACAAAAAAAGGTGTCCGGTTCGCTGTGGGCCACAGCAGCGCCAGTTATGACACCATGATCGAGGCAATTGAGAGAGGCCTTTCCCAGGCCACGCACACATTTAACGGAATGCCTCAATTACACCACCGCGAGCCCGGCGTCGTCGGCACTGTTCTGACCGATCCACGGGTATACGCACAGATCATCACAGACGGGATCCACCTGCATCCGGCCATTGTTGACCTGGTATTCAAAGCCAAAGGTACCGATCGGACGGTGCTGATCACCGACGCCATCCGGGCAGCCGGTGCACATGACGGCGTGCACCGCCTGGGCGACCAGGTGGTCACGGTGACCGACGGTATCGCTCGCACAGCCACAGGGTCTTTAGCTGGCAGCACCCTATCGATGCAGCAGGCCCTGCGAAATACGCTTCAGTTCACCGGCCGAACACTGGAAGAGGTCCTGCCTTCTGCAACCCGTGTGGCCGCAGAAAGCATCGGCATGCAGGATCAAATCGGCGCACTCAAGCCCGGTCTCAAGGCGGATATCGTCCTGCTGGATGAAAACCTGACCCCGCGCCTGTGCCTGGTTGCAGGTAAGACCGTCTATCAAAATCTCTAAATCATCTCGACCCCCATTTGAAAGGAAGGGAAAATGAGCCTATTTCTAAAAACCTATCTGAACACCGTGATCGAAATGCTCGAGCAAATTCGTGACGAGGAAGCAGGCCCCATCAATGATGCCGCTGTGCTCCTGGCGGACACCATCGAGAACGGGAACAGCATCTTTGCATTTGGCTGCTCGCATTCGTCATTACCCGTACAGGACCTGGTCTACCGGGCAGGCGGGTTGATGCTCATCAACCCCATCTATGGCCCTGGCATCACGGCTTTGGACACCCGTCCGCCCACACTGGGGTCGGATATTGAAAAGCTGCCGGGGTTTGCAAAACTGCTCCTCGATAATTACCCAATCAAAGCAGGCGATGTCCTGATCGTGGTATCCGTCTCCGGGCGCAATGCCGTCCCGATTGAGATCGCGCAACTGGCCCAGGAACGGGGTATCAAGGTCATCGGGCTGACATCGAGGGCATACACACAGTCCGTTGAGTCACGGCATGCCTCCGGTAAAAAAATGTACGACTTTGCCGATGTAGTTCTCGACAACAAGGTGGACAAAGGCGACGCGGTGCTGGAAGACGAACGGGTTCCGCAGAAATTTGTGCCGGCATCCGGCGTGACTTCAACAGCGCTCCTGCAGGCTTTGGTCGCCGCGACGATCGAAGAGGTATTGGAAAGAGGCATCACACCGCCCGTTTACCTCGCAGCCAATGTGGATGGCGGCGCGGCATACAACCAGCGCCTGCTGGAAGAAAACCGCGAGCGGATTTTCTATTACTGATCCGTTTGTCGTAAATCATCCCCGCACCCTGCTGTCTCATCGACCAAACCAGCTCAAAATCAAGGAGCCTTATTTGCCACAATTTGCCCCAACAGAATTATTGTTACAGGTCATTTCAGACCAAAAACAGGGCATCCCTCGCGGCGTGGCGTCCGTCTGCTCTGCTAACCCTTATGTCCTCAGGGAGACCCTGCAGTTTGGGCACGACCACCAGGACTGGGTTTTGATCGAATCGACCAGCAACCAGGTCAACCAGGAAGGCGGCTATACCGGCATGGTGCCCAGCGAATTCGCTGCCTACATTGCAGACCTGGCAGATGCCCTTGGATGCAAAACAGATCAAATTCTATTGGGCGGTGACCACCTCGGGCCAAACCCCTGGAAAAACCTCCCCGGCCAGGAAGCCATGGAGAAGGCCGCCGTCCTGGTGAGAGACTGCGTCCAGGCAGGCTATCGCAAAATTCACCTGGATACCAGCATGAAATGTGCCGATGACCCGCCCGACCAACCCCTGAATGTTGAAACCGAAGCACGGCGGGCAGCAACATTGTGCGCTGCTGCTGAAAAGGCCTGGCAAAGCCAGCCAGGCACGGATGCGCCGGTGTATGTGATCGGCACAGAAGTGCCTGCCCCCGGTGGTGTGGAAAGCGAAGATGAAGGCCTTCAAATAACGACTCCTGAGCGTGTGCTCAGCTCGTTAAGCGTTTTTGAGCGGGTTTTTAGTGAATTTGGGCTTGAGCGCGCATGGTCGCGGGTGATTGCCTTTGTCGTTCAACCCGGTGTTGAATTCAGCCAATTCCATGTGCATGAATACGACCCTTCACAAGCCACCCGACTCTCCCGGTGTATCGAGACCGTGCCGGGGATGATTTTCGAAGCGCACTCTACCGATTACCAAACGCCAGAAGCCCTCAGGCAACTGGTGAAGGACCACTTTGCCATCTTAAAAGTCGGGCCAGCACTGACCTTTGCCCTCAGGGAAGCGGTTTTCTCACTGGCCTCCATTGAAAAAGCACTTTTGCCAGGCCGGGAAACTACCACCTTATCCGCGGTTCAAGAGACCCTCGAAGCGGTGATGCTCGAAAACCCGAAAAACTGGCAGGCCTATTACGCAGGCGATCAACGTGAACAGAAGTTGGCCAGAAAGTTCAGCTTCAGCGACCGTATCCGCTACTACTGGCCCGAACAGCGCGTGACGGATGCCTTAACCACCCTGATTGCGAACCTGCGCACTACAGACATCCCATTACCGCTGCTCAGCCAATTTCTGCCGGTGCAATATCAGCATATCCGGGAAGGGTTGATCCCGCCAGACCCAGAAGCGATCCTCTACGATGCCATCAGAACTGTGCTTGAGGAGTATCGCCTTGCCGCAAAACCCTGACGGCTGGCCTAACCAGTCTGTGGCAGCCCATTGAGGGGAAAATTCTGCCTTGTGGGGGTTTATAAATGAAGATCTAACAGCGTTTGGTACGACCACAAACGTGATTTCCGATCACCTGTAACCTGTAAGACAATCCACGTTTGATGATCCCTTGCCATAAAAGTGGACTATAATCATTCGCTAATTGGGTTTTGCTGACCCAGCTTATCGGTTGAAAAAAGTTAACGATTTTTAGACTTTAGAGGTGCATACCGACATGATCAAAAAGACCTATTACATCACCGGCATGCATTGCCCGGGCTGCGAAACCCTCATCGAACGGTCAGCAGGGAAGATCAAGGGTGTCACTGCCGTTAAAGTATCTCTGGCCAGTGGGAAAATCGAGATTCAAGCCAGGTCCGCCCAGGCTATACCGACGGTGAAACAGCTTGACCACCGCTTTAAGCAGGATGGCTATACCTTTACAGAACACCGCCCAAAGACGAGGCTCCAGCCGGGAAAGATCGCCGCCGTGATGGGTGCATTCCTGCTGATCGTCCTGCTCTTCTTTGTGCTTGAAAGATCTCCACTGCTGAACTTTCTTTATGTGGATTCGAACTCCAACTTTATTGCGTATTTCCTGTTCGGTTTAGCCGCCGGGTTCTCCAGTTGTGCTGCACTGGTGGGCAGTTTGCTCTTATCCGTGCAGGAAAGCTGGGTGAATCAGGCGATCGGCCGCAACAAGGCAGGGTTCTCTCCCTTCCTCCTGTTCAATGGCGCGCGCCTGGTTTCTTTTGCCGCCTTGGGCGGTCTGCTGGGCTTGCTGGGTGGGGTGTTCCAGTTTTCCTTGGAAGCCTCGGCTGTGCTGACCATTTTAATCTCGGTGCTGATCTTCATCATTGGGATGCAGATGCTGGGTGTGCCCTTGTTTCAGCGGATCCCGCTGAACTTTTCCGGCCGTTGGATCGGCCGCGTGACCAATCAACCCGGCCTGCAGAATAAGATCATGCCGATCCTGATCGGGGCAGTGACGTTTTTTGTCCCCTGCGGATTTACCCTGATCGCCCAAGCCGGGGCATTACGCTCCGGGAACTTCCTCGAGGGCCTGACGATCCTGCTGGCCTTTGCATTGGGCACGCTGCCCATGCTCCTGGCGATCAGCTTCTCCAGCGTCAAGCTCCGCCAAAATCATAGGTTTTCCAATGCATTCAGGTTGCTTTCCGGGCTATTGATCGTTTTCTTTTCTACTTATACCCTGATCACACAAATCAGCCTTTTGCGGCCAGCATCGCTGCCGCTTGAAAATTCACCCAGCGCCTCCTCGCCCCCTGCCGCGCTGCAGGATGAAGGCGAATACCAGCTAATGCAAATGGAAGCCAGGGGATTCGAATACTTCCCCGAGGTGATCACCATCAAAGCCCACCAGCCGACCCGCTTTGAGATTTTCAGCAACGATTCCCTCGGCTGCGCAAACGCGGTGTATGCCAGGGGACTTTATCCTGATATCATCATCCTCAGCCCGGGGACGAATGTAGTGGAATTCACCGCCCCGGGGCCGGGGACATACCAGATCTCCTGTTCGATGTGGATGGTGAAACCGATCACCGTGGTGGTTGAATAATTCCGTCCATTAATCCAGCATCCGGATAGGTCACAGGGCCTGGAATAACTGAACCAGGTAATATCCGAGCAGCGCGGCCCAGATCCAGGAGTCAATCCGATCCAGGATGCCGCCATGGCCCGGAATCAGACTGCCCGTGTCCTTGACCCCCGCCGTGCGCTTAAACAGGCTGACCAGCAGGTCGCCCACAGGGGTAAGCACGGCGAGCACAAAACCCATCAAGGCCCCCTGCCACAGGGGCGTGCCCGCAGGCAGAAAAGCCACTGCCCGCCACAGCAGCACCAGCAAAGCGCCAAATACAGTGCCCGTCAGGATCCCCCCGACCAACCCCGCCCAGGATTTTCCGGGGCTAAGCTTCGGGGCCATTTTGCGCACCCCCAGCCACTTGCCGATAAAATATGCACCCGAATCCGCCAGCCAAACGGACGGAAGGGCTGTCAACAGCCAGCCGCGCCCTGCCTCCAGGGCCCGTAAGGCAATAAACCCGCCCCCGACCCAACCCAGGTAGAGCAGGCCTGCCAGGTGCAGGGCAAACACCACTGCAGCATCCTTTTTTCCCCGCTCATGATCGGACAGTGCAACGATCGCTGTCATTAAAATCATCAGCGTCAGGAGCAGTCCCAAATAGGCTTCAGCGAAAACCCAGCGCTCAACCACCATCAGGCCGACACCCGCCAGCATGATCGGCAAAGAAAGCTGGTAACCTGCATGGCGAAACAAGCGGGTATATTCGTAGGCTGCAAACAACAGCAGCACAAGAACGAACAGGTTGAACACCCATCCCCCAAAATACATCAGGATCAATACAAGCGGCACAAAAACCAGTGCCGCTTTAACACGTTGGGACAACATCAGATGTGTTTTCTCACACTCAGGATTCCTTCAATCCGCCAAATCGCCGATCACGCCGGCCATATTCCTCAAGGGCCTTGCGCAGCTCTTCTTCGTCAAAGTCAGGCCAGTAGACCTGGGGGAAATACCACTCAGAATAGACCGACTGCCAGGTCAGGAAGTTGCTGGTGCGGAATTCACCCGATGTGCGAATGACCAGGTCAGGGTCAGGGATATCACCGGTAAACAGATATTGGCTCACCAATGCTTCGTCCACATCCTCCGGGGCGACCTGGTCGGCCAGCATGCGTTTGATGGCGTAAATGATCTCATCGCGACCGCCGTAATTGAAGGCCAGCACGATGGTAATGCTGCGATTCTCTTTGGTCAGGTCAATGGCATGGCTCACCTTGTCCTGCAGAGCCTTCGGAAGCCCGTCGAGGTGGCCGATATGCACCAAGCGAGCACCTTCCTGGTGAAGTCTCTGCACATCACGGTCGATCACATCGGAAAGGATGTGCATTAAGCCTGTGACCTCCGCCTTCGGCCGGGACCAGTTTTCCGTGGAAAAGGCAAACAGGGTCAGGTACTTGATTCCGAACTTGATACTGGCCCTGATAATGGTGCGCAAGTTCTCTGTCCCTGCGCGGTGACCGGCAATGCGGTTCAGGCCGCGCGCTTTTGCCCATCGCCCGTTGCCATCCATGATGATGGCCACATGGCGGGGTACAGTGGCTAATTTGGTTTGGGTGAGTTCTTCAGATGCCATCAGACTTACACTTCCATGATCTCTTTCTCTTTACGCTCGCCGATTTCTTCAACTTTACCCATCATCTTGTCGGTGAGTTCCTGGAGCTCTTTTTCGCCGCGTTCCTGTTCGTCTTCTGAGATCAGCCCCTCTTTTTCAAATTCACGTAAATCCTTGATCAGGTCCCGGCGGACATTGCGGATACGGACACGGGTCTCTTCCATGCGATTGTGGACAACCCGCACAAGTTCCCGCCGGCGTTCCTCGGTGAGCTGGGGCAGGGTCAGGCGGATCATTTTGCCGTCGTTATTGGGCGTCAGCCCCAGATCTGAAGCCATGATCGCACGTTCGATATTCTTCAGCGTGGCGGGGTCAAAGGGGCGCACAAGCAGCTGGCGCGGTTCAGGAACACTGATCGATGCCAATTGGATCAGCGGTGTGTTGGCGCCGTAGTATTCAATGGGCAAACGTTCCACCAGTGCGGGTGAGGCACGCCCCGTCCGAATGCCAGAAAGGTCATCCTCGAGAGAATCCAGGGCGGCTTGCATGCGTTCAACGGCTTCTCGCAGTGTGTCTTTGATCATGGTTTACCTCCATTGGTTTGTCGAGTGCAGAGCTCAGTTTTGATGATTAAGCATACAACAAAAATGACCGCTCGTCTACCTTGCGCGGCATAATCCTCCTCCAAACCTGAACCAGGCATCTTCGATAATACGACGATGTGTTTTTCCAGCCCTGATTTTATAAGAATCCAGGGCCCATCCGCCGCTGATACATTGCTCGCCTGGTAAGCAGGAAAACCCTGTTCAACACCTCCTTCGTAAGCCCGGCAGTGGGGCTCAAGCACGAGTTTTTTCAACTTCAGCACTGCATCCATCACCTGATGTGTGTTGTGAGCATCGGAATCTCGCAGCATACCATCCAAACCATAGGGATGGCATGATTTTTGGTTGCATCGTAGCCAAGATGACCCCTTCTTATGAAAAGAAGCCCGCCTTGTTCCGATTGGCAACAAAGCGGGTTTTTCTTGTTGATTTTCCGGTGGCTGATCAGCCACACCTGCGATCACAAAGACCGCAGCGACGGCAATGAGAATATTTCTGTTCATAAAACAACTCCTTTAAATTAGAGTATACTGGACAATATTTGTCCAGTACATATAAATAATTTTCTCGCGCCGAATTGTTGTTGAGTATTATGCAAATGATTGTGTAAAAACAGTTCATTACGAAGGTTTATTAAAGTTAATCAGGCGAAACCCCCAGGCTTTGCTGCCGCGTGTCAACCGCTCAATGAAACGCGGGTCTAGTTTTGGCCGGCAACAGGTTGGCAAAAAGGATATTTCGCCGACTTCTCATCTCGCTCCGCAAACAAGGTGATCGAAGTAAGTCAGGCACCAAAATAAAAACTGCCCGGTTCTCGGGCAGTCCTATTTTATTTAATGCTTGGGTGGGCAATTTCGTGCGCGTTTTGACCCTGCTGCTGGCCTAACTTTCATCCACCAGGGTACCAACCTTCAAACCGCGCAGGGCTTTGGGGAGTGCCTCCTCGTCCCACAGGTTCAGCACCAAAATCGGCAGCTTATTTTCCATGCAGAGCGAGATGGCTGTGCTATCCATCACCTCCAAGCGCCGATTGAGGGTGTCGATATAGGTCAGGTGGTCAAATTTCTCCGCCTCAGGGTGCTGATTGGGATCCATATCGTAGACCCCGTCCACCTTGGTGGCCTTGATCAGCACGTTTGCGCCGATCTCCATGGCGCGCAATGCTGCTGCCGTGTCGGTTGAAAAGTAGGGATTGCCCGTGCCGCCGCCAAAGATCACCACCCGGTCCTTTTCAAGGTGGCGGATCGCCCGGCGCCGGATATAGGGTTCGGCTACAGAACGCATCTCGATGGCCGATTGAACCCGGGTCATCACATCGATGCGCTCCAGGGCATCCATCAAAGCCAGTGCGTTCATCACCGTTGCGAGCATGCCCATGTAATCGGCGGTAGCCCGGTCCATGCCGGCGTGTAAACCGATCCGCCCGCGCCACAGGTTGCCTGCACCAATCACCACGGCCACATCGACGCCCATCTCGTGCACTTCCTTGACCCGCTGGGCAATGTAGATCGCCCGATCCGGGTCAATCCCGAAGCCTTCCTCACCTGCCAGCGCCTCTCCACTCAGCTTTAACAGCACCCGTTGATAAATCAATCCATTGTTTTCTCCGGTCATCTGCCCTCCTTGGTGCTCTTGGTTCGTCACTAAAAAGAAAGCCAACCTTGCGGGTTGGCTTTGGGTTGGTTATGCTTCCTCTTCAGCGTCTTCCTCAACGCCGGACTCGGCGCCCAGTTCCCAGCGGACAAACCGCCGGACAACGATCTTCTCGCCGAGCTTGATCACCTGCTGGTCGACCAGGTCCTTGACGGTCATGCTGCCGTCGCGCACATATGCCTGGTTCATCAGCACATTTTCTTCTTTGTATTTTTTCAGAAAGCCCTCAACGATCTTGGGGACGATCTTTTCAGGTTTGCCGTCTTCAAGGGCCCTGGCTTCGGCAATCTTGGCTTCATGGTCGAGCGCGGCCTGGGGAATATCTTCTTCAGTCAGGTAGAGCGGGTTGGCTGCGGCGATTTGCAATGCCAGCTCGTGGGCCAAGCTGAGAAATTCAGGTGAGCGGCTCACAAAATCGGTTTCGCAGTTCACTTCCACCATCACGGCCATACGGCCTTCACCATGCGAATAAACCTCAATCACACCTTCAGAGGCTTCACGGTTAGCCCGTTTGGCGGCCTTTGCCAGGCCTTTTTCTCGCAAGTAGTCAGTGGCCTTTCCAAAATCGCCATCGGCCTCGCGCAACGCAGCACGACAATCGAGAATGCCACAGCCTGTGGCTTCTCGCAGTTCTTTGATCATTTCAGTGGTAATTTCCATCATTTTCTTCCTGTTATTTTACTCGTTGACCGTGTTTTCAGTCCTGATCAACGTCGTCAGTCGGTTCTTCAGCCTCTTCTTCGGCGTCCTCAAGGTCTTCGTCCGTTTCATCCTCGGGTTCGGCAGCGGGTTCTTCTGCTTCAGGTTCCGCTTCCGGCTCTGCTTCAATTTCTTCCACTTCTCCCAGCTCTTCATCCAGGTCTTCTTCCAGCTCGCTGGATTTAGGCTGTTTCGAACCAAGATATTTGAGGGTCGATTCGCCTAACAGCTCCTCATCTTCGAGCTCCTGGTCGTCATCGATGAAGCGGGTGACACCGGCAGGCATCGGTTCCGCCTGCAGTTCTTCCTCGTCCATATCCTTGCTGCGGATCGCCTTGCCTTCCATCACAGCGTCGGCGATCTTGCCCACGATCAGTTTGATCGCCCGGATTGCGTCATCATTGGAGGGGATGACATAATCCACCTTCCCAGGGTCGCAGTTGGTATCGACCATGGCAACCACAGGGATCTTCTTGAGGTTTGCTTCGTGAACCGCGGTATCTTCACGCATCACATCCACAACAAACAGGATGTCGGGCAGTCGCTTCATGTTGCGGATACCACTGAGGCGATGCTCCAGGCGGTCAATATCCCGCTCGATCATCAGGCCTTCTTTTTTCGTCAGCAGGTCAAGCTCGCCGCTGTCGCGCATGCGTTCGAGCCGTTCCAGTTCAAAGATGCGCTGCTGGATGGTAACCCAGTTGGTGATCGTGCCGCCCAGCCAGCGTTCATTGACGTAAGGCATGCCGCAGCGATCGGCTTCGTCTCGGATGGTGTCCTGTGCCTGGCGTTTGGTGCCAACAAACAGGACGGTGCCCCCCTCAGCGACCCGGTCACGCACGAAGGCGTAGGCATCATCCAGTAAGTGGACGGTCTGCTGAAGGTCGATAATATGGATCCCATTGCGTTCAGTAAAGATGAACGCGCGCATTTTAGGATTCCATTTATTGGTGCGATGACCAAAATGGACGCCGCTCTCGAGGAGCGCTTTCATAGTTACAACAGGTGACATGGTTATTAAACTCCTTTGCGTTTTAACCTCCGCCTCCTTCTGGCTTGCCCCTCACCCATGATATGGGCACGCAGGGCAAATCCGGAGGCGTGTGAAATTATGCTGTCCGCTCAATTTGACAGCGGTATGAGTATATCACAACGAAAATGAAATGGGAAGTCCGCCATGTAAAATTTGTTACGGCAAAGTAGTAATGTCCTATTTTAGCAAGGTTAAAATGTCCTATTGGAGGTGAATAGGACATGCTAAAACAAAGGACACTAACGATGAGCATCAAAGAAATCAAACGCTGTGAAATCCTAAAGATGACCGACGAGAAACGGATCACGCAACGTGAAGGCGCAAAGCGGGTAGGGGTGACTGAGCGCCACTTTCGTCGGTTGCTACACAGCTATCGCGGGCAAGGAGCGGAAGGGATTATCTCTGGGCACAGGGGGAAAATCAGTGGTATTCGACTATCAAAAGAAAAAGAAGAAAAGATTCTGAAAAGGTTGAAAGAAGACTATCAAGGGTTTGGACCGACACTGGCCAGTGAGAAACTCTTCGAGCGGGACGGGATCAAGGTCAGCAAAGAGACCGTACGCCAGATCATGATTGGCTCTGGGTTGCATAAGCCCAAAACCCATAAGAAGGACAAAGCCAGGCCTTTCCAGGGAAAACAGCACGTTTTTCCCCAAAGGAACACCTTCAAGATTAATGGGGCGTAAAACCCGCATCATATCTTTATTAACAGCCCCCAGATTAAATTGACTTAACTACCCACGCATGCTACAATCCCATACTGACATGCAACCGGTTCGACGGCCAGCTGTGGCCACAGGTCTTATTTTGACGATCATTATTGTTCAAGAAAACATCTACCTTCTGCCCTGACCGGCCTGATGCCGCAGGGCTTTTTATTTTCACCGGCCGCATGACAAACTATATCTGACTTCTAATGGGATCTCCCATTTAAATAAATTTTGAATGCAATTTTTAACAAAACTTAGTGATAAAGGAACAAGTAAGAATGACAAACAATAAAATATTACGGATCATCCCAATCGGGGGGCTTGGTGAGGTTGGGAAGAACATGACCTTGTACGAATACGGGAACAACATCCTGATCGTTGACGCGGGCATCATGTTCCCCGAAAACGACATGCTCGGCATCGATTACATCATCCCCGACTTCGAAAATTACCTCAAAGACAAAACCCACCTCGTGCGGGGCATCGTCTTTACCCACGGTCACGAGGACCACATCGGGGCGATCCAGCACCTGCTGGAGATGGTCAATGCGCCCATCTACGCCACCAAACTGACCCGCGGCCTGGTTGAGGTCAAGCTCAACCGCCACGGCATGTCTGGTAAAGCCGACCTGCGGCTCGTTTCCGCTGGCGACCGCGTCCAAATCGGACCCTTCCAGGTGGATTTCTTCCACGTGTGCCACTCGATCCCCGACGGCATCGGGCTGGGCATCGAGACGCCTGCCGGACTGGTCGTCCATACCGGCGATTACAAATTTGACCACACCCCGGTGGATAACTGGCCCACGGATTATGCCAAACTGGCCGAATTCGCCGAGCGCGGCGTTCTGGCATTGCTGGCCGACTCCACCAACGCCACCGAACCCGGCTGGACGCCTTCTGAACGCACCATCGATGACGGTCTCGACCAGGTCTTCGAGGCTGCCCAGGGACGCATCCTGGTGGCCACCTTTGCCTCGCTGATCTCCCGCATGCAGCAGGTTGCCAACGCTGCCGAGCGGCACGGGCGCAAGATCGCCTTCACCGGCCGCAGCATGGTTGACAACATGAACATGGCACGCGAGCTGGGCTATGTGGACTTTCCCGAACGCCTGGTGATCTCGCTGGAAAAATCGCTCTCCATGCCCGACAACCAGGTCGTGCTGATGTGCACCGGTTCGCAGGGCGAACCGCGCTCGATCATGGGGCGCCTGGCCAACGGCACCAACCGCAAGTTCGATGTGCGCGAAGGCGACACAATCGTGCTTTCATCCCACCCCATCCCCGGCAACGAAGAACCCGTCTACCGGACGATCAACCAGCTCTTCCGCCGCGGCGCCGATGTGGTCTACGAATCGATCGCACCTGTGCATGTATCGGGGCATGCCAGCCAGGAGGAGATCAAATTGCTCCTGCACCTGGTGCGCCCAAAATACCTGATCCCCATCCATGGCGAACTGCGCATGCTCAAACAGCATGCCCGCCTGGCACAGGAGGTCGGCGTCCCCAAGAAAAATATCGCCGTGATCGAAAACGGGCAGATCATCGAATTTGTGGATGGCGAACTGCGCATGGGCGAGCGCATCCCTGGCGATTATATCTTCGTGGATGGCAGCGGTGTGGGCGATGTGGACCGCAGCATTGTGCGCGAGCGGGAATCCTTGGGGCAGGATGGGATCATGGTGATCAACTTGTCCGTCGATCACCAGTCCGGCCAGCTCAGAGGCGAACCCGACATCATCACCCGCGGTTTCATCCTTTCGGAGGAATTTGATCCCCTGGCGGACAACCTCCAGAAGGAGGTCAAGAATGCCGTCCGCCAATCGAACGGAAACCTGGAAAACCAGGTCCTGCGCACGGTCAAATCGTTCCTGTACCAGGAAACCAAACGCAACCCCTTCATTTTTGTGAACATCAACGAGAGTTGAACCTAACGGACCACCAACAGCGAAGTGCAACAGCCCTTCGCTGTTTTTTTATTACACCAAAGGGGTATCTGTCGTCATTTTTCGGTTGTTTTTGGTGTAGAATCGCCCCGAACAGGGTATAAACAATGCCATGAGCATCCTGATCACCATTTTGCGATCCATCGCAGCCATCCTGCTGCCACTCAGCGCCATTTGGCTGACGCTGCTGACCTTTCGCCATGCAAAACAAGCCGATCAGACCGGCCAGGCGGGTGTTCAGACCTGTGCACGCTGTGACCAATCCCGGCCAGGGGCAGAAGGCGTGTTCGCGTACAGTAAAGATGCAGCCAGCCTGCGGGCACAGATGAAAGACCCCCAGACTGTCACGGCACCGGCCAGCCTTGAAGGCCCGGAGGTGCTTTTTATCTGCGATCCCTGCGCCCGCCGCTACCTGCGTGGAGAGCTGACCCTTCAAGTGTTGGTCGTGCTGCCCTACCCGCTGTACCTCGCTGTAACCCTCATCTATCCCTTCTCAAATTTCCTGCTGGAGATCGGATTGGCCCTGCTGGTCTTTGCAGGGGCAGCATCTGCAGTGAATCTGTATCGGGCAGTGCGGGCTGGCGAAACGTCCCTGGCAGAAGCACGCGATCGGGCTGCCATCCAGCTGCGTAAGCGTGCCCTTGGTAAAAACATCAGCTATTACACGCGCACGGGCATGCGCCAGCGTGAAAAATAACCAGCCTGTATCGGCCTGAACAGAGTCGAGGACAACTTCACTGTCTTAAAATACCGGGGTTTTTAAGGCTCGCGCAGTCAAATCAAAAACCTGCATGCTATAATAAACTTAGCGCATGGCTCCTGGGTAGAAGAAGGAGGGCGCAATTTTTAACCAGACCACTTGCCAAACGTAATTATTGTTATGTCTTTTGTTCACCTTCACGTTCACTCCACCTATTCCATTTTGGATGGATTCAGCCAGATCAAACCGCTTGTCGCACGTGCCAAACAGCTTGGCATGCCCGCCCTGGCGCTGACAGATCATGGCACCATGTACGGGGCGGTTGAATTCTTCAAAACGGCCACCAAAGCCGGGATCAAGCCCATTATCGGCCTGGAGACATACCTCTCCGCCCGGAGAATGACCGACCGTGACCCGCTCTACGATAAGCGGTCAGCGCATTTGCTCCTGCTGGCAGAAAACATGACGGGGTATCAAAACCTGCTCAAAATCGCTTCAGCTTCGCAGCTGGAAGGGTTCTATTACCGGCCCAGGATCGACCGCTCGTTTCTTAAAGCACACAACGAAGGGTTAATTGTCACCTCAGGCTGCCTTTCGGGTGAAATCCCGCGTGCCCTGCTGAACAATAACCTCGAGCGGGCAGAACAATCACTGAAATGGTACCTGGAGGTCTTTGGGCGGGAGCGCTTTTTCATCGAGCTACAGTCGCATGCCATCGATGGCCTGGCGCAGACCAATCAGCGGCTGATTGAACTTGGCCAGCGGCACAATGTGGAGTTTGTCGCCGCAAACGATGTGCACTACATCAACCCGGAAGACGCCCGCCTGCAGGACATCCTCCTCGCCATCCAAACGGGCAGCCTCCTCTCGGACCCTGACCGCATGCGCATGGACGATAACACTTACTACTTGCGCACGCCTGATGAAATGCAAGCACTGTTTGGCCATGTGCCCGGCGCAATTGAAAACACCTTGCTGATCGCCGAAAGGTGCGATGTCGACCTGAGCCCTACCGGGTATCACCTGCCACTGTTCACTGTCCCGGATGGGTACACCGCCTCAGCTTACCTCCGGCACCTGTGCGATAAGGGGCTAAAACGCATCTATGGCGAGCAGGCTAACGACGAGCACATCCAGCACAGGCTGGAATATGAGCTCGAAGTGATCCACGAGATGGGCTTTGATGCTTACTTCCTGATCGTGTGGGACCTGTGCAAACACGCCCAGGAGCAAGGGATCTGGTACAACGCGCGTGGCTCTGCTGCCGGCTCACTGGTGGCCTATGCCCTGGATATCAACCTGATCGACCCCCTCGAACATGACCTGATGTTCGAACGCTTCCTCCAAAAAGGGCGGGTGAACATGCCGGATATCGACCTGGACTTCCAGGACGATCGCCGGGCAGAGATGATGCAGTACTGCGCCGAAAAATATGGTGAGGACAAGGTCGCCCAGATCATCACCTTTGGCACGCTGGGGGCCCGGGCTGCCATCCGTGATGTCGGCCGGGTGATGGACATTCCTATCTCGGAAGTCGACAAGGTTGCCAAGCTGATCCCGGCCATCCCTGGCAAGCCGGTCACCATCGAGGAGGTCTTGAAGGAATCGACTGAATTACAGGCGCTTTACAATGCTGAGGGGTTTTACCATGAGCTGATCGACACGGCCAGTAAAATGGAAGGCACTGTGCGCAACGCGGGCACCCATGCAGCCGGCGTGATCATCACCGACAAACCGATCATCGAATATGTACCGTTGCACCGCCCCACCAGTCAGAGTGATGATAACCCGGTCAATGTCGTCACCCAGTATGAGATGTCCGTTGTGGATGACCTGGGCCTGCTGAAAGTCGATTTTCTTGGCCTGGTCACCCTGACCATCATGTCCCGCGCCTGCGAGCTGATCAAAGAGCGGCATGGCATCGATTACGACTTGCGTTCAATCCCCATTGACGACCCGGCAGTGTTTGAGTTCATCAGCCAGGGGAACACCACCGGCATGTTCCAGCTAGAAGGCACCGGCATGACACGCTACATCACCGAGATGAAGCCGCGCGAGCTGGCCCACGTGATCGCCATGATCGCCCTCTACCGCCCGGGGCCGATGCAGTTCATCCCCCAATACATCAACCGCATGCACGGCAGGGAGAAATCAACCTACCGCCACAAAGCGCTTGAACCGATCTTCAAAGACACTTTTGGCATCCCCATTTACCAGGAACAGATCATGCAGGCGGCCATGCAACTGGCGGGCTATGAGGCCAGCGCAGCAGACAGCTTGCGCAAAGCCATCGCCAAGAAGCAAGAAGCCCAGCTCAGACGCCACCGCCAGACCTTCATCGAGGGTGCCCAGGCACACAGCCAGGTCAGCCCTGAAGAGGCACAGCTCATCTTTGACGACTGGGAAGAATTCGCCCGGTATGGGTTCAATAAAAGCCACGCCGCCGATTACGGGGTGATTGCCGTGCAAACCGGGTATTTAAAATATCACTACCCGGTTGAGTACATGACCGCCCTGCTCTCCGCGTGGAAGAATGATATCGTCAAGGTGGCCACCTACGTGGCAGATTGCCGGACATTGGGCATTGACGTGCTGCCGCCAGATGTTAACACCAGCGAGTACGATTTCACCATCGAAGACCGCCAGGACGCAGCACCCGCCATCCGGTTTGGCCTGGGGGCGATTAAAAATGTCGGCCAGAACCCCGTCAACCTGATCCTGGAAGCACGCCCAGAAGGTCCTTTCACTGACCTGACGGATTTTGCCCATCGGGTCGATCTGCGCCAGGTGGGGCGCCGCCCGCTCGAATGCCTGATCAAGGTCGGCAGCATGGATTCTTTCGGTTCACGCCAGGCTTTGCTCAACAGCCTCGACAGCATCATGGCGGTCAGCAACAGCTATTTCCGCGCCAAAGAAGCCGGCCAGATGATGCTGTTCGACGCCTCAGACCGGATTGATGACACCATCGAGCTGGTTGAACCGCTGTATACCAACAAACGCGAAGAACTGCTGTGGGAACGCGACCTGATCGGCCTGTATGTGTCTGACCACCCCCTCAGCCCGTTTCAAAAGACCCTGGCAGAACGGGTGACCCACTTTTCACACCAGCTCGCAGAGGTTGGCGAGAAGGAAGCGGTCACTGTTGCCGGCTTGGTCAACCGGTTCCGCCAGCATCAGACCAAAAAGGGCAACAGCATGGGCTTTGTGACCCTCGAAGACCTGTACGGGCGGATGGACCTGGTGATCTTTCCCCAGATTTGGGAGAAAGTTCATCACCTGCTGGATGTGGACCGAGTCCTCCTGGCAGAGGGGCGTGTCGACACCATGCAGGGGGACCCCAAAATCCTGGTGGACAACCTGACTCCAGTAGCGCTGGAAGAACTTGAGAACAATCCTGAGAATCACCCAGAAGATGAAAGCCTACCCTTCAGCCTGGATGATGAGCTTCTGGACGATTTTCTGCCTGAAATTTCACCAGAGGATGCCGACCAGGCACCCCCTGCGGCGGAAAACCCCGCTCCTAAGCAGAATACCCAGCCAACGCCGGCGGGACAGAACCCGGCAAACACACCATCGGCAGCCCCCGCTGATGATGAAGAATCTCAGCCTTCACAGGGACAGATGCGCGGATCAAAAACGCAGCCAACACGCCGAGACTCGGCGTCGAAGCCCTATCACGTGCTCAGCACACCCCTGCCCAAGCCGGAACCGCTGCCCCGGCCAGACCAAAAACCGCGCTGCATCTACATCACCCTGGATACGTGCGGCGACAAGCAACTGGATGTCCGCCGCTTGCGCCGCATCCACGACATTTTGGTCTCCCGCCCGGGGCGAGACCAGTTCGCCTTCCGTGTCAGGGAAAACGGGTGCTTTTATGAGATCAACTTCCCCAACGTCACCACCGGCCTGACGGATACCCTGATCCAGAAATTGCGCGGCTTGATGGGCGACCAAAATATCGATATCACCCAGCAACCTTGAGGCTTATACACCAGGCTGCCCCCATCATTACCTTCAATACCTAATTCTGGTAAAATCCAATCTGTATCAGGGATTAATGAATGGATAAGGAATGTCTCGAATAAATATCGATGTGAACCCCATAACACATATCACCGTTGACGCCATTGGCCAGCCTGGCGAACGCGTCTTTTACCTGCAGGGACGCAGCCCCGACCAGGTGATCACGTTGCTGGTGGAAAAATTTCAAATCCAGACCCTTGCTTTAGCCATTGAGAACCTGATGGTGGAACTGGAAGAAAAAGCACCGGATCTTGCGGTAGCCTCACCCAAATATGATGAGGATGAGATGATCCTCGAGCCGCCCCTTGACCCGCTGTTCAGGGTCGGGGAATTGAGCCTCGGCTACGAACCGGAACAGGACCTGCTGATCTTGATTGCCAAGGAAGTCTCCACCGCCTTGAGCGAAGCGGACGATGAAGAAGACCTGAGCGAGGTGAGGTTCTGGTGCACCCGTTCGCAGTTGTGGGCAATGGGCCGCTGGGGCATCGAGCTGGCCAGCCGCGGCCGCCCTGTGTGGCCGTCCACCGGCGAACCGATCCTGCCGCCCGGCGAGTTCTCACCCAAGAACAACGGCCATAAGACCACCCCCTGAAAGACCAACCAACAATGGATAAACCCACCGTCCTTTCAGCCCTGCTGCATGGCAAACTTGAACTGGAAGGTCAATTTATCTATGGTTCAAATTACACCTTCATGGTGGCATGCCGCTACGGCGAGCAAACCCTCCAGGCGGTTTACAAACCCCTGCGCGGCGAACGTCCCCTATGGGACTTCCCCAACCAAACCCTGGCGCGGCGTGAGGTGGCAGCCTTTTTGGTGAGCGAAGGGTTGGGGTGGAACCTCGTGCCGCCCACAGTTTTCAGGGTCACAACAGCGCCCATGGGGCCGGGTTCGCTGCAGTTGTTCATCGATCACGACCCTGAACTGCATTACTTCAATTTTTCCTCTGAACAGCAAAAACAGTTAAGCAAGGTGATGGCCTTCGACCTGCTGATCAACAATGCCGACCGCAAGGCCGGACACCTGCTGTTCAGCCCCGAAGGTGAGCTGTTCCTGATCGACCATGGGCTTAGCTTTCACATTGAAGACAAGCTGCGCACCGTGGTATGGGATCATGCCGGTGAGCCCATCCCGGAGCACATCGTCGAGGATATCAACCTGGCCCTTCCATCCTTCACACCCGGGGCAAGCCTGCACAAAACCCTCCAGCCCCACCTGACCCTCGCTGAAATTGCAGCCCTGAGGCACCGCGCCGAAACCCTGGTCGAACAGGGCATTTATCCCCTCCCCCCAGAGGACCGACGGGCGTATCCCTGGCCGCTGGTATAATCAGGAACCGATGATGACTCAAACGACACCCACACTGATCCTTCACAATGCCAGCCAGCTCCTGACCCTTTCCGGCGGACCCCAGCGCGGCAGCAAACTCGGTAGCCTTGGCCTGATCGAGCAGGGCGCGGTCGCCATCCAGGGCGAACGTATCCTGGCCGTTGGGCAGAGTGACGAGCTGTTAAGGGCCTACCCAGGCGCTGCCAGGTATGATGCCGGCAAAAACGTGGTCATGCCCGGTTTCGTCGACCCGCACACCCACCTGGTATGGGCAGGTGACCGTGCCGACGAATTCACCCTCCGCCTGCAGGGCAAATCCTACATGGAGATCCTGGCCATGGGCGGCGGGATCTTATCCACGGTCCGGGCCACACGCACTGCCTCGCTAGAGGAGCTCGTAGCCCAATCTCGGCCGCGTGCCTGGGCAGCCTTTGCCCACGGTACCACCACCCTCGAGGTGAAAACCGGTTACGGGCTGACCCTCGAAAGCGAAATCAAACAACTGCAAGCCATCCTGGCTTTGAATGCTGAAGGCCCCCTGGAACTGGTCCCCACCTTCCTGGGCGCCCATGCCGTCCCTCAGGAATTCCAGGGCCGGACCGATGCCTATGTTGACCTCGTTTGCGATGAAATGCTCCCGGGGATCCACGCCTGGTGGCAGAGTGAGGCCTCGGGCCAGCCCCTGCCCTTTGTGGACGTGTTCTGCGAGCAGGGCGCTTTCGACGTGGCACAGTCCCGCCAGATCCTGGAACGGGCTCTGGCGCTGGGCTTCCCGCTCAAGATCCATGCGGACGAATTTGAGAATTTAGGCGGGGCAGCACTGGCGGCCGAACTTGGGGCTGCTTCAGCAGACCACCTGGTGAAAACCTCGCCAGAGGATATTCACGCCCTGGGGAATTCGGGTACTGTGGCGGTTGCTTTGCCCGGCACGCCCTTTGGGCTGAATGAGGCAGACTACACCCCCGCCCGCGCCTTGCTCGCCTCAGGTGCGCTGCTGGCCTTGGCTACCGACACCAACCCCGGCACTGCCTGGTGCGAATCGCTGCAGTTCATGCTGGCACTCGCCTGCCGCAAAATGGGCCTGACCCCTGACCAGGCCATTGCCGCGGCAACGATCAACGGGGCAGCAGCCGTAAACCGCCAAAACGCCATCGGGTCGATTGAACCAGGTAAGCAGGCAGACCTGCTGATCCTGGATGTTAACAATTACCGGCATCTTGGCTACCGTTTCGGCACCAATCTTGTATCCACAGTGATCAAGCGGGGCAGGATCTACCCGGTCAGCCCACCTGCGCCTTAATTCACCAGCCTGACCGGTGGCGTTTGCCATGAATTTGACGTTTCAGAACATCCCAAACCTGGTTTTGGTCGGGGCAGCCCTGCTGGCCGTGATATTCGGCCTGCGGTTTTTATTCAAACTTGCCTGGAGGCTCGTCCGGGTGGCCCTGATCGTGATCTCAGTGGTCTTGGCCGCGGGTTACTTTCTGGGTTTCCTGGAAATGATCCTCCCCTGAGCAGGCACACACAGGAGCACACCATTCATGGAGCATATCACCATCGAAGAAGCCCGGGGCTGGTACGGCTCAGCGGACCCGGTGCATGATTTTGATCACGTTTTACGCGTCTACCGTTTGGCCGAACGCCTGGCGCAGCAGGAAGGCGCTGATCTGACCGTGGTGCGGGCTGCCGCCCTGCTGCATGATTCCTGCGGCAGCGCCCCGGGTGGCAATGGGGACCTGCGCGCGGAGCATCATCTCACCTCCGCCGAGTTTGCCGGCCAGGTGCTCGCCAGTAAAGGCTGGCCTGCGGAAAAGGTCAGGGCGGTACAGCACTGTATCCGCGCCCATCGCTTCCGCAGCCAGGGGGAAAAACCGCAAACTTTGGAGGCGCAGGTGCTCTTTGATGCCGACAAACTGGACGTTTTAGGGGCCATCGGTGCTGCGCGCACGATCGCCTACGCCGCACTGGACGGGATGCCCGCCTATGCAGAGCCCTCAGAGCAATTCCTGGCCACCGGTGAAAAAGCACCCGGTGAACCCCATTCGTCTTACCATGAATTCTTGTTTAAACTGCGCAACGTGAAAAGCCGCATGTTCACCCACAGCGGCCGCCTGCTGGCGAAGGCACGCCATGATTTCATGCTGACCTTTTACCAGCAGCTTCAGGCCGAAGTGCGCGGCGAGCGCTAACTGTTAAAATCACTTGCTGTACGAACGCCATCCTGGTTTGCTCTGGCCATCGATTAGGCTGCCCCTATGGTAGAATTGCAATCACACCCGAACCACAAGCACACATCCGCCTTTTGCGTATGCTGAAGCAGCCCAACAAAGTGGGCCAACCCTGCTTGACCTCAAAACACACTTGGGGTGACCCAAAAACATGGACAAACTCGCAGTCATCACCATCAACCACGATCATGGCCGCATGATCAGAAAAACCATCGATTCGCTCCACGGGCAAAACCCCCGTCTGCCTTTTGTGACCTATGTCGTGAACAATACCCCCGACACAACCACAAGCGCCTGGCTGGCTGAAGCCTACCCGGCGGTCCAGGTACTGGGTAATCCGCACCCCCAGGGGTTTGCCCGTAATATCAACCAGGTTATCACCCGTTACCCCGATTTTGCATACTATTTGCTGCTCAACCCCGACGTGCTCTGCCTGCCTGGGATGATTGACGGTTTGCTGGAGGTGATGGCGGCTGACCCTCAGATCGGCGCCGCAGGACCGGAACTGCGCAATTTTGATGACACCATCCAGCCCTCGCGGCGGCGCTTTGCCTCCTTCAGGGTGCTGGTCTACCGTGCACTTCACATTGATCAGCTTTTTAAAAACCTGCCCGCGGTCGACCATTACCTGATGACCCGGGACACCTTTGACCAGGTCACAGAAGTGGATTGGGTCACCGGTGCTGTGATGCTCCTGCGTAAAACAGCCCTCGACCAGGTCGGCTTGCTGGACGAGCGCTTCCACATGTATTTTGAAGATGAAGACCTGTGCTGCCGGATGTGGCGGTTGGGTTGGAAAGTGTGTTATGTGCCCGCTGCCCAGGCGTATCATGCGCATCTGGCAGAAGGGCGTAAAAAGATCCTCAGCAAAGCCAACTTGCACCACCTGCACAGCGCCTTCAAAATGCTGGTCAAATATCGGGGTAAAATTAAAAAGTGCACAGAGCGTGATAGGTAACCCTCTTAGCCAATTGGATACGTGCTGATGCCAAAACAAAACCAAAGCGATCAAAAATTCCCAACCCCCCTGTTTGAGAACCGCAGTCCAGTGGTCAACCTGCTGCTGGTGCTCCTGGATGTCTTCACCATCAGCGGTGCAGTCATTCTCTCGGCAGCCATCCGTACCATGCTGGAACCTGTCATGGGCGGTGTGGTCAACTGGCCGCTGATCCTCAACAGCCTGGTGTTTTTTGTGATCATTAACATTATCCTGGCCTGGCTGAATGGGCTTTACCCGGGGTTCGGTCTGGCCGCAGTCCAGGAGATGCAAAAAGTTTTATATGTGGTCACCTTGTCTTCTGTCTTCCTGGGTATGTTCCTGTTCCTGCAGCAATTGGGGCTGGCCTATTCCCGTTCAATTTTCATCTTCACCTGGGTGCTATCCTCCCTATTCATGATGCTGGGCCGCTTTGCTTTGCGCAACCGTTTCAGCCAGTTTCCCTGGTGGGGCATCCCGATGATCATCATCGGCTCCAAAGGACAAGTCACGCCGGTGATCGAGAAGCTTTTGCAATCCCGCCGGTTGGGCTTTCGGCCGGTGTACTATTTTGATCCCAATGTGGAATCTGACCAGCCCATCCTCGGGGTGCTGCCGATCGAAAACAACCAGGCGCTGCAGGATCTGGTAACTCAGTCCAAAATCCAGCACGTAGTCTTCACTGAACCCATGTCAGATTTCAATACATTCGATTTTCAATGGATGCGCGATGTTTTCCCTAAAATTCTATTCATCCTCGATACAGCGCCTTTTGGTTCGCTGTGGGTGCGGACGATCGATGTGCACGGCACCCTGGCGGTAGAAACCAACTATCACCTGCTCAATAAGCAGGAAACGATCATCAAGCGCATCGTCGATATGATCTTGACGGTGATCCTGTTGCTGTTCACCTGGCCGATCTTCCTTCTGCTGGCGCTGCTGGTGCGCCTGGACTCAAAAGGCCCCATCCTTTACACGCAGAAGCGCCTGGGGCAGAACGGCGAGCTGTTCGACAGCTATAAATTCCGCACGATGTTTGAAAATGCAGAAGAAAAATTGCAGGACTTGCTGGCCGCCGACCCGCAAGCCCTCCAGGAATATCAAACCTATCACAAATTGGCAAATGACCCCCGGGTGACCAAAGTGGGCAAGTTTTTACGCCGCTACAGCCTGGATGAGTTGCCGCAGTTTATCAACGTGCTCAAAGGTGATATGAACCTGATCGGCCCGCGCAGTTACATGCCAATAGAGCTGCCCCTGATGGGCGACTATGCCAGGGTGATCTTGAAGGTCAATCCCGGGATCACCGGATGGTGGCAGGTGATGGGACGCAACGCCACCTCGTTCAAAGAGCGCCTCCAGCTTGATGAATACTACATCAGCAACTGGTCAATCTGGCTGGATATCTACATCATGATTAAAACCGTATGGGTGCTGGTGCGCGGCGAGGGGCTGTAAAAGCGTTTGAGATGAGCCAAAACGCATTTTGAGCAGGCGCTCAGAGCACTAAAAAGTCAAAAAGTGCCAATCCCCTGGTGATTAACCTAAAACTGCCCTGATCGGATCAGGGCAGTCTGTTTTTTGTGAATTGGCGTGAAGATCAGTCTTCTTTTTCCTCGTCCTCACGGCGTTTGGCTTCGATGATATCTTGAGCCAGGTGCTGGGGCACCATTTCGTAATGGTCAAAAGCCATGGTGAAGTAACCGCGGCCGCCGGTCATCGAGCGCAGGTTGGTGGTATAACGCAGCATTTCTGCCAGCGGCACATGGGCCTTGACGACTGAGCGGCCCTTTTGCGTATCCATCCCTTGCACGCGGGCACGGCGAGAGTTCATATCACCGAGCACATCGCCCATGTTGCTTTCAGGGACGATCACCTCGACCTGCATGATCGGCTCGTACAAAACCGGTCCTGCGCCGTTGAATGCCAGTTTGAAGGCTTCACGGCCGGCGATTTCGAATGCGATCGGCTTCGAGTCAACGGGGTGCTCTTTGCCGTCATACACAGAGACTTTGACGTTATGCACCGGGTAGCCGGCCACCACGCCTTCTTTCATCACATTGCGGATACCCTTTTCGATCGAGGGCATGAAGTTATTCGAAATCGAACCGCCAAAGACATCGTTGGAGAACAGGAAGTCTTCTTCCTGGTAGGGACTGACCCGCAGGTGTACCTCGCCAAATTGGCCGGCGCCACCGGTCTGCTTCTTATGGCGGTACATGGCAGCATTCTCGCGGGTGATGCGCTCTTCGTAAGGCACCTTGGGTTCCTGGATATCGAGCCCGAGCTGGAATTTACCCTCAGCCCGGCGGATAGCCACATCGATGTGCTGATCGCCCATGCCCTGCAGGATGGATTGGCGGGTGGCGGGTTCGTTGTGCCACGAGAGGGTCATATCCTCTTCGCATAACCGCGTCAGGGTGGTGCTCAGCTTGGCTGCATCGGACTGGGTCTTGGGGAATACCGCCACCTGGTAAAGGGCATTGGGGTACTCTGCCGAGGGCAGGATCAGGGCTTTGTCTTTCCGGCACAGGGTGTCGCCGGTGGTGGTAACGCTCAATTTGGCCACCAGGCCAATGTCGCCGCTGTGTAAAAAGTCGACTGGCTTGCCCTCTTTCCCATAGGGGACCTGCATGCCCGTCAGGCGCTCTTCCTCTTCCTTGTTGCTGTTCCAAACCCGGTCATCGGCGACCATCTTGCCGGAATAAATTCTGAAAAAGGTCTGCTTGCCCACAAAGGGATCGGCAGTGGTGTTCCACACATAGGCAGCCAGGGGGCCATCGTCCTTGGGCTCGAGCGTGACCTCCTGACCCTTGACATCTTTCGCCACGGCAGGTGGGGTGTCGGCCGGTGAGGGCATCAGGTTGCTGAGCACATTCAACAGGGGCGCAATCCCGATCTTGTTGGCGCCAGCAGCGACCATCACCGGGATGAAATTGCCCGCCCAAATGGTGCTGCGTAAACCGCGCATGATCTCCTGGTCGGTCAGATCACCGTTTTCGAAGTACTTTTCCAGCAGCTCATCTTCACCCTCGGCTGCGGCTTCGACCAGAGCCAGGTGCGCTTCTTCAGCCTGTGCCTGGTACTCAGCAGGGATATCGACCACTTCCTTACCGTCGCCTTTGTAAGCCTTCATGGTGAGCAGGTCGATCACACCCTTGAAATCCGCTTTTTCGCCCCAGGGCAGTTGTAGAGGGATCAGCCGGGTTTCGATGTGCTCCTGGACGGACAGGAGCGCTTTTTCGAAGTTGGCGTTTTCCCGCTCCATTTTATTGATCAGCAGCATCCGGGGGAGGTTGAACTGCTCGCTGTATTGCAGGGCCATTTCCGTGCCTACCTCAAGGCCGGCAACGGAGTCAACCAGGATCAGGGTGCCATCGGCGACTCGCATGGCGGAGATCACCTGGCCAATGAAATCGGTGTAGCCAGGGGTATCGAGCAGGTTGAGCTTGACCGCATTGTATTCAATGGGCACCACGGCGGTGAATAGCGAGATCCCGCGCCGGATTTCTTCTTCATCAAAGTCGGCGATGGTCGTGCCGTCCTCTACCTGGCCCATCCGCGTGGTTGCACCGGTGAAATTCGCGAATGCTTCGACCAGCATGGTTTTGCCGGCACTGCTGTGAGATGCCAGGACAATGTTTCGGATCGATTCGGTTTTATATTCTTTCATTTAAGAGACCTTCCTTGCTCCATATAAGAGATGATTTTTGATAATGACACGCGAAGCATCATTTTAAGACAATCGTAACTAAAAGTCAAAACAACAACCGGATTGGTTTGCTGAATTGCCAGGAGTAAATTGCTTGTGATGACGCACCTTGGGTTTAGTGCTCACCAATGGGATGTGTCGTGGCTAATTATATCAGGGTTGAAGGCGGACTGCCCCAAAGATTCGATAGGTAAGCGGCAGTCAGAAAAGAACAACCCCGGCGAAACCCGGCCGGGGTATGAATTTATCCTCACATGGGCACTTTTGTATTCAATCACACCCGGGTTGAGGGTGATCTTAAGCCTTCCAGGCCGCTGGGTCAGGCAACGTGCAGTTCATTGACCTTGCGGAAATGGTAGCCATAAATGGTGAAGGTGATCGCCAGGGGAAATTTCTTTGGATGGTGAAATAACGTCCAGAAAAAGAGCCGCCAGTAGTGCCAGCGTTCTTCGCTCCTGATCCCGATTTCAAACATTGAGGTCAGAAAAGCAGCGATCTCTTCCCACTGCAGGGTAACCGAATGACGGGCAGGCGCATAGTCCGTTAAAAAAGTTCGCACCCGCTCATAGAAACCCTTTGCAGAATAAATGGAATCAAGCACCTTCCGGTAGCCAGCCTTCAATTGCGCCATTTCCATGATGGGGATAATGTTCGTCTCGCCGTCGACATTGTCACCGGAATAGGTGTTCCGGATGCGCCCTTCGCGCAGCATGCGCTGATAAAGCTGGGTGCCAACGGGCGCCTGGAGCAACCCAACCATCGCGGTCACAATCCCGCTCTGCTGGATGAACTCGGTCATTCGCTCAAAGATGGTCTCGTCATCGCTGTCAAAGCCGACGATGAACCCGCCCATCACCTGCAATCCCATCCGCTGGAGCTTGCGCACCGAGCTGATAAGGTCTCGGTTCCGGTTCTGGCTTTTGGAGCATTCAGCCAAGGCGTTGTCGTCTGGCGTTTCGATGCCGACAAACACCTGTGTGAACCCTGCCTTGACCATTAAGGTGATCAACTCATCGTCGTCGGAGAGGTTGACCGAAGCCTCAGTCAGGAACAGGCAGCCTTTTTTCCCTTTGCGCCACTCAATCAGCGCGGGCAAAACCTCTTGTTTGAGGATGCGCTTATTGCCGATAAAATTGTCATCCACGATGAAGATGTTGCGCCGCCAGCCCAGGGCGTAGATTTGGTCCAGTTCAGCGATCAATTGGCGGGTGGTCTTCAGGCGCATGCGGTGCCCAAGCAGGGCTGTTACATTACAAAAATCGCAGTTGAAGGGGCACCCGCGTGTAAATTGCAGGCTCAGGGAATCATAATAGCGCAGATCGATCAGTTCCCAAAGCGGGATGGGGGTTTTGGTGATGTCTGCGTGCTCTTCGGTCTCGTAGATCCGTTTTGGCTTCCCGCGCCCCAGGTCCGAAAGGAACAGGGGCAGGGTGATCTCCGCTTCGTTGAGCACCAGGTGATCGACCTCCGGGAAAGCTTCCGGTTCGGCGGTGAACAACGGCCCACCTGCAACAAGGGTCTTGTTGGCCGCACGGACTCGGGCGATGACAGCCTGGGTCGATTCCCGTTGAACGGTCATCGCAGAGATCAGGACCATATCCGCCCAGGCTAAGTCCGTTTGCTTCAGGTTTTGCACGTTCATATCCACCAGGCGCTTGTCCCAGGTGGCGGGGAGCATCGCCGCCACGGTCAGCAAGCCCAAAGGGGGAGATGAAGACTTCTTGCGCACAAACTTGAGGGCGTGCTTAAAACTCCAAAAGGTATCAGGAAATTCAGGGTATACCAGTAAGATGTTCATTTATGCGCCTCGTGTGTCTTCTGCCTGGTCGTCGGATGCGTTAGATAGTTCTTCTGTATTAGATTCGTTTTCTGATGCAGATGCTTGCGTGGAGGGTTGTTCTTTGTCCTTGGTGCGCCGCTTGCGCTTGTCCTGGTCATGGTTGGTTTCATCTGGCTCCTCTGATAGGACAACCCCAAGCAAGCGCTGCCGGTCCAGCAGGTTGATGCGCTGGAACATGGTTGCCATCTCTTCCGAACTGTAGGGCAGGTCACTTTCCAGCCACCAGTAAATGGTGGCCAGCAACGCCCCGGAAAGGTGGTTGGCGATGAAATCGATGGGCACTGCGGGCTCCGTCCCCCTTTGATCTTGTTCAGATTGCAGATATGCCTTGATGTTTTCAGCGATGCTGGTGTGCAGTTGCCGCGCGGCGGTGATTCCGCCCCTGCCAATGGTTAAAATCCGGTAAAGGTCATAATGCTCAGCGGCAAAGTCAAACAGCTTTACGATGGATTTTGTATCCTCCAGGTGCCATTGTGCCGCGATGCCCTGGGGGACCTGTTCGATGAAAGCCACCACAAGCTGGTCCATCACCTCGAGCAACAGCTCATCCTTATCCCTGAAGTGCAGGTAAAATGTTGCCCGTCCGAGGTTGGCTTTTTCAGTGATGTCCTGGATGGAAACTTCGTCGTACCCCTCTTCCAGGATCAGCGCTACCAATGCCTCCCGCAGCATCTTGCGAGTGCGTTGAACCCTTCTGTCTTGTTGTCTGGCCATGATTTTCCTTTTTTAGATGACAATTTGTTGTGTCGTGTATATTTTTAGACACAGTTTTTATTAGTGTACAGAAACAATTATATGGGATTCGCCGGGGCTGTCAATGGCGATCTGGCTATTGGTGCTCTTTTTTAAGGTTCAGGGTCAACCGCTGTGCCAAATGCGGCACTTTGGACAACCCCCAAAAATGATGTGCCTTTTTCGCTTCGTAAATAGGTGTTGGATTAGCTTATAATTGAACTGCACACCTCACTACAGGAACGGCCCTGCACTTATGGTCTCACAACAACCCGAGCAAACCCTGGACGATCTCAATATCTCAGCCAAAATCCTCGGCCTCAATATCAGCGGCATGAAAACCGTCGCCGTCTATGGCGATCTGAATGGGTTGATTTACGAACGCTTACACATGGAAGCCCCAAACAAGGCCTCTTTTCTAGAAGGATTCGACGCCATTTGTGCGCAAGCGGACAAGCTCCTTAAAATCTGTCGCGCCCAGGGCTTGAGCAGCCCGGAGGTCATCTCCCTGGCTGTGAGCGGCCCCGTGGACCTCTCTCGGGGGATCCTCATGTCGCCCCCAGACCTGCCCGGCTGGGACGAAGCACCCCTCAAAGGCCGGCTGGGCGTCCGATACAACCTGCCAGTGTTCATCGAGCAGCGCAGCAATGCCGCTGCCCTGGCCGAGATGTATTTTGGCACTGGGAACGGCATACAGGACCAGGTTTTCTTGGATCTTGAACCCGTGGTCACAGCTGGCATCATCCAGGGCGGACAAATCCTGCATGGTTCAAACGATGCCGCCGGCGAGATCGGCCGCATGCGCCTGACCCATGACGGGCCAGCCGGGTTGGACTTGCCAGGTTCGCTGACCGGGTTTGCTAGCGGCCCGGGTATGGCAGAACTGGCCAGCCTGCGCCACCCCGACCTGTGGCCAACCCCGCCCCAGCCCTATGATCTGGTCAAGGCCGTCAGGGAGGGTCAGCCAGAAGCGCTCAACGTGATCGCAGAGGCAGCCGATCACCTTGGAAAGGCCTTGCTGTGGCTGATCTTCACCCTGGACCCCGAACTGGTGGTCTTCGGTCACCCGGGAGATGTCCTGGGTGAATCCCTGCTCACCCCGCTGCGCGACGCCGTGCTACGCTATGGCGGGGCGGAAGCCCGCTTGCTGCCGCGCCTGGCGCTTTCCAGTTTAGGCGCCAAACTGGATGATACCGCCGCACTTATGGCCGTGATTGACCCCTTCCGAAAACGCAAACGGGGCTGACCCCGGAACGCAAGCGCTGCCTTCCTGAAGCTTGAGGCTGGCGGCGAGCCAAACCTGTCCAAAAGGCGGCCCCTTCCCGAAACCAAACAAAATCAATCGCATTGGAGGGCTGATGAAACCCAGGCAACGAAAGATCATCGATGGTCACATCCATTTTCCGCATTTTACACACCAAAACTCGCTAATCAGCATCCTCAGAGGTGCCGGCATCGATAATCTGGCCGTGGTATGCACGCCTGACGAACAACGGCTCAGCCTGGTGCCGGATGCCCTGCACTTGAAGGGTCACTATCCCGATCAAGTATTTGTGTTTGGCGGGCTGGATATCTCCCCCCTGTTGATAACCCCGGAAATCGCTGGCGAAGTCTTTGCCCATTATGTCGATGTGCTGATGGGCCTGGGCGTGGATGGGATCAAGATGATTGAAGGCAAGGCGGAAATCCGCAAGCGCCTGCCCATCCCGGATTTTGACGCCCCCGTCTATGCGCCTTATTGGGCCAAATTGGCCAATGATCAGATCCCCCTGATCTTCCACGTCAATGACCCCGAAGAATTTTGGGACCCAGATAAAGTCCCTGCCTGGGCACGGGAGATGGGCTGGTACTACGGCGATGGCACGTATATCGACAATGAAACCCAGTACCGCCAGGTGTTGAACGTCCTTGACCGCCACCCGGACCTGCGGGTCACCTTTGCCCATTTCTTCTTCCTCTCGGCCCAACTGGACCGGCTGGGGACCTACCTCGACCGGTACCCCAACATGCACGTCGACCTGACTCCCGGCATCGAGATGTACACCAATTTTTCTGCCGACCCGCAAAAAACGCGTGATTTCTTCCTCCAATACCAGGACCGCATCATCTACGGCACAGATATCGGGGCGCGGGCACTTTTGACTGACCACACAGCGGGGATAGAACCCGAAGAAAGCCTGGCGCGCATCGAGGTGGTGCGGGGCTTTTTGGAAAATGAAGGACCCTTCAAGCTGACCCATGCAGGATTCTTGTTTGGGGGGCCAGAGACGACTTTTCATGGGATCGGTTTGCCCGATGATGTGCTCGATAAGATCTACTACCAGAATTTTGAACGCTTTGCCGGGCAGACGCCCCATCCGCTCAACCCCGAGGCGATCGTTGAAGAATGCGAGCGCCTGGAAACCTTAATCAAAGCTATGGGGGCCTTCCAGCCTGGCATGGCTGGTGACGTATCCTCGGTCACTGCGGTTAAGTCATGCTTCAGCAGGTGAATGTTCTTCACAAATCCAACACGGTGCTTTAGTCTTGATGGGAACCCCGGAATGAAAACACTAAAACGTTGGCAGGAACCAATATATGCGATCGGCGGCTTTGGACCTGGATTCATGTATCAAATTGTGATGACCTACTTGCTTTATTATTACCGACCGGCCTTCAGCCGCATGGAGGCAGGGGCATTGGTGTTGGCCCCCGCCGGCGCCTACGCCGCCGGGATACTGGTCGCCCGCATCCTGGATGGGGTGGTGGACATTCCCATCGCTGCCTGGACAGATAACCTCAAGAGCCGTTGGGGCCGCCGCCGCCCGCTGATGGTCCTGGGCTTGATCCCCACCATCCTCAGCTTTTTTTTGCTGTGGTACCCACCCCTGACCGGCACCCGCCTGGGGCCTGACGGACACTGGGGCAACGCCCTATTCGTGGCCGTGGCCAGCTCGCTGTACTTTTTCTTCCACACCCTGATCGTGGTACCCTACCTCGCTTCCCTTTCTGAAATTGTCCCCGACGAGGAATCCCGGGTGCGGGTGGCCAGCTGGCAGACCTTCTTCAACACGGCGGGGTATGTGCTGACCTTCGTCGTCGCCCCGCTGCTGTTTGAGCGCTTTGGGGTGCGGGGGACGATCTGGCTGCTGGCACCGGCGTTCCTCTCCTTTTTAGGGCCGATCCTGGTGATCAAAGAGTCCTCCACCCTGCAATCCGAGGAAGATAGCAGCCCTCAAGCGGCAGATGTGCCGCTGTGGGAGAGCGTCAAGCTGACCCTAAGCAACCGCACCTTCCGGATTTACATGCTTTCCGTGGCCACCTTCTTCTTCGGATTGCAGTTCTTTTTGGGCGGGATCGCCTTCATGGCCGTGGATATGATGGGGCTGTCCGAATCCCAGTTGGGCTTGATGAACGCCGCCGCTTTTGCGCCTGTGCCTGTCATGCTGGTCCTGTTTAACTGGCTGGTCAAGAAAAAAGGTGCCAAGTGGGCCTTCAGGCTGGGTTTGCTGGTGTTCGCGGTCGCCATGCTGATGTTCCCCCTCGGCTGGACCCGCCTGAACCTGCCTATTTCGCCCTTCCTGGTCGGGGTGATCGCGGGCGGGATCGGCAGTTTCTCGATCAGTGCGTTCTTCACCATCCCTTATGCTTTCCCCGCGCAGATCGCCGCCAACGAAGCCCGGCAGACAGGCAAAGACCGGGCCGGGATGTACTTCGCCGTGCAGGGTGTGATCAATCAGTTCATGGGCGGGCTGGCCGGTTCGCTCCTGGCGCTGCTCCTCGATTGGCGCTTGGGCGTGGTGATGGTCGGCCCGATCGCCGCGCTGACCTGTGTGCTGGCTTACTTCTTCTTTGCACCTTACCCCTTAGGGCAGCCCAAAGATAAGGCAGCCAGCCAGTAAGCCTGAAACCCTGCCCCAAACGCCGCTCTAGCCGCATGGGAGGGAACACACCGGCTGCCCCTGCAGACAGATCAGTTAGCCGCGTAGCGGGCACGGTATAATTTCAGTAACCATGGCAGAACAAGCCCCCGGTTATGTATCCCTCCTCGAAAACGGCCGTCTGGAGCAGCGCGTCACAGCCGCCCGGGCGCGCCTGGAAAGCTGTGATATCTGCCCACTGCGCTGCGGTGTGGACCGCACCCAGGGTGAGTTGGGAACCTGCCAAACCGGCCAACTGGCCCGGGTGAGCAGCTATGGCCCCCACCCAGGGGAGGAAAGTCCGCTTAGTGGGTGGCGCGGTTCGGGGACGATCTTCTTTGCGCGCTGCAACCTGCGCTGCGTGTATTGCCAGAACGCCGATATCAGCCAGCTGTCCTTCGGGCATGAGGTCAACCCGGCGGACCTGGGCGCCATCATGCTTGACCTGCAGGAACGGGGGTGCCATAACATCAACCTGGTCTCGCCCACCCATGTCGTCCCGCAAATATTGGCGGCCATTCAAGTTGCAGCACAAAACGGGCTGACTCTCCCGATTGTGTACAACACCGGCGGATATGATTCCCTCACAACCCTGGCTTTATTGGATGGGGTGATGGATATCTACATGCCCGACATGAAATATGGCGACCCAGACCGAGCCTTCCAGTATTCCCGCGTGAGGGATTACCCCAGCATCAACCAGGCTGCCGTGCTGGAAATGCAGCGCCAGGTGGGGGATTTGCAGATTGACCACCAGGGCATCGCCTGGCGCGGCTTGCTGGTGCGCCACCTGGTGCTGCCCAACGGATTAGCGGACAGTGACATCATCTTCCGGTTCCTGGCGGAAAAGGTCTCCAAAAACGTCTACCTCAACATCATGGCGCAGTACCACCCGGCCTTTAAAGCACATCAATACCCGGAGTTGAACCGGCGCATCCGCCCGGAGGAGTACCGCGCAGCGGTAAACCTGGCGAGGTCATTGGGCTTGTCGCGCTTGGATATGTGAGCCCTTTTTCGTAGGGTGGGTTGGCGAGGCCTTGTGATGCCATTTTCCATTCACCAGGGGCAATTCCGCACATTTTCTAGTGAACTTTTCGTAGGGTGGGTTGGCCGCGACAATTGTCTCTTAAGAAACATAATCATGCAGAATTATTATTGTCGGTGGTTACGCACATAGCCAACCCACCAATTTATTGCTCATCGGGAGTATTGGTGGGTTGGCGGGGCCTTGTGATGCCATTTTCCGCTTGTCAAGGAGAAATACGCACATTTTCCCGCCAACCCACCCTACAGCACGCGCTGAGGAATACCAGGCGGCGGTGGGATTGGCGAAGGCGTTGGGCTTGACCCGTTTAGATAAGTGAACGCTTTTTCGTAGGGTGGGTTGGCCGCGACAATCATGCCGAAATAACGTTGAAATGTGAACAATCCATTTAGCCTGCAGTTATTCTCTTAGCCAACCCACCATTTAATTGCTCATCGGGAGTATTGGTGGGTTGGCGGGGCCTTGTGATGCCATTTTCCGCTTGTCAAGGAGAAATATGCACATTTTCA
>DHHJ01000016.1 GCA_002403205.1 Anaerolineaceae bacterium UBA4775
GTAGATGGGGTCGTAATTCTCATGGCCTGATCCCAAACACCTTATGAATCACCTCATTATGGCTTATAAAACCTTGTAATATTTCGTTTTAATCGTAATAGGGGACTTGATTCAGTTGTCAAGGCAAAGTTAAAATGTCCTAATTGGGCACATGAACAGGCTTTCCGTTGATCTTTTTGCCATACGCTCTCCAAGGATGATCTGGCGCTGGTTTACTATCTCTTCGTTCAATATCCTTGCCAGTCGCCACTGCCTTTCGTTTGGGTTGCCGAATAAATCTTTTGAATTCAAGGGGAGTTTGGTCCAACAAGACTCTGATTTTCCTATGTTCATTTTCCAGGACAGTGACCTTACGACCCTTAAGGGCATAGACGGGTCTTTCGGTTTGGATTTGATAAATGACCCGATCATATTGAAATTGCAGATCCTTCGAGAGTTTCCGCTTTGTCTTTTTTGTGAAGATCCACTCCAAGTCATTCTCAGCCCGCAAGGGTTCATGACTGTCAATTAGGTCTGCAGGTTGGACAGCAAATTTCTGATTGTAGCTGGGGATATATTGTGCTAAAAACGCATTGGCTTGTTGATAATCGCTGATCCCCTCCAGTCGCATTTCTTTGACCAGGCGGTCCTGCAATGTTTGATTAGCACGCTCCACACGTCCTTTGGCTTGTGGTGAAGAGGCGCAGATCAATTCGATCCCCAAAGCTTCCATAGCCTGTTCAAACAGGGTTTGTGCGGCTGTGGCGGTCACATTGGTCTGATTGACCCGAAACACGCTGAACCGGTCTGCATAGAAGGCTTCAGGAAGCCCGAATTGGCTGAAATACCGCTTGCAGAGGGCAGCATAGGACCAAAAACTCTCGTGTTCTACAAATTCAGCTGCCAGGATTTCACTGGTGGCATCGTCGATGAACAGGAGCAAGCAGGCTTTTTCTGCCCGGTCTTCCAGCCAGGCATGATAGGAGCCATCGATCTGGACCAGCTCACCCCGTCTTGGTCGCCGTTGCCGCAAAGGCCTGGCTTTATCCTGCTTACGGGTTTTGGGTTTGTGCAACCCAGAGCCAATCATGATCTGGCGTACGGTCTCTTTGCTGACCTTGATCCCGTCCCGCTCGAAGAGTTTCTCACTGGCCAGTGTCGGTCCAAACCCTTGATAGTCTTCTTTCAACCTTTTCAGAATCTTTTCTTCTTTTTCTTTTGATAGTCGATTACCACTGATTTTTCCCCTGTGCCTGGAGATGATCCCTTCAGCTCCTTGCCCTCGATATCTGTGTAGCAACCGACGAAAGTGGCGCTCAGTCACCCCTACCCGCGTTGCGCCTTCACGTTGGGTGATCCGTTTCTCGTCGGTCATCTTTAGGATTTCACAGCGTTTGATTTCTTTGATGCTCATCGTTAGTGTCCTTTGTTTTAGCATGTCCTATTCACCTCCAATAGGACATTTTAACCTTGCTCAAATAGGACATTACTACTTTGCCATAACACACTGTCCAAATTAAGCTTGCCAAAAGCACTAAAGACGGCTATAATACGGTCTACATTCGGGGCGTGGCGCAGTCCGGCTAGCGCGCTTGCATGGGGTGTAAGAGGCCCTGGGTTCAAATCCCAGCGCCCCGACTACAAAATCGCCATTAGAAATGGCGATTTTTTGATTCGAGTACCATAAAACAGCCATGCAAGATGAGTATGCGTTACCACTTGGTCTGAGCCAACCTGCGCGACCGTCAATGCCAGGAATAGCATCACGCGTGTGTCGGCAAGCAGGTGTTCTCTTGGGCGTTATGCGTCAATAACAATACCAGCACATTCTCAAAAGAGATAAAATGGTAAACTAAAGCCATCCATCTCTGCGATGGTGGTCCAAAAACCATAAAGGAGATCATCGATGAAGCCATCAATCCATGTTGGTTTTCTTGGCGCAGGCGGGTTTGCCCAAACCCATGCCTATGCATTGGACACCCTCAAATACTATTACGCCAACACGCCGCAGATTGAAAAAACGGTCGTCGCCTCTCCAACCCCCTCAAGCCGGGAAGCTTTTGCCCGTCGGTTTGGATTTCGTGAGGCCATCCCCCCAGAAGCCATGTGGGAAAGAACCGATCTCAACACCCTTTTTATTTTGGGACCCAATCACACCCACACACCACAGGTACTCCAAGCGGTAGAAATGCCCTCACTCAAAAGGATCTATGTTGAAAAACCGATTGCAATTTCAGCACAGGAGCTGTCAGACCTGCAATTACTGGCAAAGTCAGCCCATGGCAAGTTCATCATGGTGGGTTTTGAGTTTCTGCAAAAATCTGCCCTGCGGGCAGCACTGGAGCATTGGCGAAGCGGTGACTTCGGTGAACCGATCCACTTTCGGGTTGAATACCTGCACAGCAGCTATTTGAACGTTGATTACCGGCAGCAGCATGCAGACCGGTTTGCCCCCATACCACAGAACGGTGCAGTGGTTGACCTGGGGTCCCACGCCCTCAGTTTACTGATCGCTTTCCTGGATGATCAGCTTGTGGTCAGAACAGCCGCAGCCAGCGGGCATTTTGAAGACACACCCCAAGAGACAGACCTGTGCACCACGGTGATGATCGAGGATGCCACATCAGGTGCAGTCGGCACCCTGGTCGCCAGCCGGGTTTCCCAGGGGACAGGTGACCAGCTCATGCTTGATATCCGTGGTACACATGGTGCGTTGGTCTTCAGTACCGCACAACCGGATAGCTATACTACATTTCTTCCAAACCTGGGCTGGCAGCGGCATGATTGCATGAGCGATTACCTGCCGGACTCAAAATTCCCCTCTGGCTACGTCCCCTCAGGCTGGCTACGCGCCCTGGTGCATAACCATTACCTGTTCCTGGGCGGAGAGCCAGGCATCAGCTTCATCCCGGATTTACAGCACGGCATCGAGGTACAGCGACTCATTCAGCAGATTGCAGATCATCTCCACTCGGCTTGATTCGCAAATGAAGAGAGCAGGGCTAACCCCTCAATCCCTGGATTGCACCTTTTTGATCAGCTCAACCAGCGCTTCCCCATCGTACAAGATCATCGGCTTTCCCTCAGCCCATTCCTGTGCCTGTCGGGTAAAGGTGCCGGTCGTCATCAGGTAGGCACCCTGCGCTTCTTCATGCAGCATGGTACCGTAGAGATCTCGCACCAGGGGTTCACCCACAGACCCGCTGTACCGTTTACATTGCACAATCCACTTCTCACCTGCAGCATTCTTAACCACGATATCGATACCGTGATCAGCAATACCCCCCGTCAGCTCAACCTGATGTCCATTGGCCTTGAACAACTTTGCAACCAATGCTTCAAAGGCCTCAGGCGTGAGCGCTTGCATATCGGCCAGCTTTTTAATCCTGGAAAGCCTGACGTGCTTTTCACGCCATATTAAAATCAACCAAAACAGCGAAATTGAGCCACTTACGGCCCCAAGCATTAAAAATCCTGGCAGATTGACCCGCTGCGGAAGGAAAAATAGCGGTTGTCGTTCCTGCCAGATCACAAACCCCCAAAAAAAGGCCCACATGAGCCATCCGAGGAAACTATCCAGAAAAAACCAGCGGATTCGCTGAGAAAATGAATGGTCACGGCTGAACAACCGTCTGACAGCGACCAGCGGGATGAGTGGCCAGAGTGGGTAAAGCAGCGAAAAGATCGCTGTGAGTGCATCGATGAAAATCGCCATCTCCTTTTTTAAATACAGGTCGGCCGTCCAGCATAGAGCGGCACCGGTAGTCATCATTCTACCATGCCATTTCTCGCATCGGACACCTCAATCCCAAGGCATGACCACCTTGCCATAGTGACAGGACATCCATAACATGTTAAAATCACTCTTGAGGGAACGTTTTCAAGTGAATTTTCGTCCATCATAGAGCAATTCTGTCGTCTCAACCAAGAAATGGATGGTAACCCATGAAGAAACTGATCATCATCGCAACAGTTTTAATGGCATTGATATTGTCAGGGTGTAATTTTCCGGGTGTAGAAAGCGAAGCCCCTCAGGACCCTACCGCTGCCATGGCCACAGCGATTTCCAAGATCCTCACAGGCACGCCAGTGGAAATTGAAATCACCGAATCCCCTGCGGAGACGGAAACCGAAGAACCGCCAGCACCGGATGAGACCGAGGAACCCACTGAGGAAATTTCTCCACCGGAAGCGACCGAGGAACCCACACCTACACCTGAACCCACAGATACGCCTGCCCCCACCCCCACACCAACCTTGGCAGAAACGGACCCCACGCTCAACCTGGGCAATCCAACCTGGGTTGACAACATGGAAAACGACGACAACTGGCCCACCGGTTCGGACAAATACACGGCCATTAAATTCGAAAATGGCTTTTTAAAGCTGACTGCCGGTACCGATGTGGATGGTTGGCGGATCACCTGGCCAACAGTCGATGATTTCTACCTTGAAGCGACAATTCAATCCCCTGAATGTCGTGGTAACGACCATTTTGGCCTGATGTTCAGGGTTCCAGCGGACTCTCAGGCGGGTAAAGGCTATCTGTTCGGCATCAACTGTGATGGCCGCTACAGCTTACGTCGCTGGGATGGCACCGTGATGCATTCACTGATCAGGTTGACCGATCATCCGGCAATCAATGCCGGGGAAGACGTGGTCAACAAATTGGGAGTGATGGCGCGTGGCGAAAACCTGGCGCTTTACATCAACGGGCAAAAAGTCCGTGAGATCTCTGATGCGAACTACCTCGAGGGTCGATTCGGGATCTTTGTCGGCGGAATCAACGTGGATGATCTCACAGTGTGGGTCGATCAAATCCGCTATTGGGACAACCCCTAAACGTCCGGCAGGATCGTTCATATTCTGCTGACTTCATCACATCATGCCTGAATTCGAAGATATCCTCGAGCTTTTGCCGGATAACACCCAGGAGATCCTGAACCCCCTGTGGGACCGACTCCCTAAGGAAGAGAAGCAAGCCCTCAAACTTCTCTTTGAGGGCTTGCCCTTGGATTTCAACCTCGTCAATATGCTTATGGACCTCTCTATGGTCCAGATGAAGATCGCGCTGGCGCGGAAAAACAAGGTGGTGATTGTCGGTCCGGCTAACGTTGGCAAATCAACGCTTTATAACCGCTTTGTGCGCGAGAAAACCGATCAGGCCGAGGTCAGCCCTGTTCCGGGTACAACACGTGTCAACCAGATGGCCGATGCGGGCATCTTCGCTATCGTCGATACCCCCGGTGCTGATGCTGTTGGGCCAGTTGGTGAGAAGGAAAAGGAAGAAGCCCTCAGCGCCGCCCAGGAAGCGGATTTCCTGGTGATCATGTTTGACGCCATTCAGGGTGTCAAAGACACCGAGCTTAACCTTTACCACCAGCTCTTATCCCTGGAAAAACCTTACCTGATCGTCCTAAATAAAATTGACCTGGTCAGCGGGAAACATGAAACTGTGGTGATCGAAAAAGCAGCCCATAACCTGGGTATTGACAAAAACAAGATCATCCCCATTTCGGCAAAACGCGGGGTCAACATCTCCCAGGTGCTGATGGGCATTGTGATTGCAGACCCTGAATTGCTGATTCCCATGGCGCAGGCGCTACCCCAATACCGCTGGAACCTCGCCTGGCGTGTGATCGTCACTTCGGCGACGATTTCCGGTGTGATCGCTCTGGCACCCTTACCCCTGATCGACTTCATCCCTTTGATAGCCAACCAGTCGACCATGGTGCTCACCATTGCCCGTATCCACAATTATAAGATCACAGTAAAACGCGCCCGTGAGCTGATCGCGACCTTCGGCATCGGGTTGCTGGCACGCACCCTCTTCCAGCAATTGAGCAAGCTCGGTGGCGTCCCGGGCTGGCTGCTCTCATCGGCCATCGCGGCATCCACCACTGTGGCCATGGGATATGCAGCCTCGGTATGGTTCGAAAAGGGCGAACGCATCAGCCAAGAAACCTTCAACAACCTTACAACAAACCTGACCGAGGAACTCGTCGGAAAACTTAAGCAGCTCTTCAAAAGCAAACCTTCACAAAAGAGCCTGAAAGAAGCCCTGGCCGATTCCCTCGAGGATACCGGCATGGCCGCCCGTGAAAAAATCGATTCTGCCGCCCAGACCGATCCCCCCAAAGAAGGCCAGCCTTCAGTTTGATGGCTGGTTTACATCATTATTTTGAAACGGTGGTCATTCTGAGATTAGATCAACCCCAATTGATGGCCTACCTTATCGAAAACCTCCAAAACCCGGTCAAGTTGTTCATCGGTGTGAGTCGCCATGTAGCTTGTGCGTAATAATTGCCGCCCGGGCGAAACCGCCGGCGAGATCACCGGGTTCACAAACACGCCATTTTCAAATAGCAGCTTCCAGGTTAAAAAGGTCAGATCATCATCACCAATGATGATCGGGATCACCGGCGTGACCGAATCTCCCGTGTCAAACCCCAATCGGCGGTATTCAACACGCATCTTATCGGCAATTTGGTTGACTCGATCAACCCGCTCAGGTTCTTCCCGCATCACCTCAAGGGCTGCCAGGGCTGCAGCCGCATTGGATGGAGGGATGCTGGCACTGAAGATCAAACTGCGGGCTTGATGCTTGATAAAGTCCACCACATCGGCATCGCCAGCGATAAAACCACCCAACGAGGCAAAAGACTTGCTGAAAGTGGACATGATCAGGTCGACAGCATCGGTCATGTCGAAATGCGCTGCGGTTCCATGTCCACGCCCCAAAACGCCCATGGCGTGGGCATCATCGACCATCAGACGCACCCCATAGGCTTTGCACAATGGGACCATCTGGGGCAAGGGGGCAATGTCTCCCTCCATGCTGAACAGGCCGTCAACAACCAGTAGCTTTCCCTTATCTGCCGGCAGGCTCTGCAAAACCCGTTCTAAATGCTCCATATCGTTATGGCGGTAGCGTTCAATTTTTCCGCCGCTGAGGAAAGCTCCATCCACGATGCTGGCATGGTCATCCTTATCCAAGATAACGATATCATTTCTCCCCACCAATGCGCTGATTGTCCCCAGGTTGACCTGCATGCCCGTCGAGAAGACCAACGAGTCTTCCTTTCCCACCCATTCCGCCAGTTCGGCTTCCAGCTTTTCATGCATCGACATATTACCGTTCAGGAACCGGGATCCGGTGCAGCTCGTGCCAAAACGCTTAACGGCATCAATGGCAGCTTGCCGTACTTTGGGATGTGTGGTCAACCCCAGGTAATTGTTCGATCCGCACATGATCACCCGGCGCCCCTGGTAAGTAACTTCCGTGCCCTCATTTTCATCCAGGGGGATAAAATAAGGGTAAATTCCAGCTTCCTTGGCGTCTTTAACAACAGAAAATTGATAACATTTATCGAAAATATCCATTCATTTATCCTTTATGCTCAGCAAACTACCCAGTGAGTATGGTGATTATACTTGAATTTCACCGCAAACCAGATCGGTTATATTTCTTAACATTCACACTGTGTTAAACAGGAGTTGGGCCAACAAGTTGCGTTTACAGCCTTACAACCCTATAATTAATCGTTAAGGTTTTTCACTCGCCTATGGAGGAACATATGAAAAAGCTAGTAGTTCTTACGCTTGGTTTGATATTTGCACTCATGCTTGCTGGCTGTGGTGCTGCGCCAGAGGATGAGGTCACAGACGACCTGGTCGCAACCCAGGTCAGCATCATTTATACAGAGACCGCCCTGCATGTAGAAGCCGAACCAGACCAAACCTCCACTGCAGTGATCATGCCTTCCCCCACCGAAGAAGCGGTGGAACCCGAACCCACAGCAACGACCACAGCAACGGAGGTCCCCACGGAAACCCCAACCAGCACGCCAGATTTGGAAGACCCGGCGCAACTATTGGGTGCACCGGCCTGGTCTTACGCCTTTACCGGCAATGACAGCCACTGGGATCGTGTCGACACACCCCAGGCAAGTTTCACCACCGCAAACGGTTTTCTCAACCTGACCGCCAAAGCAAATGCCAACTGGCACAGCTGGTATCTCTCCAGTCCAACTCTTAAAAATGCCTATGTAGAAGCAACGATCCAGATGTCTGCGTGTTCAGGCGCAGACCGTTTCGGCCTGGCAGTGCGGGGCAGCTCGGATGCCCAGCAGTTTTACTTCATGGCCGTCACCTGCGATGGCCACTGGGGTTTCTTCCGCATGGCGGAAGACGTCAACATCAACACACTGGTCGCCTATCAGGAGGCTGAACCGCTGAGCCCTGGTCTGGTCGAACCTCATCGCCTGGGAATCTGGATGAAGGACAACACCTTTACGCTCTATATCAACGGCGTTGAGGTCGGTTCAACCACCGACACAACCCTGGCCGATGCCGGCTACACGGGGTTCCTGATCGCCTTTGCCAACACATCCGGGTTCACCGTTCGTGTCAGCGAGCTCAACTACTGGAATGTCCCATAATTTCATTGTTTGCTGATGTTATGTAAGACAGGAGAAAAAGTCCACGTGGCCTGGCTACGCCCAGACCATTTTATTGTGATATGCTTGTTCAGAATCAATTTTCCATCGTTCTTAGGGTAGTTAACCCGCAAGACCACAAAGAGCTCGCTTATGAAGATCATCCAAATGCCGCCGAGGAACCGTCGCTACGAGAAGGCTTTTATCAATTTTCCATTTGAGCTGTATAAAAACACCCTTCAGTGGGTTCCGCCACTCAGAATGGATATGCGCAAGATCTTCAAACCAAGATACGCCTTCTATCACTATGGCAAAGCGGCCTTCTTCCTGGCGGTAACGGATGCGGGTGAGGTCCTCGGCCGCCTGGCGGTTGTGAACAACAGCCGCTACAACGCCTTCCACAACACGAAAACAGCCTTCTTTTACTATTTTGAGACCATTGATGACCTCAATATCGCCCAGGCCTTATTTTCACGCGGTTTTGAATGGGTGGACAGCCAGGGACTGGATCATGTGCTCGGCCCGAAGGGACTCACGGTTCTGGATGGATTTGGGATGCTGGTTAAAGGGTTCGAGCACCGGCCAGCCTTTGGCCAGGCTTACAACCCGCCTTATTACCCGGAACTGATCGAAGCAATAGGATTCACCAAAGTACGGGACATTTTCACCGGTTGGGTTGACCACAAAATTGAAATTCCTGAAAAATTCTCTAAGGCAGCGAACCTGGTAAAAAAGCGCATGGGATTTCACACACCGCTGTTCACGAACAAACAGGAACTGCGGGCTGTGATCGAGGATATCAAACATCTTTACAATCAATCCCTGGCCATCCCAGCAGGCAATCCGCCCATAACCGACGAAGATATGCAGACCATGGTGGACCAATTGCTGTGGATTGCAGATCCCCGCTTGGTGAAAATGCTTTACAAGGAAGGCGAAGCCATCGGTTGGATGCTCTCCTATCCCGATGTGGGGGCTGCCCTGCAGCGCATCAACGGGCGTTTATTGCCCTTTGGCTGGTTGGAAATTCTGCGTGAGAGTAAGCGCACCAATTGGGTCGACATGAATGGGCTTGGGATTGTCGAAGAACATCAGCGGTTAGGCGGGACGGCTGTGCTGTATCACGAATTTTACAAAAGCGTGATGGAATCCAACCAGTACAACTATGCGGAAATGCTGCAAATCCGTGAAGATAATATCAACTCGCTGCTTGAGGTGGCCAACCTTGACGTCACCTTCCACAAAGCCCATCGGCTGTATGAAAAACACCTGTAGCGATCCACACCACTCATTCAGCGCTCGATCCCAATGAGGCCCGGGAAATACTCGCGACCTTACTAACGGGGTCTACCTTAATTGTTTAACCGCAATTACCCCCTTTCCGCTTCTCCCTACTCCCTCATTCCCACGCCCTAATCACCGCTCCCCACTCACTATCCCCCAAAGTCTTGTAATTTTTCCCATTTTCATTTATCATACTGGTATGACCACTTACCAGTTGACCTCAGAAAACACCCATTCATGGCGCGCGATCAGCAAACCAGCTGAAATTGCGGAGACCCGCCTGATCGAAGCAATCCTAGAAGGCCGCTTTCCCATCAACAGCCATCTGCCCGGTGAGCGCGAACTGGCCGAATCCCTCGGCGTGACCCGCCCCACCCTGCGGGAAGCCCTTCAGCGCCTTGAGCGCGACGGCTGGGTTGAAATCCACCAGGGCAAACCTACCCGTGTGCGGGATTACTGGAAGGAAGGCAGCCTGGGCGTTCTCAACACCCTCTCTCGCTACCCTGAACACCTGCCAGCCAATTTCATCCCCGACCTGCTGACCGTCCGCCTGGCGATGGCACCCACTTATACAGCCATGGCTGTTGAGAAGGCCCCGCAAGCGTTGATCACCTTACTGCAGGACTGCGAAACCCTCGCCGATGACCCGCAGGCCTTTGCCCGGTTTGACTGGCGTGTGCATCACGAACTTGCCCTCCTGAGTGAAAACCCGGTGTTTGTGATGATCCTGAATGGTTTTACAGACCTTTACCTGCAGCTGGCGCCTTTTTATTTTGCCATCCCTTCGGCACGTCAGCATTCCATGCACTTTTATCAAGACCTGGCACAGGCAGCATCCAACCTCGACCCTAACCAGGCCAGGATCCTGACCAATATGGTCATGCGTGAAAGCATTGTGTTCTGGCAACAGGTGAATTTCCAATAATCGCATTGAACGGAGGAAACCATGAAGCGCATTCAAGGATGGGGAAACATCCAAACCGATTATCCGCTGCCCGATCCAGCCCGGGCGTACCTCGAAACAGTGGTCGGAACGCCCCACAAGTTGCCTACGATACCCATTGCAGAACTGATCAAAAAGGTTCCGCCTAGCAGACTCCCCGCCCATCCGCTCATTACAACCGATCCGGAAGACCGGCTGCGCCACGCACGCGGCCAGTCCCTGCCTGACTGGGTCGACATGTACGACGGTCTGGTAGATTCCTTCCCGGATGGCGTCGCTTATCCGGAAACCGATGAGCAGGTCAGGGATCTGATCCAATATACCCTCAAAGCTGGAGTCAACCTGATCCCCTATGGCGGTGGATCAAGTGTCGTGGGGCACTTAACCCCGCTCCAGGAGGGCCCGCCTTCCCTCAGCGTCGACCTGGGCAAAATGAACCGCTTGCTGGACCTCAACGAAGACAACCTTGAAGCCACGTTCCAGGCGGGTGTTACCGGACCGCAGCTCGAAACCCAGCTTGAACAGCGTGGTTTCATCCTGGGGCATTTCCCCCAATCCTGGGAGTACTCCTCCCTTGGCGGCTGGATCGTCACCCGATCCGTCGGCCAGCAGTCTTATCACTACGGCCGCATCGAGCCGCTGTTCGCCTGTGGACACCTCGAAACGCCCTCCGGCCCGCTGGACCTTCCCCACATACCCAAAAGCGCTGCCGGGCCTGATCTGCGCCACCTTGTGCTCGGCTCTGAAGCGCGCCTGGGCATCGTCACCCAGGCCACCATGCGCATCAGGCGCTTGCCTGAGGAAGAACACTTCTATGCCGCCTTCTTTCCCAACTTCGAGATAGGCGCAACGGCTGTGCGGAAGATCGCTCAAAGCGAATTAGCCCTCTCGATGGTGCGCTTGAGCGACCCGATGGAAACGGAAACCACCTTCCAGCTTTCAGGGGAGGAAGCCCTGGTCAATATCGCCAAAAAGGGCTTGAACCTGTTCGGCCAGGGGGCAGAACGCTGCATGCTGATTTACGGACTGACCGGCTCAAGAGCTGAAAATCGGCTGGCAGACCGGCAGCTTGCGCATATCGTGCGCTCGCACCAGGGGATGATGGTCAAATTTTACCTGGGTGAAGCCTGGATTAAAAAGCGCTTTCTAACCCCCTACCTGCGCAACACCCTCTGGGAGCTCGGGTACGCGCTCGATACCCTCGAGACCGCCCTCCCCTGGGATAAGCTCCAGGACGGCCGCCAGGCCATCCTGCATGCGATCAGCCATGCCCTAAAAGCAGAAAACGAGCCTGTGCTGGTATTCAGCCATATCTCGCATGTATATACCAACGGCGGTTCGATGTACGTCACTTACCTCTACCGACGAGCTGAAGACTCCCAAGAAACCCTGGCACGCTGGACAAAAATGAAAGCCGCAGCCAGCCAATGCATCACCCAAATGGGCGGGACCATCAGCCACCAGCATGGTGTTGGCCTGGACCATAAACCTTATCTGCACATCGAAAAAGACCCAACCAGCATGCACATCATCAGGAACATCATCAGCACCGTGGATCCCGACGGCATCATGAACACCGGCAAGCTGATCGATCTGGACTGAAGAAAGGGCACACAGACATGCTCACTCACACCTGGCGGGAAAAAACCTGGGCTGAACTGGACCAACTCTGGGATCTGATCGTGATGGGCGGAGGCATCACAGGGGCAGGTATTTTCAACATGGCCGCTCAAAAAGGCCTTGATGTTCTGCTGGTTGAAGCAAACGACTTTGCCTTTGGCACCTCGAGCCGCTCGTCGAAACTTGTTCACGGCGGCATCCGCTACTTGAAGAACCGGCAATTTGATGTGGTCAGGGAATCAGTGAAGGAACGTGAGCGGCTGATACGAGAATCCGATGGACTGGTTGACCCCATGGCTTTTGTCTTTCCGGCTTACGGCAACAATCATAACGACACGCGCATGATGAAACTGGGCGTGATGGTTTACGATTTAATGGTACCCAAATGGCAGCATCGCACACTGAACAGGAACCAGGCGATGAAAACCCTCCCAGCCCTGGGAGATCAGGACCTGGCCGGCGGTGTGAAGTATCACGACGCACGTGTGGACGACTCTCAGCTTGTCCTGCGGGTGATCATGGACGGCATCCGCTTCGGTGGTTCAGCGCTCAATTACGCCCAGGTGATCGGTTTTTGCAAATCGGTTCAGGGGGAAGTGGAAGGCGTGATCGTGAAAGACAAGACAAACCAGATGACCCCATCCCACATCGAAGTGCGGGGCAAGGTCGTCATCAACGCCACCGGCCCGTGGTCAGACGCACTGCGTGAGTCCATTAACGGTCAACCAAGACTGCGCCGGCTTCGTGGAAGCCACCTGGTCTTCTCACAGGACCATATCCCGCTGAATGCAGCCGTGACCATGCTGCACCCACGCGACAACCGGGCATTATTCGCGATCCCCTGGGAAAACCGGACCCTGATCGGTACAACCGATCTCGACCATGACCTGAATGAAGATGAAACCCGCATCACAGCCCAGGAACTCGCCTATCTTCTGGAAGCAGCCCAACACACCTTCCCGAACCATCCGGTGAATGAGGGGGATGTCATATCAACCTTCGCAGGCTTGCGCCCGGTGCTCAACACCAACGCCCCGCATCCATCGTTGGAATCCCGCGCCCACGAGATTTGGCAGGAGGATGGCTTGGTGACTGTGGCGGGCGGGAAGTTGACCATCTTTCGGGTGATGGCCGCAGATGTGCTTAATTTCTGTGCGCACCGTTTGCCGGGCAGCCCAACCTTTGACCACCGTGCACCGTGTTTTATCCACCCGGAGCTTCAAAACCGCCAGGACCTAAGACGCCCAGAATGGGTCTTGATGGCTGGCCGCTTGGGCGTGGACGTCGAACCATTTTTCCAACACGCTAACCCGGATGACCTGCAACCCATCACGCCGATACCTGAATTGTGGGCTGAGCTTGCCTGGGCGGCCGAGCACGAAGCTGTGGTGCATCTGGACGATCTGCTTCTGCGCCGCGTCCGGTTGGGCATTCTCTTTCCAAACGGCGGGATGGACATGCTCGATCAAATCCGCTCGCGGGTCCAAACCACATTGGGTTGGTCGGATGAGACCTGGGCAGCCGAGGTGAAACATTATCAGAAGATTTGGCGCGAGAACTATTACCTGCCCAATTAACCCCAATTCATCAGGCCTGCAAAACGTTTTTGGTTTATGATTAAATGGTTGCATCCTTACAATCTCCAACAGCCACCCACCGGAGGAAACCATGGCAGGAGAACAGATCCTGGCAATTGATAATGGGACACAAAGCGTAAGGGCCCTGATATTTGACCTGCAGGGCAACTTAATCGCCAAAAACCGCGTGCCTATTCAGCCCTATTACTCAAAAAAACCAGGCTGGGCAGAGCAGGACCCGCAAGTATTTTGGCAGGCCGTCTGCCAGGCGTGCCAAAACCTGTGGGCGATGGAAGGGGTTCACAAAGACGCCATCGCCGGAGTCGGTCTGACCACCCAACGCTCCACCATGATCAACCTGGACGAAAACCAACAGCCTTTACGCCCGGCCATGGTCTGGCTGGACCAGCGCCGGACGGAAGGCCTACCCCCTGTGGGTGGTTTGTGGGGGTTTCTCTTCATGCTGTCTGGCATGCAAGATACCGTGCGTTATTTCCAGGCAGAAGCCGAAGTCAACTGGATCAAGACCCATCAACCCGAGATCTGGAAAAAAACCGATAAATTTGTGCTCCTTTCGGGCTATTTGACCCATAAGCTGGTTGGCAAGGTGATCGATTCTGTCGGCTGCCAGGTGGCGTACATCCCCTTTGATTACAAAAACCAGGCCTGGGCCAAACCCTCCGACTGGAAATGGAAAGCCGTCATGATCGAACCAGAGATGCTGCCAGACCTGGTTCAGCCCACAGAATGCTTGGGTTATATCACAAAGGAGGCGGCTGAAGCAACAGGTATCCCTGAGGGATTGCCATTGATCGCGACAGCGGCCGACAAAGCTACCGAGGTGATCGGGGCAGGTTGCCTCGAGCCGCATATCGGCTGCCTCAGCTTTGGCACCACCGCGACCATCAACACCACCCACCGCAAGTATATCGAAGTCATCCCACTGATCCCGCCCTACCCGGCCGCTGTGCCAGGGGCTTACTCACTCGAGGTACAGATCTACCGCGGCTTCTGGATGGTGAGCTGGTTTAAGGAGGAATTCGGCCTGGTCGAAAGGCGGGAGGCAGAGCGGCGCGGTGTAGAACCCGAGGTCCTGTTTGACGAGCTGCTCCGAACCGTGCCCCCCGGTGCTGAAGGCTTGATGCTGCAACCCTACTGGTCCCCGGGCCTGAAAATCCCCGGGCCGGAAGCCAGGGGGGCGGTGATCGGCTTCGGCGACGTTCACACCCGCGCTCATTTTTACCGGGCGATCATCGAAGGGTTGGGGTATGCTTTACTTGAAGGCCTGGAGCGCACCGAGAAGCGCTCAGGCATCCCCATCACCTCCCTCAGGGTGGCGGGGGGCGGCAGCCAGAGCCCTGGTGTCATGCAGACCACTGCGGATATCTTTGGGTTGCCGGTCACCCGGCCGCATGTGTATGAGGCATCCGGTTTAGGTGCCGCGATTGATGTCGCGGTCGGATTGGGCTTGCACCCCGACTTTGAGTCTGCCATCGCTGAGATGACCCACCTCGGCGAAACCTTCGAGCCGGATGCCGACCGACACAAGTTCTACGGCGAACTGTATGAACGTGTGTATAAACGCATGTACAAACGTCTGCAGCCCCTGTATAATGAAATTAAGGACGTGGTTTCATAATAAAATCCAGTATCACAAGGGGACATAGCCATCCATCAACTCCTCATGAAAGGCATAGCCATCCATGACAAAACTGGAAATCTCAGGGCAGATCACCTTTTTACATGCCCAAAGCCTGGATGAAACACGGCGCTTCTACGCTGGCACCTTGGGACTTCCCATGGTGCGTGACCAGGGCAGTTGCCTGATCTTCCGGGCAGCCGTGTCGGCATACCTGGGCTTTTGTGAACACATAGAACCCATCCCAACGGGGCGCAAGGTGATCCTGACCCTGATTTGCGACGATGTGGATGGCTGGTATGCCAGGCTGAAACTAAACGGCCAGAACCTGATCGACCCGCCGGTTCACAACCCAAAGTATGCCATCTATCACTTCTTTATCCCGGACCCCAACGGGTATTGGGTTGAGATTCAGAGGTTTGATCAGCCCTTATGAGGTCAGCGGTGCGGGTCTGGGCATATCTGGCGGTTTTGGCGATGATTTCCCTGGCTGCCTGTACCCTTCCCGCCGCAGATACACCGGGGCCGATGGCCGGCAACACCCTGGCCGCCCCTACCATTGACCAACCTCATCCGCCCTCAGAAGAATCAGCCCTGCTTTGGGGTGAAATCACGCCAACCACAAGCGCTGATGACCCCCTCATGCCTCCTCAATATTACCTGGATGTGGCTCTCGACTACACGGCAAAAACCTTAACTGTCCTTCAAACCATCAGCTACACGAATAACACAGGCCATCCTATCACAAACCTGCCCCTGGTGCTGCCGCCCTCATCTACAGAGGGTGTTTTTTCACTCGGGGCGCTCCAAATCGATCGGGGATTCCCGGGCACACAGGTTAACATAGACCACGCACAGATCGAACTGCACCTCGACCCGGCCCTTGAACCCGGCCGGCACGTTGAAATCAACCTTGATTATGCACTGAACCTCCCGCAAGGGTCGGGAGCCCTTGGGTATACCGACCGACAGGTCCTGCTCGCGGACTGGTTTCCCATCATCCCGCCCTATCAAGAGGATGCTGGCTGGGTCATCCATCCCCCAGGGCAGGTGGGAGAACACCGCGTTTATCAGCTCAGCCACTTTCACCTGAACCTGTGCTTGGAACCTGCCCAGGAAGGCCTGATCATTGCAGCCAGTGCGCCCCTTTCCAACCAGCAGGGGAACTGTTATCGATATTCAGCTCGAGACCGGCGCAATTTCACCCTGGGAATCAGCCCGTATTACCAGGTCTCATCTGCCTCAAGCGCTCTGGTAACCGTCCATGCTTACACTTTCCCCGAGCACACCTCACTTGGCCTGCGGGCAGCCGAGCTGGCTGTCACGGCTTGGGCATCCTTTTCCGATTTATACGGTGATAATCAGCGAGATTTTCTCAGCATCGTCGAGGCAGATATTTTTGACGGGCTGGAAACAGACGGGTTGGTCTTCCTCAGTGAATGGTACTACCAGACGGCTGATCCGACACCACAGAATTACTTTGAGCTGCTCGTCGTCCACGAAACCGCCCATCAGTGGTTCTATGCATTGGTTCACAACGACCAGGCGCAAGAGCCCTGGCTGGACGAGGCATTGGCCACTTACAGCGAGCTTTTATTTTACGAAAGGCACCATCCCGAGCTGGTTGGATGGTGGTGGGATTTTCGGGTGATGACCCACCAGCCAGAGGGAGCGGTGAATGCTACCATTTATGAGCACAGCCAATATCGGCCCTATATCAACGCGGTTTATTTGCTGGGAGCACAATTCATGCAAGCCTGGAGGGACGAGCTCGGTGAAGCAGCCTTTTTTGAGGGCATGCAACGCCACGCCCAATCTGGTGCTGGCAAAGTGCGCTCTGCAGAAGACTTTAAAGCAGCCTTTTTTGCGACCCCAGATGTGGATTTATCACACATTTTGGCAGAATTCTTCCGATGAGCGCCCGCCGCAGGGTTATAATAAAGGCGTCGGACATCAGCACGGGCTGACCCGCTCTGGTTTGTCAGGCGAAACAGCCCCCGGATCATTGGCTCATCTTCAGGAAATCGGAGTAACCACATGACAGCGTACACCCTCCCCTATGGTCACGGGCAGATCGTCTTCGAAGTGCCCGATTCACACAAAATCGATCTGCTTCTCCCGGGAACAGAAGGCTTACAACCCCAGCCAGATGCCGCTGTAGCAGAAGCGATCGCCCATCCCATTGGCAACCTCGATTGGCCTGCATTCAAAGATGCCCACACCGTGGGCATTGCCATCAATGATAAAACCCGCCCGGTTCCCAAACCGAACCCCCTGTACCCCTTACTGGATCACCTCGGCATGCTCGGCTTTGAACCGGAGCAGATCACCCTTTTCGTCGGAAGCGGTACCCACGCACCGATGGCCGCAGACGAGCTGGAACGCATCCTGGACCGGGACATACTTGAGCGCTATGCGGTTGTGGTACATGATAGCGATCAGTCCCCATTGGTTGACCTTGGTAAAACCAATTACCAGACGCCCATTCACATCAACGCCGATTTTTTTCACTGCGACGTGAAGATTTCTGTGGGCAATATCGAACCCCATCATTTTATGGGTTATTCAGGCGGCGTCAAAACCGCAGCTATCGGGCTGGCCGGCCGGGACACAATCGCGGCCAATCACGCCCGGTTGACCCACCCGCAGGCCCGTTCCGGCGTTTACCACATCAATCCACTGCGCCAGGACGTTGAGGAGATCGGCCGAAAAGCTGGCGTTCAGTTTTCTTTAGGAACAGTGCTCGACGAGGAGAAACACATCTTTCACGTCTGGTTTGGCGAACCCGGGGCAGTGATGCGTGCGGCTATCCCGGTGGTGCGGCGTTTATTTGGCGTCAGCTTACCCGCACCCTACGACCTGGTGATCGCGTCACCGGGCGGGGCGCCCAAGGACGTCAACCTCTACCAGAGCCAAAAAGGGCTCACACATGCTGCTCGAATCACCCGGGATGGCGGCTGGGTGGTCCTTCTGGCGGCCTGCCCGGAAGGCGCCGGGAGCGGGGCATATGAGGCATATATTGCAGAAGCCAAGTCCCACCAGGCAATTATCAAACACTTCCGATCGGGCTATTTCGAAGTCGGACCGCACAAAGCCATGCTGATCGCCCGGGATGCCGTCCGCCTGAACATCGTTCTGGTGTCAGACCAGGACCCACAAATCGTCAAACGCTGGAAGCTGACCCCCAGCAAGCCTGATCTAACCGGTGAATTGATCCATTGGATCGTCAACCAGCTCCCTGAAGATGCCCGCATTGCGATCCTGCCTGCTGCCACACGAACCATGACCGAGTTAAAAAATGAACCATAATCCCAACCTGAAAAACCCACATCTGGAAGGTGACGATTTTTATTGGCCTGGAAACTCAACCGGCATCTTGCTGATCCATGGGTTCACTGCCACAACGGCTGAAGTTCGCCCACTGGCTCAAAGGCTCCACACCACCAGCGGTTACACCGTGGCAGGTCCGCTGTTACCTGGCCACGGCTCCCATCCGGATGACCTCAATCGTGCCACCTGGCACATGTGGGTGGAGAAAGTCAAACACTGCTACCAATCACTGATCAGTAATTGCCAAACTGTGTATGTTGGCGGCGAGTCTATGGGTGGGTTATTAACCCTCGAGCTCGCCCATCAGCGTCCAGAAATCCCGGGGTTATTCCTGTTTGCCCCGGCCATTAAAATTCAAGGCTTATGGATAGCACGCCTGCTCTGGCCATTTATTAAGCATCAAAACAAGAAAATCGTCGATGATGGTCTGGCCTGGAAGGGCTACTTTGTCAACCCGGTCAGGGCTGGCAGCGAATTGCATAAACTCCAGAAACACGTCCAGCGCAGATTGGGCGAGATCTATCAGCCCGTCGCCATCTTTACAGGTGGGCGTGATCGCAATATCGCCCCTGATTCGGCCCAAATGATCTTAGGCAACATCGGCTCATCGATAAAGCATCATTACCATATGGTCGATTCCGCCCACTGCCTGATCCTCGACCGCGAAAAAGACCAGATCGCTGATCACGTACTGGATTTAATAAGATCAGATTTTAGGCGATCATGACAAAAGCCCACCCGCGTGTGGGCATCACTGTCTCATTTGAGTTCAAGTTTATTATCGTTGGTTTCCACCGTCTCAGCTCGTTCACAGACGATGCTGAGACACAAAATATCTGCGGTGTGAGATCACGCTTCATCCAGCGACAGGATCAATTCCCGGCAGAAGTCGGGAATATCTGCCACCACACGTCCCCAGACAATATTACCGCTGCGGAAAGCTGCTTCATCACGCCAGGTGGCACCTGCATTGAGAAGGTCATCCTTGATCCCTTCAGAGCCTATGGCGTCATGTCCTGCCACAATCCCAGCACTGATCCCCACCAGCCCGGCGTGGCAGATCATGCCGATGATCTTCCCGTCTTCGTACATTGATTTAACAATGTGCTTGACCGCATCATATCGGCGGATCTTGTCCGGTGCCCACCCTCCCGGGATAATAACCGCATCAAACTGGCTTGGGTCAACCTCATCAAAGCCAATATCTGCACGGGCATCGATCCCGGTGCCGTGTTTACCAGGATAAACCTTACCTTTTTGATCGCCAGCAACGACAACTTCTGCATAAGCTTCCTGCATGCGCATCGCAGGTACGTAAAATTCAAGCTCCTCAAACCCTGGACCGACCAAGACCAATATTTTCTTGTCTTTAAGTGTCATTTCTCCTCCTTTAACATGCTTTTTGTTTATTATTGTATCCGTTCACCGCTGTTGGGTCAAAATTAACTTGGTCAGACAATAGTAATTAATTGACAATCATGCAACATCGCGGTAAACTTTTATCCTCGGGAACAATTCAATCCTACGCAAACCTCACACCCACGTGAAAAACGGAGCTGCGGGTGGTTTCCCGCGTGCCGACATAATGATTTACTAAGATTTACCAGTATCTTCTGCCCTCACGATGGGCAAATAGAACCTGTCAGAACTGGAGAGATGTACTTGTGTCTGAAAAAACGTTTTATGACTTGAATTTAAGCCAAACCATAACGAAGAATCGTATGGTCGGCCTGTGGCGGATGATGAAAGGGTATCGCTGGCTCTTTATAGGCGCCACGATCGCCCTGGCGATCGCGACAATCTCTCGCACAGGTATTTACCTGGTATTGCGCCGCTTCATTGACGATGTTGTTGTTCCCGGCAATTTTGGCACTAATTTCGTGGTCATCATCCTGACGTTCATCGGGTTGGCCGTCTTACAGGGCGGGTTTACTTTTGTCTCAGGGTGGATGGCTGCCAAAACTGCAGAAGGCGTCACACGCCGCCTGCGCAATTACCTGTTTGACCACCTACAGCGCCTTCCCTACGCCTACCATGCCGAAGCCCAAACCGGCGATCTAATTGCACGGGCGACCTCAGATATCGATGCCGTCAACCGCTTTTATGGCGACCAGGCCATCGGGATTGGGCGCATCATACTGATGTTTGTGGTCAACTTCATTGCCCTGCTCCAGCTCAACACCCGCCTGGCCTGGCTTTCCGTGATCGCCATCCCAGCCATCATCGGCGTGTCGATCTTCTTCTTCTCTCGCGTCTCGAAAGCTTATGAGGCCTACCAGGAGCAAGAAGCAACCCTCAGCAACCGCCTCCAGGAAAACCTGACCGGGGTGCGCGTGGTGAAAGCCTTTGCCCGCCAGGGTTTTGAGAGTTACAAATTTGACCAGGAGAACTGGCGCAAATTTAGGCTGGGCAAGAACCTGCTTTCGATCCACTCCCTCTTCTGGCCGATCTCGGATATCATCTGCGGCGCACAGATGCTGACCTCATACTTCTTCGGGGCCATCATGGCCCTCAATGGCGAGATCACGGTTGGCACCTACATGGCCTTTGTCTCATTGGTCATCTGGATCATCTGGCCGATGCGTAACCTGGGCCGCTTGATCGTCCAAACCTCAACGGGGATGGTTTCGTACAAACGCGTGGCTGAACTGCTTAAAGAAGAACGTGAACCGCTCTTAGAAGGCAAATACCAGCCCTCTGGTGATGCCCAGGGTGAAATTGTCTTCAAGGATGTGTGGTTTGAGTACGAACCGGACAATCCCATCCTGAAAAACATCAATTTCACCTGCCGCTCCGGCGATGTGATCGCACTGCTGGGCTCAACTGGCTCTGGGAAGACCACCCTGGTCAACCTGCTGCCGCGTTTTTACGACCCCACTGACGGGATGATCACCCTGGACGGGGTCGACATAACGCAGTATCCACGCAAATATTTACGGTCACAAATCGGGATCGTCGAACAGGAACCCTTCCTGTTCTCACGCACGATTCGGGAAAACATCACCTACGGTGTGCATCGAAAAGTGACCGAAGAGGAGATCATCCAGGCCGCCAAGTTTGCCGCCATCCACGATGTGATCATGGAATTCCCCAAAGCCTACGACACACTGGTCGGAGAGCGCGGGGTGACCCTTTCAGGTGGCCAAAAACAGCGCGTCGCCATTGCCCGGGCTTTGCTGAAAAACCCACGCATCCTGATCCTTGATGATTCGACCTCCAGCGTCGACACCGAAACCGAAATGCATATCCGGGGAGCCCTTGAGCACCTGATGCAATCCCGGACGACCTTCATCATCGCCCACCGCATCCAAAGTGTGATGGACGCCGACCTGATCCTCGTATTCGACAACGGCGAGATTGTTCAAAAAGGTACCCACGCCGAATTGATGAAGACCAGCGGCATGTACAAAGACATCTTTGATATCCAGACCAGGATCGAAGTTGAGTTAGAAAAGGAAATTTCAAGTGTCAACATTTGAAGAATTTGATGAACAAGATTATGGAAAGCTGAGCACACCGATCCTTCGGCGCTTGCTTTCCCTGCTTAAGCCCCACTGGCGAACGGTGGTGGGTTTCTTAACCTGCATTGGACTGGTCTCGTTCATCGATGGCTATACGACTTTCCTCGGCGCGCAGATCATTGATGAAGGCATCATTGCCGGAAGTCGGGCCGCCATCGTGCGCACAATCACGCTTTATGGTGCGGTTATGCTGATCCAGGCCGCTTTGGCCTTCGGGTTCATCTACCTGACTGGCATTTTAGGCGAACGCGTGCGCTATGATATGCGTAAGAAGATGTTCAACCACCTCCAGCAGCTTTCACTGTCCTATTTCAGCCAAACTCCGGTGGGCTGGATCATGGCACGCCTGACTTCTGATACAGAGCGCCTGGCGGACTTGATGACCTGGGGCATCCTCGATGTGACCTGGGCGATCGTCAACATCTCAACAGCCGCCGTGTTCATGCTGATGATCAATGCCAACCTGGCCTTGATCGTGCTGTTCATGCTGCCCATTATGATCGTGGTTGCTTTTCGATTCCGAATCAGAATTTTGTACCACTACCGCAAGTCTCGCAAGATGAACTCCAAGATCACCGGCGCGTTCAATGAAGGCATCACCGGTGTCCGGGTCATCAAAGCCCTCTCTCGGGAGGATGACAACCTGGAAGAATTCGGCGAATTGACCGAGGGCATGTACCAGGCCAGTTACAAAGCGGCCTGGCTGTCTGCCCTATTCCTGCCCACCGTCCAAGTGATCAGCGCGATCGGGCTGGGCATCGTCCTCTGGCGTGGCGGGATGCAGGTCCAGGTAGGTGTATTGACCGTGGGTGGCATCCAGGCGTTTGTGTCCTATGTCACCTTCATCATGTGGCCAATCCAAGATATGGCCCGCGTCTACGCCCAGATGCAAAACGCAATCGCTTCAGCAGAGCGGATCTTCAACCTGATCGACACAGAACCTGATGTAAAGAACCGCTCCCGGACAGTCGAAACCCAAACCATTGCAGGCGATATCCAGTTTGATGATGTGCACTTTTATTACGAAGCCAATGACCCGGTCATCAAAGGGCTGACCTTTGAGGTCAAGAAAGGCGAGATGGTCGCGCTTGTCGGCCCGACGGGCGGCGGAAAAACCACCATTGTCAATCTTTTGTGCCGCTTCTATGAGCCAACCCAGGGCAAGATCTACTTTAACGGCGTGGATTACCAGGATATGAGACTTGAGGATATCCAGTCTCGCATTGGGATGGTTTTGCAGACTCCGCACCTCTTTTCAGGGTCCGTGAGGGAAAATATTCGCTATGGTAGGTTAAACGCCACCGATGCGGAAATTGAACAGGCCGCCAAACTGGCCGGCGCACATGAGTTTATCATGCAGTTTGACGAGCAATATGATCAAGACGTTGGCGAAAGCGGCAACTTGCTCTCCGTTGGGCAGAAACAGCTCATCAGCATTGCCCGCGCCATCCTGGCACAGCCCGAACTGTTCATTATGGACGAAGCCACCAGTTCGGTGGACACACTCACAGAAGCCCTGATCCAACGCGGCATGGACCGGTTGATGCAAGGCCGGACCAGCTTTGTCATCGCACACCGCCTGTCCACCATCAAACGTGCGGATAAGATCATCGTCATTGAAGATGGCCAAATTCAGGAGATGGGCACCCACCAGGAGCTGATCAACCAGAAAGGCAAGTATTACAACCTCTACACCAGGCAGTTCCGCCAGGAGCTCGAGGCTCAATACGATATCTTTACCCCGGCGGAAAGAACACAAACCGAAGCTTAATCGAATAAAACCCACAGGTTAGATAAAACACGTAAAGATCATATCGCAACTGCAATCATAGCGATATGATCTTTTTGATTCCCATGTTCATGTTAGGAATTGAATTAGAAACCATTCCTTCACCTTGGTGGATGAGCGCATCAATACCCTGTTTTTCTTGGAATTTAGTGGTTTGGTACGATATAATTGGGTGGAAACGTCCAAATCATATCTATTTATCGTTAGACAGGAGTAATTCATTATGTCCGAAGGAACCGGAAAAAAGGAGAATTGACTGCTGAACAAATTTGGACTGTTCAGGAAGGCGAAAAGTGATCGGTTAAGGTCTCCGCCAGCGTGTCGCAATCGCTTCCATCCTGGCTTTGAGACCCAAAGTGATTATCGTGGATGAGCCAGCGACCGGGCAGGATTACAAACAATCCATCGAGATCATGAACTTCCTGACCAAGCTCAACGAAGAAAACGGCCACACGATCATCACCACCCATGATATGCCCATCGTGGCGCGTTACGCGCGCCGTGTCGTGGTGATGGGGTTGGGCAAGGTCATCGCAGATGGCTCACCCCAGGAAGTTTTCCGCCAGCCAGAGGTGCTTGCACAAACCTATATCGAACCCCCGCAAATTACCCAATTTGCCCAGGCCGTCTCAACATATGGGTTCAGCAAAAGCATCCTCACCGTTCAGGAAATGTACGAGCAATTTCGAACCATCACGGAGCAATCGTAACGCACATAGCCAATGATCACCATCAAAAAACCAGATTACCCACCCCTCATCCATAACCTAAGCGGAGAATCTGTCCAGGAACTGCTGGGCATCCAGGCCGGCGGCGCCAGCAGCCACAGCCTGGCCAGGATCGTGATACCCCCGGGGAAAGGCGCAGACCCCCATTTTCATAAACACAGCCAAGAATCCTACCTGATTCTCGCTGGCCGGGGTGCACTGCACATCAATCAAAGCCAATTTGAACTGCACGCCGGGGAAGCCGTCCTGATCGAGCCCATGGAGGTGCATCAGATTTCCAACCCCGGGGACGAAGACCTCGTCTTTCTGGCGGTCTGCGTCCCGGCCTGGCAGCCAGGTGACTCTTTCGAGGCCGATTTACCCAATTAATATGAAATTTGCAGTCAATTACTCTGCGCCTTTGGTACGCCTGCTCAAGAACGGTGTTATCCAAGTCGACCTGATCAAATGCCCTGACTGGGAAGGCATGCTCAAAGAAGCACGTCCGCTTGGCGATATCACCATTCATTTTGACCTGGAAGTGGGTTTGGGCAACACCTTCCAGGTCAATTTTCCACGCATCAAGACCTATCTCGAAAGCACTTTCACCCCCCATGTCAACACCCACCTGGTGACTTCCCAATATTTCGATACATCCAGCCCAAAGGCGTTGGCAGACATCAACACCCTCTGGCGGGATGAAATCAACATCATGGTGGCGCACCTGGGACCTCGGGCAGTAGCGCTGGAACATCACCCCTACACCGAAGCCAATGCCCATATCCAGCCCGCTGCCGACCCAGCGATCTTTTCCCAGGTGATCCACGACACAGGCTGTATGTTCCTGCTGGACCTGGCCCACGCACGGATCACTGCAGATACCCTTGGGGTGGGGGTAAAGGACTACATCCGCGCCCTGCCCCTTGACCGCCTGCTTGAAATGCACATCACGGGCATTAAGCGGCACAACAACATCCTCACCGATCATTTTGAGCTGGGAGATGAGGATTGGGAGCTTTTTACGTGGGCACTTGAGGAAATCAGAGCCGGGCATTGGCGAAAGCCAGAGATTGTCGCCTTCGAATACGGGGGCATCGGCCAGACCTTTGTATGGCGCACCGATGAACGTGTGCTGCACACCCAGGTGCCAAAATTGTATCAACTGGTGAAGGCCCACAACTGACGGGGCTGGTTCACCCCAGCCGGTAACCCTTTTTCCCCAGATGGTACGCCAGGTCAGCCATCCGCCTGTGCCCGTCCGCCCTGCTTAGTTGCCCCTGATGCACCAATTTTGCCAGCCATAACGCCGCCATCCGCCGCCACAAGTCATGCCGGGCAGGGATGGAAACGAAGGACCGGGCATCGTCATTGAATCCCACTGTATTATCGAACCCGGCAGTCTCCATCACAGCCTCAAAATACCGCATCATCCCGTTTGGGCTGTCAAAGAACCACCAGGGCGGTCCCAATTTGACCGCGGGGTATGCACCCGCCAGGGGTGCCAGTTCACGGGCATAGCCGCTCTCATCCAATGTGAACAGGATCAACTGCAAGCGTCGGTCCATGCCAAAGGCATCCAGTAAGGGCTTTAAGTTGTGTGTCCACTCCACCTGGGTTGGCATGTCAAAGCCATTGTCAGGCCCATAGGCTCTGAACACCGCCTGGCTGTGATTCCGATAAGCACCCACATGGAATTGCATCACCAGGCCATCCTCAGCGCTCATGCGTGCCAGCTCGCATACCATATGCCCGCTAAAGCGCAGATTGTCTCCCGGACTGGCCGTCCCATTAAGCGCACGCTGAAAGATACCCTCCACCTCACGCTCCGCTAAACGGCAAGTGAAAGCCGTCTGCGCCGATAGGTCGCTCGCCACTGCCCCCAAGGAGCGGAAATCAGCCCGGCGTACCTCTAGAGCCTGAAGATACGAACGGTAATCTCCAATTTCCTGATGGGTCACCTGGCTCAGTGCGGCCAGGTGGTCACGCCACCCAGGTACACCGATGTGCACAAGGTTGTCTGCCCTGAAGGTTGGCCTGATCCTACGCACCCAACCGTTCACTTGCAGTTCACGGTGTGGTTCAAGCCCTCCCTCGGCAAGGTCCGTGGTGCACAAGACATCAATATTAAAACGCTCAAAAAGCGCGTGTGGTGAATACCGTTCGCTGCTCAGTGCGGTCTGAATTGTGGTAAACAAAGCATCGGCGTTATGGGCATTTGGCTTTTCCTCTATGCCAAATACCATCGCCAGACTGTTTTCGATCCACAATCCAGATGGCGTGCCGTCAAATATCGAAAAATGTTCGCAAAAAACCTGCCAGATTGCACGCGGTTCGGCGGTCGACCTTTCAAATCCTCCAGGCGATAGGCCTAACTCCTCAAAGGACATGCCCTGCGAGATCAGCATGCGCAGGACATAATGGTCGCTGGTGACAAATAATGTGGCTGGGTCTGGTAAGCGCACCCCCGAATCAACAAATAACCCGGGGTCAATGTGGGTGTGCGGGCAGACCAGCGGCAAGTCGCGTACCCCCTCGAAGAGATCCGCAGCGGTCCTGTGTTGGGGGTCAGTCAGGTCAAACAGGGTAATTTTGGGTTTATGCATACATCTCCGCACAATTGATGGTCTGCCTGGGTAAATGGAATTGGCAACCACGCATCAAGCCAGCTTATCCCTGCTGGTCAGCCGCTCAACAAACAGTAATCCTGCCAGACCTAACCCGAGTACAACCTGGTGGCCCTTAACCCGCATCTGCATCGTTTCATTGAAGGGAAGCACTTCCTCAACGCAGATGTGGGCACCTGGCTCCAGCCCGTTGGCTTCCAAAAAGGAGAGCTGTTCATATTGGCCTTCCAGGTGTTCATGGATGCGCTGCAAAATCACCTCGCTGCCAGCAGCAACCTGATTGAGAGGCTGCCATTGACTGACATCGCCCTCAAAGCCCGGCATCGGATTGCCGTGCGGGCACAAGCGGGGGTCTTCCATTTCAGATTGCAGGCGTTCTGCCACGTCGGATGAAAGGGTGTGCTCGATCTGATGGGCTTCTCTGTGTAGCTCAGATAAGGGTAGCTTCAGCACCCGTGAGAGCATCCATTCGGTCAACATATGCCTTCGGATCACGCTCATCGCCATTCCCTGACCTTGTTCAGTCAGCATGATTTCCTTATCTTTCCCCAGGATGATCCATCCATCACGCGCCATTCGCCGCAGTGTGGCTGTCACAGTCGGCGGTGAAACATCCAAAGACTCGGCCAGCCGCGCACCGATCACGCGCTCGCCGTCACGGGCCAGGGTGTAGATCACACCGAGGTAGTCTTCAATCGTTGGGCTGGGTCTTTCCTCATCAATCGTCATCAGGTCCTCTCAAAACAGCACAAATTTATTTTAACATTGAATACTGGCACACACCAGAAATCACCAAATGTTAACCTTTTACATTATGGTAAAACGCTATTCAAATTTGTTGATTTTAAAGGTAAAATCATACAAATAGTATGAAAGGAGTAAAAAAATGTCTACATTAGGACAAAAACTCAGAGAATTACGTCACCATAAAGGCTACAAACTCAATGAAGTCGCAGAAGGTGCAGACCTTTCCATCTCATTTATCTCCTTGATTGAAAGGGATAAAGCATCGATCTCTGTGGAAAACCTCCACAAGCTGGCCAACTTTTATGACGTTCGTCTGTTCCAAATCTTCCAGGATATCGAAGAGGAAGACGCCCACATAGTGCCCAAGGAACAATTAAACTCAGCCAGCGCACCGGGCATGGCCACCAAGCCCACCTTCTTCCTGCTCTCTTCTGATGACAATCTCTCCTTCCGGGCTTTTCTAACCCACATACCCCCAGGCATTCAGCAGGAAATTCGGCTTCAAAAAGGCGAAACTTTCATTTATGTTAAAGAGGGTGACCTTGAAATCCATCTGCCCAATCAAAAACCGCTTCACCTTGGCCAGGGAGATACAGCACATCTGGCCAGTTACAAAGGCACACTGTTGAAGAATCCCAGCGAAGAGACACCCGCTGTCATGCTGATGGTAGCATCAGCCACCACACAAGTGGTCAACCATGCTGGTGACCCCTTTCATGTGTTTGCGCTTGGTGAGTAATTCCTAGCCTGATCGAAGCAATGGATCGTCTTTACCTTGCAAACAGGTAGCGATGGCAACGATTCAACAAATCACAACCTTCCTGGAGAGAATCTGATCAAAGGCTTGACAAGGTCAGGATAATACTGTATTATTTAGATAAGATTTGTCTTGTTATAAGACTAACCTTTCACAACCTCCATATTTTTCTCTCCCTCAATGAAAAAACCGCCCGCACAAGCGGTTTTTTCATTTTCCCTGCACTTTCAGCACTCACAATCAGCCATCGTTGTCTCCACTTGCCAGTGAAGGGATTACGGTGCTCCTTATGAGATTATTGTGAAAATTACCCGGTTCTGTTTAGAGAATTTTTCAGAAATCAGCTGTTTAAATTGAATGAAATCGTAATTTTATCGATTAACTTGGAATTAACAACATCAGGGTGTATAATTCCTGTGCTATGAAATTACTCTTACGTTTTGCCAAAAAATATGCCTGGGCACTGACGATCACCGTTGTCAGCATGCTGGTGCTCGTTGGCGCTCAATTGGTCATCCCCTGGTTGATCCGCACCCTGATCGAGCTCGTCACCGAGCAACAACTAACCCAGGAGACCATGAACACCGTCAGTCGCTTGACGTTGATTGCATTGGTCACCTTTTTAGCGCGCGGCGTGATGCAGTTCATGCGCAGTTATATGGCGCACATTGCCGGATGGGGGGTTGTTTCAGATGCGCGCCGGTATGTCTACGAACACATGCAGAAGCTCTCCTTGCGTTTTTATGAAGATAAGCAGACCGGTCAGTTGATGTCGCGAGTGGTGAACGATACAGATCTGTTTGAAAGGATGATTTCACACGCCGTCCCTGATGTGATCGTCAACCTGCTCACCTTTGTCGCGATCACAATTGTGCTCTCGAGCATAAACTGGCAGCTGACCCTGTACAGTATGGCACCCATCCCCCTGGTGATCCTCTCGCTGATCGGGTTTTCAAAAGTTGTCAGGCCAGCTTTTCGCCGACGCCAGAAGGAAGTCGGCGATCTGAACGCGGTGCTCAACGACAGCATCTCTGGCATCCGCGAGATCAAAGCCTTCAACCGTGAAAGTGAACAGCTCGAGCGGGTTGAAATGGGCATTGAACGTTACCGAGTGTCTTTACTGACCGCCTTGCGGCTGATGGCCATTTTCCAACCCTTCATCGACTTTTCAACTTCCATCGGGCAGCTTGTGGTGATCTTCTTCGGCGGCCAGATGGCATTGCGCGGGACCTTGTCCGTTGCGGACCTGGTCGCTTTTTTCCTCTACCTTGAAATGTTCTACCAGCCTATCCGCGCCCTGGGCATGTCCTGGGAGCAGGTGCAAGAAGCATTAGCCGGTTTTGACAGGGTGGAGGAACTCCTCAGGGAATTTCCGGATGTCACCGAGCCAAGTGACCCAACCCCGCTTCCCGACCGGATCAGAGGGCACATTTCCCTTGAGAACGTCAGCTTCAGTTACACCGACAAGGAAATTGTCCTCAGGGACATCTCCCTCGATATCCCCGCTTCCCATGTGGTGGCGCTGGTAGGGCCAACCGGTGTCGGCAAATCAACCCTGGTCAGTTTGCTGCCACGCTTTTACGATGTGAAGTCCGGGTCAATCAAACTCGACGGAATCGACATAAGGGACATCGATGTCGAAAAGCTGCGCCAAAACATCAGCATCGTCCTTCAGGACGTGTTCCTCTTCCACGGCACTGTGCGGGATAACATCCTGTTTGGTAATCCCAAGGCGAGCGAAGAGGAAATCATTGAAGCCGCCAAAGTCTCAAACGCCTACGAGTTCATCAAAGACCTGCCTGAAGGCTTTGATACGATCATCGGCGAAAGAGGTGTGAAGCTTTCGGGTGGACAGCGTCAGCGCATTTCCATCGCCCGTGCGGTGCTGAAGAATGCACCGGTCCTGATCCTTGACGAAGCCACATCCTCTGTGGATACGGAAACCGAACTCCTCATTCAGCAGGCACTGGAACGTCTGATGGAAGGACGAACAACGGTTATCATTGCCCATCGTCTTTCAACCATCCGCAATGCCGACAAAATCGTGGTCCTCAAGGGCGACTCAATCGTCGAACAAGGCAAGCACGATGGACTGATCAAACAAGAAGGGTTATATAAACGTCTGTATACCGTCCAAGAAAAACTCTAAAATCTTTCCCACCTAAAAAACCATCGCAAGCATTGATTCTCAATGCTTGCGATTCCTTAAGGGCATGATCGTATTTTCACGCTCCTCAATCATGATGAATTCCACTGCACCCTTGGTCAACGTGACCATGCGCTCTTTGAAGGAGTCCAGGTGTTTGTTGATCAGTCGCACCGTCAGGGTCACATCGGCGCCGAAGATCTGGTCGACCATGACCCCATCATGATTGCTGACCATCAGTTTCGTGGATTCAAATAAAGCATAGGGCACCACAAACATCAGGGTCGTCGTGGCCACTTTCTTGGCGAGTGGCAGCGCATCAAGCACCTTGCGCATGCTGTCACTGTATGCCCTCACCAACCCCCCCGTGCCGAGTTTCGTGCCGCCGTAATAGCGCGTGATCACCACAGCAATATCACCCAACCCGCTCCCCTGCAGCACCGCCAACGCCGGCCGCCCTGCAGTCCCGGACGGCTCGCCGTCATCGGAGCAATGGGCAATAGTGGCACTGCCATGGCCAATCAGATATACCCGGACGTGATGGGTTGCATCGGGATACTTATCCTTAATCCAGGCAATGAATTCCTGAGCCTGTGTCACGCTGAACGCAGGCGCAGCATTGGTGATAAAGCGCGAATTGCGGTCTATCAGTTCAGTTTCAACACGCCTGGCGGGGATCAGTTTACAATCGTTCATAAAAAGGCTCTGCGGTCAACAATAAAATCGTCATCATTCTACCCCAAAGGATTATCAGGGGGAGGAAATCTCATCAAATTGGATTGGATTTTTAAGTTATCGCCCACCCGAAAAATTAGTCCGGTTAAAAAGCAGGCCCAGTTTGTAAACTGATCACCCTTGTTGACCTTAAGAGAAATCAACTCGATTACCCCAATCATGCAAAAATAGGATGCATAACCCCCAACTCCTGCTCATGAGCACATTAACAAAAACGACCCTCGATTCGGGCCGTTTTTTACCCCCACGGGGACCATGGCCCCGGTTTTAATACCCACTCCCTTTTGAGGACAGAGAGAGGTAAAAAAACGACTCCATGTCAGAGTCGTTGTGGTGCCCCCACGGGGACCATGGCCCCGGTTTTCACACACAGACCTTGAGGGATTTAAAATTACTCCCAAAACAAAAACGACCCTGGTTACGGGTCGTTG
>DHHJ01000019.1 GCA_002403205.1 Anaerolineaceae bacterium UBA4775
GGACATTACTACTTTGCCGTAACATTTGTCAAAGAAACATCTTGAAATATTGTCTGTAGATGTGTATAATATAGGCAAGATTAAGGATAAGATTAAAAACTGACCATCGTGGAAAATCATTTCCCCCACCCGTGGTGACGGTCATCATTGACCGGTAGCCGCTCCAACGAACGTTGCAGCAGCCAGCTACTCGCCACACAACACCCAGGCTGGGGGGAAAGAGGAGAGCCATGACCTGCAAAAAAATTAAGTACCGAAACACAACCAAGCGCCCTTCCGGCCAGGCGCTGATTGAATTTGCGCTGGTGCTGCCCTTGCTGCTGGTGCTGATCATTTCTGCCATCGAGATCGGGCGCTTGTTCTTCACAAAAATTGTGGTTACCAATGCAGCTCGTGAAGGCGCGTATTACTATGCCACGAACCCATCAAGCACCGACCTGACCACATTGCGGTCCAGAGCAGAAATGGCTGCCCGTGCAGAAGCTGCAAATTCAGGGGTTGCTATTGATAATGTCACCTTCTTTGCCACCGGAACAGGTTCTTTCAGCAAAATTGAGGTAACCGTAAATTCAACAGTCGAGGACTTGTTGATATTAAGGGTTTTGGGTAATGTGTTTGCAATAACGGGAGGGTATGAAAATTTCACCCTCAGTTCAACTGTGGAGATGATGGTGCAATGAAAACTTCAAAGAACACCTCAGGCCAGTCGCTGGTTGAATTCGCACTGTTGCTGCCGGTTTTATTGGTCATTGTGATGGCCTTGTTTGAAATTGGCCGGGCGGTTTTCTACTATGCAGTTCTCAACAATGCGGCCAGGGAGGGCACGCGAGTCGCCATTGTTCAGCCAGATTGTGATTTGCGATTTGAGAATAACTGCGCAAATATTTACGAGGATACCCAGACCATAACCTGCACATCCGCCGCATCAACTGCCAACCAGGTAACTTGTGCAGAAATTCAAGATAAATTGTTCAATCTCCCTGAATTGTTAGATAGCACTCGAACCACCATAACAATCTATCACGCACAAAATGCATATAACGAGCCAACTGTGCAAGTTGAAATAGTGTATTTATTTCAGCCCCTCTTACCGGGTCTGAATCTCATTAACAACATAAGTATGCGAGTCGAGTCAGTGATGTTAAAAACACCAATAGCCAAACCTATATCATAAACTGAGGCTGATATGAGAAAAAATAAATTTTTTCAAAATCTGGAAATAGGCCAGGTGATTCCCCTGGTCGTGCTGATGATGTTTGCGATCATCGCTATGGTCGCCTTGATTTTGGATGGTGGTGCCGTCATATCCAATCGCAGAACAGCCCAGGCAGCTGCTGACGCAGGCGCCCTGGCTGGCGCGCAATGCCTTTGTACTGGCCTTTGTCCTGGCTATGAAGAAGAAGAAAATCCAGTAATAGCGGCAGCAACATCTTATGCCACGAATAACGGTGCTGACCCTGACTCGCTTAGCGTAAATATTGGACAGGAAGGCGTGACTGTTGGCGCCGAGGTCCAGACAGATTCATTCTTTGCGCGGATCTTTGGCGTAGAAATGCTGTCGGCTTATGCTGAGGCTACTTCGGGATGCAGTGGCCCTAGGGGTCACGGTGTTGTTCCTGTAACCTGGCGATGCTGGCCACCTGAGGAGGGAAAACCTTTCAATCCCGAATATGGGTGCCAGATGCAAACTTTGGATTGGTCAACGATAAAACCCTTAATAAATGGCACCATCTCAAGACTTAACATCGCAGATTTCCACGGGAATGTAGAAGAATACCGAATGCACTCAGACGGCACTAGCATTGTCAGAGATCCAAAACCCGCAGAAGGTGAAACCCTTCCAGTACCTCCAAGTCAGATCTATATTCTTTTTGATGGTGACAAACTCTGCGTTGAGGACAGTGGCACAGGTTATATCTGTGACCTGGACGGAGATGGAAAAAAAGATCTCCAATTGGGTGGTGACCGTGGCTTGATATACCTGACGAGCAGTACCAGCAATATTAACCAATGGATTACATCAGATACAACCCCGCCAATAACACTCCAGCCTCACGTTTGGCTCACAGCACAATCCGGTGTGGGCTCTGCAATAAATAAAATGGAAGATGTTGGCTGGTCCGGTGCTGTGGTACTGGTTCCAGTCTACAATGAAATTTGTCCATCAAAACCAGATACTAATCCTGATTGTATCGCTGCTGCCCACGCTGATCCTCCATGGCCTGCATTCACAGGAACAGACAGATTTGATATGAAGAGCGGTGGAAGCTTGTGGTATCACATCGTTGCCTTCCAGCCCTTTTATATCTCGTGTGTTTCAAAAAGTGGTAACTGTCCTGGTTACCGGTATGCACAAACCATAAATCCTGATATGAAAGACAATGTCCCTGTGCTTGAAGGTTTTTTCATTACTGATTATGATGACTTAAGCCTGGACCCAACCAACGCTTGTGAAATTAATCTAGGCAATTGCACCATCTCACTTTCAAAGTAACGACTTAAAAAATCAGGAGGTCTTCATTGTCCAACAAAACCAAAGCAGTCCTCATCATTCTCGCTGGCGTGGTCCTCGTGGCCATCGGTGTGTTTGCCAGCTTCTTGCTGATCCAATCCTTCCAGGCTGGGCAAACGCCAGCCACAATGGAGGCCGCTGAAGAAGAGATCATCACCACCGATGTGGTGGTCGTGACGCGTGATCTCTTCCTGGGCGATCGCCTTGCCGAAGGCGACCTCGAACTGGCCACTGTGCCGATCGAAATGGCCCCCCGCACCGCCATCGCGACCCTGGATAGCGCCGTCGGTAAGATCATCAAGTCCGACCTCGTCCAGGGGCAGATGGTCCTTTCTCACAACCTGGCCGATCCGACCAACAACAACCAGGACCTCAGTTTCATCCTCAGCGACGAGCATGTCCTGCTGGCCTTCCCTGCCAATGACCTCATGAGTGTAGAAAACATGGTTCAGCGTGGCGACATCGTCGATATCTTCGCCTCGTTTGTCCAGGAGGTTGAAACCGGCGAAGAAGTGGACACAGCCGCAGGCGAGGAGCCCGAGACGGTCACACGCACCTTCACGGTGGACACCATGCAGCGCGTCGATGTGACCGCCCTGGTGGTGGAAGTGATGGAAGAGGAAGAACCCGAACCCAACCTGCTGCCCGGTCAGACGGCGCAGGGAGCCCCGCAACGCATCACCCGCATTCGGGCTTACCTGCTGGCGCTCAACCCCCAGGACGCCTTGATCTTGAAACACCTCAAGGATACGGGGGCGATCTTTGATATCGTCCTCAGGGCCCCCACGTCCACGGTCCAGTTTGAGCTCACGCCGGTCACCGAAGAATTCATCATCGAGTTTTACGGGCTGGAGATCTTGCCATAAAACATCACAAGGAGAGGAAAAACAATCCTATGCCGACATCTAACCCACCAGCAGCGGTACTGCTCGTCTCTACAAACCAGGAGCTGATCGCTGCCACCCGCACTGCACTGGCCAGCGAGCCAGGTTTTTCCCTGGTCGAACAGGAGCTGACCCCGGGGATTCTCTTCTCGGTCATCGCCCGCACCCGCCCAGCCGTGATCTTGCTGGATTACGACTTCCAGAAGCAGCCGTTGAATCTGGTCGATAAAATCGCTGCGGAATTTCCCGCCAGTTCCCTGGTGGCCATCCTGTCCGAAGCCAACATGGATCAATCAGACCGGGTTGTGCTCTCCGGGGCTCGAGCGTTCATCAAGTATCCCTTCCCGGCAGACAAACTGATCATCACCATCAAACGTGTCATGGAGCTCAAGGAGCGCAACCAGGCGCATCCCGCCGGCGAAGCCGCCGAAGAGGACCAAGACAAAGTCCGGCGCACCTACACGATCTTCAGCCCCAAAGGTGGCGCAGGCACCACTACCATCGCCACAAACCTGGCCATCAGCCTGCATAAAACCCTCAAAGAGGATGTGCTGCTGATCGACGGGAAGCATTTGTTTGGTCATGCTGCGCTCTACCTGAATCTGCGCACCGCCAATTCGATCACCGACCTGATTGCACATGCCGGCATGCTCGACCAGCGCCTGATCGATCAGGTGGTGGTTGAACATGTCTCCGGTATCCACGTCCTGCCCAGCCCCAATTCCATTGCCCAGGCCCAGGGCATCCGCCCCGAGGACCTGTTCAAGGTCATTCAGAGCTTACAGCAGGTTTATCCCCACATTGTGATTGACGCCGGGAATCACCTGGACGAAAACTCGGTCACCTACCTGGATGCGTCCGATAAGATCCTGCTGGTTTTCAACCCGGACCTGGCCTCCATGCGGGATATTGGGCTGTTCATGGAGATCTCGGCTTCCCTTTCGTACCCGAAAGAGAAAATGCTGCTTGTCGTCAACCAGGCAGGCAGAAAAGCAGATGTAAAAAGTAACGAGATCGAAGGGATCCTCAAGATGGAGATCTTTGCCACGATCCCCGCAGATGACGAGCTGGCTTTAAGCAGCCTGAATGAGGGGGTGCCCATCTTGATGAAAAAGCCGCATCATCGCATTAGCAAAGCCTATCAAAAATTGACTAAAGACTTGTTGAATGCAACCAAATCAGATTAATGGAAAACAAGGGCAAAGTGTACAGCATACTGAGCGTGCATAAACCATTACAACTTCATAATTACCGGTTTAAGCGAGGCACCCGATGAGTCTTGACCTGTTAACCCTGATTCTTTTAGCAGTGTTCCTGGTCAGTGCGGTGGGTGTCGTCCTGGTAGGATTTTGGGTCTACCGGAGAGGGCCAGCTTCTCGCCAGCAGGAAAGGCTGGCCAGGTTCGTCTCTCCCATTGTGGAAGAGGAACACACAGCCCATCAGCGGGAGATCTTGGTTCTCACAAACCGGGATATCGGCAAATTAAGGGATTGGATCAACCGCTCCCTGGGCATATTGTCATCCGAAAATCTGCAAATCAAACTCTCCAGCGCTTATTGGGCAGTCACCGATACGGAATACATCATCCTGCGTGTGCTGGCCATCGCAGCAGGCTTTTTGCTGGGCTGGCAAATTCCCGGCAATATCCTGGGAGGCATCTTTCTGGGCGCAGTTGCCCTGATGCTACCGCCCATCATGCTCGACAGAGCCATTGCCCAGCGCCAGAAAAAATTTCATAACCAGCTTTTGGATGTGCTGGTACTGATCCAGGGGGCCGTCCAGGCAGGCTATAGCCTCATGCAAGCCCTCGACCTGGCGGTCGATGAAGTCCCCGCCCCCGCATCGGAAGAATTTGGGCGAGTCTTACGAGAAATTCGCCTGGGGATCAGTATGGAAGGGGCACTGCTCAACCTGGCGGAAAGGATGGATAACGACGACCTGCAGATCGTGGTGACGGCCATCATCATTAACGCCCAGGTCGGCGGCAACCTCTCAACGGTATTGGAAGCGACCATCACCACCATCCGCGACCGTTTGCAGCTCATGGGGGAGATCCGCTCCCTGACGTCCTATGCCCGCTATGTGGGCAACTTTCTGAGCCTGATGCCATTTTTTGCCGGTATTGCTATTTTTATTATCAACCCCAGCTTTTTTGACACGGTCACGACCTCCATTATCACCCAGATCATTTTTGTGATCGCTTTTTTGGGTGTGATCATCGGCAACGTTTGGATCCGGCAAATCGTAAAGATCAAAGTCTAAAGGAAGGATTGGAAAAATGAATGTTGATCTATTAGATTTGAATCTCGTTTACCTTATCCTTGGCGGGCTCCTCGCCGTGCTTGGATTGGTTTTAGCTATTTACGGCATGGTCACCTGGCTCAAGCGCGGGCGGAGGATCGCCACCCGGATTGACACTTTTGTGACCACGGAATATCGCACCCGCGATGACCCGAAATCCAGCCCCATCGTCCCACGGGAGATCAGCGGATCATTGTTCAACCGGACGATTGGTAGCGGGTTTAAGAAAATCGGCGGTTTCCTGAGCAGGTTTGCGCCCCAAACGATGCTGGCAGATATCGAACAACAGCTGACAGTGGCAGGGAACCCGGGCAAAATGCACGCCACCAGCTTTTTTGCCATCCGCATCCTCGTGTTGATGGGTGGCGTTATTCTTGCATACCTGGTAAACCGAGACCTCAGCAGCATAGACCTGACCTCAGTTGCCCTCGGCGCCTTATTGATCATCATCACCTGGTTATTGCCCACTTATTGGCTCAAAGGAAAGATGCGCGAGCGGCAGGACGAGATCCAGCACGGGTTGCCAGATGCACTGGACATGCTCTCGGTGTGCGCCAGTGCTGGCCTGGGTTTCGATCAATCGCTCCAGAGGATCAGCGGCTATTGGGAAACCGAATTGGGTAATGAGCTGAGAAGGGTCACCCGCGAGATGGAAATGGGCATCCCCCGCTCAGAGGCATTGCGCAACATGAGTGACCGGCTGGATGTCGACGACCTGACCCGCTTTATCGCCACCATCGTCCAGGCTGAAAAAATCGGCATGAGCTATGCGGCTGTACTGCACAGCCAGGCTGAACAGATGCGGATCTTGCGCCAGCTCAGAGCGCGTGAGATCGCCAACAAACTTCCCGGTAAGATGATCCTGCCTGTGGCGTTGTTCATCTTCCCGGCGATGCTTGCAGTGATCCTTGGCCCGGCCATTCCTATCCTCTTGAATATTTTTTAAAAATATCAGACCTTTAGCCCTTAAAGAGTCCATATGACTACTTCACCAACACCCGAATATGAAAAATCCGAAACAGGTCCGCCAGGGGCAGAAGAGACCGAGGATCGCATCCGGTACGCTGGCGAATTGTCAAGTGATCCTGATTACATCAAACTGCTTGAGCATTATCAGCAGGCAGAATTTGACGCCTGCAAAAATATACTCGATCAGCTGGAGGATCGATACCCAAATCATCCGCAGTTGAAGAATTTCAGAGAAGAACTGCAAATGAAACTGGGCGTATCCGCCATGAGGGCTTCGATGAGGGCTGGTGAAAAGCGCGTCAAGCGAACAGCGACCCTCAAATTGAGTGTATTTGCCATCGTCGGCACCCTGATTGTGCTAATTGCTTTCTTCTTCACGTTGATTTTCTTTATCCGCGATGTTGAAATGCCGGAACTGGCACCCCCACCTCAAGATACCACCCAGTTGAATTCATTCTACCAGCAGGCCGACCAGCTCCTGCTCGGAGGCCAACCTCAACCGGCCGTTGAGATCATTGAGAAAATCAGGGAGATCGACCCCAATTTTGCTGGCCTTTCCGATCTGACCGCGCGGGCAGATGAATTGCTGCAATGGGAAGTGCAGTATCAAGCCGGGCTTAATTTGGTCTCTGAAGGCAAGTTTGATGAAGCCCGGGAAATTTTTGTGGCCATCGAAGAAGAGAGACCCGGCTTGTGGGACGTTAACAAGCAAATCACCGCAATTGATAACGCCCAGCAAATTGCACAATACCTGCAAGAGGGTGAAGCGGCCTTCCAGGCAAAACGTTGGCAGGCGGCGATCACTGCCTACGAGAATGTCCTAAGTTTGGACCCGAGGGTTGACAACACACTGATGAAAGAGCAACTAGTCAACAGTTACCTGAATCAGATCATCAACTTACTCGAACAGGAAAACGCTACTGTCCAGGAGATTGAATCCGCAGAAGGGTATTATCGCAAAGCACTCGCATTAATCCCGCAGGACAAGGCCTTTATCACCGAACGCGGGAACCTCCAAGAAGTCAGCCAGGACCTGCTTGTTCTGAAATTAACACAATTCGCTCGGGACTATTTACAATCGAGCGACCAGACCCAAACAACCGTCATCAGGGCTGTATCTCTGCTCAGAAAAGCATCCGAGATCAAACCAACCGATAGCCAATTAAGCCAGGAATTAAGGTTAGCAGAAACTTACCAGACGGGATTTGGCCATTTTGTCAGCAAGGAGTGGTTAGAAACCATCGAGAGCTTAGACCCACTCGTCGCTGATAACCCCAATTTTGCTGGGGGGAATGCCCTCATCCTGCTCTATGAAGCCTATTATGCCCTGGCAAAACGCTATTATGCCACCAGCATTTACCCGGACGCACTCGGGTACCTCGAAGAAGCCGAGTTCCTGGTGTGGGGCAATGATCAGCGCTTGTTAAACCTTTTCCAAACCCAGGTTCTGATGGGTGACATCCTGGGCCAGACAGGCGACTATGAAAATGCCGTATCCTACTACCAATATGCGCTCAACGCCATTCAGACCCAATTGAGGGTTCAAAACTTACCCTCTCTCTCTATAAACTTAACTGCTGCAGAAAACGCAGTCGCTAACGAAGCCTATGAAGACGCATTTCGCACTTTCAAAAATGTGCTCGATGGCATTGACGCAATCTTCATATCATCCGAATTCGAAATCCGTAATGGTGCTACCCTGGCATTGTTTGCCAACCATAATGGTTCCACAATGGATCTGGTTATCGAAGCGAACCAGCTTCCGAACGAAATGGTAATTAATCGAGGACAAACCCTTCTTGTTCCCACCATCGCCGATTAGAATGATCTAATCTGAACACAGTAATATAGACCGAAGGAGTACCACATGTTTACTAATCGACCCGCAATGCGAAGAGAAACGCCCACACTGGTTCAGCAAAGCCAGGCTCGCTTGCCCGAACTCGAAAATGATTTCAGTTTGATACGGGATTCCGTGCAAAAGTTAATGCTGGCAAACAACAATGACCACAACAAAAACGCTGCCAAAGACCCCGAGCAGTTGAGGATAAAAGTGGAAAATTGTTACAACACGGTTCTGGAAGAAGAGAATATCCTCTATAACCACGCCATCAGGCAGCAAATGCTGGACTGGGTAGTTGCGGATATCTTGGGTTACGGACCCATTGAACCCCTCTTGCGCGACCCCGATATCACTGAAATCATGGTAAACGGCCATGATCAGATCTACGTGGAACGCTTCGGCCTGATCGAACCTTCCCAGGTGAAATTCGAGGACGATGCCCACTTGATGAGGGTGATCGACCGCATTGTTTCACCGATTGGGCGCCGAGTGGATGAAGCCTCACCCATGGTTGATGCGCGCTTGCCCAATGGTTACCGCGTCAATGCGACCATTCCGCCCCTCTCGTTGAGCGGGCCGGTCCTCACCATCCGCAAGTTTGCCACACGGCCGTTCACAGCGCAAGACCTGATCGCTAACCTCACCATGTCTGCCCAGCTCGTGAAATTCTTACAAGGGTGTGTGGAAGCCAGGGTTAACATGGTTGTTTCCGGTGGTACAGGCACCGGTAAAACCACGCTTTTGAACGTGCTTTCATCCTTCATCCCCGAAGGGGAACGCGTGATCACCATTGAAGACACAGCCGAGCTGCAATTGTCGCAGGAACATGTTGTCCGGCTCGAAAAACGCCCGCCCAACATCGAGGGCAAAGGCGAGATCACCATCCGCCAACTGGTGATCAACGCCCTGCGCATGCGCCCTGACCGCATTGTCGTCGGCGAGTGCCGCGGCGGCGAAGCCCTGGACATGCTCCAGGCAATGAACACCGGCCATGACGGCTCAATGACCACTGTGCACTCCAACGGCCCCCGTGATGCCCTGCGCAGGATCGAGACCATGGTGCTGATGGCAGGCATGGAACTGCCGCTGAAGGCTATCCGTGAGCAGGTCGCCTCTTCAATGGAGCTGATCGTCCACCTGGAACGTCTCAAAGACGGTTCACGTAAGGTTGTGAAAGTTTCCGAAGTCCAGGGGATGGAAAGCGATACGATCGTCATGCAAGACCTGTTCACCTTCAAGCAATCAGGCTTCGAGAACGGTATCGTCCAGGGCAGGTTGCTCCCCACCGGGCTGCGCCCACGTTTCATGCACAAACTGACCGATAATAACATTGAACTGCCTGAAGAAATTTTTGAGCGCTAAGGGCTGTTCACATGGCGCCTGATCAATATCAGGCGCTTTTTTTTAATCTTTTAAAGTACGCAATGATGTTGACCTCCAAGCCATACCGGGAAAGGCACCTGTGAAAACGGTTAAATTGCACAATGCATCATCGACTGGCACGCCCATCACCCTCAACTATTGCCACACGTTCTCAAGCAAACTACAAGGCTTGATGTTTACCAAGCAGCTCGATCAGGACGCAGGCATCATCCTGGTTGAAAACCAGGAATCCAGGGTGAACACCGCCATCCACATGCTGTTCATGAATTTTGACATCACCGTCTTATGGCTGAACAAAGACCTGGTCATTGTCGATAAAGCCCTGGCGAAGCGATGGCGCCCCATCTACATGCCCAAACAACCAGCCCAATATGTGGTTGAACTGCACGCTGCCCATTTTCCAGGTTTTAATCCTGGCGACCAGCTTGTCCTGACACAAGCGGCGTAAACCCCTCCAGTTTGAAACCTTACACAACTAAAAGCCAAACTACCCGGGGTGATTAATGGGTTCCGCCCTGGACCAATTCGACCAGCCAAGGGTTTAATTTCAGGGGTTGAATAGCTCCGTTGCGGCCAATGGGGGTGCATCTCATGGCTGCATATCTCCCCAAGTACCATGCGGTCTCGTCTTACTCACTAAGCAATTTGCGCTTCATTATATACAGCAAAATTATCTTCCATATTTTTGACCCAAAACGGGCTATCTGGGGTATAATATAAACGTTATGCAATGCCGCCAAGCGCCTCCTTTTGCGTAAACTGGAGGTGCTTTTTTACGAAAACAGAACCAGGTGAACTGCACAAGGATCTCCACTTATGACCGAAATTGGGATTGTTCAACAAGTCGATATCGATAACGAGATGCGCGAAGCCTACCTCGATTACGCCATGAGCGTGATCGTCGCCCGCGCCCTGCCGGACGTCAGAGACGGGCTCAAGCCCGTTCACCGCCGGATCCTATACGCGATGCGTGATATGGGCATTCGGGCCAATTCGGCTCACAAAAAATCTGCCCGTATCGTCGGCGAAGTTCTCGGCAAGTACCACCCCCACGGCGACATGGCCGTGTATGATGCCATGGCCCGCATGGCGCAGGATTTTTCCATGCGCTACACCATGGTCGACGGGCAGGGCAATTTCGGCTCCATAGACGGCGATTCCCCTGCAGCCATGCGCTACACCGAAGCCCGCCTTTCAAAAATCGCCGAGGAAATGCTGGTTGACCTCGACAAGGAAACCGTCGATTTTATTGATAATTTTGACGGTTCCCTGGAAGAACCCGAAGTATTACCTTCGCGTCTGCCCAACCTGCTCCTAAACGGATCGTCCGGTATTGCCGTGGGTATGGCCACCAATGTGCCCCCTCACAACCTGCGGGAACTGGTCGATGCGCTTAACTACCTGATCGACCATTATGACGAAATGGATGAGGTCAGTGTTGAAGACCTGATGGAATTCCTCCCAGGCCCAGACTTCCCCACCGGCGGCATCATCGTGGGTGATGATGGCATCCGCCAGGCCTACAGCACCGGGCGAGGCCGCATTGTGATGCGCGGTACGGCCACCATCGAAGAAGGGCGAGGTGGTCGTGTGGTGATCAAAATCACCGAGATCCCTTACCAGATCAACAAAACCACCCTGATCGAACGTATCGCCGAGCTGGTTCGCGAAGGACGCCTGGATTCCATCGCAGACCTGCGCGACGAATCCGACCGGACAGGTATGCGCATCGTGATTGAGCTTAAGCGCGGCTCGCAACCCAAACGGGTGCTTAACCAGCTTTATAAATATACGCCCCTTCAATCCACCTTCGGCGCACAGATCCTGGCGTTGATCAACGGTGAACCCCGCCTGCTGACGCTCAAACGCGCGCTGAGCGCCTACATTGAGCACCGCCAGGAAGTGATCACCCGCCGATCGGAATACGAGCTCAAAAAAGCCCAGCACAGGGCACACATTTTAGATGGGTTATTGATCGCACTGGCAAACCTCGATGATGTCATCAAAACCATTCGCGAATCCGAAGATGCTGATGTCGCCAAAGAACGCTTGATGACACGCTTCAACCTGTCTGAAATCCAATCCCAGGCAATTTTGGATATGCAACTGCGCCGGCTGGCTGCACTGGAACGCCAGAAGATCATGGACGAGCACAAAGAGGTCATGAGCCAGATCGCCTACCTTGAGGACCTCCTGGCACATCCGAAGAAGATCCTTGAGATCATCCGCACCGACCTGAGTGAGATTGCTGAAAGTTATGGCGATATACGCCGCACAGTGATCGCCCCCGATGCAACCAGCGACCTTTCTGAAGAATCGCTGGTCAAGAATGAGGATGTGTTGGTCAGCATTACGCAAAAGGGCTATGTCAAGCGGGTTTCAGAGACCACTTACCGCTCCCAAGGGCGTGGTGGTCGGGGCGTGATTGGCCAATCAATGCGCGATGAGGACGAAGTAAAATTTTTCCTGCGCTGTCACACCCTCAGCACCCTGCTGTTTTTCTCTGATAAGGGCAAAGTGTATTCGGAAAAAGTCTGGCAGCTGCCAGAAGAAGGACGCACCGGCCGGGGCATCCCAATCTTCAACATCATCAATATCGCCCCGGACGAGAAGATCACAGCAATCGTTCCGGTGGCAGATTTTGACGACGCATCCTTCTGCACAATGGCAACCGTACAAGGCCGGGTCAAACGCGTAGAGTTAGCCCAATTCCAGGCTGTCCGCCCTTCAGGATTGATCGCCATCTCATTGGAAGAAGACGACCAATTGGGGTGGGTGTGCCTGACAAGTGGTAAAGATGAGATAATGCTTGTCACCCAAAACGGACAGGCGCTGCGCTACCCCGAAACAGAGATCCGGGCGATGGGGCGCCCTGCCATGGGCGTGATTGGCATCCGCATCCGTCCCGGCGACCGATTGGCCTCTTTGGAAGTGGTCGAACCTGAAGGTCACCTGCTGGTTGTAACGGAGAAAGGCTATGGCAAGCGCACGCCCCTCTCCGAATATGCACCCAAGGGGCGCGGCACGATGGGTGTGATGACCATCGATAAGCACGCCTTAAAAAGCGTTGGACATATCTCAGAAGCGCGGGTAGTCCAGGAAAACGATGAGGTCTCTCTGATCTCGTGCCATGGGATCGTGATTCGGGTGGCAGTTAAGGATATCTCTGTTCAAAACCGGGCAACTCGCGGGGTGACGATCATGCATCTAGAAGAGGGCGATACCGTCGCTGCCCTGGCTCGCATCCCTGAGTAATCTCATTACCTGATCATTCAAAACCCCGCAGCAATCAATTTGACTGCGGGTTTTTTGTTCTCCTACCCTTCCTCAGGATGGATCAAGATCTCTCCTAAGGCGGCAATCGCCTGCTGGCCGTCCTCGTGCGCCAGTGCAAGCTGCCCATCGGGTCTGACCCCCAACACCTTGACTCTTTGCCATCTTCCTTCAGACGTACTGAACCTGACCCATTCATGGGTAAATGCAAGCCTTTCATTCCAGGCTCGCATAAAAGCCTCTTCAGCCAAAATGGTTCGATAGGCCCGCATGGCTTTCAGGGTCTCAGCCAGCAGCGCCCAGCGGTCCACCTGAGCCCCCAGGACGGTTTCCACTGCCGTGGCAGGATAGCGTAAGCCCTCCGATGGCGGGGCCGATTCCGAGGTGATGTTAACCCCCATACCGATCACCACAGCCTCAACCCGGTCAGCCTGCCAATCAGCTTCAACCAGCACACCGGCCACCTTTTTACTGGCCAGAAGGATATCATTGGGCCATTTAAGCTCGGCTTTCAGCCCCAATCCAGACAGGGCACGCATCAACCCGAGGGCACCCAGGGCCGTAAACCGCGCAAAAAAGCTGACTTCCTGTGGCGAAGGGCGCAAAACCAGGCTTATCGCCAGAGAGCTGCCAGGCATGGTCATCCAGCACCGCCCGTTGCGGCCCCTGCCAGCCGTTTGAGCATCCGCCACCACCAGTGCCCAATCGGGCGCGTCTTCCCGTGCCCACGCCAGGGCAATATCATTGGTAGAGCCTACAGAAGGGAAATACCGCCATGCGCCCAGGCTTAGGGATTGCAGGTATGGGGTTAGGTCGTCTGTATGGGTCATCTATTCCGCTCCTTGCTGCAGGGTGACCATCTGCTCGACAGAGTTTTGAAAATACTCTGTGGGTATATTATAGGGCTTAAAACACATTATTGGAGGTAACCCATGGCTGAGTTTCCCGGCAAGAGCAAAGTTTCTGTTTTAAAAACCTCACCTGAAACGGTGGTAGATGATATTGATCGCCTGATGAAACTTGCAGAGGTCGAACAAACGCTGCCAAAAGTCATCCCCCCCATCATCCGTTTAGCCCACGAAAAAGACCTCGGGGTCGGTGATCCACGCCAATTGAAAATCGTCGGGTACAACATTGAAGAAGAACCATCCTGGAACTTCGTTCAGGAGGACACCTTCGCGTCGAAAGGCCAGAAACTGATCTACCACGGCCCTCTAAAGCCCATGGAAAAGCCCCTCTTGCAGAGCCCCCTGGTGCCCTGGAGCTGTTTTGCGAGCAATTTCTATCATAATGTATACTGGTACCCCTTTGTGGGGCGTAAACGTGTCGTGGCCGCCCTGGAGACCAAATGGGGGCAGCTCTTCAAGGACTATGGCGGTGGCAAGGTCGTCATGCCCGGGCTTGAAAAGAAGACCGTCCTCCAGGCCATTGCCGGACTGACCATCATCGCCGCCCTGACCGGTGGATTGGCCTGGTTGTTGAAAAATCAGCAAACCGATTACCCCCCAGCAGACTGATAAAGGATCAAAGCACCCCGTTTGGGGCTTTTACTTATCGAGATACTATCCCCGCGCCTTTCTTAGCAAGGCAACCATCTCGGCGATATTGGCCACAACGAAGTCCGGGGTAAATTCAGACCCTGCCAGGTCAGCTGCTTTGGTCTCACCGCTCAGCACCAGGGCTGTGGTGATCCCCCAGCGTCCCAGGGCGATATCGGTGTACAAACGGTCCCCTACCATGCAGTGAGCATCAACGGGGAAGCCAGTCTTCTGCGCCAATGCATCAACGACCGGTTGATAGGGTTTGCCAACAATCACATCAGGCCGCCGGCCAGTAGAAGTGGCCACCAGCTCGATCATCGCACCAATATCCGGTTTAAAGCCAGTTTCTGTGGGACAGTTGATATCAGGGTGTGTGGCAATGTACGGCTTACCAGCCACGACTAGGTCGCACAACTTCCACAGTTTTTCATAGGTCAGGGTGGTGTCAAACCCCAACACGGCCACATCGGGTGCCGATTCAGTCAAGGTGAAGCCATGACGCCCAAATTCAGCCATCAAGGCGGGCGTCCCGACCACATACAACGCGGCATCAGTGAAATGGTCTTCCAGGTAAATCGCCGTCGCCTCACCGGAGGTGAAAATCCTCTCTTCCGGCACCTGCAGGCCAAAACGAGTGAACTTGTCGGCATACTCTACCCGAGAACGCGAAGAATTGTTGGTCAAAAAGTAATAGGCGATGCCGTTTTCATCCAGTAAATCAAGCCAATCCCGTGCCCCGGGTAAAAGCCGGTCACCCAGGTAAATTGTCCCGTCTAAATCCATTAAAAAACAGCGCACCTGGCGCAATTTCTGCAATTGATCTATCATCAGGCATCCTTCTTTGTCTTTATCAGTTGTCTGTGGATAATCATATCCTGACTTGCCATTATTGTGACTATCTTCCGGCCCCGACTCACAAATCAGCAAACTAAGCACCCTCACTGACTTATAAAGCGCTAAATTTTTGCAGGTTTATGCCAACAGAGATAGAATCAAACCCGTAAATCAGCTATAATTACCACTTACAACAGCAAGTCAATAGGTTAACATCGGAAGGATGAATGATGAAACCCATTTCATTGACCGGGATCAAACCCACCGGCAAACCTCACATCGGCAACTACCTCGGCATGTACCGACCCGCCCTCGACCTGATGCAAAAGTACCAGGGTATGTATTTTGTTGCCGATTACCACGCGCTGACGACGATGCACGACCCGGCTACGCTCCGGGATCTGGTGTACGAGGTGGCTGCGAGCTGGTTAGCCCTGGGGCTCGACCCGGATGAAGCCATCTTTTTCCGTCAATCCGATATCCCTGAAATTCCCGAGTTCACCTGGATCCTGTCCTGCTTCACCTCCAAGGGGTTGCTTAACCGTGCCCATGCCTACAAAGCGGCCGTTGATGAAAACCTTACCTTGGGCAGGGACCCTGATGAAGGTATCAATGCCGGTTTGTACAACTACCCCGTTCTGATGGCGGCGGATATCCTGCTGTACGGCTCGGATGTGGTCCCGGTTGGCCTGGATCAAAAGCAGCATATCGAGATCACCCGCGATATCGCCGAGGCCTTTAACCGCACCTACGGTGATGTCCTGATAGTGCCGGAAGGGATCATCCAGGAATCCGTCATGAAGGTCCCGGGAATCGATGGGCAGAAGATGAGCAAAAGCTACAACAACACCATCCCGATCTTCGCACCAGAGAAAGAAGTTCGCAAGCAGGTCATGCGCATTGTCACCGACAGCAAACGCCCCGAAGACCCAAAAGACACCCAAGATAACACACTGTTCACCTTGCTGAGCTTCTTCGCCCCCCCCGACCGCCTGGAAGAGATCAGGCAGCTTTACCTTCACGGCGGCGCAGCCTACGGCGAGCTTAAAAAGGAGCTGGCCGGGTTGATCCTGACCTATTTCGCCGACGCACGCGACCGGTATGCGGACCTAATGGCAGACAAGGCCTATATTGACGACGTGCTGGCCACCGGTGCCCGCAAAGCACGCCAAATGGGACAACCCTACCTGGCTGCAGTGCGCAAAGCAACGGGGATTGACTGAGCAGAACCCAGCCTAATCCCAACCCACACAGGAGGGTGTCTTGTCATCCTTTGGAATTTCTGACCTTTTCGTTGTCGCCATTGCCATGGCCTTGCCCTGCCTTGGATTCTTGATCGTGGGCGCCATCATCGTCGTGGTGCTCCGCCTAAGGCAGAACAAAGACAAGCATAAGTCTTGATCTTGCACATAGATCACTGCTGATTCCCCTCTCAAACTTTGCCCCCTCAGGTCGCCTTTGTGTCCTGGGGGGTGTTTTCAATCCTCAGTAGACCGCAACCCGGCCGTACGATCGATGTAGTTGTTGACAACCTCTTTCAGCAAGGGCAGCGGTAACCCGCCATGATTGATAACCTCTTCGTGAAATGCCTTGTGGTCAAATTCGTCGCCAAGGGTCGCCTGGGCTTTCTGGCGCAAAGAGACCAATTCCCGGTAACCAATGTAGTAGGCACATGCCTGCCCGGGCATAACAATGTACCGTTCTACCTCGGTGAGGACATCCCGCTCTGGTAAACCAGTCTTTTCAAGCATGTAGTCGATCGCTTCCTGCTTGGTCCAGCGCATGGCGTGGATCCCGGTATCGACCACCAGGCGCACCGCCCGCCACAGCAGTGCCTGCAGGCGTCCCAGGTTATCAAGGGCATCCTCGAGCCCCATTTCCCATCCCAATCGCTCGGCATACAAGGCCCAGCCCTCAACATACGCGTTGAAGGTGTATGACCGCCTGAAGGCTGGTAAGCCTTTCAGCTTCTGTGCCTGTGCCATCTGGTAAACATGGCCCGGAATACCCTCATGATATGCCAGGGTGCGCAGCCCCCACATGTACACATTGCCAGGGTCACGCAAGTTCAACCACAATGTGCCCGGCTTGCTGCAATCCAGCGCGGGCGGTTGAGCATAGGCAATCGGTGAATCAGGCTCTTTGAATTCGGGTAGCCGCTCTACGGCGATTTTCTCCAAAGCCCCGAAATTGAATAGTTCAGGTGTGCGCTGATTGATTTCATCCAGAATGGCCTGAAACGCGTGGATGATCGCCTGACGGGTATTTTCGCCATCAAACTGGTACTGTGGGTCTTCCCGCAAGGCTTTGAGCTGTTTACCGATGTCCTGCGAGGGCAAACCCATTTCAGCCAATGAAAGCCCCAGAGCATCGCTCAAACGGGCAACCTCTTCCAGGCCTATTTGGTGAATTTCCGCTGCTGTCAGTTCGGTTGTGGTGTGCTGGCGCAGCAAGAAAGCATAATAGGCATCGCCATCCGGCAGCTTCCACACGCCATCATCTTCAGTGGCCATGACCAGCAGGTCGTCAATATCTGCAGCCAATGCGCGAAAAGGCGGCTTGACCTCGTTTTCAATGGCTGAGCGAATGCGCTGCCCCCAGCGATCCTGGGCTTGCCTGTTAAAGCGCCCTGAGGCAGCCATCTGTTCAACCGCATGGGTATAGAGCGGGTTTTCATCAATGGGATAAGCCAGGAAAGCATCAATCTGCTGGCGAGATTTTTCGAGCACAAACCGCGGCGGCAGGACGCCCTTGGCTTTACGGGCATGTAACCCAGTCCGCAAACCCCCAAATTTCCAGCCCACACTGCCCAAACGCCGCAAGTAGCGCCTTAGACTGCGCCGATTGCTGATCTTGGGATAAGTACTGAGGAATTGGATCAAATCAACCTGAACACCGCACACATGGTTGACCGGGTACGGCCCCATGAACACCGTGCCAGCCTGCCAGTGATAATCAAACCGATGGCCGCGTAAATTCTGATCAAAAAACCAGCTCATGAGATGATAAGTGAGCCATTTTTCACCGCGCAACCTTTCAGGGTCGTACCGGCGGATCAGCGCCAGGCCTTCCCTGTCCCATTTACGGCGCAGGGCTTCACCACGCGGGGAAATATCCGTCAGACGCCCGCTGTGGAAGTCGAGGGGGGTGTTATCCAGCAACCCGATTTGGGTCAGCAGCTCGGGATCCGCCAGGACCATACGCACAGCCAGCCTGTCCACTACCAGGTTGATGCTGGGCGGTGTGCCCCACACCAGGCTGTAGACCAGCCACACCGCAGCCAACCCCAACAGGACCAACAGGGCAATCACCACCCAGGTCATATGTGCCTCGCAGTAAAGAATTCGGGGGTCATGCTTCAGTCTCCTTGTACCTGGTGCATATCTGCGCGCCAGCTGGCCGCGCGTGTATCGACTTCACGAATAAAGAACTCCTTGCCCGCTGTGTAGTCCTGTGGGGACGCTTTAAATACAGATGCCAACTTTTGTTTAAGTTCCTGGTATGCCTGTGCCGTTTGGGGGTGGGCGATCAGGTAATCGCGGAAATTCAGGTGCCTGGTAATTTCAGGGTGACCCTCCTTGAAAGCATGGATATGAACGAGATGACGTTCACCATCCAAACGCTGAAAATACCGCCGGCCCGCGATCCCATTTTCGCTCTTAGCGATGTAACCCAGTCGCCCCATAGCGTCATTACAGGCATCCAGGGCTTCCAGGGACCGAACGACCAGCAAAATGTCAATAATGGGTTTTGCGGCCAACCCAGGCACCGCTGTAGAGCCGATATGGTGGGCAGAAATAAGGTTTGAAACCAGGACTGTGGTAATTTGATCCGCTGCATCTTTGAAATGAAGCAGCCAAGCAGGGTCGTAGGGGATCACTTCAATAACGCGTGTCATGCAATCCTTTTCGGGTAAGGCTGAGCCTGATCTGCCTTCAATTATAGCGTGAATGGACTATCCGTATGCTGCCTTTCAACCGTTGACGATATTTTTTTCAAGTAAACCGGTTATCACAGCCAGAATACCAACACCTTGATTATTCGCCTTGACGCCATGGGAGGGTTATCTATAATAAAGCAATGAATGTTCACAACACCCCGTTGAAGCATGGCGCAGGGCTGAAGACTACCCTATTAGGACTTGGCGGCCTTCAGATTATTGGATGGCCGCTTACTGGCATGAAAGGCTGGCATTGTGACTAAAAAGTGGGCTCAAGGCGATATTCAAGCCAACGGTATTCAAATTCACTACTACCGGACAGGCGGTGATAAACCCCAGGTGGTGCTGAACCATGGCGCCCTGGATGACGGTCTGTGCTGGACCAGGGTGGCCAAGGCATTGGAGGCGGATTATGACCTGATCATGCTCGATGCGCGCGGCCACGGCAGTTCTGACAGCGGCCAAGGCGATTACACCTCCCAATCACGCGCGGCCGATCTGGCTGGCGCCATCCAGGCTTTGGAGTTAGACCGCCCGGTGGTGGGCGGCCACTCGTTGGGCGCGGATGCTGCGCTTTACATGGCTGCCCAATATCCAGAACTCACCCGGGGGGTGTTCCTTGAAGATCCACCCATCATCATGGCCGGCCAGGCGATTTTTGGGGGTAACCTGGCACAAGTCAAAGACCCCTTGAAATTTATGCAGATTTTCATGCGCATCATCCGCATCCTGCCTGGCTTCATCGGCCTTCCGCTGGCTCGAAAAATGAATTCGGGTTACCCGGACGAGGAGATCGTCCCCTGGCTGAAATCAAAAAGACGCTGCAGTCGTGACTATCTCGCCAATATATCCGCATCCCTCGACTTAAGCAAAGGCATCCCCACAGCGCTTTTAAGCCGCATCGAGGTGCCCATCTTGCTCATTATAGGAGACCGGGAGTCCGGCGCGATCGTCTCCCTGGAGGTTGCTGAGCAGATCAAGGCTGCCGCTGCAGATGTGCACATTGTGCACCTGGCAGGCGCAAGCCATGATATCCGCCGGGTGCGTTTTGACGGCTATCAGGCTGCTTTGCGCAGTTTTCTTGATAAAATCCATTTCTCGGGTTGATACGCCGTCGCAACGGCTTTACCAGCACGGGGCAATTAAACTAAGGAGCGCTAAATGAAAACAATCCACGCTTTGATCTTCAAAATGACTCTGGAGGAAAAGGCTTCACTGTGTTCGGGGCTTGATTTTTGGAAAACCAAACCCATTGACCGATTGGGGATCCCCTCGATCATGCTCACAGACGGCCCGCATGGCCTGCGAAAACAGGTGATCGAAAGCGACCAGATAGGCCTATCGGATAGCGTCCCGGCCACCTGTTTTCCCACGGCATCTGCCCTGGCGGCCACCTGGAACCGTGACCTGGTCAGGGAAGTTGGGGTAGCCTTAGGTGAGGAATGCCGCCAGGAGAAAGTGGGGGTGATCCTCGGGCCTGGGGCGAACATCAAGCGCTCTCCCCTGTGCGGGCGCAATTTTGAGTATTTTTCTGAAGACCCCTACCTTTCAGGAGAGATCGCCGCCAGCCACATCCAGGGCGTTCAGAGCCAAGGGATTGGCACGTCGCTGAAGCATTACGCCGCCAATAACCAGGAATACCGCCGCATGACCATCGATGCGGTCATCGACTCACGCGCCCTGCACGAGATCTATTTGGCAGGGTTCGAGATCGCCGTGCGCACAGCCCAGCCCTGGACCGTGATGGGCGCCTACAACCGCCTGAATGGCACCTACTGCTGCGAAAACCCTTACATCTTACGGGAGCAGCTCAAGGAAAAATGGGGCCACACTGGCCTGGTAGTGACCGACTGGGGTGCCATGAACGAGCGGGTATCTGCCTTGAAAGCCGGCCTCGAACTGGAGATGCCCGGCACCACAGGTGACAACGATGCCCTGATCGTGGAAGCCGTGCACAGCGGCGAACTGGACGAAGCCGTGCTCGACCAGGCCGTGGAGCGCATCCTTGAGATGGTCTTTAAAGCCGATGCAACCCTTACTGATGATTTCACCTATAACACCGATGCTCACCACGCCCTGGCGCGCCGTGCTGCCAGCGAAGGCGCTGTCCTGCTTAAGAACGCAGGCCCTATCCTACCCCTGGAGAAAGATGCCCGGGTGGCGTTGCTGGGTTCGTTTGCCAAATATCCCCGCTACCAGGGTGCTGGCAGCTCGCAGATCATCCCCTCCAGGCTGGATAACCTGTACGATGAAATGGTCAAGATCGCCGGGTCTGAACACATCACCTACGCAGCTGGGTACCCCCTCAAAGGCATGGCCCCCGATGAAGACCTGATCAAAGCGGCTGTCGATGCTGCCCAGGAGGCGGATGTAGTCGTGATCAACATCGGCCTGCCGGACGCCTTCGAAGTGGAAGGGGTTGACCGGGCACACCTCAGGCTGCCTGAAAGCCATAACCGCCTGGTGGAAGCCGTGGCGGCCGTTCACAAGCAGGTTGTGGTTGTGCTCAGCAACGGTGCCCCGGTCGAGATGCCCTGGGTGGGTGATGTCCAGGCCATCCTGGAAGGTTACCTGGGCGGCCAGGCGGGCGCGGGCGCTGTGGCGGATATCCTGTATGGCGAAGTCAACCCCAGCGGGAAACTGGCCGAAACCTTCCCCCTGCACCTGGAAGATACGCCCTCTTACCCAAACTTTCCGGGCGGGCCAAAAACTGTGGAATACCGCGAAAGCCTGTATGTCGGTTATCGCTTTTTCGAGACGGTCGGCAAACCCGTCCTGTTCCCCTTCGGGCATGGGCTCAGCTACACCGCTTTTGCCTACGAAAACCTGCACCTCAGCGCCTCAGCCATCAAAGATGATGGGCACCTCACCGTGGAGGTGACAGTGCGTAATACCGGCAGCCTAGCGGGAAAAGAGGTTGTCCAGCTGTATGTCAGCCCGGTTGCGCCTACGGCTTTTCGTCCCAAAATGGAGTTGAAGAGCTTTAAGAAGGTGCACCTGCAGCCCGGTGAGGCTAAACAGGTCACCCTGACCCTGGATTCCCGTGCGTTTGCCCACTTCAGCACCGCCAGCAACGACTGGCAGGTCGAGTCGGGTGCTTACCGCATCCTGGTGGGCGCTTCTGCACACCAGATCCACCTGGAAGGCGAGGTGCAGGTCACCTCTACCCAACCGGAGTTACCCATCCCTGAAAGAGACCGTCTGCCGGCTTATGCCAATTTCCCGGCCGCTGCGCAGGTCAGCCAGGCTGATTTCGAAGCCCTGCTTGGCTACCCCCTGCCCGTGAATACGCTCATCAAAGACGAGCCTGCCACCATCAACACACCCATCGCCGACATGAGAAAGTCCCTGGTCGTCAGCCAGCTCCAGAAAACCATGCAGAAGCAGGTGGATGTCATCATCGGCAATGATCCCGACAGCCCCAATGCCCAGATGGTGCAGACGGTTCTGGGGGAAGCCCCCTTGCGCACCCTGTTGCTGTTTGGCGGGGGAGCCATCAACCGGGGTTTGGTGGACGGCCTGCTGTTGATGATCAACCGGAAGTATGTCAAGGGCCTGTCGCAGGTGTTGAAATCGCGCAAAAGGGGCAAATCCTAAACCAATTCTATTCACGTTAAGACCCCCGCCAATTAAACGGGGGTCACATGCTTGATCTACTTGGGTACAACCTGCATGATGTTATAATCGTCATCTGAGTGCCTGAGAACACAACATGCCGATGAAATTATCAATCCTGATCCCTGTCTTTAACGAACGCCGCACGATCCGTGAGATCGTCCGTCGCGTCCTGGAGCAGGACGTTCCCGGCGTGGACGACAGGGAGGTGATCATCGTCGATGATGGCTCTTCCGACGGGTCCGCCGAGGTCATCCGTGAGCTTCATCAGGCACATCCTGAAACAATTATTCCCATATTGCTGGAGGAGAACCAGGGCAAAGGCAACGCCATCCGCCTGGCCATCCAGGCTGCCAGCGGGGATATCGCCATCATCCAGGACGCCGACCTGGAATACAACCCGGCCGATTTTGAGATCGTATTATCCCCGATCATCAGCGGTGTGGCTGATGTGGTGTATGGCTCCCGCTTTGCTGAACGTGAGCAGCGCCGTGTGCTCTATTTCCGCCACACACTGGCCAATCGCTTTCTAACCTTTCTCAGCAATCTGTTCACCAACCTGAACCTGACTGATATGGAAACCTGCTACAAAGCCTTCCGCGTGGAAGTCGCCAAGACCATCCCCATTCGGTCAAAGCGCTTTGGGATCGAGCCGGAACTGACTGCCAAATTCGCCAAGCGCAAGCTGCGTATTTTCGAGGTGCCGATCAGCTACCACGGCCGCACCTATGCCGAAGGTAAGAAAATCACCTGGACTGACGGCGTGCGGGCGTTCAGGACCATCATCAAATTCTGGCTGATCGACGATATGTTCGAGGGAGATTATGGGCATAAGGACCTGATCGATATGGAAGCCGCCCCCAAGTACACCGAATGGACCCTCGAGCGCACCCGTCCCTATGTGGGTGATCTGCTGCTGGAGATCGGCTCCGGGATCGGCAACAATGTGCGCATCCTGATGCAATACACCGATGTGATCGCGACGGAGATCGAACCGGTCTACCTGCAGGTCTTACGCAATGCCTATCTCAACACCCCGAGCGTGACCGTTCGCACCTGGGACGCCACCCTGCCCCCGCCCCCCGACCTGCCCCAGCCGGATTCGATCCTGTGCTCGAATGTGATCGAACACATCCAGGACGATCAGGCCGTGGCCTGCAATGCGGACGCCGTCCTTAAACCGGGCGGGCGAATGATCTTCATCGTGCCGCGCGGTGAAAATCTCTTCAGCAGCCTGGATACAGCCATCGGGCACGTTCGGCGCTATGACCAGGAGCGCTTAACAGCATTGTTCACCAACCTGGGTTATGAGATCGAAGAGCTATTCACCCTCAATAAAATCGGTGTGATAGGCTGGTGGTACCGGGGTAAGGTCGCCAAACAACAGGCTATCGGGCGTTTCGGGCTTAAGGTGTTCAATGTCCTGGTACCGGTCTTTAAATTGATCGACCCCCTCCTGCCCTGGAAAGGCCTCTCCTTGGTAATCGTCGCCAGGAAGCCAGACACCCCATCAACGTAATCCGGCTTGGCCAGAATTACCCAGAAAGGCTCGGGTTCTTCACAACGGTAAATCTTTAATCTGGTGATAAAAGCTCTCTGGCAGCAGATGCTCTGGGAAGGCGCCGATTTGCACCAGGTGTTTGCGCAGGTCTACACATAAATGGCATTTCCCCGCATATCCATCCAGCAAAACCTGGTAACCATATGCCTTGCGTGCGGTTTGATACAGGCCAAAAGGCCCCTCTTCGGTCAGTACAGCCACGAACGGCGAAATATCCCCGCCGCGATACGCGTCCACCAGCTGACTCAGCTCGCGCCAGTGCCCCAGGGAGATCCCCCCGCAGAAGGCAGGAATGAACCCTCCGTACAGATCCAGATGTGAATGCGGGGCAAACAGCAGTTCCCCCCGGCAGCTCAACCCCCGGAAAGCCTCTGGCGGCCGCGTGTCTACCAGCCCACCCAGCCGATAGCCTGCCCTTCCGCCGCTGATCAGCCCGTAACCCTGCCATAAGCGCTGACCGGCCTGGGAACGCCCAAAGGTCTGAACATAGCGGTCAAGGGGGACCGTGCCCTCGATCCCGTGGCGGGCCATCCCTGGCAGCCAATCCGCCTGGTACACGATCACCTGGCTTGCGCCAAACACCTCCTGCGCGGCGGTGATGCCGGTCAGCGTGCGTTCCAACGGGATAGCCGCCTGGTGAAAAGGCGATACACTGATCAAAACGGCTGCCAGGCCAGCCAGCCGCAACTGCCTGAAACGGTCGTTGGCCTGGTCTGGGTCGCGGCACCAGGCGGCATTGGTTTCAACATAGGCCGGAATATCCAGGTCGACTGCGATCCGGGTTGCCTGCAATAACAAAGGGAAGTTCAGAAAGGGTTCACCGCCGGTCAGGTGCACCTGGAAGCCCTGGCCCCAAACCTGTTTGGCATGGGACAAAGCCGCTGTCACATCCTCAACGCGCATCCAATCATGCCAGCCAGGCCCGCAGTTGTACAGGCAGTGCGCACATCCTGCCTGGCAGCGATAGCCCAGGATCAGACCAATGTCCCTGGGGTGCAAAATGGCTTCATTTGGTGTCTGCATACCCGGCCATTATAATCTGGTTTGTGTTCTCCCCCCTGGCCTAATGCTTTCTACAAAAAAACCGCGCGAAATGAGCACGCCGCGCGGTTAACAGCAACACAAATTGGGTTCAGGCGGGCCAGATCTTGCGCCCGCCTCCCGGTGGCGTGATTTCATCGATCACAGCCAGCTCTTCCGGCGTCAGGTCGGGCAGCAATGCGGCTTTGACGTTTTCTTCGAGCTGCGAAATGCGCTTGGCGCCGGGGATGGCTACGGTCACCGCCGGGTGGGCCATCACAAACTGGATTGCCAGCTGGGTCAGGGTGCGGCCTTCGGTCATGGCTCTCAGCTTCTCAACCTTATCCAGGTCATTCAGGAAGGTTTGGTATTCCTCTTCGTTTTCGATCCAGCGCTGGCGGAAGTCACCCTCGCCAAATTCGGTCTCTTTGGTGAACTTACCCGTCAGGATGCCCATCGCCAGGGGGCCGCGCACCAGCACGCCCAAATCGTGCGCCATGGTGTATGGGAAGATCTTCGCTTCGGGTGTGCGGTTGAGGATTGAGTAGTCGATCTGCAAGGTGGATGCCCGGTTATCCGCGTTGAACGCCTGCAGGTAGTCAAAATCACTGGTGCTCACGCCGTAGGCCCGCACCTTGCCCTGTGCCTGCAGCTTTTGAAAGCCCTCCACAAAGACTTCCATCGTGGGCTCCCTGAAGTCAATGTGGCTCTGGATGATATCGACATAATCGGTGCCCAGGCGTTTGAGGTTGGATTCAACCCCGGCGATCAGTTTTTCGACCGTATCATAGGCGCTGACGACCCGCTCGCCGTCAAACCCCTGCCAGCCGATCTTGGTGGCGACGATGAACTTGTCCCGCCGGCCCTTCATCGCCTGCCCGAGCAGCTCTTCGCTGTGGCCGCTGCCATACACGTCGGCCGTATCGAAGAAGGTGATGCCCATGTCCAGCGCCGCCGAGATCATATCCAGCGACTCGCGGTCCTCCACCTCACCCCATTCATCGCCGCCGATCGCCCACAACCCCAGCCCGATCTTTGTGACCTCGATCCCGCTCTTTCCCAGTGTACGTTTTTCAATGTCTGGCATGTTGCCTCCTGTTTATGATCAACTACCAAAACCAAAACCTAGTGAAAATTACCCTTTACTCCTCAAGTATAGCAGATTAGCCAACAAATCTAACCCCGGCAACACCGCTGAAGCAAACATCGGTTTTACTGATGGGGCACTTTTGCGGTGTTCAGTCAGCACGTTAAGGTTTAGCGCGCCTCCTCCATTCATCGCCAGGAGAAGGGAAGGTTAATAAATGAGCAGATATCCCCGGGGATATCTGCTCTCCTCCTGCAATTTGAGCTAACTGCGCAGTACTGCGCCCAATTCACGGTCCAGTAAGTCCACAATGCGTTTGCGCAATTTGCCAACGTCCTTATCCGTCAGCGTGCGGTCTGGGGCGATATAGGTCAGGCTGAAGGCCAGGCTCTTTTTGCCCTTGCCGACCTGTTTGCCGCGGAAAATATCAAACAACTGCACCTTGGTAAGGCTTTCGCCGCCGCCCTGGCGGATCACAGCCTCCACTTCAGCCGCCGACACCGCTTCGTCCACCACCACGGCCAGGTCTTCCAGCACAGGCGGGTAGGTCGGGACGGCTTCCACATCAAACAGGATCCGGGCGGCCTCCAGCAGGCGTTCCAGGTCGATCTCTGCCAGGTACACCGGCGGATCATTCAGCTCGTAATTGGCCTTCACCAGGGGATGCAGTTCACCCATAACGCCTACGACATCCTCACCGATCCAAATCTCGGCGGCCTTGCCAGGGTGCAGTGACGGGTGTTCTACTGCCCGAAAATGAACGTTTTCAATATGCAGTCCAGCCATCATCCCTTCGAGGACGCCTTTGAGATCAAAGAAGTCCATCAGAGGCGGTTCGCCATCAATCCAGGAGGGCTGAGCGCGCAGTCCGGTCAACCCGATCGAAAGCATTGCCTTCTCATCCGGCAATTGCTGGCCCGCAACGGGATGAAATACCGGCCCGATCTCAAAAAAGGCCAAACGGCGGTCGAGATTGCTGTTGTATTCAAGGATCTCCAGCATGGTCACCAGGATGCTGCGCCGCATCACCCGGCGCTCCACGGTGATCGGATTTTGGATCTCCAGGTAATCCTCATCCGGTGCTTCAAAGCCCGGTGGAAAACGGCGCGCTTCACGCTCGGGGGCGGTCATCCGGTAAGCGACCAGTTCCTGCAAGCCCAGGTTGACCAGCAGATCCCGCAGGGTATCCTCCATGATCAGCGCCTGGTTGACGTTCTGCGGCGGCAAGGGCTGATCCAGCCTTCGTGAGGGGATTTTGTCATAGCCATAGATACGGCTGATCTCCTCCAGCAAATCCGCCCGGCCAATGAGGCCTTCGTTGATATCCAAACGGTGCGGCGGGGTGCGGGCGGTGATCGTATCGCCCTCCACCTGGCACTCAAACGACAGCCGGCCGAGGATCTCCGCTATCTCCTGGGCGGGGATGTCGGTTCCCAGGCTCTGGTTCACCCAGGCTGCCGACAGCACCACCTCCGGGTCATGGGGCGGGTTGGGGTAATTGTCCAGCAGGCCCTGGGCTACCTGGCCGCTCCCCCAGGCTGCCATGCGCTGCAGGCACAGACGCACACCTGTTTCAGCCAGCGCGGGGTGCACCCCGCGGCTGAAGCGGTAAGCAGCTTCTGAGCTGATCTTGAGCTTGCTGACCGTTTTGCGGATATTGATAAAATTCCACGAAGCGCCTTCCAGGAGCACATTGGTGGTCTTGCCGTTCACCTCGCTCTCCTCACCGCCCATCACCCCGGCCAGGGATAACGGCCCGGCGGTGTCGGTGACCAGTTCCATCTCCGGGTCCAGTTGATGCTGAGCGCCATCCAGGGTGGTCAGGGTTTCGCCCGCTTTGGCCGTGCGGGTGATGATGGTGGGCGGCCCGCCTGCCCGTTCAACCAGGATATCGTAATCGAAGGCGTGCAGCGGTTCACCCAATTCCAGCATGACGTAATTGGTGGCATCCACGATGCAGTTGATCGGGCGCATGCCCGCCAGGTTCAGTCGCCGCCTTACCCAGTATGGGCTGGGCTGCACCGTAATGCCTTCGATCAACCCCAACACAAAGCGCGGGTTAAGCTCAGGATCCCTGATCTCGATCGCCGCCCGGCCCTCAAGTGACGGGCCGGTCATCTCAAGGAATGCGTCCGGTTCTCTGAGCGGTTTTCCCAAGGCAGCCGCCACCTCACGCGCCATGCCCAATACGCTGGCATCCCTGACCATGTTAGGCAGCGTGTCCACATCGAACACGGCATCGCCCATGTAGTCCGCCAGCGGCGCACCGGTGGGTGCGTCGTCATCCAGGATGATCACGCCCTCATGGGCATCCGAGATGCCCAGCTCCTTTTCAGAGCAGATCATCGAGGACGACTCCACCCCCCTGATCTTCATCTTCTTGAGGGTCATCAGCTGGCGTCCAGGCTGGTGGCCGTCATAGAGCACTGCGCCTTCTCTGGCATAAGCCACTTTCAAGGGCTGCTCCAGGGGGCCGATGCCCTTGTATTCGTACAGGTTCGGCGCGCCGGTCAGCACGATGATCTCCTGCGTCCCGTCGTTCACGCGGCACAAGATCAGCCGGTCAGCATTGGGGTGCGGCATGACCTCGTCCACCTGTGCTACCACGAACTTATCCGCCGGCCAGGTGATGCCCGTGTATTTAAATTCATGCTTGCCACCCGGGGGCATCGCGAGCCCCACCAGCCGGATCTCCTCGACCTCCAGCCCAACCATCGTCATCACCTTCGCCAGGGATTCGATGTCTAAATCGTCAATATCTACATAATCTGCTAACCAGGTTAATGGTACTTTCATTCGATCCTCGCTATCTTCTATAATCACTCAACATAAGTGAATGGTGCTTTGTGCATAGAGATTTGTTCATGAAAAGTTGTGAACGTGTGGAAAGATTCATACGGTCTCATCCTTTTGATACGAATCATCATAATGATAGTCGGTGAATTCCTCAGAAATGACATTTGATCCTGGCTCCCGTGCTCCACGTTTACTTTGTTTTAGATAATTAATATAACCATGGATGAGCTTTAGGACGGTTGTGATTTTTTCGTTCACCGTGGTGTGCACCTCATCAGAAAGAAAACCCAAACCGGCGACCAAATCAACATGACTTGACAGCTCCATTAATGAACCCCGTGCCAAATAGCAGAACCGGATAGATTCCTGGTAATAATAACGCCCGTATCCTTCAGCGATATTTGCTGGCACACTGGCCGCAGCCCGCCTAATTTGCGTTTCCAGGCCATATTTCTCTTCAGACGGCAGTTGGGGAAGAATGTCACGGTAAACAACTTTTGCCAGCTCCTGATCACTCAGATATACCTGCAACCGGTTTAAGCCTTCTATCATCGAGGTATGTCCTTTCCCATTCACAATTCTCTATTCACTATTCACTATTTCTTAAAACTGCCGCAAAAACCGCACATCATTGTTCCTGAAGTGGCGGATGTCGTCGATGCGGTAGCGCATCAGGGTGCTGCGGTCGATGCCCATCCCGGCAGCAAACCCGGAATAGACGGCCGGGTCGTATCCGCCGTATTCGAGCACCACGGGGTGCACCATGCCGCACCCAAGGATCTCCAGCCAGCCGGTCTCCTTGCATACCGGGCAGCCTTCACCCTCGCACACAAAACACCCCACATCAAACTCAGCGCTGGGCTCGGTGAAGGGAAAGTGCGATGGGCGCAGCCGTGTCCGGGCTTCCTCGCCAAACAGCCGCCGGGCAAAATCGTCCAGGGTGCCCTTCAGCTCCGCAAAGCTGACCCGCTCACCCACCACCAGCACCTCAACCTGGGCGAACTCAATCTCGCTGCGCGCCGAGAGCTGCTCATAGCGCATGGTCGCGCCGGGCAGGATCACCCGGATCGGCTCGGGCGCCCGCGCCCGCATCACCCGGATCTGCCCGGGCGAAGTGTGGGTGCGCAGCAGGACGCCTTCCTGCTTGGTGTAAAAGGTGTCCCACATATCCCGCGCCGGGTGATATGGCGGCATATTCAGGTACGTGAAGTTATAATCATCCGTCTCCACTTCAGGAGAGGGGTACACCTGGAAGCCCATATCCCCGAAGATCTGGATGATGCGCCGGAGCACCTGGGTCAGGGGGTGCAGGCGGCCGCGTGTCACCGGGCGCCCGGGCAGGGTCACATCCAGTTTTTCCGTCTCCAGGGCTTGTTTGAGGGCATCGGCTTCCATCAGTTGGCGTTTCTCTTCCAGCGCACCCTCCAGGGCCTGGCGGACTTCGTTGGCCGTTTTCCCCATCAACGGCCGCAGTTCCTTATCCAGGGTTCCCATGCTGCTGAACACCCCCATCACCGCCGAGCTGCGGCCCAGGTGTGCCACGCGCCAGGCTTCCAAAGCATCGGCATCCGCCACATCCGCCAGGGCTGCCAATGCATCCTTCTGGATCTGCTCAAGGTTAGCCAAGTGGGTCTCTTTGTCTGTCATTGATCGTTCCTCCTTTGTCCTGCCTGCTCTGGCAGGTGATTTACCCAATTAAACAAATAACCCGTCCTCACTATACGAAGCGTGCTTCGTGAAAGGACGGGGTGACCGCGGTACCACCTTTATTGGCTCTGCAGGGGCACTGCAAAGCCCGCTTATCACCACTCGAAGCGTGCTGCGCTATCAGCACCTGGTGCGAATGGCTTCCCCGGGTAACGGCGGGGCTTTCGGCTCAGACTACAAGTGATATCATCGCCTTCACCTGAGCAGCTCGAGAGGGAACTTCAGTTGGGTTCAGCAGGGAGCGGGTCTCAGTCATGCCCGCACCGCCCTGTCAGCCTCCACCAGCTTACTTTCCTCTGTCATCGCTGATTGGAATGTTAACTTATGTTTATTATCCTTAAAATTGCTCCCATGTCAAGACACGAAGAGAAAGAGGTCTGACAAACACGGACCTATTTAATTTCTACCAGAAATCATGTAAGATATAAGCAGGCCTCACCAATCGCAACCCGGTTTTGCAGCACTCAGGTTGCGACTCTTCAGCAAAGATCAATCCTGATTCTTTCACACAATGCCCAACATCTGAACGAGTTAACTGCTTTATCAACATCACATAGTAAAAACATGGGATCTACCCAGGTCATCTCCTCACAAACTCACGATACAAGAAAGGAACAACATGATGAAAAGCAGCCGTTATGAAAATCGGATCGTCAAATGCACCCAGTTGATCAAGAATGCCGATTTTGAGGCCTTGCTGTTGACGAAACCCTCCAACATGTTCTACCTGACCGGGGATGGTCGCCTGTGCGCCTTTGCCATCATCACCAAGCAGGGTGAAGTTGCAATAGGAGTCCCCAAAACCGATGTGGTGGATGTCGAAGCCTGTGCATATTTTGACCGCATCACCGGGTTTGAAGATGAAGTGGGGATGATCCATGCCATCGCTGATCACCTGAAGTGCTTGGGCATCGAAAGTGGCACCCTGGGGCTGGAATACACCTTCCTGACCCAATCCATGCTGAAGATGGTCACACACCCCCATGCCAAACCTGAAACGGTCCAGGTCGGCGACGCCACGCCAATCCTCTCCGCATTGCGCATGGTCAAGGAACCGGGGGAACTCGACCTGCTGCGAGCAGCAGCCAAACGGGCAGAGATCGGCATGGAGGCGGCCGTCAAGGCCGTTCAGCCTGGCCAAACTGAGAGCCAGGTCGCTGCTGCGGCAGAATTTGCCATGCGCAATGCGGGTGCTGAAGGGTTCTGGCGGACATACGTATCCTCCGGCCCCCGGACCAATATTGCCCATGGGCTGCCCACCAACCGGCAACTGCAAACCGGCGACCTCGTGATGATCGACATCCATCCCCTCGTGGATTGGTATAGCTCTGATATTTGCCGTACCGTTTGTGTCGGGCAGCCAACAGAAGAACAGCAAACCGCTTATCAAGACTATCTGCATGCCCAACAAACCACCACTTCCCAAGTTAAAGCCGCCGTGGGCATCGCTGACCTGGAAAACACCTTTCATGACCTGTTGAGAGCCGCAGGCCACGGGGACCACATCTTTGGGCCACCCATCCACGGCGTCGGGATTGATTTTGAAGAGGCACCCCTGCCCCCAGGACACGCCTTCTTCCACGGCGAGAAAGCGCCCCCGCCTTTACCTGAAAATGTCGTCCTCGCTGTGGGAAACTGTGGCATTTACACGGGCAAGTGGGGCGTCCGGGTTGAAGACACGGTGATCATCCGGGAAGAAGGCCCTGAAATCCTCACCCACTATCCTTACAAACTTTGAGCCTCACTGTTCAAAGTGTAGCAGGGCACGATCATTTATAATCGAAGGAGGGCATTTCC
>DHHJ01000025.1 GCA_002403205.1 Anaerolineaceae bacterium UBA4775
TATGGAAATATGATACAGTATCAAAAATAAAAATGATGAATATTTTGAAAATTAATCCCCGCGCCGGACCACGTGGAAAAGGTGCATCCAATGTATGAAGAGGTGCTGATACGCAGGATTATTTCTCAGCCAGGTTTGTTTTGGTAAAATCAGCGATGCGATCGTCTTGACTTTGGTGCCAGCCCCGTCCAGCAGCGCAAATTTGACCAGGGTTGGGTAGCGTTTGCCCACTGCGGGACGGTCTGTGAGGATGGCGGGCGGGGTGATCAAACGCTTCACCGACCAGCGGTTGATGAGACCCGGGGTGAGGGCAGTCATCACCCTTGCTGGCAGGGGGGTGTTGAATAGGTGCTGGCAGAAGGCGAACAGGTGGTAGGCGACCGAACCAAGCTGCCAGGCTGCCACCAGGCTGAGAAAGGCATCCCAGTTCCAATCTGCTGGCGGCTTCCTGATGAATTGGTCGATATCGAACAAATTTTTGACAACCTGCATGCCATTCAGCCCGGCGTGCAGACAGAGATGGCCAAACATGTCACATGGGTCGAGCCTGCGCTCCCAAATGGAGGCATCACTTGGCCCAGGTCGGTGACTGCGCGCCCACACACCGTCGACATCCACGGGAAAACCGATTTTGAACCAGTGTGAAGTGACCAGGTCGCGATGCACATCGATGTGCAGGCCTTCCCCGTCGTAAAAGCTTAACTCACCTGGCCAGAATTGCTGAGGCAGCTGGCGGAACGCAAATAAGTTGCCCGAATCGGCTTCCCATTTGGGCTTGAGGCCCTGCGCGAGCAGGATCTCGGCCGTGGTAATGAAATCCGTTTCCCTGACCAGGAGGTCGATATCAGCCATTTCCCGCAGGCCAAGCTCGGGATAGAGGGTCTCTAGCAAGGCGGCACCCTTGAGGGGGATCACCTCGATGCCCTGGGCCTTCAAACGGCTGAGCAGTCGCTTTAGGTGCGCCTCCCGCCTGACCCAGCGGGCTGCCGTGTGCCAGTAGAGCTTCTGGCAGGTCTCGCGAAGCGTTTCATCAAGTGAGATCAGCCCGTCTGCTTCCAAATAGGGGAGCGCGGGCGCAAAACAGCCCACAACCGGATCGCGAACGACCCAGCCCCATGTCCCCGATTGGCTGAGGATGTCTGCTCGTTGTTTAAGGCAGTGGTGAACAGGGGCAGTGAAATCGTGGGTGGGCATAACTGCTTGTGATCCGCGATCAGCCTTGAGCTAAGATCGCCTTCACCACCCAGTTGACCTGCTCTTCCGTCATAGTCGGGTAGAGGGGCAGGGTGACCTCGCGGGCAGCGCTGGCTTCGGTCATGGGCAGGGGTGTGGGGTTGGACTGGTAAGCCTGTCTATAGGCTTCAAAGGTGTGCACGGGCGGGTAGTGCCAGCTGGTTTGGATGCCCCTGGCTTTCATGGAGGCCATAAAAGCAAATTTGTCTGCGCCATTGGGCAGCAGGATGGGCATAAGGTGATAACTGCTCTGGCCGGGGGCGTGCGTGAAGGGCAAGGTGATTTGGGGCGCTTGTTCGGATAGCAGGCGGCGGTAAAGGGCAACCCGTTCTTCCCTGCGCCGGTTGCCTTCATGCACCTTTTGTAATTGCACACGCCCAATGGCAGCGCGCAGCTCGTCGATGCGGTAGTTGTAGCCCAGGTCGACCACGTCATAGGTGCTGGCGTGGCCATGGTGGCGGTCCCAGGTGAGCGCCGTCATGCCGTGCGAGCGGAGAATGCGCATCTTCTCGGCCAGTTCGTCATCATCGGTGACCAGCATGCCGCCTTCGGCAGTGGTCATGTTTTTGTTGGCAAAAAAAGAAAAGCAACCGATGTCTCCCCAGGTCCCGAGGGAACGCGCTTCCAGCGAGGCGCCAACAGCGTGGGCTGCGTCTTCGATCACCGCCAGGTGGTGCGCTTTGGCGACCTGGTTGATGGCAGGCATTTTGCAGGCATAACCGGCGTAATGGACGACCATGACGGCGCGTGTGCGCTCGGTGATGGCCGCTTCAATGGCAGCGGGGGAGATGTTGAGCACATCTTGGGATTCGATATCGGCAAAGACAGGTGTGGCGCCGGTGTACCGCACGGCGTTGGCGCTGGCCACAAAGGTCAGTGAGGGAAGGATGACCTCATCGCCAGGTCCGAGGCCACACGCCAGGCAGGCCAGGTGAAGGGCCGCCGTGGCATTGGTGACCGCCAGGGCGTGCTTGGCATTAACAAATTCTGCAAATTCCGCTTCAAAAGCCTGGGTAACGCCGCCCATGGAGAGCCAGCCCGAGCGGATGACCGCAGAGACGGCTGCTTCTTCTTCAGGGCCAAAATAAAGGTCTGCGAGGGGAACACGCCAGTCCATCGTTATGGCTCCGGTAAGAATTGCGCCCGCATTTTTTCAAAATCTCGATTGGCTTGCGCGTAGTCTTCAGGGTTTCCGAGGTCCATCCAGTAGCCATCAAAGGGATAGCCGACCACACGTTCACCCGCTGCGAGCAATTTATGCACCAGGTCGGGGAAGTCCAGGTACTCGTCTTTGGGGATGTAGTTCAACACCTGGGGTTCAAAGATATACATACCCATGCTGACCATGTAGTTGAGGGTCGGTTTTTCGATATACCCCGTGACCCGGTGATCATCCTCGTTTTGCTCGATCACACCCAGCTCAACGCGCTGCTGGCGCGCGTGCATGGCAATGGTGCAGATGCCGCCCTGCTCGCGGTGAAAGGTAAAGAAGTCGTTGATATCCAGCAAGGTGAGCACGTCACCGTTGCTGACCAGGAAGGTATCCTGCAAATCTGGCACCAGTGCCAGCGGTCCGGCCGTTCCGAGGGGTTTGGGCTCGAAGGAGTAGGTGATGTCCAGGTCGAACTGCTCGCCGCCCTGGAAGAAGGCCTGCATCAAACCGGCCAGGTGGCCGACGGTCAGGACGACATGGTTGATGCCGCCGCGCTTCAGTTGGCGCAGGAGAATCTCGAGGATGGCTTTATTGCCAACCGGCATCATGGGCTTGGGGAGAACGTATGTGTAGGGGGCTAAGCGTGTGCCGCGCCCACCAGCGAGTATGACAGCTTTCATAAATGGTTACTTTCTTGAAATGATTTGGGTGATGGCTATAAGCTGATAGGTGATAGGTGATAGGTGATGGCTGAAAGGTGATGGCTGATAGGTGATAGGTGATAGGTGATAGGCGATAGGTGATGGCTTGTAGCATGTAGTTTGTGGTTGGTGGCACGTAGTTCGTAGTAATTAGTGATTACCAATTAGTGAAATGGATAAGAAAGAATTGTTTGTATGCGAAAACATCACCTGACCACACATTATTTGCTATTTGCTATGCTTTTGATAAGTCCATTGATCATTCGTGCAATTTCATTTGAGTTTGATTCTAGCGATAAAAATTGATCCTCATTAATCCAGCCACGCATTTTAAATATTTCCAAAAGCGTTAATGTTTCGTAGAGTGAACCTCTGGCAATGCGGAGAAAATGAATGAACTCCTTTTGAGAATCTCTTCCTTTTCCCTCGGCAATGTTCATCGGAACGGATGTTACTGCGGATTCCAGTTGTTCATAAAGTCGGTAATGCTTGCGAGTGGATTCAATTTTATCAATTAACTCGATAACCTGATCTGCATAGCTTAAGCTTTTTTGCCATACCTGTAAATCCTTATATCTTGAATGTTGCTTGGAATTTTCCATTTTGGAATCCTAAGAACTACCAGCTACAAACTACAAGCTACAATCTAGACTTCATACTTCCCGATGCGGTAGTGTGCCAAATGCTCCCGGATCCATTCGATGGTGCGGGCCAGCCCGGTTTGGATATCCACTTGAGGGGACCATCCCAGGACGGCGCGGGCTTTGCTGTTGTCGGAAAGCAGACGCATGACCTCTGATTTGTCTGGACGGAGGCGCTGCGGCTCTACCTCGATCCGCAGCGGACGGCCAACCAGCTCGATGACCCGTTCGGCCAGCTCACCAATGGTGACCTCGGCGCCATAGCCCAGGTTGAAGGTCTCGCCTGCCTGGCCAGTTGCTTGTGCCGCTTTGATGAAGCCATCTACAGTGTCTGTCAGGTAGGTGAAGTCGCGCCTGGCCTCCAGGTTGCCCAGGTGGATCACATCCTGTGTGAGGGCCTGGGTGATGATGGTGGGGATCACAGCCCGGGCGGATTGACCTGGGCCATAGGTGTTAAATGGCCTGACAGTGACAGCATCCACATCAAAGGCACGGTAATAGCTCTCGACCAGCTTGTCCGCCCCGATTTTGCTGGCAGAATAGGGCGATTGCCCCTGCAGGGGATGGTCTTCATCGATCGGCACGCGCAGGGCGGTGCCATACACCTCGCTGGTGGAGGTATGCACCAGCCGGCAGCCGTGGGCCCGGCAAGCCTGGAGCACATTGAGGGTTCCTAAAACGTTGCTTTGGACCACCTCGACGGGGTGAACATAAGAATAGGGGATTGAGATCAGGGCGCCGAGGTGAAAGATGATGTCCATGCCGGCGGCAGCGGAATGAATGGCGTCGGGGTCACGCAGATCACCAAAAATCAGTTCCAGACCTGATTTGATCTCACCTGGTAATAAGCCCAGCAAGCCCAGTTCTGCCCGGGAGGTGTAACGCAGAAACGCCCGCACCTGGGCACCCTCGGCATGCAGTCGATGGACCAGGGCACTGCCGATAAATCCGCCCGCACCTGTGACGAGGACTTTCTGATTGGTTAAGGTGTTGCTCATTTAATTTCCTTGATGAAATGGCCCTGTCCCCCGTCTTTGATGATCCCCACCAGGTCAGGAACGGCGATGACCCTGGCTTTGGTCGCTTTACACAGGTCCAGGATCCGATTTCGCTGAGATTGGCTAATTTTTGAGATCGAAAATAAGATCAGACCGATATCGTGTTTGTTAACCAACCTGGGAATGTCGGCAGTTGTACCCAGGACGGGTACGCCGGCGACCTGGTATTTCTGCTTGTGGTAGTCATCATCCACAAAACCAGTGATCGAAAAGGCAGAGGCATACTCGCTTTTGTGGATCATCCAGATGGCCAGTTCGCCGCCATCACCCGCACCGACGATCAAGACTCTTTCGCCGAATTTTTTGTCTGCGCCGCGTGCGTACGTCCAGCGGTTAGCAATCCCGGTGAGCAAGCGCTCACGGTAGCGGACAGCGATCATGCCCATGAAGGTGAGCAGACCGAAATTCAACACAAAGCTGGGCGCCAGGCGGAAGCTGGGCCACAAGAAATAGTCTGCAAGCATCATCAACGCTGCTGCGATGGAAACCGACAGGGCGACATCGATCACCAGGGCCGGGCTGGCATAACGCCAGATGATAGTGTGCAAGCCGAATAGCGTGCTGACGACGCTAATCACCAACGCAATCACGATAGCTAAGAAGAGGGCTGTTGTTATTCCAATATCGAGGGGCTGGGCAAGCCGCCAGAAAAGCCCGGAGATAACAACGGCTACAAAAGCCACCAGCAGATCGATCAGGAACCAGCTTAAATGCTTTGAATAAAAGCGGTAGAAAGGCCCTGCGAATACCGTGCGTTCCCTGATGTTGTGTTTGCCAAGCCGGGGCAAGATGGCCAACAAGGTGATAAAGATCACATCGAGATCTTTGAGAAAGCCATAGCTATCAACATAAAGCTGATCAAGGCGCAATTTGTCTGGCAAAATCTCTTTAAGATAATCGTCCAGGAATTGGGCGCCGTTTAAGTGTTTTTCTTCATCCCGGTAGAGGACCGAAGCCGGGCTGGTGATGCCTGGCCGCACACTGAGCACTTTGGCTCGTACGTCATCCGGCCATTTGGCAACGAATTCCGGGTCTTCTGGGCGGGGGCCGACCAAACTCATCTCGCCGATGAGTACATTCCACAATTGGGGCAGTTCGTTCAGCTTGGTCTCCCGGAGCCAGGCCCCACAGGGGGTGACCCGCGCATCACCATTTTGGGTGAGCGGTGACCCGTTGTAGGATTCGGCACATTCATACATTGTGCGAAATTTAAGCATTTCAAACAGCTTACCACCCCGGCCAACCCGGGTCCCGCGATAGAAGACCGGGCCGTCGGAATCGCGTTTGATGGCGATGGCGATAATGCCAAAGACAGGGCTGAGCAGGATCAGCCCCAGCGCTGAGAAGATGATATCAACCATGCGCTTGGTGAACACCCGGGTGGAGCGCTCAAACCGGTGTTGTGCTTCGCTTCCGATCATCTCGATGGCGGGTTTGTTTTCTGTTTCGCTGATATCCATGGTGTGAAAAACTGCTCCCCATATGAATGTTAATAATAAATAAGAACACCATCTCAATTATAACATGAAAATTAAGCGGCGTAGATGAGAGAGGGGGTGGAAGAAGCTGGCTGGATGGATTCTAATAAAGTAAGAATTCTGTCACGTTCCACATGTAGATATATGATTTTCTGTTGATCAATAACCTAATTTACAAACTTACTTTTCTGAAGGTGCCTTTTTGATCATCACCAGGTAATGGCTGTTAAAGAGTATTAAAGACTCTAAGAATAGTACCAAAGGCCAGGAGATATGAACGAATAATTTGGCTATCGGGGGAGCAAGGGTGATTCTCCGAAAGATATACTCACAATTAGGAAACAGCGCTTTGATCTCGCTGGGTCTGATGCCGGCTGTGTGTGGATTGGTGGGATTCCACCAGAAGTCATACCACAAAATAGCGCCATCTTGCTTCAGGACACGCAGCATCTCTGCAGCCATATTGGTTTTAATTTGCATGTTCAATACGGAAGAAAAGGCGGTAAATTGCAGAACAAGATCAAATTGGCAAGCCGGAAAAGGCATGCTCTGTCCATCAGCGCAATATATTGCTGACGACGGCAAACGCAGCCGAGCTGCGGAAAGACTGGTGTGGAGCAAGTCAATCCCAGTGCAGCGGCCAGGTTCAGCATCATATTTAACCAGGTCGGATAATACTCCGCCATGTCCGCATCCTACCTCGAGAATATCCATTCCAGATAGTGAAGTAAGCCCTTCTGTTTTAAGCATTCGAAGGATTTGACGTTCACGTTGCTGGTGAACGAACAAATGGGTGATATTGAATGATGAATATTTTTGCGCGTTTCCATGCCGTTGTGCACGGTCTTTATATTCGGAGCGCAAGCGTTTGAGATCGTCAATTGGGTTAAGCATTTGTCCCCTTGGGCACACGGCCAGTTTTGTCTCGCCACCGGTTCCGAAATTTGATCAAACCGAATAAAAAGCCCAACCCATAGCTGACATGGAGTGTGGCAAAAGCAGGGGGGAGCATTGGAAGGAACCGCCAACCGGATTTTACAGCAACCATCATTGATGCAGCCAGGTTGGCAAACAGGTAAATGACGGTTAACAAGGCCAGGGGGATCCACCCCCAGGGTGTGAAAATGGTGAGTAAAAGGCCAATCAAGATGGCCATCACAAAGGCGAACGGGATAAACTGACGTGGGCGCATTTGGGCAGGGTGCTTCTGCAGGACGCGGACTTTGAAAAAACCGTACTGAAAGTACTGTTTCCAAAGCTTAGTTATTGAACCTCGTGGATAATAATAAGACTTAATCTTAGGAGAAAGTAAAACCTTGCCTCCAAATTCCCGTAAACGATAGTTAAATTCATCATCTTGATTGCGTACCATCTCCTCATCAAATAGGCCTAATTTCTTGAAAATGTCCCGTTTCCAAGCACCCATGTATACAGTATCCACATATTCTTCTCGGTCTGAATAATGAAAACGTGCTCCACCGACCCCAAATGGAGAACTGGTCACATAAGCAACAACTTGTTCAAAGTTGCTTTCCCCTATTGTGTTCATACGACCGCCAACATTATCTGCTTTAGAATGCAAGAGAAGTTCTACACAATTTCTCACATAATCTCGTTGAATTATTGTGTGGCCATCCACCCTGATTAAGATTTCCCCTCTCGAATTATGGATGAGGATATTTAATCCAGTCGGGACAATTTTACTTGGATTTTCATATACTTTGATCTGGGCGTAAAATTCTGTTACGGCAAAGTAGTAATGTCCT
>DHHJ01000012.1 GCA_002403205.1 Anaerolineaceae bacterium UBA4775
AGCTTGCTGCGGGGAGGTTTCATTTACGCGCAGGGAAGCGTGTTTACACACGGCAACTCATTTTCCTGGAAAGGTGAAGGGTGATGGCAGGTCAGGATGTAAGCGAACATGGGGATGTGGATCAGCAAGCACAGCGATTGGCGGGTTTGGTGCGCTTTTATGGCGTGGTTTACCGGATCACCCTGGCTTTTGGGTTGCTGATTTTGGTTGCGGCTGTTGGTGTGCTGATCCTCACCGATTTGATCACGATCAAGACTTTGGTTTTACCTGTTTTTCTGATTGCAGTGGGGCTCATCCTGGCGCGGGTGGAGTACCGCCTCGATATGCGCCTGTATGACCTGCAAAATCAGGCACTTAAGGCGGGGAAAAATTCACAATAAACCCAGGCACAATGCCTTAGGGCGTAAATTGCCAAAAAGAGGTTACCAGTAAGGCGAGGGTCACCAGGCTGATGAACACCGTCAGTCCCCAGGCCAGGATGTTCTGGAAGCGTTTGTTCTTCCACTGGCCCATCAAACTCTCGTTATTGGAAAGTTTGAGCACCAGCACCAGCAGCACGGGCAGAAAGACCGCATTAAAGGTCTGCGAGAGCCACATGATCGGGAAGAGGGGAATGCCTGGGATCAGCACGATCAGCACGCTCACGCCGATGATGCCGGCATAAATGCTGTAAAAGACAGGGGCCTCACTGAAGCGGCGGTTCAAGCCGCGTTCGAACCCGAAAGCCTCACAAAAAGCATAAGTCGTCGACAGGGGCAGGACCGATAAGGCCAGCAGGGATGCGCCCAGCAGTCCGGCTGAGAACAGCACCCGGGCGGCATCCCCGGCCAGGGGCGCCAGCACCAGGGCAGCTTGTTCAGCCGTCTCCACAGAGATACCATAGATGTACAGGGTGGCCGCCGTCGAGATGACGATGAAAGCCGAGATGATGTTGCCCCAGGCTGCGCCGAAGGTGACATCGAGTTTGGTGTATTGGTAGTCCTTGATGGCCAGACCCTTGTCGGCCACGGAGGCCTGCATATAGAACACTCCCCAGGGCGTGATGGTTGTGCCGATGGTCGCCAGCACGGCCAGGATGAAAGCGGGTTCCAGCTCAAATTGTGGCACTATCGTAGCCTGCAGCACCTCGCCCCAGGGCGGTTTGACCATGATCACGGTGATGATATAGCTGACTGCTGAAAGAGATAGCACCAGCAGGATTTTCTCAATATGCTTGTAAGACCCCCGCAGAACGGCGATGCTGACCAGCAGGGCGGCGATTGGGGCAGCAATGTAGCGGCTCACACCGAACAGCTCAGCGGATGCAGCGATCCCCGCGATCTGTGCGACGGTTGTCCCCAGGTTGGCCAGGATCAGGGAGAGCATGGCAAAGGCGGTCACCTTAACGCCAAAGCGTTCACGGATCAGGTCGGCGGTGCCCTTGCCGGTCACCACGCCCATGCGGGCTGCGATTTCCTGGATCACGATTTCGCCAATCGTCACCATCAGGATGATGGACAGGAACTGGTACCCATAGGTGGAACCCGCCATGGAGTAGGTGGCAATGCCGGGGGCGTCGTTATCGGCACTGGCGGTGATCAGTCCGGGGCCAAGAACGGCCAGGTAAATGCCTACCTTTTTTAACCACAAAGGTGCTTTGAATTTCTTCAGCATGGGGTAACTCCTGCCATTCCTTTTAGATTAGAACAAGCGTGGCAGGCGTTTCTTCCATGCCGTCGGGAGGACGATATCGATGGCGTCATCGACGGTGACGATGCCCAGCATCTCCTTGCTCTCGGGGTCGATCACCGGGATGGAGCGCAGGTTATATTTGGCGATCAGGTAGGCCACTTCTTTCTGCGGTGTCAGCGGCTCGACAGCCAGCTCTTCCAAATCAACCCATTGGTGCAGGTCGCTGGCGGGGTTGGCCATCACCAGGTCGCGCAGGGTGACAATGCCCCTTAAACGCCCGTCTCGGTCAAGAATATGAACATAGTACATGACCTCATCATCCTGGGCGTCTTCGGATGTGCGCAGGAAGTCAAGGGCTTGCGCAACAGTGAGGTCTTCCGGGACAAAGGCAAACTCGGTGGTCATGATCCCGCCGGCGGTATCCTCGGGGTAGGTCAGCAGCGAGCGCACTTCCTGCGCCTCGTCCTGCTCCATCAGCTCGAGCAGGGCTTCGCTGGTGGCGCCGGGCAGGTCTGCCAGCAAGTCAGCCGCTTCGTCGGGGTCCATTTCCTCCAGAATATCGGCTGCCCGTTCAGGGGACATGTTCGAAAGGATGGTCATCTGTAGTTCAGATGAGGATTCTTCCAGGGTATCCGCCAGGGCCTGGTTATCGAAGCCTTCCAGCAGGGCCGTGGTGGTGTGCCGGTCAAGTTCGTCCACGATGGCGGCAATATCCGCCGGGGGCATTTTTACCAGCTTGTTTTGTGAAACGCTCAGGCGCAGGGGGTCATCGTGCTCGATGGAGGCGACGAACTCCCAGGGGATCACAACGGATTTTGGCGGGCGATTGACAGCCTGGCCAATGGTGCGGCCGACTTTTTCCAGCCCCAGCCGGCGCAGCAGGCCCGTACCGCTCACGTCCACACCGGTGAGGACAAATTGCTCGCCTGCCCTGGCGATCTGCAGGTCGTTGACCCGCACCAGGCGCTTCCCCTCCATATCTACAATTTGCTGATCCAGAACCCGATCCAGAAGGGGAAGTTCATGACCGCTTGGCTGGTAAGGTCTGATTTTGCTCACGCCAACTTTTAGGGTGATGCTGGGCCACAGGCTGGCAATTTGATTGGCGGGGATCAGGTCAATCCCGGCGGGGTTTTTCTTCAAGGCGAGCGCCACGATGGGCGGCATGGTTTTATCGGTTCCGTTGATCAGGATGTCTTCCAGTTTCCCCACTACGCTTCCATAGCCATCCCAAATTTGCTGATTGAGCAGTTGGCTGAAATAGATCATTGCGCACCTCTTTTCGCAGGTTCTGTTGTGTGCCCGTTCAGGGACAAAAAAACTGGAGCCTGACGCAATCCAGGCTCCAGCCACGATCCAGAGGTGGAATCAGCCTAATCGATATGCATCTGGCAATCCTTCAGTGTTCCTCGGCGTTGACTGCCGTCGGAACTGTCACTATCTATGGCACTTTGTTCTTTGTTCTCTGTCATTTTTTCCAATTATCACTAGTTTCACGTTGCTTACGCACAATTGATGGCGCATTCAGATTGATCTTGCGTCCCATCCTTGCCTGAAGTGAATTATACACCAAAATTTGGTGTCGGGCTTGACAAAACCCCGAAAAAGGGCTAAATTTATGTATGAATAAGTGCTCACATATTCAAGGATGATGAGATGCAAGCAGAAATCAACCCCATAGTGACATTTGAAAGTGACCTGCCCTCTGAGGAGGCGATCTATGCCATGGCGGAAAGCTTTAAAGCCCTGGCGGACCCGACCCGGTTGAAGATCCTGGCGATGCTTTTCAGCGGGGAGCGCTGTGTGGGCGACCTCAGTGACCAGCTGGCCGTTTCGCAAAGTGCAGTATCGCATCAACTGCGCCTGCTGCGCAGCTTGGATATCGTGCGCTATCGCAAAGAGGGACGCGAAGTATACTACGACCTGGCAGACGACCACATTCGCGATATACTTATGCGGTCCTTTGAACACATCCTGCATGATTGAGGTTAGACTGATTAATGGCTGAAACACGATTAAAAATTACCGGTTTGGATTGTATGGACTGCGCCAGAGAATTGGAAGTAGCGGTATCTGGCCTGCCCAGCGTAGAGGATGCCCAGATCCAGTTCTTTGATGGCACGCTAACCGTGCAGGGAGAGGTGGACCAGGGAAAACTGCGCAATTTAATCGGAAAGCTAGGTTACGGTGTGGATGACGGCGATACTTCAGCCGTGGCACCGGCTGCCGAGGCTAACGTCCTGGTGGGCTTCTGGCGTTACCTCATTCAACAAATCGAAACGCGTCTGGCGTTGATCGCAGGCGGGGTGATCCTGCTGTCTTTCGCTGCCGGATGGCTGGGCGCGCCGGCCTGGGTGGCTATCGCCTTACAAATCGCCGCCCTGATCATGGCGGGCTGGCCGATTGCACGCAGCGGAGTGGTCACCTTGTGGGTCAACCACACCTTCAACATCAACTTCCTGATGACCGTGGCCGGGGTGGGCGCCGTCGTCATTGGTGAGTACGCAGAGGCCGCTGCGTTGATCCTGCTGTTCGACCTGGCAGAAGCGCTGGAAGGCTTCACGAACGAACGCGCCAGGGGCGCCATCGCAAAACTCAAGCAACTCTCGCCCACCCATGCCGTCAGGCTGTCTGAAGGCGAGGAGAAACTTGTCCCGGTTGAGTCCCTCTCCCCGGGTGAGATTATCATGGTCAGCCCGGGAGAGCGCATTCCCATCGACGGGGTGGTTGTGGAAGGCGCAGGTGATGTTAACCAGGCGCCGATCACCGGGGAGAGCATCCCGGTGTGGAAGCAAGACGGGGATGAGGTCTTCAGCGGAACGGTCAACGGGGGCAGCCGCTTACTAATCGAGGTGGCCCGTGTGGCTGCCGACAGCACCCTGCACCGCATCATCGAGATGGTCACGGAAGCGCAATCCCGGCAATCTCGCAGCCAAAAATTCATTGATAGGTTTGCTCATTACTACACCCCTGCTATGGTTTTGCTGGCCGTGCTGGTGGCCGTGGTGCCGCCGCTCTTCCTGGGTGCGCCCCTTCTGAACCAGGCTGACGGCACCCGCGGCTGGCTGTACCGCTCGCTGGCCATGCTGATCATCAGCTGCCCCTGTGCGCTGGTGATCTCAACGCCGGTGACGATGGTGGCCAGCCTGACCCGCGCTGTGCGTGACGGGGTGCTGTTCAAAGGGGGCATCTTTGTCGAATCCCTGGCAAACGTGGACGTGTTTGCTTTTGATAAAACCGGCACATTGACCCTTGGTGAGCCGCAGGTGATTGAGAGCAAAGACCTGGACTGCCTGGGGAATGACGCCTGTGAACCCTGTAACGATATGCTCGCCCTGGCGTATGCTCTGGAACGGCACAGCACCCATCCCCTGGCGCAGGCGGTGGTCAGAGAAGCTGAAGCCCGCGGGCTGACGGATTGCTACCCGGCGGCGCGCAACCTGGTGACACGGGGCGGCTTGGGCGTTGAAGGCCAGGTTAATGGCCACAAGATGACCATTGGCAGCCGGCGGTTATTTGAGGCTGAGCATGACATCCCGCCCATTGTTCACTCCTGGGTAGACCAGGCCGAAGCGGAGGGCAGAACGGCCATGCTCCTGTGCGATGGTGACCGGGTGCGCGGCTTTATCGCCGTGGCGGATACCCTGCGGCAGGACTCACGGGCTGTGATCGCCGAATTGAACGGGATGAAGAAGCAAACCATTATGCTCACCGGCGACAATGCGGCCGTGGCCAGCGCCGTGGGCACGAGCGTCGGGCTGGACGCCGTCCGTTCGAACTTGTTGCCCGGTGATAAACAGGCCGCAATCGATCGGCTGCGGGACGCTTACGGGCCGATCGCCATGGTGGGAGATGGCATCAACGATGCACCAGCCCTCGCGGCGGCTGACCTGGGAATCGCCATGGGCGGCAGTGGCAGTGCCCAGGCCATGGAAACAGCCGATGTGGTCCTGATGGCTGATGACATCCGCAAATTGCCTTTTGCCATCAAACTCTCGGCCTTTGCCAACCGGCTGATCCGTCAAAACATCGTTTTCAGCCTGGGGAGCAAGCTGCTGGTGGCTTTGTTCGCCCTGTTTGGGTATGCGCCTTTGTGGGTGGCGGTCCTGGCGGATATGGGCGTTTCCCTGCTGGTGACGCTGAATGGTTTGCGAGCGATGCGCTTTAAGGCTTAACCTGGGGGATGAGCACGCAGCAGTGCGGCATATTAAGGGGGTCAATCGCATTTTTTGTCAAACGGCTTGATGGGTGAGATTGGCGCACTTTTTTAGCCATCTAGGGCTGCTTTACCGTCTAATCGCTGACCGCCAGTGTCGGTCAATCCGGGGTTAAGGAGGCAAACAGCTTAGCCCAATCCCGATGGCCGGTTTGATCGGATTCGATCGCTTCAAAGGTCACCCTGGCGGGAGTTGGATGTGCCAGAGCAGCCAGGCAGATCTCGGCCAGATCGGCGCGGCTGAGGGTTCCCCGGATAGAATCTCCCTGGCCGAACAGCAGGGTTTGCTTGCCTCCAGGTGCGTCAGTCAGTCCGCCGGGGCGCACGATGGCATACTCCAGGCCGCTTTCCTGCAACACCTGTTCGCTTTTAAACTTCCACTCCAGCACGCGGCCAAACCGGTTGAGAGGATGCTCAGGATGGGTGACCGCAATCGATGAAATCAGGACAAAGCGCTTGACCGCTGCCATTTGGGCAGCCCTGATGAGGTTGGCGATTCCCTGGTAATCGACGCGTTTGGGGCAGTTCTTTCCCACCGGTGTGCGCGTGCCCAATGCTGAAATGACTGCATCCATGCCCCACATGGCCGGGAGCAGTGTGGCCACCTCGCCAATGTCAGATGCATGCACGGCAGCACCCTCACCGAACCACGTTGCCGCTTTGGCAGGATCTCGAACGATGATGTGTGGGTGAATGCCTTGGGCAATCAAATTGTTGACGATGATCTGCCCGGTGCGGCCGGTGCCGCCCGCGATCAGGATATTTTTCCACATGGTGCTACCAATAAATCTGAAAATAATTTTCCGATACTATTATGGCGAAAGGTTAACCTTCTTCCTCGTTGATCTCATCCAGCAAGGCCAGGATGTGCTTATTTTCGGGGATGTCGGACATTGACTGGGCATAATGGACAAAACGCACGATCCCGTGTTTATCGATGAGCATCTGAGCAGGCACCCGGCCGAACTTCAACAGGGTTACTTCCTGTTCATAGAGGCGGGCTGCTTCGTGGTTTGGGTCTGCCAGGCCGATGAAGGGTATTTGATGGTACCCCCAGTATTTCTGGAAGGCTTCGGGGGTATCGGGTCCAACAGCCACCACCTCGGTTTCACGTTTGACAAACTGCTGATAGTCGTGGCGCAACTGCGCCATATGCCGGCGGCAGTACGGTCAGGAAAAACCCCGGTTGAACACCAGAAAGACGTTCTGTTCTCCCTCAAAGTCTGAGAGGGTGAAGGGTTTTCCCTGTGTATCAATTAATGTGAAGTCGAGTGCGTGCTCTCCTTCTTGAATGCGATTATTGGGCATTGGTTTCCTCCAGTTGTATCTCTAAGAATGAAATGATAGCCGCCAGGAATTCACCCGGACATTCTTCCTGGGGCAGATGACCGCATTTGTCGATCACCGCCAGTTGCGCCCCGGGGATGTCTTCAGCCAGTCGCAGGCTGTCTTCCACCGGGACAATTTGGTCATATGCGCCGCTGATCACCAGGGTGGGGGCCTGGATTTCACCCAGGCGTTCGGTCAGTCCCGGCGTCTGGGCGGCTTTGGTGTGTTCCCACAGGGCTCGGTCCCAATTTTCTGCCCTGAGGGGTTTTCGATACCCGGCAATGATGGCCGGGTCTGCATCGATTGGGCTGGGGTCGTACCAGGCGCTGCGCATAAAGGCATCACCCTGTTCACCAGCCAACTGACGGGCGATCAACGGGCCGATGTGGTCCACCTGGGGTGTGTTCAGCAGCCAGCCCAGCAGGGGCGAACCGGGTCGTGCCTGATAAATGGCGGCGCTGACCTGGATCAACGCCTGAACCCGGTCGGGGTGATCAAGGGTGAAAGCGGTTCCCAGGGTACCGCCGGCCGAATTGCCGACCAGGATGGTACGCTCAACGCCCAGTGCTTCCATCAAGCCCAGCAGCAGGCTGATGTTGCCCTCCTGGCTGTAGGGGTTGGTCCCCTGCCAGTCGAGGGGGCGTTCGGTCAGTCCAAAGGCCGGCCTGTCATAGGCGATCACTGTGCCGTAAGCCGAGAGCGGGTCCATGACCTCGCGCCACGAGAAGGTGCTGGCTCCGAACCCATGCAGCAGGATGAACACCGGCGTGTCGGCCCCTGCACGCTTGAGGTGCACGTTGAGGCCGTCGATCTCCATGAACACGCTGTCGGGGTCAGCCAGGGTTTCGGGCGGCACGGTGTTTTCAGGTGCGCGCACGGGCACCAAAAAGGGCCCAATCAGCACCAGGGCTGCCAGGGCAATCAGCGTGATCTTCCAGCCTTTTTTCATCGCTTCTCCAAAGGCTATTTGTTTAAGGTGGATAAAAATGCCACAGTCACCTGGACGATCTGGTCCTGTTGCGTGAATTTGTCCAGGGAGGCCGTGCCATCGCCAGATTGATCGCCATACCAGCCAAAACCGGCGTGATTGCCGCCCATGATCTGGGCAAACGCCGTTTGTTCGGGCAGGCGTGAGCGTGAGCTGTCGATGTCGTCCAGTGTGGCCAGGCCGTCTTGGTCGCCAAACACAGACAAAACCGGGATGGTTGTGCTGGAAAGGTCGTTGTTCTCGCCGGGGTAAGCAGCCCACAGCACCAGCCCATTCACCCGGCCGGGGTTGTTGCGGATATATTCGGCTGCCATAGCACCGCCCAGGGAGTGGCCGCCGATTGCCCAGACCTCGATTTGCGGAAAGGCCGTGATGACCTCATCGGCACGGTTGATACCTAAAAACGCAAAATTAAGGGGCATGGGCACGATAATGACGGCGAATCCCTCACTGGCAATTGCCCGGGCATGGGGGGCGTAGGCGCGTGGGTCCACACGGCCGCCCGGGTAGAGGATCAATCCAGTCAAGGGCGTTGAATCGGCCGGTGTGAAGACCAGCCAGCCAGCAAGATCTTCAAAGCGGGTGCCATTTCCGGACTGAAAGCTGTTAAATGCCTGGGGTTCGGGCTGGGCCGGGTTGGACGCCCACAGGACGAATCCACCTGCAGCGGCCAGCAAGAGTGCCAGCAGTCCGATGATCAGATAACGCCAGATGGTTTTCGTGCTAAGCCTGCGGGTATTTTCCATGCTTCTATTATGGTACAGTTGAGGCTGCCCCGCAAGGCTAAAGGTTTTACAAAACTTAAAACCCCAGGTTAGCAAATAACTTAATAACTCCCGAGGGGTCTGTAGAGGCTTCGAAGGGGAAATGCGATCGTGAAGGGTAAATCCCTATTTACCTTGATCCCCGCAGTTTGAGTTTTTCTTCGGTTCATTTTTTTATCGACACTCTTAAAACCCCGGAGGTCTAAGGACATGGATAAATGTAAAGAATAGTTCAATGACATATTCTAAGCAAAAAGACCTTTGTGGATAAATTGCAGTAGATATTTTTGTTAAATCAATAAGGCCTTACAAAAAAGCTATTCTGGAGAGTGTACAAAACTAACGATTTTTGATTGCAATTGACATCTTTTATCCCAAATAAACATAAACTCAAGTGTAGGGTTAACTTGTCTTCTTAACCGAATTTTTTTGATAGATTTCACAACTGTTATAGGTCACTCAAATGCCATTTCTCTTTCTAGATTTATTCATCTATTTGTTATTTATCTCTACTAAGGATCCATATTATTAATACACTAAGTTATCCTTTGATGATTATTTTGAGAATTGTGTACACATGACTTAGTAATTCATTCCTAATATAGTGTAAATTTGTTACAGATTGACCTTCGCGGTTTTTTCCTATTGAAGACAATCTGTTTGTCAATGATGATTGGTCTTTTCCTTGGCGTAGTAATAAAGAGAATTCTTGGCTTGATTTATCACCACCTGTTAATCTTAATGCCATCTTATCCCAAGTCATATTTTCACTTGTATTCAATCTTGCTAAGTTGAATAAATCCCCTTTTAGTCCATCTAAGAATGTCCGCATTTCCATCGCAGCCGCAGTTTTCGCTTTGTTTTCTCCCTTATAAAGAAAGTAAAATTTCTCTGCACTATTGAACCTCGACAAGGTATTGGGAAACCCCATTTTATTCAGTAGAAACCTAATCTCTTCAGGGAAATTATATTTATTCTGTAACTCTTGATATCGTGATGAGTATTGTTCGCTATAGGCTTTTGCGTTTTCATTTGGAATATCCCCAACCCTTGTAACATGCACAAACACAACTGATGAACTTGCAGTTGTGGATCCGTCGGTTGATGAAAAAAACTCTTTTGAAATTTCAGGTAGTGGTGGTAAGGCAAGAGTTAGTAGTCCAAAGTCTGTATTGAATGTTTCTAACATATCTCCAGTTGGTACCTCCTCTGCTTCCTCTGGAGCATTACTTAATGCATCAATTTCCCATCTAGTTATGTCTCTTAATTGCTCGATTTTTGGAATAAACTCACTGGCTTGGTTAAATTTCTGAACCCAATCTGATAAATATTCTTCCTTCTTTCTGCGATTTTCGATTTCATTTTCATAACACATAATTTCTTCCTTTTTACAGAAACCATATTCAAAAGATCAAATATAAAAATGAAAAATATTGAAGTCGCTTCGCCAGATGCTAATTGACCCTCAAACAAAGAGATATTACAAAAAGTGGAGAATAATCTTTTGTCTGACGGTTCACAAACCTGATAAGTGTGAAATATCTAGAACTTATCAATTTATTATAACATCAGGGAAAAATTATCCCCGTTTTTGGAGTAGACACGTAAATGAATGTCATCTTTACTCCAAAAAGGCTCGTCGCGTGTAGTGGGTGGTGTGGGATAGTGTATAAAAGACTACTAATCAATTAAGACCCCGGGGAGTCGGAAAACACTCGCACCAGGGGCAAAGCGTCACCCAGATGCGCATCACAGCAGCTAGGCATCAATCCATACATTGCGTCAAGTTGAACTCCCGCCGGCGGTCTGATCTGTTTTTGGGAGATGGCCACCGAAATAGTTGGCCGGTGGGCTGGTTTTTTTTGGGGCAAATGAATTATGTTACAATCGTAGCGGACGCTTATTTAATCCACGATGTTACCAGGAGGACATGACCCCTATGACAACTGAAACCACGTTCAAACTCACCTATTCAACCATGTTCAACCCGCCCGAAGTGTTACATACACACTTCGCTGAAGCGATGGCGGCTTTGAAGGTTGACTTGGGCAGGGAAATCCCCATGTTCATCGGCGGCGAAGAGCGGGTGGTCGCTGAAAAATACCATGAACACTCGCCCATCAACACCGATCTGCACCTGGCGACCTTCCAAAAAGGCGGCACCCAGGATGCCCTGGATGCCATTGCCGCAGCCCGCCAGGCTTTCCCGAGCTGGAGCCGAATGTACTGGGATGAGCGGGTTTACCTGTTACGCAAGGCAGCAGATATGATTGACCAGCGCCTGTTCGAAATGGGCGCCGTGGTCACCCTGGAGGTTGGAAAGAACCGCATGGAAGCCCTCGGCGATGTGGCTGAAACCGCTGAGTTGATCCGGTATGCCTGCGACCAGATGGAAGCCCACCATGGCTACCGGGCAAAGATGGCCAAGGACCCCCTGCCCGGGTTCGATTCGACAAACACGTCAGTGCTCAAGCCCTACGGGGTTTGGGTGGTGATCCGCCCCTTCAACTTCCCGGCAGCGCTCACTGGCGGACCTGTGGGTGCAGCCCTGGTGGCAGGTAACACAGTGGTGATCAAACCTGCTTCGGTCACCACCTGGACCACTGCGTTGCTGGTGGACTGCATGCGCCAGGCGGGCATCCCGGATGGCGTGGTCAATTTCGTCTCAGGCCCAGGTTCAACGGTTGGCGCAGCCCTGGTGGAGAGCAAAGATGTGGACGGGATCACCTTTACCGGCTCCCTCGAGGTTGGCATGGGCATCTACCGGGCATTTGCACAGGGCGATTATGTCCGCCCCATCATCCTTGAGATGGGTGGCAAGAACCCGGCTATCGTTTCGAAGCATGCCGATCTTGATGATGCGGCCGTTGGCATCGTGCGCTCGGCTTTTGGCTTGCAGGGGCAGAAATGTTCCGCCTGCTCGCGGGTGTTTGTTGAATCAGAAGTGTACGACGCCCTGGTTGAGCGCCTGGTTGACCTGACCAGCAAGCTTGTCGTTGGCGATCCGGCTGAACGGGAGACCTATATAGGCCCTGTGATCACCAAGAGCGCCTATGAAGATTTCAAAGCCTTCTGCGCTGAGCTGAAGGAGGGCGGAAAAGTGATCGCTGGCGGTGATGTGCTCACCGACGGTGACCTTGGCAAGGGATATTTCTGCCAGCCGACGATCGCAGTGGATGTGCCGCTGGCGCACCGCCTGTGGCGGCACGAAATGTTCCTGCCGATCACCATGGTTCACCCGGTAAAGGACCTCGATGAAGCGATGGCCCTGGCCAATGACACCCTCTACGGTCTGACAGCGGGCTTTTATGGCTCCGAAGAAGAGGTTGGCTGGTTCTTTGACAACATCAAAGCCGGCGTTGTGTACGCCAATCGCCCCCAGGGTGCCACAACCGGAGCCTGGCCGGGCTATCAGCCCTTTGGCGGGTGGAAGGGCTCTGGCGCCAGCGGTAAGAACGCGGGCGGCCTGTACTATCTGCCGTTGTACATGCATGAGCAGAGCCAGACCCAAATCCGCCGGGCATGACGATCAGCACATAACCCTGTCTGAGATCAACCGGATGGCGAGTGCGTCAGCCATCCGGTTTTTAAAATGACCACATGATCCGTTTTTTGCTCTCTCGCATTGGCTGTCTGATGATGATCTTTGGGATCATCGTCCTTGTGGTGGGTGTGGCTGCAGCTCAATCCGGGGAGCCGGCCCTGACCTTATTGTTTGTGGGGTTTGTTGGGAGCGCTGCCGGGTTCCTGATCTGGAATAGGCTGCGCGAAAGACCGCCCCGTAACACCCGGTTTTCAATCTTCAGAAAAAGAGACCGGCGCGAAGACCAGAGAACGGATGACGGCTGGAAGGACCATTTTGATGACTAAACTGGTTTCATTGCCCGATGCGATCAGAACCCACCTTCACGATGGTGACCTGCTGTACGCCAGCGGGTTCACCCACCTGATCCCCTTTGCAGCCGCGCACGAGATCATCCGCCAGGGCATTACAGGCCTGACCCTGGCGCGGGCCACACCGGACTTAATTTACGATCAAATGGTGGCAGCCGGGTGTGCGCGCAAACTGATTTTTTCCTACATGGGTAACCCCGGGGTGGGCTCTTTGCGCCGTTTGCGGGCAGCCATCGAATCTGGAGAACTGGCATGGGAAGAATACTCTCATTTTGGCATGATCAGCCGCCTGAGGGCAGGCGCCAGCGGGCTGCCCTTTATGCCCATGAAGCCAACCGGCGCTGAAGATCTGGCTTCTAAGAATCCCCAATACCGCCAGGTGAGTGACCCATATACCGGGGAGCGCGTGGTGGTGGTGCCCCCGCTGACGCCTGATGTGGCCATCATTCACGTGCAGCGTGCTGATGTTCAGGGCAATGCCCAGGTGTGGGGCATTTTGGGTGAGCAGCAATTGGCCGCCTTCGCCAGCCAGCGGGTGATCCTGACAGTCGAAGAGATCGTTGACGAGGCGGTGATCCGCTCTGACCCCAACCGCACCGTGATCCCCGGCATGGTGGTGGACGCTGTCTGCCATGTGCCCTATTGCGCACACCCCTCTTACACCCAGGGCTATTATGACCGGGACAATGACTTTTACCTAGCCTGGGATGAGATCAGCAAAACGCAGGAAAGTGTTCAGGCGTATCTTGACGAATGGGTGTATGGCTTGCCGGACAGGCAGGCTTACTGGGAAAAACTGGGGCCTGAGGTTCACGAGCGTCTGCAGGCCGGTGAACGGCTCTCTCAGCCCGTGAATTATGGCGAATACTGATCACAAGGCAAAACGCATGGATTCACAACATTACAATTCACAAGAACTGATGGTGGTGAATGCCGCCCGGTTGTTGAAGGACCACGATGTGGTCTTCGTGGGTGTCGGCATCCCCAACCTGGCATGCAACCTGGCCATGCGGACGCATGCACCTCATCTGCAGATGATCTATGAGGCCGGGGTGATCGGTGCACAGCCAGCCCGGCTGCCCCTGTCCATCGGCGACCCCTCTCTGGTCACCGGCGCGACTGCCGTGTGCAGCATGTACGACATCTTCTCGCTTTACCTGCAGCGCGGCAATGTGGATGTGGGTTTTTTGGGCGGTGCGCAGATCGACCAGTTTGGCAACATCAATGCCACGGTGATCGGCGATTATGACCATCCCAAAGTGCGCCTGCCCGGGTCAGGGGGTGCCATGGAGATTGCTGCCTGGGCGAACCGCTGCTATATCATCACGCCCCATCAAAAGCGGCGCTTCCCGGCCAGGGTGGACTTCCATACCTCGATCGGTTTTCTCACGGGCGGCGATGCCCGCGCCAGCACAGGCGTGCGCGGTGGCGGTCCCCAGGCCGTGGTCACGGATTTAGGGGTGCTCAAGCCAGATCAGCATGGCGAACTGGTCCTGGCTGCCATGCACCCGGGCGTGACCTACGACGTCGTGGCGGAGCATACCGGCTGGCCTTTGAAAAAAGCCCCAGACTGCCAGGTCACCGAGCCGCCCACAGCGGAGGAGTTGCGCATCCTGCGAGACGAGCTCGACCCTCAGCGCATTTATATCTGACCGGTTCGATGGGGTAGAATACAAAAAAGTGAACCGGAAGGAAAAATGAAACAAGTAATCCACATCTTAGCCACGTCACCTTTACCTGAAGGCGGCGAAGCCCGCATCAAAGCGATTTCTGATCAGTTTAAATTAACCGTCACCCGGGCCAGTCAGCCCGAGGACATCCCGGATTCAACCTGGGAGAGCGTCAATGTGCTTTACACCTGGAATGTTTTGCCGGACCCGGCCAAAGCGCCCAATCTCAAGTGGGTGCAGTTCAGAAGCGCAGGCGTAGATTCCCATTTAGACCACCCCCTGCTGCGCGACGGTGATGTGACCATCACTTCGATGAGCGGTGTGATCACCAGCCAGATTGCTGAATATGTCTTGATGGCCATGCTGGCCTTTGGGCAAAAGCTGCCCAAGCTGCTGCGCCATCAACAGGCGCACCACTGGCCTGAACCCAAGGAAAAATGGCGTGATTTTATGCCGGTCGAGCTGCGGCATAGCACCGTTGGGATTTTGGGTTATGGCAGCATCGGCCGCCAGGTGGCGCGTTTGTTACAACCCTTTGGCGCCACGGTACTGGCCGCGAAAAAAGATGCCATGCACCCGGAAGACACCGGCTATACCCGTGAAGGTATGGGTGACCCGCATGGCGAATTTTTCAACCGTCTCTACCCGATTGAAGCGCTGCACAGCCTTTTGGAAGAAAGTGACTTCGTGGTGATGGCTTTGCCCCTGACGGATGCCACCCATCACATCCTGGATGCGCGGGCTTTTGAATCAATGAAGGACTCAGCCTATCTGATCAATGTCGGGCGCGGTGAATTGATCGATGAGGAAGCCCTGGTCCAGGCCCTCAAGAGCAAGCTCATCGCCGGGGCCGCTATGGATGTGTTTGAAGAGGAACCCCTGCCGGAAGACAGCCCCTTATGGGACATGGAAAATGTGATCATCAGCCCGCATATCTCGGGGATCAGCCCGCACCTGGACGCAGAAACCCTCGACCTGTTCATCGAGAACCTCAACCGGTACCTGGCAGAACTGCCCCTTTACAACCAGGTGGACCTCAGGCAGGGTTACTGAGTTACCGTGTGCACAAATGTTCCAGTTTTGAAGCCTGGATGGTAAAATTTTCCCATGGATTTGTTTGATCACGCCCTGCAGGAACGGTTATCCCATGAGGCTCCCCTGGCCGACCGGATGCGCCCACAGACCCTGGATGAGATCCTGGGTCAGGACCACATTATCGGGGAAGGGCGGCTCCTGCGGCGCGCCATCCAGGCAGACAGGCTGTTCTCCTCGATCATCCTGTACGGTCCGCCAGGTACGGGCAAGACCACGCTGGCCAGGGTCATTTCCAATCTGACCAAAGCCCATTTTGAAAGCCTTTCCGCTGTTTTGGCCGGTGTAGGTGATCTGCGGCGTGTGATCGCAGAGGCCATTGAACGGCGCCGGCTTTACGATCGCCGCACAATCCTGTTCATTGATGAAGTCCACCGCTGGAACAAATCGCAGCAGGACGCGCTCCTGCCCCATGTGGAAACCGGCCTGCTAACGCTGATCGGCGCAACCACACAAAACCCCTATTTTGACGTCATCAAAGCCCTGGTTTCCCGCTCGCGCATTTTCGAGATCAAGGCGCTGGAGGAAGCGGATATCCGCACGATCCTGCTGAACGCGTTAAAGGACCCGGAGCGCGGCTACGGCAAGCGGTATGTGGTCCTTGAGCCTGATGCCCTGGCGCATCTCAGCCATATGGCGGGCGGCGATGCCCGCAATGCCCTCAATGCGCTCGAGCTGGCTGTGGAAACGACCCCCCTGGGTGAGGATGCGACCATCCGCATCAACCTGGAGGTTGCCCAGGAGTCCATTCAGAAACGGGCGGTGCTGTATGATAAGGGAGATGATGCCCATTACGACACGATTTCCGCCTTTATCAAATCTGTGCGCGGCTCTGACCCAGACGCGGCCCTGTACTGGCTGGCAAAAATGCTCTATGCCGGGGAGGACCCGCGCTTTATCTTGCGGCGGTTGATTGTTTTGGCTGGTGAGGACATTGGCATGGCCGACCCGATGGGGTTGGTGGTGGCCAACGCCGCCGCGCAGGCTTATGAGTACATCGGTTTGCCGGAAGGCATCTTCCCGATCACAGAAGCAACCCTTTACCTGGCGACAGCGCCGAAATCCAACTCGGCTTTTGCCTACCATGCGGCTTTGCGTGAAATTGAAGACAACGGTGCTGGGCCGGTGCCGGTTCACCTGATGGATGCCAATCGTGATGCGAAGGGCTTTGGCCACGGGCAGGGTTATGATTACCCCCATTCCCATGAAGGCCACTGGACGCCCCAGCAGTACCTGCCGGAAAACTTGATCGGCAGGGTTTTTTACAACCCTTCTGACCAGGGATACGAAGCGCAGGCGGCTGAACGTGTGCGCAAATGGCGAGAAGCCCAAGCACAAGCCCTGGCGGATCTGCAAAAAGAGACAGGAAAAGCATAACATGGCGATATTTTTACTGGTAAGGCACGGACAAAATGACATGGTGGGCAAAAAACTGGCCGGCAGGCTGCCTGATGTGCACCTGAACGACCGCGGGCGGGCACAGGCACGCCGGTTGGCGGCCGAACTGGCTGAGTTACCGATCACAGCCGTGATCTCCAGCCCCCTCGAACGGGCGCAGGAAACAGCTGAGCCGATCGCCCGCATTCACAACCTGCCGGTGGCGGTTAACGAGGGCTTGATCGAAATCGACTACGGCACCTGGCAGGGCAGGTCCTTCAAACAGCTCAGGCGCTTGACGCTGTGGAAGCAAGTTCGGGAACAACCCAGCACATTTCGCTTCCCAGAGGGCGAATCCTTCGCTGAAGCGCAAACGCGCATTGCCCAAACCCTGGAGGATACGAGCAAAACCTTTGCCCACAAGGACATGGTCGTGTGCGTCTCTCACTGCGATGTGATCCGGCTGGCCGCTGCCTGGTTCCTGGCGATGCCGCTGGACGCCTTTCAGCGCTTGCATGTCAGCACCGCCTCGGTGACGGTCTTGAATTTGCACGATGGCAAGGCTGCCCTGGGTGCGATCAACGCTGGTTTTGGTGTTCCCAGGTTATTTGAGTGATCCCCTCGCCAGGGGGTTAGCTTTTTGCCCGGCAGGGCAGTTATAATTACATCCATTCAACAGACGACAGGAGGTCAGGCTTATGGATCATTTTCGCATTACCCCCGATACCCAGGTTGACTTATCCCAACATGATCCCTATTATAGCGGCGAGATCAGCAAGAAAAAGGGGCGTGCACTGCTCAAGGACCACCGTCAAGCGTTGATGGACCTCCAGGAACTGCTGTATGCAGAAAACAAGCGGCAGGTACTGATCATTCTGCAGGGCATCGACACCTCCGGTAAGGACGGTGTGATCCGGAACGTGTTTGGAGATGTGAACCCCCAGGGCACGCATGTGGTTAGCTTCAAAGTGCCCACAAGGCACGAGCTTGCCCATGATTACCTGTGGCGGGTGCACCAGCATACGCCTGCGCAGGGCGACATCGTGATTTTCAATCGTTCACAATACGAAGATGTTTTGGTCGTCCGGGTGCACGATCTGGTGCCCGAAGCGGTCTGGGAGAAACGCTATCAGCATATCAACGAATTTGAGCGCTTACTGGTCGACGAAGGCGCGACGATCCTCAAGTTCTTTTTGCATATCAGCAAGCAGCGCCAGGCGGAGCGTTTCCTGGCACGGCTGGACCGGCCAAACAAACGCTGGAAGTTCAACCCGGGCGATCTCGATGAACGAGAGCGCTGGGATGATTACCAGGCCGCGTTCGAAGCCATGCTCAGCAAGACCAGCACCCCCTGGGCGCCCTGGTATGTGATTCCCAGTGACCGAAAATGGTACCGGAACATGGCGGTCGCTTCGATCATCGTTGAAAAACTCAACAGCCTGGAAATGCAGTTCCCAAAGGAAGTGCCAGATATCGAATCGTATCGCGACCAGCTGATCGGCATGATTGAGGATTGAACACCATGCATGATGTACTGCCAGATGACCCATTGCGGTTTGTTCTGGCCGGTTGCTTGAACCGTGACACCATCCTGCCGCTCTCAGGTCCGCCCCAGACGGATATTTTTGGCGGTAACCTGGCTTATGCGGCGGTTGGGTTGAATATATGGGGCGGCAAAGCGGGTCTGCTGGCGCGGGTTGGCCCCGATTACCCCCTGGAATGGCTCGACAGGTTCAAATCCCTGGGTTTTGATCTTGCGGGCGTTAAAGTGATCCACACCGAGATCGACTCTCGGCGTTTTATGGCGCATGAAGACTCGGTCACCACCCATTACCAGAACCCCATTCAGCACTTTGCCGACCGGGGCTTGCCTTTTCCCCGCAGCCTGCTGGGGTACCAAGCGCCCGGACCAAGCCTCAGCAGTCGCACCACACCCCTGAAGGTTTCCATTCAAATCTCAGACGTCCCCAGCCCTTACCTGGACGCCAGCGCAATTCATATTTGCCCGATTGATTACCATGCGCATATTATTCTTCCTTCGGTGTTCCGCCAGCAGCATGCCGCTATCATCACCCTGGCTTCCCATCCCGGCTACATGGACCCGGCCTATTGGGAAGAGCTCCCCTCGCTGCTGACCGACCTGACCGCTTTTATCACCCCCGAGGCGGAGATTCGCAACCTGTTTCAGGGCCGCCAGACAAAATTGTGGGAAATGGCAGAGGTTTTGGCGGGTTTTGGCCCGGAGTATGTCCTCATCCAGACCGAGGATATGGGCTACTACCTTTTGGATCGGGATTCCGGCAAGCGGTGGGTTGTTCCCCAGTACACGTCTCAAGTCGTTGATCCTACCGGTGGGCGAGATGCCTTTGCTGGCGGGTTCCTGGCTGGTTACCGCCAGCATTACGATCCCGTCGAAGCGGCCATCATGGGCAGCATCGCCGCATCGGTGGTGGTTGAGGGCAGCGGTGTTTACTATGGGGTGGATGTGATGCCTGAACTGATCGATGCGCGCAAGCTGGCTTTGCGCGAGCTGGTGCGGCAGTTGTGATCTGTGCTGTGCCGGGGGGAATAAAAGGTCAGGCTTTCCTGAGGGTAAAGATTCTTCTGAGCCGGGCTTTCCAGGCCAGCCCGAGCACCTTCAGGCCGGCAGATTTGGCGATGGCTTCGTTGATGTAGTGATCGCTGAATTTATCCAGGTGATATTCGCTGACCACCTCCAGGGCCGGTTGATAAGCCTGGGGGATAAGGCTGGCCAAGGTTTGCGCCCTTTCGGCTGGTGTGTGGGCTGGGTCAAGCGGTAACCCCAGGATTTTTATTGAGCGGCACAGGCGCCGGTAAGCCCTTTCAGCCGCAGACATTTGGGAGAGGTAACTCCAACGCTTAAGCCATTCCGGTACGGCTTTCCCGCGCGCAGTCAGCCAGCGCACCATGATGACCGGCAGGGGATCGATGTCGATCTTCAGCAATTCGGGCCGCTGCAGGAAGTAAATCGCGGCTGCAAGCCCGACCAGGAACAGCACCAGCATGATCCAGGCGATGCGGGCGCCCTCAATGCGGGGGCTCAATACTTCAGAGCCGATTGCTTCTTCAAGCTCGGTTTCGTCCAGTTCTGCGAACGGGTCATCGAGGAGCTCATCCATGATGGGGGCATCGGTGCGTTCAGGCGGTTGGGGATCCCGGTCTGTACGGCTGACGCCCGCTGGCAGGATCAGGGCCGGCTGTGAGCTGGTCGGCTCAAAGGGCACCCAGCCGTAATCTGTGAAATAAACTTCAGGCCAGGCGTGGCTGTCGAGCTTTCGGATGGTATAGGTCTGGGTCTCGAGGTCAAATTCACCTTCTGCATACCCCACCACGAAGCGGGTGGGGATGCCCAGGGAGCGCAGCATCAGCACCTGGGCTGCAGCGTAGTAGTTACAGAAACCTGTCTGTCCATCAAACAGGAACCATTCGATTGGGTCAGCGCCGTCAGGCACGGGCGGGATGGTGCGGGCATACTCAATATTGATCCGCAAATAGCGGGTTATGTCGGCAGCGATATCGTAGGGGTGGTCGTTCTCAAGGGCGAATTGTGCGGCCAGGGCTGCGACCTCGGGTGAAAAATCATCTGGCAGCTGCAGGAAGCGGTCAAGCCATTGGGGGTAATCGGTGCTCGTCTGGCGCAGCTCACTGGCGGTTGGGCGGCTCGTCAGGGTTTCCACCTGGTAGGATTCACCGAAATACAGTACGGGGTCAGCGATCAGGGCGACCAGGTCTGCTTCGCTTTCAGGGAGGGGCAGCGTAGTGGTTTCCACAGGCCGGTCGATCCAGGTGGGCATACCCGTCACATACAGATTGCTCAAACGCCCGGTTTGTGAGGTGAAGGTGTATGCTGCGGGCTGCCAGCCTTCCCATTGCGGGTAAGGGATTTCGAAGCTGTCGGGATACTGCTGGGTGTTGTTCAATCCTGGCGAGGTAGACCAGACACCATCTTGATACAGGTCATAGCTGCGCGTGAACCAATAGTTGCGGTAACCGGCAGGCGGGGGCGAATCAACGGTTACTGTGAAAACAACCTCTTCGCTGATCGGTGTGCCGGTGCCCAAACCCAGGTCTTCGCCAAAAAAGGTGACCACCGTTGTTTCTGTGGCCGTCTCAAGCACCAAGATGTCCGCAAAACGCTCCCTGAACCGGTCCCAGGGTTCGGTGACCTGGTCCCACCACTGGGCATAACGGCTGCGCTGCTGCGGGGTGATCGGGATGCTCCAGGCCAGGACCACCAGCGCTAAAGACAGCAGGATCAGGGTCCTGGTCAGATCAGCCAGGGATTCGGGGGTGGTATTAATCCCCTCCTGGCGCCACTTTCTGCTGTGGCGCAAAAAGTTCATCCGGCCAACGATCAGCAGGGTAAAGAAGATGAAGGTCATCAGGAAGCGTGCGTTCCGGGAGAGGTTTTGGTCGTAATGGCTGACCACCAGCAGGGTGATGCCCAGGGGGATCAAAGCCGGCCAGACCGAGCCTTGCCGGATGAGGAGGAACGAAGCGGTGGACGCCATGATCCACAGCAGGATCGCCATGAGCACCAGGAACAGGATGGGATCGGTGACCGACTGGTTGGCGCTGAATTGCTCGATGGCGATCCGCAGGCGCCATCCAAGGTGATTGATGATCCGCTCTCGCCAGGCGATGTCAGGATCAACGGTCGTGCCAAACAGCCAGGCCATGCTGAAAGCGCCGTAGCAAGCCGATAACAGGGCGGCAACCAGGGGCGAAAACCGGCTGTACCCCAATGCTAAACCGGTCAACCCGGCGATGAACGTCAGGAACACGAGGATATACAGGTCCCGGGTCCATTCAGTGACCCACAATCGCCCGGCAACCGCAGTGATCAGGCTGATGGAAAAAATTGCGATCCACAGGTCCCACCAGCGCTCGGCAGAGACTTCTTTGACCTTGAGCATCATAGGTGAAGTGTATTCAATTGGTGCTGATTCGTCAATCGTGTTTGGGCGCAAATCGCCGGACGTGTTCTCACTTCAAGGGGTCGCCATCTTGTTTGCGCGGCCCTAAGAACCCTGGGAGAGCCGGTCAGGCTATGGAAAAAGACCGCCCAGCCTCCAAGGGGAGGTTGAGCGGTCTTTTAGGTTGGTGAGGGCACCTAACACAGGTGCTGCAGGTCTTTATCAAGCCGAAAAAGGATCAGAGGTGGTTCAGGAACCGGCCGATCTTCTCGAGGGCTCTTTCAATGAGCTCGTAATTGGTGGCGTAGGAGCAGCGCACAAAACCTGCCCCGGCGTCCCCAAATGAAGACCCCGGCACAACTGCGACTTCTTCTTCCTTGAGCAGCCGTTCGGCAAAGGTTTCATCGTCCATGCCGGTGGATTGGATGTTGGGGAAGACATAGAAGGCACCGTGGGGTTCAAAGGTGGGCAGCCCCAGCTCGTTCATCCCGGTATGGATCAGTTTGCGGCGCCGATCGTACTCCGCCAGCATCTCCTGCACATAAGGTTCGCCGACCTTGAGGGCTTCGAGGGCAGCGTATTGCGAAATGGTCGGCGAAGACATGACCGAATACTGGTGAATGCGCACCAAACCCTTGATGATGTCGGCAGGGCCGGCTGCATAGCCGATGCGCCAGCCTGTCATGGCATAGGCCTTGGAGAAACCACCCAACAGGACGGTGCGCTCCTGCATCCCGGGCAGGGATGGGAAACAGACATGCTCGAAATCATACACCAGGCGGTCGTAAATCTCATCTGAGACGACCACCAAATCATACTTTTCTGCCAGGTCGGCGATGGCTTGCAGGATCTCACGGCTGACCACCGCGCCGGTGGGGTTGTTGGGATAGCCCAGCAGGATGGCTTTTGTTTTGGGGGTGATCGCTTTTTCGATCACTGCCGGGTTGGGCTGGAAGTTTTCTTCCATGGTGGTATCTACTTCGACGGGCACGCCCCCGGCCAGGGCAACCTCAGCCTGGTAGGACACAAAGCAGGGAGTCGGGATGATGACCTCGTCGCCCGGGTTGAGCAAGGCTGTAAAAGCCAGGTAGAGGGCTTCCGAGACGCCCACGGTTGCGATGATCTCGCTCACGGGGTCGTACTGCACCCCGTATAACTGCGCCAGGTTGTCTGCGATGGCCTGACGCAGCTCGAGAATACCCGAGTTGGAAGTGTAGTGGGTTTCACCCTGCGCAAGGGATCGGATCCCGGCGTCGATGATGGGCTGGGGTGTGGTGAAATCCGGTTCGCCGATCCCCAGGGAGATGACATTCTCCATGGTTGCGGCAATGTCAAAAAATTTTCGGATTCCCGAGGGTTTTAGCGACAACACCGACTTGGATAAATAGCTTTTTGGCATTAATGCTCCTTGTGTGTGTGGATGAAAGGTTGGTTTTGCAGCAATGGCAGTTCGTACAGGATGGATCTGCCATTGGTCCTCCTCTGTCAGGTAAAACAGGTCAAAAATGGCCTCGCCGGGTGTGCAGCGCACCAAAAAACCGACTCCCTGGGGTTCTCGCCGCCGCTCGAGGACGGCCTGGACGGTATAGCGCTGCCCTTGCCAGGTGAGGGCGCGCGGGGTCTCCGGAGAGGTGCTGCCTGCATAAGATTCAACGGTGTGGCTCATCGGTGTGCGAGTGAATCGTCGCCCAGGTTGAATGAGCCGGCCAGGCCGCTGATGGTGACGTCGTGACCAATCAGCGAGGTTTCCAGGTTGCAGGCGGTGATTTTCGACCCGGGGCCGATGATCGAATCCTTGATGATGCTGCCTTTGACCACAGCGCCTTCCCCAAGGGAGACGTGCGGGCCGATCACAGAGGCGTGGATGTGCGCGTCGGGGTGGATGTTGACCGGCGGGACGATCAGGCTGTCTGCCAGGTTGGCCCAGTGGGTGCTGTTATCGCGCCCGTGATCCATCAGGTAGCGATTGGTTGCGAGGAGCGCGTCGGTGGTGCCGGCGTCAAGCCAGGTCTCAACCTGTTCCGTGCGCATCTTGAGGCCGCGCTTCAGCATGATGTTGATGGCATCCGCCAGGTAGTATTCGCCTTTGAGAGAAATCTCCTGTTCGGTCTGTGCCTGGATGGCTGCGATCAGGTCTTCGGCTTCCTTGAAATAATAACAGCCGACCACGGCCAGGTTGGTTTGGGGGTCCTGTGGCTTTTCAACCAGTTTGGTGACCCAGCCTCCGTCGTTCACCTCGGCGACGCCAAACCGGCGCGGGTCGGGCACCGGTTTGACCCAGGCGACGGCGTCGGCCGTCTCGTTGGCGAGGAAGGAAAAGTCATTTTCGATCAGCGTGTCGGAGAAGGCCATCAGCATCGGCCCGTGCAGGAACTCACGCGCCTGCCAGAAGGCATCGGATTGCCCGATCATCTCCGGTTGGACGGTGTAATCCACATGCAGGTGGGGGTAGTGCCGGGCGGTGTATTCCTCGATTTGTTCGCCCATCATCGGGCCGAGGATGAAGACGTATTCCGCCCTCTCGAAATCTGGCACGGTGCGGAACATGTCCAGCAGGTAATCGAGGACGGTTTTTCCGGCCAGGGAGACCAGGGGCTTGGGCTTGCTCCAGGTGAGGGGGCGCAAGCGGGTGCCAAGCCCTGCCATGGGGATCACAATTTTTAAAGGTTGGGTCATTCGCTTTCCTCCTTGTCTGGCTGGTGAAGCGTAAATATTCTAAAGCGTCAGGACGGCCAAGGTGGATGTTACCTGTGTTCCCTGTGGCCTATGGGCTGCCTGCCAGGCATGGTGAGTCATTTTATTAAGAACGCCTTTCTCAACATGCCATTGGCTATCAAGAAGGCCTTATCTCATGTTTCATTATCATGCCGGATCAGAAATCAGTCCAACAATCTGACTGAAACGCTGATCATGTGGCGTGGCTTCATTGGCAATTGTGGCCTTTATGATCCTTGCTCATTGGTAATTATAATATGACTGGCAGAGGATTTTGGGGGAAATCGATAGCGTTGTTCACCGATGAACAGCAGTTTACGCTCCTCAACCAACCCAGACCGAAGACGACTGCCGTGCACGGGGGACGGGATTTCGGGTTTGAGGGGTTTCTGGCAAGTTCGCAAGGGTGACCTCCATCCGAAAAGGAGGGGGGCTAATGATTGCATGTGGGTGCCGCGGGGTGCGCACACAATTCAAGACGTCAATCTTCACAGACGGTAAAAAGACCATTTGATTTCTTAATCACAACACCGAATGGCTTGGTGTTGGTGTTTTGCGTTTGCATTGCAGTATTTCCTTATTTATTTCAGCATGGATGCTGTCTTGATAGCGGTCTTGCAACGACTCGCAGGTCGGAATGGGCAAAGATTGAGTTATCATTGACGCTCTCATAACTTGTTTCCGTTTCTTTTTCTAATTCTTATCACCCGGTCAGGGTGAATTAAATAAAAAAACCGGCCGCAGAAGTCTCCGTGGCCGGCAGTTGTCTTGGGTTGACGATTAAACAGGTTGTGCTTGCTTAGCGCACAAGGAGAAACCTGTGCACACCTGGCACGCCCGAAATTAAAATCAAAAGGCCACGGCGTATGAACACGCCGCGGCCGATAATTCAGGGCAGGTTAGCAGGTAACCAGCTATTTCATCATAGAGGCGCGTTCATAGGGGGATTCAATCGCAAGAACAACTTTTTTTGCCATAAAACGAGCCTCTTTCCTTTCTGATATTTAAACCAGCACCTATTGTATTGCAAATGATGCGCCTGTCAAGAGAGTGATTGCTCCGGTGATCAACCCTTTGAGAAGTTCGTGGATTGCGAATTTTTTTGTTGGGGCACGACATGTTGTGCTCCAAAATGCTTTTGTCAGTGTGACCCCGAGGTGAAGAGGATTAATTTTTAGCAGGGTGGGTTGGCCGCAGTTGCCAACCCACCATTAAAGCATGGCAATCTGGTTGTTGGTGGGTTGGCGTGGAATCCGATTGGGTGAAATCTTGGCGTTAATGAGAGCATAAGGCCGAAGGCACGCCAACCCACCCTACTGGATAGTTTGTGTGGACAATTTGGTGTGGTATGGCATGTTGAGCACCTACATGCTTTTGGCGATGTGACCCAAAGTGCAAGAGGATTAATGTCTTTGTAGGGTGGGTTGGCCGCAGTTGCCAACCCACCATTAAAGCATGGCAATCTGTCTGTTGGTGGGTTGGCGTGGAATCCGATTGGGTGAAATCTTGGCTTTATTGAGAGCATAAGGCCGAAGGCACGCCAACCCACCCTACTGGATAGTTTGTGAGGACAATTTGGTGTGGTATGGCATGTTGAGCACCTACATGCTTTTGGCAGTGTGACCCCAAGGTGCAAAAGGGATTAAATTTTTGTAGGGTGGGTTGGCTGCAGTTGCCAACCCACCATTAAAGCATGGCAATCTGTCTGTTGGTGGGTTGGCGTGGAATCCGATTGGGTGAAATCTTGGCGTTAATGAGAGCATAAGGCCGAAGGCACGCCAACCCACCCTACTGGATAGTTTGTGAGGACAATTTGGTGTGGGTATGGCATGTTGAGCACCTACATGCTTTTGGCAGTGTGACCCAAAGTGCAAGAGGATTAATGTCCTTGTAGGGTGGGTTGGCCGCAGTTGCCAACCCACCATTAAAGCATGGCAATCTGTCTGTTGGTGGGTTGGCGTGGAATCCGATTGGGTGAAATCTTGGCGTTAATGAGAGCATAAGGCCGAAGGCACGCCAACCCACCCTACTGGACCAGCCCATTATCCTCATGGAGGGTGTCGCGCAGGGTATGGGTCAGCTCGCTGAAGATCTCAGAGTAGCGCATTTCCGGGGTGCGCGGCCGGGGAAGGTGGACGGGGAGATCGAGGACGATGCTGCCCGGCCGTGAGGAAAGCGCTAAAACCTGGTCCGAGAGGTAAATGGCCTCGGGGATGGAATGGGTCACCAGCAGGACGGTCTTCCGGCGTGCCTGCCAGATGTAGAGCAGTTCATCCCCCATGCGTTCCCGCGTCAGGGCATCCAGGGCGCCAAAGGGCTCATCGAGCAGCAGGATGTCGGGGTCCTGCATCAGCGACCGGGCGATGGCCACGCGCTGGGCCATGCCGCCGGAGAGGTCACGCGGGTAGGCGTTCTCGAACCCCTCCAGGCCGACCAGCCGGATCAATTCCTGGGCCTGCGCATGGATGTCCTCTCTGGGGAGGCCCTTCAATTCCAGGGGCAGGCTGATGTTGTCGATCACCCTGCGCCAGGGCATCAGGTTAGCTTTCTGGAAGACCATCCCGATTTTTGAGTGATCGGGGCTGAAGCGCACACTGCCGTGCGTGGGCGGCACCAGCCCGGCCACCACCTTTAACAGGGTGCTCTTACCGGAGCCAGATGGGCCGATCAGAGACACAAACCCATTGGGCGGCAGGCTGAAGCTCAGGTCGTGCAAGGCATGCACCACGCCGCTGGCATCGCGAAAGGTCACCCCCAGGTTGTGAACTTGCAGGGCAGGCTCAGGGGAGGAATTCATTGGTAAAAGCCTTCTCCAGGTCTTGAGGTTCGGTGAGCAAGCCCATATCGAGCAATACCCTCTGCATATTGATCCACCCTGCCGGCTCAGAGTAGCCCAATCGTTCCGTCTGCCATAACGAGATCGATTCGGCCAAAATCTGGCGTTGGAGGTTTGAATCGGCTTCAGCCAGGTTTTCGACATAATTCTTGCTGATCTCGTAGGCCTCAATGGGGTTTTCCGTCGTGTCGGCAATGCCCATCAGCAGCGCTTCCACAAATGCCCGCACCATCTCGGGGTTGTCTTGAATAGTTTTTTCGTTGGTGACCAGGCCATTGGAAACCAGGTGCATATAATCGGCTACCCTAATCACATCCACATCGTATCCCTGATAGCGCAACACCACGGGTTCGTTGGCGATGTAAATCACTGCCGAGTCCACCTGGCCGGTGACCAGTGATTCCACCTGGTTGAACCCGATCGAAAGCAGGCTGACGTCGGTATCCGTCAGGCCGCCAGCATTCAGCAGGGCGATAAACCCGATATAGCTGGCGCCATACAACCCGGGGATTCCGACGGTTGCCCCGGCCAGGTTCTCGGGCACTCTGACGCGCTGCTCCTTCAAGGACACCACGCCCACAGGGTACTGGCCATACCAGGCGGCGACAAAGGTCACAGGCAAGCCCTGGGCGCGCGCCAGCAGGATCTGCTCGCCGCTGGCAATGGCAAAGTTCTGCTCACCGGCGCCGATCAGGGCGATAGCGTCTGCTTCGTTGCCGTATTCGAGCTGGACATCAAAACCAGCGTCGCGGAAGTAGCCTTTGTCAATGGCAACGTAGATGGGCGCAAACTGAATATTGGGGATGAACCCCATTGTCAGCTGCACGGGGATCGGTCCGGACTCCTCGGCAGGCGGGGCTGTTTGGCAGGCTGTCAGGATCGTGCTAAAGACCAAAAGCAGGGTTGCGAATTTGATCAGGGATTTTACATTCATCAACAGTCCTCCACCAGGAGTAGCTCCTGAGATTATCTCTTTCCCTGGCGCCAGTATTGCCAGGACAATAAGCGGGTTTCAATGAACAACACCAGGCCGTAAAGGGCCATGGCGGTGATGATCAGCGTAAACAAGGCGACAAACACCAGGGCGGTATCATACTGCCCGCGTCCAACATTGATCAGGAACCCCAGCCCGCGATCCGCACCCACAAGTTCACCGACCACTGCGCCGATCACCGCCAGGGTGGCGCCGACCCGCAGGCCGCCCAGGTAAACCGGCAGTGCGGCAGGCACCTCGAGCTTCCAGAAGGTCTGGAATGGATTGGCCTCCAGGGTGCGCATCAGGTTGCGTAAGTCCTGGGGGACTTCGCGCAGGCCGATGAGGGTATTGATCAGTATCGGGAAGAACACGGTCAGGCTGCAAATGATGATCTTGGAGAGCATGCCCGGGCCAAACCAGATCACCAGCAGGGGAGCGATCGCCACGACCGGCATGGACTGACTGGCCACCAGGTATGGCGAAAGGAGCTTCTCGAGGGTGCTCGATTTGGCCAAAAGGTAGCCCAGGCTGGTGGCAGCCAGGCCGCCGATGAACAAACCAGCCAGGATCTCATACAGGGTCACGAGTGTGTGCTGATAAAGCTGGCCGTCCGTCAGGGATTGGAGAAACCGTCGCCAAACCAGCCCGGGTCCGGGCAGGATAAAGGCAGGCAGGTCCAGCACCAGGGTCAGCAATTGCCAGAAAAAAATCCCCATGGCAAGCGACATCACCAAGTACCTAAGGCGCTTGATCACGCTGGTCGGCTGGGTCAGGTCGTTTTTCTCGCTTTCATTCCTCATAAAAAAAGCCCCGGTAAATCATACGGGGCAAGGGTTAACATCCTTGGGATGAACCAACCTTCTTTCATTCGGACTGTCACCGCCGGCACCGGCTTTTCACCGGTTCATGCGCCGTGATTGGCGCTCGTGGGCTGTCCCCGTGAAGGGATTACCACCGATCGGGAATTGGGCCACTGGCCCGCACCCTGCCCCGAAGGTTATTGAATTGTTTTCATGTGTTAGTATATCCGCTGGGTGGTATGCTGTCAATCGGGAACCAGGGTGCATTGGCATTGAGAACGCTTGTTATAATTGGGTTATGGCTTGCCAGCCCAATAAAGGTATTGTAAAATACTAAAACAAATGTTCCAGATCTCCAAAAGGGAAAAATGCCCGTTAACCTGATCGATATTCAAAACAAACTGCGCGATTTCAGTGCCCAAGCCAAGGCGCACAAGGAAAAGATCGCGGTCCGCCAGCAGGAAATGGCCGACCTGGTTGCGGCTTATGCGCATCAGCTGGATGACCTGCGCGAGCGTGTCAGCCGGGCTGCGGAGGTGGTTCCCCGGTTGCGGTGCGCCGTCCCCGTGAATGAATCGCTGGATGCGGCCGTGCCCAGCCCGGGTTGTCCGGAGACCTTCACCGTTTTGGCGGCAGATGGGTCGCAGATCAACCCCAGCCGGCACGCCCGGGTGGAATTTTGCGTGATCAATGTGGCGGTGGTAAAAATGGTGCGTGGGTCAGGAGAGGCGCCGAAAATTGTCACCCGCAGTCAGCTTTTGGATTATGGCGCGGTCTTCCTGCCCGGCGGCGGGATGATCTCTGAGGGCATGGTGGCCCTCAAGCGTGACCTGCGCGAGCGCGAGGCACTGGTCGAATGGGCTGGGGATCTGGTTCACCCTGCTGTTTCAATGACCGACGGCCCCCTGGAGCTGTACCGAGAGCCCCAGGACGGGGCTGATTTCAACCAGACGCTGGATCGCTATTTAGATGTCCTGGCTGAACTGCGCACGAACGGGTTGATCACCCTGGGCTATGTCGATAAGCCCGGGGGCGACCTGATCGCGCGCCTGCTGGAACTGACCCAGCTTGATGAGCTTGACTTTGCCGCCTACAACCAACGCCAGCGCCGTTTTGCCGGGGTCTCAGATGTGAGCTTGCTGTCTGGCATCTTGCAGCGTCCTGGTGACCGCTCGGCCGTGTTTGCGATCCAGTCTGAGATTGCTCGCCGCTTCAGGGACGACCTGGCACTGCATTTCTTTTACCTGAACGTTGGGCGGCCGGGACAGCCTCACCTGGCCCGGGTTGAGATCCCGGGATGGGTTGCCCGGGATGCGGTGCTGCTGGGTACCGTCCAGTCGGTATTGGTGGAGCAGGCAGCCATGCTGGGCACCCGCCCTTACCCTTACATCCTTCACCGGGCGCATGAGGAAGCCATCGTGACCCTGCTTGAAAGCGAGCACGTAGAGGAGATGATCGTGGCAGCTTTGGAAAGCAGGGGAATCGCCACCGAGGGAAAATCGCATAAACAATATCACAAAGACCTGACAAAGAAGAAAACGAGGTACCAGGGATGAGCGAAATTGAAATCGGCCGCTTGCTGCGCTCCGGGACGACCGGGTTTGTGGTCGGCTGCCGGGTCAATCAGTTGAATGCGCCCAGTTTTGGCGCGCTTGTGCGGGTGCCGCTGGAGCCGGGTTACCAGGTGTACGGCGTGATCTACGACATCCATATCGATGATGATGGTTTGGTGCGTCAGTTGATCACTGCCGAGGATGTCCCTGAGGAGGTGCTGCGCGATAACCGCGAGAACCGCAATGTACCGGTTGAGATCGGGGTGACGGCCGTGGGCTATGAAAAAGAGGGGCACATTTATCACCTTTTGCCGCCCCGCCCGCCGTTAAGCCTGGATTCGATCTACTTATGCTCACCCGATGAGGTGGTGAGGTTTACCCGAGCAGGGTTTGGCTATTTCCGACACCTCCTGCGGGACCGGGATAAGCCGGTGGACGAGCTCATTGCGGCCCATTTGATGGCCGCCCGGGCAGCGCATTTGGCCTCCGGCAGCGCCGACTGGTACCAATCTGCCTTGGGGGCGTTGATCACCACCCTGCGCGATGACTACCAGGGCTTGATGGACCTGCTGAGCGCAGCCGCTGAAATTAAGACCGATCATGAGTTTGATCAGGAGGGAAACTGAAATGATTGAAACTTTACCGGGAGATGCCATGAACACGGAAACAGGCACAATCGGGTACATCGTGGGCGGCGGCTTAAAGGCCAACCTGCAAGCGCGCCTGACCGTGCCTGCCCAGCACATCCAGGAAGGGGCATTCGTGGTGGTGGAGAGTGCAGGGTGGTTGTTTTACGGCCTGGTGACCGACCTGCAGCTCGGCGCCACCGACCCACGCTTTGCAGATGAGGGCCGTCCCGCACGCCTCTCGCCGGAGCTGGCGGGACTTCTCCACGGGCAGACCCTGTACACCAATATTGAGATCCTGGCTGCCCTGATGATGGAACAGGGGCCGGAACCGGGTACGCCGGGCTATGATGCCTGGTTTCAACAGGTGATGGACGAGCAGGTCCGCCCCGAACCGGTCAAGACTGTGCCCCAGCATCATGCCGAGGTGCGCCTGGCACGGGCTGGCGACATCGCTGAGATCTTCGGCACCGAAGTGAAGAAGGGTTACTTCCAGATCGGCAACACCCTTGAAGGGGGCCACCCGGTGTGTGTCAATTTAGATACCCTCGTGCAGCGCTCAGCGGGCATCTTTGGCGCAACAGGTTCGGGTAAATCCTTTTTAGCCCGGGTGATCCTGGCCGGCTTGATCAAACACGACAAGACCTCTGTGCTGATCTTCGACATGCACAACGAATATGGGCCGGATGACACTGCCTCCGATACCGGTGCCCGTGTACCCGGATTGAAGGGCAAATTCCCTGCCAAGGTGCGCATGGTCGGCCTTGGCCGGGGGGCGACCATCCGCGGCAAGCAGCCGGATTACAACCTCGAGATTGCCGAAGTGGATATCACGCCGGAGGATATTTTGATGCTCTCGCAAGAATTGAACCTGCGGGAGACCACCCCGGCGACGCTGAACGCCCTGTATTCCTCTTTTGGCGCCAATTGGTTTCATGCGTTCAAACATATGAAACCGAATGCTACCGAGACCGACGAAGAGGGAAAACCTCATCCAGCAAAAGACAGCGTGGAGGCCTGGGCACGCGAGGCAAACATTCATCCCCTGGCGGCAAATGGGCTGCATTCAAAACTTAACCGGCTGTTCAATGCCGATTACATCGTTGAACAGCCCGCGGCCAATGCGCTAGAACAGATCATTGAAAATCTTGATCACGGCCAGCACGTGGTCCTTTCTTTTGGCAAACACGAAAAAGACCTGGATTACCTTTTAGTCACCAACTTGCTCACCCGGCGCATCCGCCAAATCTGGGAGAAGCGCACCAACGACTTCCGCAGCGGACATCAAGGCGCACAGGAGCCGCGGCCCCTGGTGATCGTGGTGGAAGAAGCCCATAAGCTGCTCAACCGGGAGATGGCTGCGCAGACCACCTTCAGCACCATCGCCCGCGAGATGCGCAAGTATTACGTCACCCTGCTGATCATCGACCAGCGCCCCTCGCAGATCTACGACGAGGTCATGTCGCAACTGGGCACGCGCATCACTGGCTGGCTGGGGGATGCCGATGATATCCAAGCCGTCCTGACCGGCCTGGCCGGGCGTGAGGCCCTGCGCGGTATGCTGGCCCGCCTGCAGCCCAAAGAAGAGGTGCTCATGCTGGGATGGGGCGTGAAAATGCCGATCGTCGTGCGCTCACGCCGCTACGATGACGCCTTTTGGGAGGCGATCACCGGTAAGGCGGGTAAACGCAGCAATGTCGATATTCTGGATGAATTAGGTTTTTGAGATGATCCCTGTTAAATTGCGCATTGAAGGTTTTTTGTCTTATCGCCAGCCTGTTGAGCTGGATTTCTCTGGTTTCAGCCTGGCGTGCATCTCGGGCCAAAACGGGGCAGGGAAGTCTGCCCTGCTGGACGCGATCACCTGGGCGCTGTTCGGCCAGGCGCGCAAGCGCGACGAGTCGGTGATCAACAATCACCCTTCGGTGAACGCTGCGCAGGTTATCCTGGATTTTGATTACGAGGGCAACCGCTACCGGGTGCAGCGAGTTAACCCGCGCGGCAAGACCTCAGCCGTGGAGTTTTTCGTGTATGCTCAGGGCGCTGAAGGAGAGGACGGCCGCTGGAAGCCCCTTACCGAGCGCACCTTGCGTGAAACGGACGAAAAAATCGAAGCAACCCTGCGGATGGATTTTGACACTTTTACCAACGCCTCGTTCTTTTTGCAGGGCAAAGCAGACCAGTTCGCCACGGCCCGTCCGGCCGACCGCAAGCGCATCCTGGGCAACATTCTCGGATTGGAAATATGGGAGTCCTACCGCAATGCCGCCAGCCAGCGGCGGAGGGACCTGGAAAAGGAGGTCACCGCCCTGGAAGGTCGTCTGAGGGAGATCCAAACCGAGCTGGATGAAGAACCTCAGCGCATCGAAAGATTGGAGAACCTCCAATCCCAGCTGGCGGGCTTGACCCAGCAGCGCCAGGAACGGGCAGCCATCCTGGAGAACGTCCGGCGCTTACGTGCGGCTTTGGATGAGCAAGCCAAAATGCTGGCGACCTATCAGACCCAGATCGAAAATGCCACCCGCAACCGGGATGGACTCATGGCGACCCTGGAAGCACGGCGCTCAGAGCGATTGGACTTCAACCAAACCCTGGAATCGGCTGAGCAAATTGAGCAGGCCTACCAGGACTGGCAGGCCGCACGCGCCGCGCTGGAAGCGATGGAAGAAGTGGCAGCCCAATTTCGTCAGCGGGAGGCACTGCGCCACGAGCCAATGAGGGAAATCGAGGCGGAAAAAGCCCGGCTGGAAGAAATCCAGCAGGGGTTGCTGCAGCAGCGGGCGACTTTGGATGCGGCCCTCGCAGAATCAGGGCAGATGATTGTGCAGCTTGGCACAGCCCGTGAAAAGATCGATGAGGCAAACCGGAAACTGGAACAGCGCCAGGCCCTACAGGAAAAGGTGCAGCAGTTACAGGCTGAGCAGGCTGATGCAAAAGCGGAAAACCCCCGCTTGCGGGATGAGATGCACGAGCTTAAGGCGCGCATCGACCAATTAAAGGCTGCTGAGGGTGTTGAGTGCCCGGTGTGCGGTCAGCCTCTCTCTGCAGATGAGCGTAGCGCGCTGGTGGAGACCCTGACCCAAAAGGGCAGGGACCTGGCAGACCGCTTCCGCGAGAATAAACGGCTGCTGGAGGAATTTGAGGGCTCATTGAACCAGGTGGGTGCGCAACTGGCCGATCTGAACGGCGTGGAAGTGGCATTGCGAGACGCCACCCGCCAGGCAGATCAACTTGAGCATCAGCTTGCGACCCTGGCGGCCCAGGAAAAAGCCTGGAACGAAGCCAGCGCACCGCGACTGGCAGAGGTTACGGCGGCCCTGGAGGGGAAAACCTATGCCCTCGAGGCGCGCGGGCGTTTGGAAGCGATCGATAAGGAGCTGATCGCATTGGGCTACAACCTGGAGGCTCACGAAGCCCTGCGCCAGGCAGAAAATGCCGGGAGGACAGCAGAGGAGAGCATCCGCCAGCTGGAACGAGCCAGGGCAGCTTTATCGCCAATTGAGCGTGAGATTGAAGGGCTGGAAGCGCAAGTGGCGGATTTGGAGGTCAATCTGGCGGCCTTGACGGGGGCTTACGACGAAGCAGCAGCCCATTACGCTGCGGCTGAAGCCGATTTACCTGACCTGGATCAGGCTGAGGCCGATCTGCACGACATCCAGGAGCAAGAAAACCGCTTACGCCAGGAGGTCGGCGCGGCCAGGCAGAATGTTGTGGTCCTGGATACGCTTAAAACGCGTCAAGCCGGGCTGCTGGAAGATCGGGATGTGTTGAACCAGGGCATCGCAGATCATAAGCGCTTAGAGCGCGCCTTTGGCAAGGACGGCATCCCGGCTTTGCTGATCGAACAGGCCTTACCGGAAATCGAAGAAACCACCAACACGCTGCTCTCCCGGCTGTCCAATGGGCGCATGTCCTTCAGTTTCGTCACCCAGCGGGAATACAAGGATTCCAGCCGCGAGGACCTCAAAGAGACGCTGGATATGGTCATCAGCGATGGTGTTGGCGAGCGGGATTATGAAATGTTCTCAGGGGGTGAGGCATTCCGGGTGAATTTTTCCATCCGCCTGGCGCTTTCGCAGGTGCTGGCCCGGCGGGCGGGCGCGCGGCTGCAGACCCTGGTGATCGATGAGGGTTTTGGCAGCCAGGATGCGCAAGGCCGGCAGCGGTTGGTGGAAGCCATCAACCTGGTGCAGGATGATTTTGAGAAGATCCTGGTCATCACCCACCTGGATGAACTGAAGGAGGCTTTCCCCACGCGCATCGAGGTGGAAAAAACCGACCTGGGGTCCCAGGTGCAGGTGGTGTAGGCTTTTGGCGTAGGTCACGTGTGGTCGCGACAGTGCTCACGGGGTTGTCCCTGTGAGTGCAGTCGTCGGCAACCCGGGACAAAAAATGTTGTCACTGCGAGCGCAGCGAAGCAGTCCCAGGGGTGAGCTTGAGATTACCCCGTCTTATGATCTCGCTGGTGTCCTCACCAGCGAGAAAACTACGCCTTTGTCCTACAGCCGGTTTGTTGCACACAAAGCGCGAAACTTGAGAGTGCTTCGCCGGAGATTGCTTCTTTCCAGGACGCTGCGCATTTGTCGGCAACCCGAATAAAATGTTGTCAATGCGAGCGCAGCGAAGCAGTCTCAAATCTGAACATGAGATTGTTTTCCCGATTCAATACAGCATGCATTTTTGTCACTGCGAGCGCAGCGTGGCAGTCTCAAAGGCAAGGTTGAGATTACCTTGTCTTATGATCTCGATGGTGTCCTCACCAACGAGAAAACTGCGCCTTTGTCCTACAGCCGGTTTGTTGCACACAAAGCGCGAAACTTGAGAGTGCTTCGCTGGAGATTGCTTCCTTTCAGGACGCTGCGCAGTCGCTGCGCGCGCAATGACAAGATCAGGCGCAGGTCATGTGAGGTCTTGCAGAGACTCACGTAACAATAGTTCTATTACCAGCAGTTCAGCTTGTGTAGAGATTGCTACACCGAAGATTGCTTCGCTGCGCTCGCAATGACAAGAAGGGTGTGGGGATTTTAAGTATTCTCAATACTGACGCAGCGGGGCAGTCCCAGGGGCGAGCTTGAGATTACCTCGTCTTCTGATCTCGCTGGTGTCCTCACCAGCGAGAGGTACGTGACTAAATTGCTAATCTGCAATGAAGATACGCTGGCATTGTCACGCTGGAAGCGTGAACTACTTCTTAAATCGACCCACCCTATCGCCCAGAGTTAGCGGGTCACCCGTAGGGGCAACCCTCCGTGGTTGCCCTGCCTTAACGGCGCTTCGCGGGGCAGACACAGCTCGAAGAGTGCTTCGCGAAGGTCTGCCCCTACATAGGATTTTGCGGGTGCCTCACCAGTGAGAGGTACGTGACTAAATTGCTAATCTGCAATGAAGATACGCTGGCATTGTCACGCTGGAAGCGTGAACTACTTCTTAAATCGACCCACCATATCGCCCAGAGTTAGCGGGTCACCCGTAGGGGCAACCCTCCGTGGTTGCCCTGCCTTAACGGCGCTTCGCGGGGCAGACACAGCTCGAAGAGTGCTTCGCGAAGGTCTGCCCCTACATAGGATTTCGCTGGTGTCCTCACCAGCGAGAGGTACGTGATAACAGTCCGCGTACATTGACCGTAACCACAATCTCATATCCGTACCGACGCCCCGCCGGGGCGTCGAAGTGTTGTCACTGCGAGCGAAGCGTGGCAGTCTCAAATCTAAGCATGAGAGTGGTTTCCCGTTTCAGAACAGCATGCATTTCTGTTCAAAAATCAATAGTGCCGATGCAGGCTCGCATCGGCACTATGTTAGGGGATTGTGGTCCGCCTGTTGAGTTAATTGTAGTCAATACTTGCCTAAATGTGAATGGCCTCACCTGCCGCACCTTCTGCGGCCTCCATGATCGCCTCACTTAGGGTGGGATGGGCGTGCACGTTACGGGCGATCTCGTGGGTGGTCAGCTCGAAACGCTGTGCCAGGGTCAGCTCGGGCAGCAGTTCGGACACATCCGGCCCGACCATGTGCGCGCCGAGGATTTCGCCGTACTTCTTGTCGCTGACGATCTTCACAAAACCCTGGTAATCTCCCAAGCCCAGCGCTTTCCCATTGGCCTGGAAGGGGAACTCACCCACGGAGACATCGTAGCCTTTCTCTTTGGCCTGGGCTTCGGTGTAACCGAAGGAGGCGGTCTGCGGGTGGCAGTAGGTGGCACGGGGCATCATATCGTAATCCAGGGTCACGGTTTCAACGCCGGCGATGTTCTCCGCGGCAACGATCCCCATGGCTGAAGCCACATGGGCCAGCAGCAACTTACCCGTGACATCACCAATCGCCCAGATGCCGTCCACACTGGTGGCCATGCGCTCATCGATCTCGATGTGGCCCCGCTCAGTCAGCTTCACGCCGACCTCTTCCAGGCCCAGCCCTTTGCTGTTGGGCTTGAACCCGATCGCCACCATGGTCAGGTCGGCATTGATCGTCTCTTCGCCGTCCTTGGTCTCAACGGTGACCGTGGTACCCTGCTTAGAGGCCTTCACACCCTTGACCTTGGTCCCGGACATCACGTTGATGCCGCGCTTTTTGTACGCTTTTTCTACTTCCTTGCTGACCACTTCGTCCTCCAGGGGGAGCAGGGTGTCGAGCATCTCAACGATGGTCACCTCGACCCCGTACGCGTTCCACACCGTGGCGAATTCAACGCCCAGAGCGCCACCGCCGATGATCACGGCTGATGAGGGCAGGGTGTCGCGCATGATGGCGGTCTCATAATCGATGATCTTCTCGCCATCCAGTTCAACCCCGGGGATGGAGAAGGGATGTGAACCGGTGGCGATGATGATATCCTTGGCTTTCAGGGTTTCAACCTCACCCTCTTCAGGGATCACTTCCACCGTGTCTTTGGCGGTGAGCATGGCTGCGCCTATATGGACATCGATTTTGTTCTTCTTCATTAAGAAACCAATCCCACGCACCAATCGCTCCGAGACCTTGCGGCTGCGGTCAAAAGCCACGCTGTAATCCAGCTCGAGGTTGTCCATCTTGAAGCCAAATTCCTTGCCCCGTTCACGCAGGGTGTGGGCTACATCGGCGCTCTTGAGCAAGGCCTTGGAGGGGATGCAGCCGATATTTAAGCACACGCCGCCCAGGAAGCGTTTTTCAACAATGGCGGTTTTCTTGCCCAGTTGTGCGCTCCTGATGGCGGCGACATAACCGCCCGGCCCGGCGCCAATCACGATCACATCATATTCTTTCATCTAATGGGTTCCTTTCTTTTTACATCTAAATAATTCCGCAGGTATGTTCCACAAAGGTACATGACCAATTTCATTATACCGAAATTGGGAGTCCAATTGCCATATTTGTAGACAGCCTGTTCTCCATCACTGCCAGTTTTCAAGGGCATGCACGACTTGGGCCAGGAACGAATCGGCTGAGGCACCGTCGAGGATGCGATGGTCGAAGGAATAGCTCAGGTACACCATTGGCTTGATCGCGATGGCATCGTTGACGACAACGGGCCGCTTTTGGATCAAACCAGCACCCAGGATACCGCTTTGCGGCTGGTTGATGATAGGTGTGGCAAATAACGAGCCTGCAGTGCCGTGGTTGGTCAGGGTAAAGGTGCCGTTTTGCACATCATCCGGTTCGAGCTTGCCAGACCGAGCCCGTTCAGCCAGGTCGTTGATTTTTTTGGCAAGCCCGATCAGTGAAAGCTCATCGGCATGCTTGATCACGGGGACGATCAACCCGCCTGAGGGTAGGGCGACGGCCATGCCGAGGTTGATCTGCTTGTGGACCCGGATGCCCGCATCTGTCCAGGACGAATTTGCCAGGGGGACGGCTTTTAACCCCGCGACGATGGCAGCCAGGAAATAGGCCGTATAGGTCAGGTGCACCCCGCTGCCGGCCTCCCGTTTGGCGGACTCTCGGTGAAGTGCCACCCGGCTCATCTCCGCTTCCATCACGGTTGTGACGTGGGGCGCTGTGCGCTTGCTCTGCTGCATGTGCTCAGCGATCCGTTTTCGAATGGGAGAAAGCGGGATGGTCTCACCTGGAACCACGCTGGGCTCATCCCGGCTGACGGGTGCAGGCTCTTCTGCCTGCTTGGTGAAGACCATTTCGGTCGGGCGGAACAGGTCGCCGTCCGCCGGTGTCTCCCAGATTGGCACGGCTGCCTCGGCTTCACCTGTGTGCTCTTTGATGTAGTTCACGACGTCCTTCTTGGTGATGCGCCCATCCATGCCTGTGCCTTTGACTTTGGATAAGTCAACTTTCTTTTCCCGGGCCAAACGGGCCACAACCGGCGAGATGTAACCCAAATCCTCATCCCTGCCTGCGGGATGCTGCATGACCGGTTCATCGGTGATCGACTCGCTATCCGGTTTTTCGTGCGGCTCATGGTCATGTGAGACCTTTTCGCCTGTCACGGGGATTTCTTCGCCCGGTTCACCGATCCACGCCAGTACGGTGTCCACCTCGACGGTTTCCCCCACCGGGACAAGGATTTTAAGCAAAGTCCCGCCTGCCGGGCTGGGAACCTCGGTGGTCACCTTGTCGGTTTCAACCTCCAGCAGCGATTCGTACTCCTCAATTTTATCCCCCTCACCTTTGAGCCAGCCGGTGACCGTTCCTTCTACAATTGATTCGCCCAATTTGGGCATAATGACTTTGGTAGGCATTGTTCCTCCTTTGAAGCAAGCGCTTGTTAAAACGCAGCCAAATCACGGATTGCATCGGCGATCTTTTCTGGATTGATCATGAACCATTCTTCCATCGGGTGGCTGAAGGGAACGGCTGGCACATCCGGACCGGCCAACCGTCGAACGGGTGCATCCAGGTTCATGAACCCCCACTCCGCGATGGTTGCTGCAACCTCTGCACCGTATCCACCGGTCAGGTTGGCCTCGTGCACGATCAGGGCTTTGCTCGTTTTTTGAACGGATGCCAGGATCGTTTCTCGATCGACCGGGTACAGGGTGCGCAGGTCGACAACCTCAACATCAATCCCCTCCTTGGCGACTGCCTCGGCCGCACCCATTGCGTAATGATGCATCATCCCGTAGGCAAAAACGGTCAGGTCCTGTCCTTCCCTGGTGACTTTGGCAGGCCCGATCGGTACGGTGTATTCTTTGTCATCCTCTGGCACTTCGCCTTTGATCAGGCGGTATCCCTTTTTGGGCTCAAAGAACAGCACCGGGTTCGGGTCGCGCACCGCAGATTTGAGCAACCCCTTGGCATCGTAGGGGTTGGAAGGGATCACCACCTTCAGCCCGGGCACCTGGGTGAAGAAGGCTTCCACACTTTGTGAATGGTACAACCCGCCGCCAATCCCGCCGCCGTAAGGGGCGCGGATGACCATGGGGACCGACCACTGGCCATTGGAACGATAGAACATTTTTGCCGCTTCGCTGATGATCTGGTTGAATGCCGGGAAAATAAAGTCGGCAAACTGGATCTCACAAATGGGGCGCTTCCCGTACACTGCGGCCCCAATGCCGATACCGACAATGGTCAATTCGGCCAGCGGCGAATCGATCACACGGTCTTCGCCATATTTTTCAAACAAGCCCTGGGTGGCCCTGAACACACCGCCGCGCACACCGACATCCTCGCCAATCACGAAGACGTTCTCATCACGTGCCAACTCCTCATCCATTGCCTGGCGGATTGCTTCGACCATGGTGATCTCAGACATTTCTTACCTCCTCAGCATAAACCGGGGTTGCTGCTTCTTTGCCTTTTGGATAGGGGGCCCTAATTGCTTCTTCAATTGCTTCGTCCACCCTTTTTTTTGCTTTCTCTTCTAACTCGTGATACGCTTCTTCCGTCATTAGCCCTTGTTCTATGAAGAGGTCTTTCATCACGATGAGCGGGTCTTGCTTTTTATGTTCTTCAACTTCCTCGCGGGTGCGGTAACTCCGGTCGTCATCATCAGACGAGTGGGGGGTCAGGCGGTACAGTTTTGCCTCGATGACCGACGGCCCCTTCCCCTGCCTGGCATTTGCCACGGCTTCTGCGACGGCATCATACACCTCGAACATGTGAGTCCCATCCACCTCGATGCCGGGCAGGCCCAATCCACAGGCTTTGTCGGCTGCGCTGCTCACCGCCATCTGTTTTTCCTGGGGGACAGAGATGGCATACCGGTTGTTCTCTACCAGGAAGATCACGGGCAGGTTGTGGATTGCAGCGAAGTTGACCGCCTCGTACCATTCACCCTGGGATGTCGCACCCTCCCCGATTGTTGTGAGGACGACCTCGTCTCCACCATCCAGTTTGATGCCCAATCCAATGCCCGAAGCATGCGGCGATTGGGTGGCCACGGGTGCAGAATGGCTGAGGACGTTGGCACGGCGCAGGCTGAAGTGGCTGGGCATCTGCCGTGCACCGGATGTGGGCTCACCGGCCTTGCCCATCAAGCTTTTCACGAATTCAGTCGGGCTCATTCCCATGGCAATCACCATCGCCAAATCGCGGTAATAGGGTACCAGCCAGTCTTTACCTTTTTCTATCGCATAGACAGCACCGACCTGTGCTGCTTCTTGCCCGATACCTGAAATATGAAAGGCGATTTTTCCTTGGCGGTGCAGCACCCAGGCGCGTTCGTCCAATCGCCTGGAGAGCAGCATGATCCAGAACATTTCTTGCTTAAGTTCCCTGGAAAGCGGCATGTTAACCTCCTGATATGATGACCAACCCAAATTGTGATATCAATTATTAAAGGTTCCGTGTTAGCGGATTTTGTCGGTAAAAAGCTTGTTCAGTCATATTACCCGACATTTATCCCTAATTCAAAATCGCCTTTGTTAATGATACTACATTCAATCTGAAGCGTGAACGAGGTTGACGCTCTGCTGTTGTGTGTGATGTTGAAAAATCAGGGGTCTCAATTAGACAGGGCAGTTTTGTCTCAAAATCAACCCAGGCTGCCCCCTTAATCTGGTGAGGGGGCAAATGCCATGGGGAAGATGCGTATCTCCCCTGGATTGTGGGCGATTGCTGTGTCATAACGACCGATCAGAAGGGATTGGGGAAGAAAAACCATAATCCTGTATAATTAAATGAAAGATACGCGTCAGAACAGCCTGTGTGTGGCAATTAGCATCAAAAAACGCATGATCTGGCGTGCCGTTCAATGCAACGGGTCTGTACCTGTCAACTTGTGATGGACCTGTTAATGGGTGTCGAACAGTCTGCGGTCAATCTTGACAGTGACGATGTACCTTTGGAACGGTCCTTGCAAGTACTACGCAATCCACATCAAAGCCAGTCTCAGCAGCAAAAGTCACATCCACCCGGCGGGAAAGCGTCTGGCAGTTGATACCCCTCAATAATTGAAGGATGATGCCGTGTCTAAAAAGACAGACAAGCCATCAAAAAAGCCTAAACGCAGTAAACCGGATGACGAGGTGATGCGACCGCCAACGGCGCATTCCTGGCAACCATTGATGCCGAAAACAGCGCCCGAGGAGGATCTGGCCAGCATCCTCCAGGAGGATTTCTCCGCGCAACCCGAGGTTGACGCCGATCTGCCTCAAAACTGGCCCGGGAAACCGGCTGAAGGCGAGATGGTCGCTGGCCCCCAACCATCGGGGAAAGCTCCCGTTGAAAGGTCAAGGTGGGACGAGCTAGCCGCCCTGGCGGAAACAGTGTTTGATACCACCTTCTACCTGGTACCCCGCATGAACGAACACTACTTGCTGGGCGAGCTGGCAGCGAGCCTGCGGCAGTGGCTCCCCACGCTATGTTCGCGCTACGGCTGGGAACTGGCTGTGCTCTCAGTGCGCCCGGACTACCTAAAATGGACCCTGGTAGATTTTCCTGAATGCCTGACCCGGGATACGTTGTCCGTGGTCAGAAGGTGGACTTCTGAACGCGTTTTCGATGCTTTTCCTGCCATGCATGAGGGCAACCCCAGCGGTGATTTTTGGTCCCCCGGCTACCTGATGGACACCCAAAAGCGTGAATTTCCCACCCAGGTGCTGATCGCCCATGTCTCCCGCAGCCGGGCAGCGTAAATTTACCCCCGTTTTTACCCATCAAACTCTAATATATTATTAATATTGACAATCTTGTCAAAATTGAGAGATTATGCTATATTTGGAAATGTCAAACGTCTGGGTGCCCCCCTCACCCAGGCGTTTGGCATTTAACGGGCAGTTTCGCAGATGGTTTCCCATCAAAACAGGGTCATTTGTCTAACAAATCACGATACAATTAAGCGTTGAAATTGTTTACATCGGGTGGTCTTTCAGCCCGGGAGTTTGCTGGTGTTTGAAATTCGTCAATGCACGCAACCTGAATGCCGCCTGCGCATGCCGATCGATCCGGCGGTGCACCGCGGGGCATTTTGCCCCAGGTGCGGCGCGCCCATGACGCGCGTTGCCGGGCCATACCGGCATCGCCAAGAAGCAAAGGCGGCACGCCCACAACGGACCTTCCATGTGCTGCTGGATAACCTCCGCAGCGTTTACAATACAGGCGCCATCTTTCGCACTGCAGACGGGGTCGGTGTTGGACACCTTTACCTGTGCGGCATCACACCCAACCCCAAGGATCACCCCGAGCTGGCAAAAACAGCACTGGGTGCCGAGCTGGGGACGGCCTGGTCTGCCCATCCCGATGCTGTTGCTGTGGGCCAGGGTCTGCGCGCTGCCGGTCACCGCCTGGTGGCGCTGGAGACGGCACCGGGGTCTATGCCGATCTTTGAGGCCAACCTCACTACCCTGGAGGGGGATCCCCTCGTCCTGGTGGTTGGGAACGAACAGGCTGGTGTTGACCCGGGTCTGTTTGATTTGTGTGATCTGACGCTCTCTATCCCCATGGTTGGGAAGAAAGCTTCCCTCAATGTGGCAGTTGCCTTCGGTGTGGCAGCCTTTTGGCTGGCTTTTTCTACAGTTGAATTCGTTGCAAAGGACGAACAGTGAAAAACTTGGTTACAAAAATATGATGATTGAAACATATCAGCTCACGAAAATATTTACCATTAAAAAGAGTGATGATATCCCGGCTGTGGTGGACCTGACATTAAACGTCCGGGAAGGGGAGGTATTTGGCTTCCTGGGGCCCAACGGTGCAGGGAAAACCACCACCATCCGCATGCTGACCAGCCTGATCGGCCCGACCGCCGGCTCGGCCCGGGTATGCGGGTACACACTGGGTGCGGACGACCAAAACATTCGCCGCTCGGTGGGCATCCTGACGGAAAGCCCGGGGATGTATGACCGATTAAGCGCTTTGAAGAACCTCTCGATCTATGCAAGCCTGTACGACGTGGGGGATGTGGAAGGGCAGTTACGGAAATACCTGCAAATGCTGGGGTTGTGGTCACGGCGGGATGACCCGGTCGGCAGTTTTTCAAAGGGCATGCGCCAGAAACTGGCCATTTGCCGGGCATTGCTGCATGAACCACGCGTGCTATTCCTGGACGAGCCGACCAGCGGGTTAGACCCTGAAGCCGCCCGTTTGGTGCGTACTTTCATTGAGGAATTGCGGGACCAGGGGCGCACGATCTTCATGTGTACCCACAACCTTAATGAAGCAGACCATCTGTGTGACCGGATAGGCATTTTTCGGACCCGCCTGATCGAGGTCGACACCCCACAAAATTTGCGCCTGAAGCTGTTTGGCCGCAAGGTTGTCTTCCATCTGCGAGCTGTGGACCCGGCTTGGCTCTCACTGGTCGGCGGGGTACCCGGCGTTCAGGATGTCGCCCAGGTTGAAAATAAGCTGTTGGTCACAGCAGAAGACCCAGAGGAAATTAATCCCAAAATCATCCGGGCCCTGGTGGATGCCGGAGCTGATGTGCGTTTTGTGGGCGAATTGCGGCATTCCCTGGAAGATATTTACATGCAAACGATGAACGAAAACCATACTGAGGTAGCTGGATCATGAAACACGTCAGGACGATAATCGATAAAGAATGGGCAGAGGTTTTTCAAAACCGGATGGTCTTGCTGACGATGATCTTCATCCCTGTGTTTTTTGTGATCCTGCCCCTGGTGACACTGTATTTCACCGGGCAGGGTATGGGAGGGAATTCGCCAGCCGATGTGGCTGATGTGCCAGCAGAATTTCTGGCCGTGTGCGGGCCGGACATGAACGCTGGAGACTGCATGCAGGTGTACATGGTCAATATGTTCCTGCTGCTGTTTATGATGCTCCCGGTGATCATCCCGGTCACCATTGCTGCGTACAGTGTGGTGGGTGAAAAAACCACCCGCAGCCTGGAGCCCTTGCTGGCGACGCCGATTTCGACCTTTGAGCTCCTGGCCGGGAAGAGCCTCGCAGCCGCCATCCCTGCCATTGTCACGGGCTGGGGCTCGTTTGCGATTTTCCTGCTTGGCCTGCCGTTGATCGGCGTGAGCCCAGCAGTGATCCGCTACATTCTTGGCCCAACCTGGCTGCTGGCTGTGCTGGTGGCCGGGCCGTTAATGGCCATCGCGGCGGTCAATTTTGCCCTGTTCATCTCCTCGCGGGTAGATGACCCGCGCGTGGCCGAACAGATCTCCGTTGTGCTGGTGGTCCCCATCCTGGCGGCATTGTTCGCCCAACTGGCGGGGATCATCGTGATTGATATCTTCATGATGCTGAGTTTTATCGGTGCTTTGGCCCTGATCGATATCGGCATGATCTACCTGGGCGTGACGATCTTTCAAAGGGAAAATATCCTCACGCGCTGGAAATAAGGGCATTGGCGATGTTTAAGAAGCGTATTTTCATCTGTGTGTTTGCTGTGCTGGTTTTGTCACTGCTGCGCCCTGTGCCCGTGGGCGCCCAGGAGGAGGCCTACACCGTCCATTTGCGCCGGGACTTTGGCTATGGCGCAGGCAGCAACGTGCGGGGCACCTTTTCCATCAGCATCACAGGAGACGAAAGCCAGGTGGTGTCGGTTGAGTTTTTAATCGATGGGCAGGTGATGGCAACCCTTGACCAGCCGCCGTTCAGGTTCCAGTTTCACACGGACAGCTATGGCTTTGGCGAGCATTACCTGAGCGCGCGGGTGCATCTGCAGGATGGACGCATTGAGACCACACCAGAAAGGCGCCTGAATTTTGTCACACCCGGAGATGAGCGCGGTGGTGTGGTGGGCATCGTTGTTGGGGTGGGCGGTGCGATCCTTTTCAGCCTGCTGGTCTATGCGCTTGTCCAGATGCGATTCTCGAAAGGTAAGCCCAAAACCGCCTTCCAACCCGGCCAGGAGCGGAGTTACGGGATGTTTGGCGGGACGATTTGTCCAAAATGCGGGCGTCCCTTTCCCAGGCATTGGTGGGGCCTGAACATGGTAGCCGGCCGGCTGGACCGCTGTGAGCATTGCGGTAAGTGGAGCATGACCACTCGAGCAGCACCTGAAGCCCTCAGGGCTGCAGAGGCGGCTGAAGTTGACCAACAACCGACTGCTCAGCCGGATGCCTCCGTTCAGCGTGGCGATGCAGACCGGCTCGAAGACACAAAATTCTTCGATGAGATCTAAGAAATAGTGAAGGGTAACAAAAAACCCTTAAGGTTCCATGCGGGCGGGGTTTTATTGTCCGTTGACCGCCCGCGTGGTAGAATTCGTTTGAAAACTTTCTTTCGGAGGTGTTATGGAACAGCAGGTCGCAACATTTAAAGTCAAGAAGGGGCTGGCGCAGATGTTAAAGGGCGGGGTGATCATGGACGTGGTCACACCCGATCATGCCAAGATCGCTGAAGATGCAGGCGCAGTCGCCGTCATGGCGCTGGAGCGCGTTCCGGCGGATATTCGCACCCACGGTGGTGTTGCCCGAATGAGCGACCCTGAATTGATCATCCAGATCATGGATGCCGTTTCCATCCCGGTGATGGCAAAGTGCCGCATCGGTCATTTTGTTGAGGCGCAGATCCTTGAAGCCCTCGGTGTGGATTACATTGACGAATCTGAGGTGCTGACCCCGGCTGATGAAGAGCATCACATCTACAAGCATGATTTCAAAGTGCCTTTCGTGTGCGGATGCCGCAACCTGGGCGAAGCTTTACGCCGCATTGGTGAAGGGGCAGCCATGATCCGCACCAAGGGAGAAGCGGGTACCGGTGATGTGGTTGAGGCCGTTCGGCACGCACGCAGCGTTCTGGGTGAGATCCGTCGTTTGCAGAACATGCCCGAAGAGGAACTGATGTCCTTTGCCAAGGAGATCGGTGCCCCCTTTGAACTGGTCAAAGAAACCCGTGAGCTTGGCCGCTTACCCGTGGTGAATTTTGCCGCAGGGGGGATTGCCACCCCTGCAGATGCCGCGTTGATGATGCAATTGGGTGTGGATGGCGTTTTTGTCGGTTCCGGGATCTTCAAATCCGGCGATCCCGCCAAACGGGCGGAAGCCATCGTCAAAGCCACCACCCACTACCAAGATCCGAAGATCCTGGGTGATGTCAGCCGCAACCTGGGCGAGCCGATGGTCGGGCGCCAGGTGACGGATATCCCTGAAGCGGATTTGATCTCTACCCGCGGCTGGTAAAAGCTGCCCGGTCGTCATAATAAAATGGATATCGGCGTCCTTGCCCTGCAGGGCGATTTCAGTGAACATTTCCAGGTGTTACAAACACTCTCGGTTAGCGCGCGCCTGGTCAGGCTGCCTGGAGATCTTTCCGGTCTGGATGGGCTGATCATCCCGGGTGGCGAATCAACCACGATCGGCAAACTGGCTGCCGCCTACGACCTGATCGAACCCTTACGTCAATTCGGCCGTGAGCATGCGATTTGGGGCACCTGTGCGGGCGCTATATTTTTATCGAAAGATGCCCGACGGGACCAGCCTTTACTCGAGCTGATGGATATCAGGGTGGAACGCAACGCGTTTGGGCGCCAGGTGGACAGCTTTGAAATTAACCTGGATGTCCCCTTTTTTAAGGATGGCATCGAGCATCCCTACCATGCCATTTTCATCCGGGCACCGATCATCTCAGCGGTGGACCGAGACGCACGCACATTGCTGACCCTGCCGGATGGGCGCATCGTTGCTGCCCAGCAAGGTAAACTGCTGGCCACATCCTTTCATCCAGAGCTGACCCCAGACACCCGCTTTCATGCGTATTTCCTGGATTTAGCAAGGTCATAAACGTGCGTTCACTCCTCTGGCAAGACTGGCTGTACCTTTATCGACATCGCCGCCACGTCACCTGCCTGGATAACGTGCTTCTCCTCACGCGCGGCACCCCTTTTTCGCTGACACATTGGCTGTTTGCCATTCATCCCACTGACCATGTTTTTACAGGGGTAGTAGAGCCTGCGGAAGGCGAAGGCAAGTGCATTGCGCAGGTCTACCAATCGCCAAAAATGCGCAATGCGCATATTAACTACCTGCTTCAGCCAGGTGGGGATGGCGATCATCTGCTGGAATTGTTGGAAGGACTCACCAAGCGCGCGGGTGAGTGGGGTGCAAAGCAGGTTGTGGCTGATGTGGAAACAGACTCGCCCTATTTATTACAGTTTCGGCAGGCATGTTTCTCGGTTTTGGCCAAGCAAACGGTGTTTACATGCCCTGAACCGGACCGGGTTATCAGGAATGGGGAAACAGGCTGGCGGATCTGGTCCAGCGGGGATATCCCGGCCATGCGGTGCCTTTATCACGCCTTAGTGCCGCCCTTGGTTCAGCCAGTGGAGCCGTTAACCCGCCGTGAAATGCTGGGTTTGGTGTATTACGACTCGAAAGGCGACCTCCTGGCTTATGCAGACCTGGTTTATGGCCCGCGCGGCATTTGGGTCTTACCGGTGATCCATCCCAATACCAGGGAAGATACGTCGGATCTGCTTTCAAATATGCTGGTGGCGCTGCCCAATCGTCATGGACGGCCGGTGTATGTCACCTCCCGATCCTATCAACCCTGGGTGGAGCACGCCCTCTTGGACCTTTCTGCTGAACCGGGTCCCGAGCAAGCCTTGCTGGTGCGCTACATTGCTTTGCGCCAGCGTGCCAAGGCAGAATTTACCTTTGCGCCCATTGAAAACGGCAACCGTGAACCAACTCTGCCCCTGGCACCGATCAAAAACCACCGCGATTGAGTTGTTTTTGGTGGAATCCGACCATCAAAGGCATTATTAATAAATTTGGGATAGAATTAACAGGGATGCCAAGGCAGCCAATTGCTTGCCTGGCAGGATTAAATACAAAAAGAAGATTGATCAATACACTTATGCGTAAACACGAAAAAATAACGGATGACCTGGATTTGCTGCTGGATATCCTGCCGCCGCACATCTCTGATGAGCTGCGGGAACTGGATGACAGCGACAATCTTTTAGAAGTTGTGATGGATTTGGGACGTTTGCCGACCGCGCGTTTTGTTCAGCGTGAAGCTTTGCTGAGCGATCAGGAGGTCACCTATGAGGATATCAAGGCGATCACCGATGCGATCAGCGAGTTTGACGCGGATAACCGGGCTGGCATCGAGCGCACCTTGCACCGCATCTCTGCCATCCGCAACCGCCGCCAGGAAGTGGTGGGTCTCACCCTGCGGATCGGCCGTGCGGTCTATGGCACCAGCGATATTATTCAAGACCTGATCGAATCAGGCTCAAGCATCCTGATTTTAGGGCGCCCCGGGGTTGGTAAAACCACCATCCTGCGCGAGGCTGCCCGTATCCTGGCTGAAAGCGCCCGGGTGATCATTGTGGACACCAGCAACGAGATTGGCGGTGACGGCGATGTTCCCCACCCCGCCATCGGCGCGGCACGCCGCATGCAGGTTGCTAAACCTTCGCTTCAGCACGAGGTGATGATCGAGGCCGTGGAAAACCATAACCCCGAGGTGATCGTGATCGATGAGATCGGCCGCGAGCTGGAGGCCATGGCAGCCCGCACAATTGCAGAGCGTGGCGTGCAGCTGATTGGCACGGCGCATGGCAACACCCTCGAGAACCTGCTCCTCAACCCCACGCTTTCGGACCTGGTGGGAGGGATTGAGTCAGTAACCCTCTCGGATGAGGAAGCCCGCCGGCGAGGCACCCAGAAGACTGTGCTCGAGCGACGGGCCCCGCCAACCTTTGATGTGCTGGTCGAGATCCAGGATCGCAACCGGATTGCTGTGCAGAGTGATGTCTCTGCGGCCGTGGACGCGCTGCTGCGCGGCTACCCGCTCCCGCCCGAGATCCGCTACCGCGATGACGAGAACAAAATCCACATCCAAAAGCCGGCGCCGGCAAAGGTTGGTACGGCTGCCCAGGCCCTGGGCCGGATGAGCAAACGTGACACCGCACCGTTCAGCCGCTCACCGGGTGCTCAGCGCGCAGCAACGAACGGCCAGCGCATGGAACCTGTGGAAGAAGCCATGGCACTGGTCGAAGAGGAGGGCAAAGCACTCAAGCCGGTGGATATCTATCCCTTTGGGGTGGCGCGCAACCGTCTTTTGCAGGCTGCCAAACAGCTCAACGTGCCAGCCAGGATTGTACGCAACCTGAAAGATGCCGACACCCTGCTGACCCTGCGCCGGTATTACCGCGAACGTCAGCAACCGGTGGTTGAAGCCGAACAGCGCGGTATGCCGATCTTTGTCCTGCGCTCCAATACCAGTCAGCAGATGGAGCAGTTCCTGGTAGATCTGTTCAACCTGGCCAGCAGCGAGGGTAAACCAAATCAGGAGAGAGCTGTGGTGGATCAAACCCAGGCAGCCATCCAGGCCGTGTTGAATGGCGAACGCTGGATTGACCTGGCGCCCGCAACGTCAACTATTCGGCGCTTACAGCACGAAATGGCACGCCAGGCTGACCTGGTTTCCCATTCTTACGGCAAGGAACCCAATCGACACGTGAGGATCTTTCGAGAATAGCCATGTTCATCACCCTGGAAGGGCCTGAAGGCAGCGGAAAGACATCCCAGCTCCCCGAACTGGCAGCGTTTTTGCGCGAGTCGGGCTATGAGGTGCTCATCACGCGTGAGCCTGGGGGAACCCCCGTGGGAGACCAGATTCGTGAGATCCTGATGAACCTCAAGAACGTTTCCATCGTCCCGCGCACGGAGATCCTGCTATTCCTGGCTGCCCGCGCCCAGCACGTGGAAGAAGTGATCCGGCCGGCTTTGGCAGAGGGCAAACTCGTGCTTTCTGACCGCTTTGGCGATTCAACCCTGGCATACCAGGGCTTTGGCCATAAAACTGACCTGGCGACACTCCAGGCGCTGCTGGATTTTTCCACCGGCGGCTTGAAGCCAGACCTGACCTTGCTGGTGGATGTGCCTGTGGAGCAGGGGATGGCGCGTAAACTGGAAAACAGTTCGGAGTGGAACCGGCTGGATGCCTATGCCCTGGCTTTTCACGAGCGCGTCCGTCAGGGGTATTTTGCCCTGGCAGAGGCTGAACCGGAGCGGTGGTTGATCATTGATGCCACCGAGGACAAAGCCAGCGTCCAACAAGCTTTACGCACAGCCATCTTAAGCCGCCTTGCGCGGCATGGCGTGTAAGACCCATGAGGGTTATAACCCCGTGAGTGATTTTTTGAGAACAACCATTGGAAAGGTGTATAGATGCCGAAGAAAATTTTATACGTAATTTTGCTGGGTGCATTGGTGCTTGCTGCCTGTGCGCCGAGGACGACAGAGCCTGTTAGCACCCCTGAAACGCAGACGGAAGTCACCGCCGAGCCGCTTGAGCCCGAGGTGGCGACAGAAAGCTCACCGGCAGGTGAAGTGGGCCCGGCTGATGGATTGATGCCCTGTTCAACGGTTTATGATTACCAAACGACCCCCGAAACCGATCTCTACCAGGCGGTGGCAGACCAATTGCCGCCGGTAACGGCTGACGATTGGGCGCATGGTAACCCGGATGGCGGCATCACGATCATCGAATATGCGGATTTTCAGTGTCCAGCCTGCGCGAACTTCTCTCTGTATCTGAATGCGCTCATGGAGGCATTTCCGAATTCCTTCAGGGTGGTCTTCCGGCATTTACCCCTGCCTTCGATTCACGATAAGGCCTACATCACCGCCATGGCGGCGGAGGCTGCCGGCACCCAGGATAAGTTCTGGGAGATGCATGACCTGCTCTTCCAGAGCCAGGCCGAGTGGTTTAACATGACCGAAGCTGATTTCATTGATTGGGTCATGACCAAGGCGGAAGACTTGGGCCTTGATAGCAGTCAATTTGAAGATGACCTGCTCGACAGTGACGCCCGGGCTGCCCTGGAAGCGCAGACGGAAGCCTTGCTCGACTCGGGCCTGCATTACACGCCGTTTGTGATCGTTAACGGGCGCATTTTCAGGGAGAACAAGCCTGACCTGTTGAGCCTGGTGGGGATCCACGAGTTCGGCGGGTTTGCATCCTGCCCGCCCTGGGTGATTGACCCTGACCGGTCCTACACCGCCCTCATGGATACAAGTGCCGGTGAAATTGAGATCGAACTGTATGCTGATGCTGCGCCGATCGCCGTCAATTCGTTTGTGTTCCTTGTGCAGAACGGTTGGTATGACGGGGTGTATTTCCATCGCGTTGTCCCGGGGTTTGTGGCCCAGGCTGGTGATCCTTCAGGGCTGGGCGTGGTTGGCCCGGGGTATAAATTCGTCAACGAAACCGATAATGCGCTTTCCTTCGACAAGATTGGTGTGCTCGGTATGGCCAATGCGGGAGTCGACACGAACGGGAGCCAATTCTTCATCACCTATGCCCCCGTAACCGATTTGGATGGCGGGTATACGATTTTTGGCCAGGTCACTGAAGCGAGCTTACCTGCCCTGGATGCCATCGCCCTGCGTGACCCCCAGACTGCTTTGGGTTTTGAGGGTGCAACCGTCATTCACGGTATTGAGATCATCGAAAATTAACCCCAGAAAGGCATTTCCTTGATGACAGAGCCGAAGACCCCGGGGAATAATTGGCCGATCATTCTCACTTTGGTGATCAGTGCATTCGGCATCCTGTTTTTTGTCGTGCAGGCCTTTTCCCTGGGGGTTTTGTGGTTAATTTCACTGTTAGACCCACCTGTTAGCCTGGCGGAGTCAACATCCTTCGGGTTGCTGTTATGGACATCCATTCTGGGTGCGGTGTTGCTCATCCCGCTGCTGCTGATCAGCATCAATCAATTGCGCGGGTCAGCGCCTCCGGCATGGCTGGATGCAAACCACCCTGCGGTGGCAAAAGTGACTCGCTGGGTGATCCTGGCCTGGCCCCTTGTGGTTCTGCTGGGCTGGTTCGTTTCCAGCCGCGAGCGGCTGGCCATGTTTTTCCTGGGCCCCATCAATGTGTTGGTGGCCGGGCTGCCCATCTTGTGGGTTTTTCAGCTGGCACAATCTGGGCTGGCGGGGGGAACGCAGATCAGGAAATGGCGCATTTTTGGCTTCAGCATTGCCCTGCTGCCGATCATCATCATCGTCGTCGAACTGATCGCGCTGGTGGCTGTGGGCGGGTTAGGGTTGCTCTGGGTAGGTCTGCAAGTTAATTTTGACCCGCAATTCCAGGCGGAAATCACCAACCTGGCCTCGCAGGTCGAAGGGCTTGGCCAAAATGTGGAAGCCATCATCACTTTTCTTGAGCCCTTATTGCTTCAGCCCACAGTGCTTTACGGGTTCTTGGCGGTTTTTGGAGGGATCATCCCCATCATCGAAGAAGTGTTCAAACCTGTGGCCCTGTGGACCCTGGCTGGACGCAAGCTCACCCCACAGGAAGGCTTTGTGGGCGGTTTACTGTGCGGCGCGGGGTTTGCATTGATGGAGAATGTGTTCTATTTCACAACAGTCCTCATGGCCGAAGACTGGCTGTTCATGGCCATTGGGCGTGCGGGCACCGGGGTGCTGCATATGCTGGCCTCCGGTCTGGTCGGCTGGGGGTTGGCCAAAGCCTGGCAGGACGGAAAGTGGGCTTTATTGGGGTTCACCACCCTGGGCGCTTTCGGTTTGCACGGGTTGTGGAATGTGCTTGCCCTGGTATCTGGCATGGCCCCGCTTTTGATCCTGGATTCTGAGCCTTCTTTACGCCAAACACTGCTGTATCATTCACCGGTGGTATTACTGCTGGTTGTTTCAGTCCTGTGGCTGGCAATCATCAACCGGCATTTGCGCACACCTGGCGCCCAGGGGGTCGTGAGTGAATAGGTATGCGTGGGCAAGGTGGTACATGAGGACAGCAGAACTTTTCCCCTGTGCAAGGGTTAACCATAGGGATGGAGGTTGATTTCGACGATGCTCATGAAGCCTTTGTTTTCTGTGGTTAAATTCCTGATCAGGGTATTGACCGGCTACCGCGTGGTGAACCGCGATCTGATCCCGCCGCAGGATGGTTTGCTGATGACGACCAACCACATCAGCCGCTTGGATGTGCCCTTCCTGATGGCGATGACCGATCGCACTGACCTGGTGGCGATTGTTGCCAGGAAATATCAGAATAAGCCTTTCTTTAAATGGATTTTGGAGAGTATGGGCACCATCATTTGGATGGATCGGGAACGAACTGATTTTTCCGCCTTGCGCGAGGTGCTGGAATATCTGCGCAAGGGTAACGTGGTCGGGATTGCCCCTGAAGGCACTCGCAGTCATGGGGCTGTGGGCATGCTGGAAGGCAAACAGGGCGCTGCTGTGATGGCCGCCCGGGCATCGGTGACGATTTTACCGGTGGGCATCACCGGATCCGATCGGATTTACCAGCATTGGATGCGTCTGCGCCGTCCCCCGGTCACCATCCGGGTTGGTGAGCCTTACCATTTGCCCGCTATGGATATGGATAACAGGCAAGCCTGGCTGGAGCGCAATACCGATGAAATCATGTGCCGCATTGCTGTCCTGCTCCCGCCTGAATACCGGGGTTTTTATGCCGATCACCCCAGGGTAAAGGAATTAGAGGCGGAATCTTCGGAATAGACCCGATTATTTCTCTTATGGACACCATTCCTTGCGGGGGCAACGTGATTGGCTGAATGGTATAATCCAAATGTGTTACAGGATCTCGGTTTAGGTGATATTGTGCGCTTACGCAAACCCCATCCCTGCGGGGGATATGAATGGCGCGTTGTCCGCCTGGGGGCGGATATCGGTATCGAATGCCTCACCTGCAGTCGGCGGGTATTGCTCGAGCGGCGGGCGCTTAAAAATCGGGTAAAAACCATAATTTCCAAAGCAGGCCAAGCTGATTCATCCGATGGGTAAGAAACCGCATATCCTTTTTCTATTCTCCGATACGGGCGCCGGCCATCGCAGTGCCGCGCAGGCGATCATCGAAGCATTGGAAATCTATTTCCCTGGGCAGGTCACCACGGAAATGCTGGATTTTTTTGCCAAGTATGCGCCGCCGCCTTTTGATAAAGCGGCTGGTACCTACGCCCACATGGCGCAGGTGCCCAACCTGTGGGAATTGGGCTATAAGCTCAGCGATGGCAAATACCGTTCAAAAATGGTTCATGACGTGCTATGGCCGTATATCCGCAAAGCCGCAAAAAACTTGGTCATTGAACACCCGTGCGACCTGTTCGTCTCGGTGCACCCGATCATCAACACCCCCGCCCTGCGGATTTTGGAGAATGACCCCACGCCGTACATGATCGTGATCACCGACATGGTTTCCACCCATGCCTTTTGGTATAACAACCATGCCACTGTCACCCTGGCGCCGACAGAAGAAGCCCGTCAGCGTGGCATTGAGATGGGTATGGACGCTGACCGCATTGAGGCGGTCGGCCAGCCCATTTCAGATAAATATTGCCATCCAACTGCGCCAAAAGCGGCATTGCGGGCAAAATTCGGCTGGCCGACATCGCTGCCAGTGGCATTGATGGTGGGCGGTGGGGAAGGCATGGGGCCGATCGAGGAGGTGGTGCGTGCCGTGGATCGCGCCAATCTGGATATGATGATGGTGATCGTCGCCGGGCGAAACCAGGCCTTGCAAAAGAACCTCAGCAAGAAGGCCTTGCAGACCGCGCACGAGATCCTTGGCTTTGTTGAAAACATGCCCGACCTGATGAATGCGGCTGATATCATCGTCACCAAAGCCGGGCCTGGCACGATCTCCGAAGCGTTTACCGCCGGGTTGCCGATCATTTTATACACACGCATGCCCGGCCAGGAAGAAGGCAACGTGGATTATGTGGTTGGCAAAGGCACCGGTGTGTGGGCACCTACTCCCGCCCAGGTGGTGAATACCCTGCGAGATTGGGTTGAAAACCCCGGCCACCGGGAGGCGATTGCCGCAGTTTCGAAGCGCTTGGCCCGCCCTGAGGCCGCCAAAAACATTGCCCAAAGGATTATTGAGATGGTTAATCCATCCTAAATCTGATATGATTGTATTGAACCATTATGCCTATTTTAGATGACCGAATTTTTGAATTTTTCAGCCACAGCGCCGACCAGACCCGGCGGCTGGGTATCCACCTGGGTGGTCACCTCAAGCGCGGCGATATCATTTGCCTGCAGGGTAACCTGGGTGCCGGGAAAACCACCCTGGTCCAGGGGATTGGCCAGGGGTGGGGCACGCTTGACCCCGTCACCAGCCCGACCTATGTGATCGTGAATGAGTATCGCCGGCCCGGGCAGGAGCGGCTCTTCCACCTGGATGCCTACCGGCTCGAAAATGCCCTGGAAGCTGAACACCTGGACCTCGATCAGATGCTGGTTGAAGGCCCGCTGGTGATCGAATGGGCTGAACGCATCAAAGACGCCCTCCCTGAGCAGCATCTGTGGATCCGGTTTGCTTATTCATCCGTTGAACACCGCACCATGCTGCTGCGGGCTCAGGGCACGCGTTATGAAGCCCTTGTTGAGCAATTACGGCGCAAAATATACGGAGATTTCTAGTGTTATTAGCCCTTGATACATCCACGACATGGATCAGCCTGGCGTTGCATGATGGCACATTTGTCCGCTACGAGTCCACCTGGGAGAGCCAGCATCATCACACCGTTGAGCTGGCACCTGCCGTCCAGCGCCTTTTCGCCCAGACCGGTACCGCCCAGGACGACCTGACAGGCTTGGCCGTGGCCGTTGGCCCAGGTTCCTTCACCAGCTTGCGGATTGGGCTGGCTTATGCCAAAGGAATGGCCCTTGCCCTGAACATTCCACTGGTGGGCGTGCCCTCATTGGATGTGATCGCCCAGGCCCAGCCGCTGGACGAACGCCCCATGATTGCGGTTTTGCATGCGGGTCGGCGGCGTTTGGCCTATGCCACCTACCAGGTGGTGGGTGACCGCTGGGTCGCCCAAGGGGAGCCCGACGTGATCGAAGCCCGGGAGCTGGTAAAGACGATTGAATCACCCACGTTGGTCTGCGGCGAGCTTTCGCAGGAAGCCCGGGCCATCATCGGGCGCCGCTGGAAAAACGCCATCATTGCCCCACCCGAACGCTGTTTGCGGAGGGCAGGTTTCTTGGCGGCATTGGGCTGGGAACGCCTGTCAGCAGGCAGCGCGGATGACCCCGTCAGCCTGGCACCGATCTACCTGAGCACGGCAGCCAACCCCATCCCTGATTGAGATGACGAACGCCCCTGAGGGGACGCGCATGCTTTTGCGCCCGATGACCCTGGCCGATGTAGACCAGGTTGAAGAGATCGAGCAGGTATCCTTTCCCACGCCCTGGCCGAAAAACGCCTTTCATTACGAGCTGACTCACAATCGCCACGCGCTGTGTTGGGTGGCGGAATGGAATGAACCCGGTCAACCTCCGGTTGTTGTGGCCGATATCGTGGTCTGGCTGATCATCGATGAGGCACATATTGGCACGCTGGCCGTCAGGCCTGGTTACCGGGGGCAGGGGATTGGGGAACGGCTTTTGGCTCAGGCTTTGCTGGAATCAGCCCGCGCTGGGGCCACGCATGCGTTGCTGGAGGTCAGGGCGAGCAATCGGGTGGCTCAAAACCTTTACCGAAAATTTGGTTTTGAGCAAGTTGGCATACGCACAGCCTACTACTCTGACACGCAGGAAGACGCTCTTTTGATGACTTTACCCGCCCTGGATGCAGATAGGCTTGCTGAACTGGCTCAACCCGGATAGGATTACTCGTTATTGGATTACACAGGAGGTCTATTTTGAAACCTGAAGAGGTTTTACAGGAAGTTGCAGATCAAACGAGGGTCTGTACACGCTGCAAATTGCATCATTCCCGCAAAAATGCGGTCCCAGGTGTCGGGAACCCGTACACAAAGGTGATGTTTATCGGTGAGGGGCCTGGTTTTCATGAGAACGAGCAGGGATTGCCCTTTGTGGGTGCCGCCGGTAAATTCCTGGATGAACTGCTGGGTGATGCCGGCCTGGCGCGTGAAGGCGTGTTCATCACCAACGTGGTCAAATGCCGTCCGCCCGGGAATCGAGACCCTGAAGCAGAGGAACTGAACGCGTGCAAACCCTATCTTGAGCGGCAGATCGCTGCGGTCAACCCGGATGTGATCGTCACCCTGGGGCGGGTATCCATGGGGTACTTTATCGATAATGGCAAGATCAGCGCGATTCACGGCAGGGATTTTTGGGCGCATGGCCGCATGGTCGTGCCGATGTACCACCCGGCAGCGGCGCTGCACCAGCCCGCTTTGCGCGGGGTGGTCAAGGAGGATTTCTCCAAGCTGCCAGCCTTGATCGGAAAAGCCCAAAAAGCCCGTCACAATTCCGTTGAGGTCCAGGAGGTGCAGCACGACCTCCCTGTGCAGGAACCAGGGGATGATGACAGCGCTGAACAGCTCAGCCTTTTTTAGGCTGCCTGCCGCAGTGTTTCCCCCGCACCAGTTCAGGAATAGCAATCTTATAACGATACTAAAGGATCATGGTTGGCTGTAGTAAGGGTGATTAATTGCTATCCAGATTGCAGCAAAATCATCAACCAAGGTGGTGGACTGTGATAAAATGGCTTTCGAGTTTAAATTTGAGTGAATAAGGACAATTGAATGAATACAACAAAGGAACAACTGCTGCAGAAACTGCTTGACCGATCGGCGCAGATCGGCGTGGTTGGGATTGGTTATGTTGGGCTGCCCCTGGCCGTCGTTTTTGGTGAAGCCGGTTTTACCGTGGTCGGCGTCGACCCCGATGCTGAAAAGGTGGCCGCCATCAACCGGGGGGAGAGCTACATCCTGGATGTGGCCTCCGAGCGGGTTAAGGCCCTGGTGGATGCCGGCAGGCTTTCTGCCAGCACTGACTACGCTGTGCTGGGCGATGCGGATGCCGTCTCCATTTGTGTGCCGACCCCCTTGCGCAAGACCGGCGACCCGGACCTGTCCTTCATCGCTTCGGCCACACAGTCCCTGGCGCCCTACCTGCACGCCGGTATGGTGGTTGTCCTGGAATCAAGCACCTACCCGGGCACAACCCGCGAGATGATCCTGCCCGTGCTCGAAGCAGAAAGCGGCTTATCCGTATGTGATGACTTTTTCCTGGCATTCTCCCCCGAGCGGGTTGACCCGGGCCGTGAGGATTGGACCACCATCAACACCCCCAAGGTGATCGGAGGGATCACCACCGATTGCGGCGAGGTGGCGGCAACCTGGTATGCCCAGGCCTTGGAGACGATCGTGCCCGTCACCACCTGTGAGGTGGCAGAAATGACCAAGCTGCTTGAAAACACATTCAGGATGATCAATATCGGGATGGTCAACGAGCTGGCGATTATGTGCGACCGGCTCGGCATCGACGTGTGGGAGGTGATCGACGCCGCTGCGACCAAGCCCTTTGGCTTTATGAAGTTTACCCCCGGGCCGGGTTTGGGTGGGCACTGTATCCCCATTGACCCGCTGTACCTCTCGTGGAAACTCCGGTCGTTGAATTACACAGCCCGGTTCATTGAATTGGCCTCCGAAATCAACACCAACATGCCCCGTTATGCCCTGGGCAAGATCCAGGACGCCCTTAACAAGCAAAGGAAGGCGGTCAACGGCAGCCGTGTGCTGATCCTCGGGGTGGCCTATAAGCCCGATATTGATGACCTGCGTGAATCACCCGCACTGGATGTAATCCACCTGCTGCTTGAAAAAGGCGCTGAGGTTCACTATCATGACCCCTTCATCCCGCATTTTGACTATGATGGTTTGAAAATGGATTCGGTCGCCAATTTAATGGATGAGGTAGGCAAAGCGGATTGTGTGGCTATCATCACCAATCACAAGCAATACGATTATGCCGCCATCCTCGATAGGGCGCAACTGATCGTCGACACCCGCAATGCCCTGGGCAAGGCGGGCAGAGACCATCCCAAGGTGGTCAGGCTCTGATGGGAAACTACCTGCTGACGGGCGCGGCTGGCTTTATCGCCTTCCGTGTGGCGGAACTGCTGGTTGAGTCCGGGCACCACGTATACGGTGTGGATAACCTGAACGATGCCTATGATGTGCGGTTAAAGTCGTATCGCCTGAATCGGCTGCAAGCCCTGCCGAATTTTCACTTCTTAAAGACGGATATTTCCTCTCGTACAGTTATCGATGCGCTGGCTGACTGGCTGCCCGAGCAGGTTGACGGTGTGATCAACCTGGCTGCCAGGGCAGGCGTGCGCACCAGCCTGACAGACCCATGGGTGTATGTGGACACCAATATGACCGGCACCCTGAACCTGCTGGAACTGTGCCGCCGGTATCCTGTGGGCAAGTTTGTGCTGGCTTCGACATCCAGCCTGTATGCGGAGGAATCCGAACCGCCGTTTCGTGAAGCGGATGACACCGATCATCCCCTGCAGCCCTACGCGGCCAGCAAGAAGGGCGCCGAAGCCATGGCGCATGCCTATCATCACCTTTACGATATCGATGTGACGGTTTTGCGCTATTTTACGGTCTATGGCCCTGCCGGTCGGCCCGACATGGTCATGTTCCGCTTTTGCCAGTGGATCGCCGAGGGGAAACCGGTGGTCGTGAACGGGGATGGTGAGCAGTCGCGCGGCTTCACCTATTTGGATGATATCGCCCGCGGTACGATCCAGGCGCTCAAACCCCTGGGGTACCAGGTGATCAACCTGGGCGGGCATGAGGTCATCACCATCAATCATCTGATCAGCATGCTGGAAGCGCGCATCGGCCAGCGTGCCCTGGTGACCTATCAGCCCTTTCATCCCGCAGATGTGCATACTAACCAGGCGGATGTGACCCGCGCCCGGCAGCTTTTAGGCTGGGAACCGCGGGTCAACCTTGAGGAGGGGGTCACCCGCCTGGTGGATTGGTACATGGCTGAACGGGCATGGGCCAGCCAGGTCGCCACCCCATGAAACTCCCGCAGCGTAAGCGAGACGGAGGGAAACTCCCGCAGCGTAAGCGAGACGGAGGGAAACTCCCGCAGCGTAAGCGAGACGGAGGGAAACTCCCGCAGGGGGAGCAGGATGCAAAGACAGGTCTGTTCGCAGGCCTTCAAGCCTGGGGCAAAGACGTCATCCTCAAAAAGGTGATCAGCAATTCAGCCTACTTGTTTGCCAGCCAGGCGGTCAGCGCGGTGCTGAGCATCCTGGCAGCCAACCTGCTGGGTGTGGCCAGCTTTGGTGAACTGGGGGTGGTGATCAGCTTTGTCACCAATATCAACCGCCTGCTGTCCTTCAGGATGGGGGACTTTGTTGTGCGCTACATGGGTGGATTTTTGGCGCAGGATAAGCGGAAGAACAGCGCAGCCATCCTTAAGGTGGCTGGATTGACAGAGTTTTCAACCTCGCTGCTGGCTTACCTGGTGCTGCTGGCCTTATCAGAGTGGGGCGCATTGACTTTTGCGAAGGACATCACAACCCAGCCTTTGTTCATCATTTACGGCATCACCATCCTCGGCAACGTGATCACCGAGACAGCCACCGGGGCACTCCAGGTCATGGGGCATTTTAAGTCGCTGGCCTTATTGAATTTCCTGCAGAGCCTGGTCTCAATTGGTTTGTTTGCGGTGGTGTTCATCAACCAGGGCGGCGTGTTTTCCGTCATGCTGGTCTACCTGGTGGGTAAGATGATCCTGGGCCTCGGGCCGGTGCTTTTGGCGCTGTATTGGTTGCCCAAAACCCTCGGGGCGGGCTGGTGGCGCACGCCGATGCGCGGCAACCTCCCTGAGCGCAAAGAGATGGTGCGCTTTGCCATTAATTCCAACTTCAGCGGCACAGTGACGATCCTTGCCCGAGACAGCGAGCTGCTGTGGGTGAGCTATTTCTTTGATACCACGGTGGCGGGCTACTATAAAGTGGCCCTGGCGGTGATCAACCTGGTGGTCATGCCGATCACGCCCTTTATCAGCACCACCTTCCCTGAGATCACCCGGCACGTGGCCAAACGCGAATGGGCCAGGTTGACCCAGCTCCTGGCGCGTGTGACCACCATTTCGGGCGCCTGGACGGGCACTGTGGCGGCTGGCTTGCTGCTTTTGGGCCGGCAACTGCTCTTCTCGCCCTGGTCGCTGTTCGGGCATACGATCTATATCTACAAGGAGGCTTACGGGCCAGCCTATGCGGTGCTGATGGTGCTGCTGATCGGGTTTGGGGTGGCCAACATCTTCTATTGGGACCGATCTTTGCTGTTGGCCTTCGGCAAAGCAGAACTGCCCTTGCGGGTGAGCTTTTTTGCCATGCTGGGCAAGGTTGGGCTGGCCTTCCTGATCGTGCCTGTGCTGGGCTACCTGGCTGAGGCGGCCCTGTTCAGCGCGTATTTTGTGGTCACTGTGGGGATTTTGGTCTATAAAGGCCTGGCGGAGGTCCGCGCGCAGACTACGGCCTAAGCGGATTGTGATGGGCAGCTTGGTGGTGTCTACGCCCGTGCTGGCGCGCTACAAGATCGGCGACCTGGTGCGTGCGTATCGGCCGCCTTACTTCCGCTGCATCGGGCGGGCGCGCTGGCACACACCGCTGGTGCATACCTGGCGGATGGTCAAAACCCTGGATTTTGGCGGGCTGTGAGGTTTATTTCCGGCCCCGGACGAGGGCCTTGGCCAGGGAGGCCAGGCCAAGGCCGATCAGGATAAATGGCCAAACCAGCTGCCAGCCGAAGATCCCGTTCAGGCTGATGCCCAGGAAGATGGCCGCCAGGAAGTAATTACCACCGGTTGATGAGCGGTAAGCCGGCACGAAGGTGCGGATCAGCGCTTCGACAAGCAGGATCAGGCCGGCACCCAGCGCGATCACCGACCAGGTGCCCAGGCGCAGGACTTCAAATCCTTCTGGCAGATTAAATTGCACCTGGAGGCGGTCCAGCCATCCCAGGTTTGAAGCGAGGAAGACCAATCCAGCCCAGATCAAGATCAGGGCCCATGTCAGGGCGCTGAGGGGGTCCTGGTTGGACTTTTCCCCCTGTTTCTCGTGCTCTTTTTCGTAGGACTTCTCTTCGGTTTTCTCGTCGTAGTACGGGGGATGTCGCTGTTGTTCGGGTTGTGGGTCTTCCTGATCGTCCATGTGCTTGTCCTTATCTAATGATTGATGGAAAGCTGATAAAAGTCGTCACTCTGCCTCATAACAGACAGGTTGGGGGAGCGGTCATTCGGCGGAAGGCCACTGTGCGGGGGTGAAGAGGGGGATTAAGGCTGCCATCCCCCGATATCCTGCCAGCAGTAGTCCAGGTGCTCGGCCATGACCGGTTTGAGCTTGCGTTTGATGTGTGCGTGTGCGGCGCGCATCAGCTCCAGGCCGCCGATCTGGTGCAAGCGCTGACCGATTCGGCGTGCCCCGACATGGTGGCAGCGGATGTCAAATTGCCCGCCCGGCTGGACCGAGAGAAAATCATCCAGTTGACCGATCTTGACCAGGTCAGCCAGCAGGCGATTGACCTCTTTTCTCTGCTCTGGGGGCAGTGAACGGATGGCCGGGTGACCGAAGATTGAATCCAAGATGCTCATGAACGACATTCCTTTGTCTAGTGCCTGTTCTTATTATAGACGATTTGCCGGGGAAGAGATTAGGCGGTTGAAATTGGGTATTGGGTATTGGTGAGTTGGCCCTGGGAAACCGGGTCGCTTTGATGTGCTACCCTGGCAGGCTGGTAAGCACGGTGACGGACTGAGGTTTATGCGGGGTCTCCCTCAGCGGCGAAGCAATCTACGAAACCATTGACAGTGATAAAGCTATTAAAGGTAAATCCCGACAAAGAGAGGTCGATCTTGTGGATGAGATCAATCCTGAATGACAAGATTCGTTTCACAATTTCCAATTCTTAGACTGCTTCCTTTCAGGACGCTTTGCAGTCGCTGCGCTCGCAATGACAAAAGATGTGTCATTGCGAGGAGGCAAAGGCGACGAAGCAATCTCCGTCATTAGCAAGCATTAATTCCACCAGGAATGCACATCCTCACAAGGCCGTTTTGCAGGTTGCTTCCCTTCAGAACGCTGTGCAATCGCTCCCCCCGCAATGACAAATAAGGCCGCAGAGACTGCTTCCTTTCAGGACGCTTTGCAGTTGCTGTGCTCGCAGTGACAGCACTGGGGTGTCGCTACGGGTGTTAAGGTGTGGTGGTGCCCAACCCCAGAGGATGGTTACTTTGTGTTTCTCACGGGTGTCCTCACCAGCGCGATCATCGCAGCAGCCTGAAGGGATGAGATCTCAAAACTTCCCCTGGGCCTGCGAACTGCGCAGGCAGTTCGCCATCTCTGATACAATTCTTATCGAAATTGCTTATATTAACCCCAGTTGTGAAAATATGATCTGAAAGGGCGTGCACATCCATGACAGAAGGCCAACCGATCCCATTTAAAGCGGAAACGCAGCAATTATTGAACATCCTGATCCATTCCCTCTACACCGAGCGCGAGATCTTCCTGCGCGAGCTGATCTCCAACGCCTCCGATGCGCTGGCGCGACTCGATTTCGTCATGCTGACCGAGCGTGACGTGCTCGACCCTGACATCCCGCCCGAAATCCGCATCAGGGCAGACAAGGACGCCGGCGTGCTGATCATTGAGGACACGGGCATCGGCATGACGCGTGACGAGCTGGCTGAAAACCTGGGCACCATCGCGCGCTCCGGCGCCAAGGCCTTCGTGGAGGCTGCCCGCAGCGCAGAACAAAACCTGACCGAGATCATCGGGCAGTTCGGTGTCGGTTTCTATTCCGCCTTCATGGTGGCCGAGTCGATCCGCGTGGTGTCGCGCACTTACCAGCAGGCCGGCCAATCTGCGGCCTGGGAGGCCACCGGCGAGGATACCTACCTCCTGCTGGAAGGTGACCGTCAGCGGCGCGGTACGGAGGTGCGCATCACCCTGAATGAGGACGCCCGCGAGTTTCTGGACGAAACCCGCCTGCGCCAGGTGATCAAGCGCCACTCCGACTTCATCCAGTACCCGGTGTACATCAACGATGAAGATGAACCCGTCAACCGGCAGACCGCGCTGTGGCGCCAGTCCCCGCGCCAGGTGGAGGGTGATGCTTACCAGGAATTCTACAAGCAGCTCACCCTGGATTTCACCGACCCTCTTGCCCATGCCCATATGGTGGTCGATGCGCCCGCGCAAATGTACGCCTTGCTGTACCTGCCGCAGGATCCCCGCAACCTGGTGTTCTCGCCGCGCAAGGAGCCCGGCTTGAAGCTGTATGCCCGCAAGGTGCTCATCCAGGAGTTCTGCACCGACCTGCTGCCGCCTTATTTCAACTTCATCCAGGGTGTGGTGGATAGCGAAGACCTGCCCCTGAACGTCTCGCGTGAGAGCGTGCAGTCCAACCGGATCATGCTGCACCTCAAACGGCTGGTGACCGGCAAGGTGCTGGAACTGCTCCAGTCCCTGGCTCAGGAGGATGCGGACAAGTACCGTCAATTCTGGGAGACTTATGGGGGCTTGATCAAGGAAGGGGTTGCCATCGAGCAGGACCAGCCGGAGAAATTGTTCCCCTTGCTGCGCTTCCATACGGACCAGGACGCCACAGGCTGGTCTTCCCTGGAGGATTACCTTTCCAGGGCTGACCCGGAACAAGAGGCCATCTATTATTTTTTGGGTGAAGACCCCAGCGCGGTGCGTTTCAGCCCGCACATGGACGCTTTCCGTGCAGCGGAGATCGAGGTGCTGGTGCTGACAGACCCTGTAGACCCCTTCATACTCATGCAGCTCAAATCCTTCCAGGATCACCCCTTGGTTAACGTGGCCGAGGCGGAATTGCCAGAGGCGGATGTTGAAGGCGCGCAACCCGAGGACACCCCTGTCCTTGACCTCGCTGCCCAGGCGGACCTGATCGTGCGCTTCAAGTCGCTGCTGGGCGAGCGCGTCAGCGATGTGCGCACGTCAACGCGCCTGTCGGCTTCGCCAGCCCGCCTGGTGGACCCCGCAGGCGCGCCGGATCAATCCGTCCAGCGTGTGTACAAGCTGATGGATAAGGATTTCGATATCCCGAAGAAGGTTCTGGAGCTGAACCCGAAACACCCCCTGATGACCCGGCTGGCGGCTCTGCACCCTGCTGACCCGCGCTTTGACCTGGTGGCCGAGCAGGTGTTTGAAAACACCCTGCTGGTGGAGGGACTGCACCCCGACCCGGTTAGCATGGTGGCGCGCATCCAGGATTTGATGACCAGTGCCCTGGGGGATGTGGAAGGGAAATAAGGGTCAGTCAAGCCACTCGACGATGGTGGCTTCTCCCTGGCCGACGCCTACACACAGCGTCGCCAGCCCATAAAAGGGCCGCGCGGCTGTCCCGGACCTGCGGCGCATCTCGTGCAGCAGGGTGACCATGATGCGCGCACCGGAGCAGCCCAGGGGATGCCCAAGGGCGACCGCGCCGCCGTTGACGTTGGTAACTTCGTGCGGTAAATTCAGCCCCTGCAAGACCGCCAAAGCCTGGACGGCAAAGGCCTCATTGACTTCAGCGAGTTGAATATCCCCGATCTCCAAACCTGCCCGCCCGAGGGCTTTTTGGGTCGCCGGGATCGGCCCGGTGCCCATCACCCGGGGCGGCACGCCTGCAGAAGCCATGCTGACCACGCGTGCCATGGGTTGCAAGCCCAGTTTGGCTGCCCTCTCCTCGCGCAGCACCAGCAGGGCGGCAGCGCCGTCGCTTAACCCCGAGCTGTTGCCCGCAGTGACCGTACCGTCTGGCTTGAAGGCCGGCTTGAGCCGGCTGAGGGCCTCCAGCGAGGTATCACGGCGGGGGCGTTCGTCTGTATCGAAGGGGATGGGGTCGCCTTTGCGCTGGGGGACCGGCACGGGCAGGATCTCTTCAGCAAATTTCCCTGTGTCGATGGCGGCAATGGCGCGCTGGTGGCTGGCCAGGGCGAATTGGTCCTGCACCTGGCGGGAGATGCCGGTGATTTCAGCGATGTTTTCGGCGGTGATGCCCATCGGTTCAGCGCCATAGGCCGCTTCAAGACGGGGGTTGACAAAGCGCCAGCCCAAGGCGGTATCGTAGGCGGTCAGGTTCCCCACCGGTCGATCGGGTTTGGGCAGGGCGTAGGGTGCGCGGCTCATGCTTTCCACGCCGCCGACGATGAAGGCTTCCCCGTCCCCGGCGCGGATAGCGCGCGCTGCCAGGTTGAAGGCTGTCAGCCCGGAGGCGCACAGGCGGTTGACCGTCACCCCGGGCACCGAAACCGGCAGGCCTGCCAGCAAGGCCGCCATACGGGCGACATTGCGGTTATCCTCTCCGGCCTGGTTGGCGCAGCCGAAGTAGACCTCTTCGATCAGGGTGGGGTCAAGGTCATTGCGGGATACCAGCGCCTGGATGACGAGCGCGGCCAGGTCGTCCGGGCGGATGGAGGCCAGGGCGCCGCCCAGGTTGCCCATCGGGGTGCGGATGGCATCGACAATCACAGCTTCGGGCATGGCATTTCTCCTGTTGATGTGCGGTGTGACTCAAATTTTACCACTGGCGCGGTACGCTTTGCCCAAGGTGCATTGAAGTGAAATGCGATTACAATTGACCCAGGACGGGCATTTGAGCTTACGGTCAGAAAAGTTGGATTGAGGGAATATGGAGAGTTACCTGGAACAGATCAATGAACTCATCCCCATCCACCGCAAGGTGGCTTGGGTCAACCCGGCCATACACGCCATGTACCCCGTGGTGATTGCTGAGGGTGAGCAACTTTTCATCTATGATCATGATGCCAGTTTGGCTTGTTACCAGTTCATTAAACACATTCCTGCGCCCATGCCCATCCCCAAGGGCGTGCGGGCGGCTTTCCAGTTACGGGATTATGGCGGGCGGATCGTGTGCGTGGTCACTCCTGATATCTTTGACGCATCGGATGGCTTTGTGACCATCTTGCACGAATTTGTGCACTGCTACCAGTATGAAACCTGTGAACAGGAGCTGAAACTCAGGCTGGATGTCGCCAGGCAGGCTTCTGAAAAGGGGGATTTTATGTGGGAGATCCAGCACCCCTTCCCGTACGATGCACGCGCGTTCACCCAGGGCTATGCGGATTTTTTCGCGGCCGTTCTGAGGGCAGACCAACCGGCGATCCAGGGCGCGCGGGGTGCTTTACGGGCTTACCTGGGCTTGCACGATTATGAATATATGGTCTGGCAAGAATGGAAGGAAGGCTTTGCGCGCTGGGTGGAGAACAGGGTTCGGCCAGCGCTGGGTTTTCCTGAACGAACCAGCGGCTTGGAGGTGCCGTACAGCCGCAAGACCTTTTATGCGGGTGGCGCGGCATACATTGATTATCTGCATCAGCAAGATTCCTCAGTGGTAAACGATCTGCAGCGCCTGTTTGCCCGTATGTTGGGCTAGTTGGGGCTAAAGAATGACCAAAATCACCCCTAATTAGTGACGCGCCAACGATGCCTGTCCGATTTCCGCACCAGATATAGAGTATACTAAAGGCGCTCGTCCTGTGAACGCTCTCACCTCATTTTCCAGGACGGAATCGGTCCGGACCAACAAAGGAGGACGTTGAATGCCCCCGAAGGGTTATATTGAAGTTAATGAGTTGTATTGCAAGGCTTGCGAGCTGTGCGTGACGGACTGTCCACACGGTGTGCTGGCGCTGGATATGGAACGGCTCACTCCGCGCGGTTACCACCCGGCATACATGGTCGACCCTGACGCCTGCACGGGTTGCGTCATTTGTGCAGTGGTTTGCCCTGATGCAGCCATCACGGTTTACCGCTACGAAAAGCAGAAGGCAGAGGTGTAAGATGGCCAAAGAACTGATCAAAGGTAATACCGCCGTCGCCGAAGCCGCCCTGCGAGTTGGCCTCGAAGCATATTTTGGCTACCCGATCACACCGCAGACGGAGCTGCTCGAACATCTCTCGGCCCGCATGCCCGAACTGGGGCGGCCGTTTGTCCAGGCGGAAAGTGAGCTGGGGGCCATTAATATGGTCTACGGTGCGGCCTGTACGGGCAAGCGGGTGATGACCTCCTCCTCCAGTCCAGGCGTCAGCCTGATGATGGAGGGTCTTTCGTACATAGCTGGCACGGAGGTGCCCGCTGTGTTTGTGGATGTGGTGCGCGGCGGCCCGGGTTTGGGCAATATCGCCCCCGCCCAGGGCGATTACAACCAGATTGTGCACGGCGGCGGCCATGGAGACTATCATCTGATCGTCCTCGCGCCAGCCTCGGTGCAGGAAGCGATTGACCTGACCGGCCTGGCCTTTGACCTGGCGGACAAGTACCGCTCGATTGTGTGCATCATGCTGGATGGCAGCCTTGGCCAGATGATGGAGCCAGCCGAGATCCCGCCCATGCAGCCGCTCAAAGCAGAGATCCCCGATTGGGCAGTGCGCGGCAACTCGGATGGCGACCGGCGCATCCTGACCTCGATCAATTTGGATCCGCCCGCCCAGGAGCGGATGAATTACCGCTTGATGACCCGCTGGCAGGAGATCGAAGCCAACGAAGTGCGCTTTAAGAGCTATTACCTGGATGATGCCGATTTTGTGGTGGTTGGTTTTGGCACCGCCGGGCGAATTGCGCTCTCCGCTGTACGGGCTGCCCGTGAGAAAGGCATCAAGATTGGCCTGTTGCGGCCGATCACCGTAGCACCCTTCCCCAATGAGGTGCTGGAAGAACTGACCGAAAAGGTCAAAGGCTTCCTGGTGGTTGAGATGAATGCCGGGCAGATGCTGGAAGATGTGCGGCTGGTTGTGCGGGGGCGCAAACCGGTGGAGTTCTTCGGCCGCATGGGCGGCGTGGTGCCCTTCCCGGATGAGGTGCTGACCGAGATCGAACGCCTGGTGGCTGTCCCGTTGACAACCAATGGTCATCCCCGGGACCGTTGGCTGGCGCGCATGGCTGATGTGATTGGATAAGGAGACGTAATAATGGTGATGATGGATGTTCCGACAAGAGTTGTCTATTCCCGGCCCGAGGCGCTTGACCCGCGTGTGACCCATTACTGCCCCGGCTGCACCCATGGTATATCGCACCGGTTGGTGGCGGAAGTTTTGGAAGAAATGGGGGAGGTGGAAAACACGATCGGTGTGGCTTCAGTCGGTTGCTCGGTGTTTGCTTACAATTATTTCAATATCGATTTTGTGGAAGCCGCCCACGGGCGAGCCCCCGCCATGGCGACCGGCATTAAGCGTGTCCTGCCTGACCGGATGGTGTTTACCTACCAGGGGGATGGCGACCTGGCTTCGATCGGCATGGGCGAGATCGTCGGTGCGGCCTCGCGCGGCGAGCTGCTGACGGTGGTGTTCATCAACAATGCCAATTACGGGATGACTGGCGGGCAGATGGCCCCCACTACCCTGCCCGGGCAGGTGACGACATCATCGCCCACCGGCCGTGATGTCAAACGCCAGGGTTACCCTATCCAAACAGCAGAATTGCTTTCGACCCTGGACGGCGCTGCTTACGTTGTGCGCCGCAGCTTACACAACACACGTGAGGTGCGTCGGGCCAAGAAAGCCCTGCGAACGGCCTTTGAAGTGCAGAAGCACAGATTGGGCTTCTCGCTGGTTGAGCTGCTCTCGACCTGTCCGACCAACTGGGGGATGTCACCCGTTGAGGCACGGGATTGGGTTGAAGAACGAATGTTGACCTATTATCCGCTGGGTGATTACAAGGTTTCGCCTGCGGTTGCCGAACTTAACCTATAGGGAGGGTGTGAGCATGCAACAAGAAGTGATTATCGCCGGTTTTGGCGGCCAGGGTGTCCTGTTTGCCGGCCAGTTACTGGCCTATGCTGCCATGGATGCCGGCAAAGAAGTGACATGGATTCCCTCTTATGGCCCCGAGATGCGCGGCGGTACAGCCAACTGCACGGTGGTCATCTCCGATGAAGAGATCGGCTCGCCCTTTGTGAAGAATCCTGCTGCAGTGCTGGCGATGAACCTGCCCTCACTGGATAAATATGAGGACCTGGTCAAGCCGGGCGGGGTTTTGGTGGTGAATACCTCCATGGTCAACCGGCAGGTGGAACGGGAGAACATCAAAGTGGTCAGCGTGGCGGCCAATGAGGTCGCTGAAATGGCAGGCAGCAAGCGCGCTGTCAATATGGTCATGCTCGGTGCCCTGCTGGCCAATGCAGACCTGCTTTCGCTGGAAGCGCTCGAAACAGCCCTTGAAGATCATCTGCCCGAACGGCATAAGAAGTTCATGCCGGCCAATAAGGCTGCTTTGCGCCAGGGCGCAGCCCACAAAGCGGTTGAGGTAGTAAAATCCTGACGCTGTCTGTGTTGAAACCGGAAGACCCCGCAAACGCGGGGTCTTTTGTGTTAAGACAACATTCACCGTTATAATTAGACCTGTTAAGAAAACTGATCCCTCGAATGGGGCAGGGCGCTCAGGCAGACCTGCCCCCATAGAATGGAAAGAATTGATGAAAATTCCCATGTCTTCCCCCAATCTGAGTGATGCCGACCGTCAGGCTGTGCTGGATGTGGTCAGCACGCCGAATCTTTCCATGGGCCCAAAAATTGACGCATTTGAACGCGCTTTTTGCGACCTGACCGGCGCCCGGCATGCCATCGGGGTGAGTTCGGGTACCGCTGGGCTGCACCTGTGTGTGCGGGCAGGGGAGATCGGCATGGGCGACCTGGTAATCACAACGCCGTTTTCTTTTGTCGCCTCCACCAACGTCATTCTGTTTGAAAAAGCTATCCCCGTGTTTGTGGATGTTGACCCCCTCACAGGGAACATGGAGGTTGAGCAGCTCAGGCATGCCGTGGAAGACCTGTGCCTGGGCGGTGAGGCTGCCCGTGCCTGGTTGCCCCACCGGTTGCCCGAAGAGCACCGGGGGCGGTTGGGTGCTGTGAAGGCGATCCTGCCTGTGGATGTGTTCGGCCAGCCTGCGGATTACGACGCCATCAACGCGGTTGCCCGCCAATACAACCTGACGGTGATCGAGGATTCCTGCGAAGCCCTGGGTGGCACCTACAAGGGCCGTCCGGCTGGCACCCTGGGTGATTACGGGGTGTTTGCCTTTTACCCGAACAAGCAAATCACCACGGGTGAGGGCGGCTTGATCATCACCGACGACCCGGCAGCAGCGGATTTCATGCGCGCCTTGCGCAACCAGGGGCGTGCCCCGGGTGATACCTGGCTGCAGCATACCTACCTGGGTTACAACTACCGCATGGACGAGATGAGCGCTGCATTGGGGCTTTCGCAGCTTGACCGGCTGGAGGCCTTGCTGGTCAAGCGCGCGCGGGTGGCTGACTGGTACGGTCACTACCTGGCGAAGATTGAACAGGTCACACCGCCACACATCGTTGAGAGCACCACCCGCGTGAGCTGGTTCGTGTATGTTATCCGCCTGGCTAGCGCCATCAATCGCGATCGCCTGGCGAAAATCCTGGCGGAGCGGGGTGTGCCGGTGCGGCCGTACTTTTCACCCATCCACCTGCAGCCGTACATGGGGGCGATGTTTGGCTTTAGAAAAGGAGACTACCCGGTGACCGAAGACCTGGGTGAGCGCAGCCTGGCACTGCCTTTTTCGGGCGAAATGAGCGAGGAGATGGTGGTCAGGGTGTGCCAGAGCCTTGCGGATGCGCTGGTTGCAGCCGAGCGGTAAAGGAAGCGCGCTTTTACCGATGCAAAACGAATTTCAACCCCCGCGAAACATTGGTGTGCTCCTTCAGGGCGGTTTGATGCTGGCCCTGGGCGGCGCAGGCGTGTATTTCTTCTACCGCGCCACACAGGACCCTTCGGGCATCAACTTTTTGCTGGATATGTTGATCGCACTGGTATTGTTCGCGCCCCTGCCGGTGCTGGCCTACCGATTGTATGCGCTGGTCAACGCGGTGTATATTCTGCGGCGGGAAGGGCTGATGATCCGCTGGGGCTTGCGACGTGAGGATATCCCCCTGGACTCGATCGAATGGATGCGGCCTGCCAACGAGATTGGATTTCGGCTGCCCCTGCCCTGGCTGCGCTGGCCCGGCGCGCTGATTGGCAGGCGCTCGGTCGCTGAGCTGGGCCTGGTGGAGTACCTTGGCTCGCATCAGGGGCATTTGATCCTGGTAGCCACGCCGGGCAGGGTGTTTGCGATCTCGCCGCAGGACACCAAGGGGTTCATGGCCGCTTTCCGGCGGGTGAACGAACTGGGCAGCCTGACACCAATCGAGGCGCAGTCGGTGTACCCGAGTGTGTTCATCGGCCGGGTGTGGGAGGACCCCCTGGCGCGCTGGCTGATCCTGGGGGGGTTCATCACCGGTGTGATCCTGCTGGCGGGCGCCGCACTCGCCATGCCGGGTCTGGAGACCATCCAGTGGGTTGAGCCGGGCTCCACGGCGCCGGGGGAGCGCTTGCTGTTGTTACCCGTGTTGAATGGATTGATTTGGCTGTTCAACCTGGTGGTTGGCACCTTACTCTACCGGCGGGGTGAGGATCAACGCCTGGCCGCTTACCTGCTGTGGGGCACGTCGGGGCTGACGGGGGTTTTGCTGCTGATCGGAAGTTTGCTGCTGATCTTTTAAACCAAGATTTGCTGTTTGCCAATGATAAGTACATAATATTCGGTAGATTGCCCCGTTAGCCCGCTATCAGAAGACTCGCATCGTTATGAAAAAGGAAGGAGAGAAGATTATGAAAGGCTTAAGCAACATTTTTCTATTGACTCTCATCAGCCTTGTCGTTTCGGCTTGTGGACAATTTCAGGCTGGTCCAGTCTCCACTCCGACTAGTCTGCCTCCATCGCCTAGTCCTAGCAATACCCCTATTCCTCCTACTATTGCTCTCCCAACTGAAACACTTATGACGCCTAGTCCCACATCGTTTACAACCATTGACTGGTTAACCACCGCTTCTACGCGCACCGAACTAAGTTTCGCCTTCCCTGGTCATTGGGAGGGCTCGGCTCCACTCACCTTTGGCGAAGGGGAATTCGTTAAAGGTCCTGATCAGCCTATTGGTTTCACCTTCCAGATCAAATTGAGTGGCAGCCCCGATGTTCTTTTTAACAACTGGGGAGCAAAAGACGTTGGCATTGTTGGCATTTTCGCTTTTACGCCAGAAACAGTTACTGACGGCCCGAATGTAGCCATTGCGCGAATTGACACGACAACGCGGATTGCCCAGGGGAACGGAGTGACCGCTCAGGTTGCCTATATCCAACGATACAATGATGTTATGGAGGTGATGTGGTTTGCTCCAACCGAGCAAGTGGAGACGCTCCAGCCTGTTCTTCAAGGTGTGCTAGAAAGCATCGAAATTTGGCACAAATACGCAGACAGAGCCAATGGCCTGCAGACTATGTATGTGCATGATTGGCTTGCGCCGCAAGCCCCCTGGCAGAATCAAGGACTATGGTTTCGCTCGGCAGACGTACGCACTGGCATGGTCATATTCATCATAAACGAAATTGCCGACCCGATCCAATTGCTTGAATCCTGGAGCGTGTAACGTCTTGCGCCAATTGGTATGACTGGATGCACCTTGGAAGAAGGCGATCGCATGAATACCATGAGTGGACAGTGGGAGTCGGGAACAGGCTAATGCGCCAGCGACAACGAAGAAATAGTTACCTTTGAAATTGCATTTGTGCCAAACAGAAATCGGTTGCTTGAAATCATCACCTATGCGCCGTCTGCTGCATGGGAAGATGCCAATGAAATCGCCTTCAGACATTTGCTTGGAATGCTGACAGACATCCGCCCTTAGTCAAGGCTGTTTATGCAATGACATGAAAATGATCTTGTCACGAGCGGGCTAACACAGCGTGCTAAGAACCAGCCACGCTTGGTTCATGTGGATTGAAGGCTGGCCCCGCCAGCCAGGACAGTTGCACCTGACGCTGGGGATTCTGCGCGACTTACAGGCTTTTTTCTACGCCCAAGCGGAATCCTGCTCTCAAACTGAATCCACGCCCGCCCACTTGCGGCTAACGTATACCAGTAGCTCGCTTCTTGCGTAAGAGTATGACAAAGGTATAATGGTTCTTGATGCCACTTCGAAATTATTGGCGACATTACCAATATCGAAACAATAGCCATAAGCAACCGCATTCGCATACTTTCCCTTTTGCGAAAGCGATATGGTGTAGGTCGCTGGCGAAAATTGAAAGGCATTGTATCGGTTCGTTTATCGGATGGTACAGTCCGTGTTGCCGAATTGCATTGGTTTGAAGCACGCGGCATTGGTAAAAGAAAAATCAGAATCAAGCGTTTCTTGGATTGATAGGAATATGACGAAACAGAATTCAACTCCTCGTTTTGCTATCTGCATCAACACTGACGATCCAGATTTGCTAACGCCTCGCAGTGTGTACGAAGTCTTACCCGATGAAAGCGCCGCAAAGTCCAGACATGTTCGGGTTATAGACAACGAAGGCGAAGATTATTTATATCCCGCAGATTACTTTGTTTTTGTGGAGTTTCCCCAAGCAGTGCAGCGAACATTGCGGCGAGTGTCCCACCCGAATTTGCAGAATGCTTCTGTCAGGCAAAGGGTTTCAACCACCGTCAAAGGAAAACCGAACAGGGAGCGGGCTAACACTGGCTGTAGCGGACAGGGCTTCGCCTCTGAAGGTGTATGCGTGGCGTGCCGGTATCGCTGCGCTCAAGCTGATCGACGAGGGTCTGAACTGCAATCGATTCCATTTGTTGGATCGGCTGGCGGATCGTTGTCAGCGGCACCCTTTTTATCCACGGCCAGGTGGGTCAGGAATTGGTTAATCTCAGGCACACCCATGTCTTTGGGATGGCGGAGGTTGTGAATGCGGATGAACTGGCGTGCCCAATAGACATAGGAATCGGCGGTACGGGTAGAGTAATGTTTCAGGTTGACCTGGTCGCGTAATTGGTCGAGCAATTTCTTAGGCGGAGGAGACATTAGATTTATCCTAAAATGAGTATAAAATTTACTCACAAAGTAGATATGCCATTATGCAGCACTTTCTGTTTTTAATGACAATTTTAAGAGTTAAACAGACATTTCTGTTAAGGTATAGTTGGGCCGCTGCGTCATAGCCGAAATTTGAGGCAAGTACCAAAGAGGTTATTGAAGATTGGATATGAGGCCAGACAAAACGCGCGTACAAGTTATCTCCCGCAGGTTAGGTATGCCTGGAGATATTCTTATTCAACGTTTGCAGACAATAAAGGAAAACGCGATCAACGACAAACAACAGTTAACTGTTGCCAATTCCACTTGGAATCCCCAAAAAGATGCTCGCCTTTTGTCTCTTGGTAAGTTTATAAATGTATGTGAGAGAACTCAATTTGGTTTGCACATACTTACCAAATTGCTGGACGATGACTGGTATCAAAGCAATATGGAGAACGAGACACAACAAGACCCGGACTACAAGATGATTCTTACAGTCGAGTTTGAGAAATCGCTCAAGTACGGATTTGGAATGTCCCTTTTTACACTCATCGAGAGTGGATTTCGTATTTTTCTGCGTGCTGTTGACCCTATAGCTTGTAAAGGCGCAACCGGCACATTTGACTCTATTCATAAAAGTCTACTGGGTTCAAAACAGTTGAATTTTCCCGGAGCTAATAGACAAGCAGCTGAAGAATTACTTGATTTTGTACGTCTCATTAGAAACCTAATCCACAATGATGGCGTTTATTTTGATGAATACGGCAATGATAAAACTGTAATTTATAAGAGCACTCCATATCATTTTTATCACGGCAAACCGATAGGTTTCGTTTATTGGGATTTGCTTCTTACGTTGGCTGATGATATTCGGCGTTTGCTGGTTCAAGTAATCTCTCATCCCAAGATTGCTACGCAGTGTCAGGTCTCCGACCCTTTTATGGCATATTAACCATAGAAGATGGGTTAAAAGGAAAGTCAAGTTGGAAATAGCGAGAGATAAAGACAGTAAAAAGGTGATTATATTTTGGTATGGTACTTGCCCTAAACCCGGAGGGCGGGCCAACAAGCGCTTGCACTTGACGCAGCTCCGCTGCGCTTCGCGGCACAGGTGAAGCGCAGGCCGTTGGGCCGCCTAACATCAAGGCGTAACACGTGTATTGCTGTTTGCGCAAAAGGAAGGTATAATCGCTCTAGTTCATACGTTCTATTTTCGGGATTGCAAATAGATGGAGCATCGATTTTCGCCCTTGACGGTAGCCGAATATTTTGCAGGTATTGGCCTGGTCAGAATGGGCTTGCAGCCTCATGGTTGGCAAGTTATCTATGCCAACGACATCTCGGAGAAAAAATGCGAGATGTACGAGACATTCTTTCCTGATGCTGGGGCGCATTACGTAATTGGCGATATTTTTGACATTGATCCGGCTAGTGTTCCCTCTGCTACTCTGGCTACTTGCTCATTCCCTTGCATTGATCTTTCGCTCGCAGGGAATATGAATGGTATGATTGATGGCAACCATTCCAGCGCGTTTTGGGGGTTTATCCAAATATTAAAAGCACAAGGAGCTTCTTCGCCGTCGCTGGTTCTTGTTGAAAACGTCCCGGGTTGGCTATATTCCAACAAAGGAATGGACTTTAGGGTAACGGTTCAGGCACTCAATAAACTGGGGTACGCCTGTGATGTTTTTATATTGGATGCTCTGAGATTCATTCCCCAAAGCCGATTGCGCGTATTCCTAGTTGGGACAAAGCTACCAGTCAGCCATACTACCGTTGAGTTAATACTCACGCGGCCTAAATCTTTGCTCTCAGATCGACTCAAAAGGAGTATTGTTGCCAATAAGGATTTGCAATGGTTCTACAATGAAATCTCCGATCCACCGCACCTCAACTCTGCTGGTCTGGCTGAAATAATTGAACCGATGAGTGATTCAGATAGTCGATGGTGGCCCGATGATGAAGTTAAGCGTCATCTAGCCATGATGAAAGAATCGCATTATGCAAGAGTAGAACGACTAAAACACGGCCAGCAATTTGCCTATCGCACCTTCTTTCGCAGACGACGTGAAGGGCAACAACGCGCTGAAGTCAGAAATGATGATTTGTCCGGTTGTCTCCGTACCGCAGTAGGCGGCAGCGGCAAGCAATTCTTGATAAGAGCGGGTAAAGGTAACATTAAAATGCGCGTGATGACGCCAAGAGAATATGCGCGTTTACAAGGCGTCCCCGATGAGTACCCCATCACCGCGAATGGCGTGCAAGCTCTTACAGGATTTGGCGATGCAGTTTGCGTGCCTGTTATTTCTTGGATTGCCAAGCATATACTAAATCCTTTGGCTGAAAATGGCTCGCCGTTGTATCAGCGCCAGTTGCCCAACGCGTAACTCTTTCTATTCGAGAATGAGCGACAATCTCAGTCCTGAAGACCGACGAAAAACTATGCGGGCCGTTAAAGGCAAAGGCACGAGACTTGAAAAACGCCTATGGGCCATGCTTGCAGGAATGGGATTAAAAGGATGGAAGAAGAACGCTGGGACCATTACAGGCAAACCTGACGTTGTTTTCACAAGTCAACGGGTCGCCGTGTTTATCGACGGTTGTTTTTGGCATGGTTGCCCTCACTGTCAAAGAAAGCTACCTATAACGAATCGCGAGTATTGGGAAAGAAAGATCAAACGCAATGTTGAGTTAGCCCAAATGCATAACGAGCAATTACTGCAAGATGGATGGACAGTGGTCAGAATATGGGAACATGAAATGGCCGATACAGCAATAATCAGGGCGCGAATACGCCATGCACTCGAAGGCAAGGAGTAACGACTTGGAAAACACACGGATAGAAAAAGTTAGGCAACAGAGCCGCGAGGTTCTTACTACATGGCTTGATTCATGTACACGGCGCGGTAAGGTTTCTCGGAATACTATTGCCATTGGCATTGTGGTCCTTGATCACCTCAGACGTGGTTGTCCTGTATCCCGCGATGAAGTGATCTCACAAGGCGGTGAAGTCAGCGGCGCTCGCTCAGGATTGGGTACCATTCTTGAGTCTTACGACATCCCAAGCAGCTATTTGAAGGAAGTTACAACGCGACAAGGGCATCAAGATGGGCAAAGGCTTTTTGAGCAGTTTGAATGGGGCAAGACGCTTGCAGAGATGCCAGAAGATGAGAGAGACGGATTGTTGTTGGAACTTGTTGAAGGCTTGAGAAGCCGCGCCAATGAATGGCTAAAGCGTCAAAACCTGAAACTTGAGATAGATCGCCGACAAGCGCCGACGACTTGGGTAACCATGATTGTCGAAAATGCCAAAGGGCGTTCAGGCGGAGTGGTTGAGCAGCAACTTGTCGGCGCAAAATTAGCAAGGCGGTTCAAAGGAATGGAAATTCCTAATCATCCTGCTCATGCCGGAGACAGACAAACAGAGCGGGCAGGCGATTTTGCCATCTCGCAACTGGTTTATCATGTCACCTCTGCGCCATCGAGAGATGTCTTGCAAAAGTGTGTCGGAAACGTCAGGGCTGGCTTGCATCCTATCCTGTTGATTCCGCGTGAACAAGAAAACAAAGCACGGATTCTTGCACAAGATGAAGGCGTTGATAAGGAAGTGACCATTATCTCGATTGAAGATTTTGTAGCATTGAACATCATCGAGCTTGCAACAGAAGAAAGCAAAGACTTTTTCAGTGTCCTGAAAGAGATCGTGGAAATTTACAACAAGCGGTTGTTGGAAGTTGAAACGGATTTGTCGTTGCGGATCGAGGTTCGCTGAAAGACCGGGGCGGGCCAACAAGCGCTTGCACTTGACGCAGCTCCGCTGCGCTTCGCGGCACAGGTGAAGCGCAGGACGGCCGCTTTGTTTTCCAGCACAAGCACTTCAACATCACTGGGCGGGATGCCCATCGGTGTGGTGGAAACCGCCGCGGGCACCTGGTCAAGCATCTCAGGGGACACTGGCCGGTTCTGGAAGTTTCTCACACTGCGGCGTTTCAGCAAAAGTGCGGAAAGCTGCGCATAACTCGCACCCGCTTCTTGAGGCGGGAAGGGAATCACATCTTCAGGCGTGAGATCGCGCCCTTCAACCCGGATGCAATCCTGCGGGCAAACAGCCACACAGGCGCCGCAGGCAATGCACCCGAACAGCAGGGACTGGTTGACCTGCACTGCGCCTGCCACCATGGTCAAGGGGGCGCCTTTGCACACGTCCACGCACAAGCCGCAGGCATCACAGCGCGCATGGTCGATGCTGACCTGCGCATGACCCTGGGCGCGTTGTGTTTGGATGCTCATGCGTCGCTCCTGTGTGAGTTGTCCCCCATGGGACGCCGCTCAATCAGCTCTCTGCCACCAGTTCGGCGATTTTTACCAACACCTCGACGGCTTTTTCCATGGCAAAAGTGGGGATGAACTCGAATTTGCCGTGCCCGTAATGCCCGCCGGTGAAGATGTTGGGGGTCGGCAAGCCCATGTAAGACAGGCGGCTGCCATCCGTCCCGCCGCGCACGGGGTCGATCTTGGGGGTCACGCCTACCGCCCTGACGGCCTGGATAGCCGTCTCGATGATCTGCGGATGGGGTTCAACCTGCTCCCGCATGTTGTAATACTGGTCTGTGATCTCAAGGTCAATGATTGGCTGGCCATATTTTGCGTTGATATAGTCCACGGCATGCACCAGCAGGGCTTTTTTCGCCTCGAATTTATCTCGGTCGTGGTCGCGGATGATATACGCCATGCTGGCCTCCTCGACCGTGCCGCCGAACAGGTACAGGTGAAAAAAGCCCTCGTATTTTTCAGTGAATTCAGGCCGTTCAAACACGGGCAAAAGCTCGTTCAGTTCCATGCCGATCAGCAAGGCATTGCGCATCTTAAGCTTGGCTTTGCCGGGGTGCACATTGCGCCCGTGGATGGTCAGCTCGGCACCGGCCGCGTTGAAGTTCTCATACTGAATTTCTCCCACCTCACCGCCATCAACGGTGTAGGCAAAATCTGCGCCAAACCCTGGGACATCGAAGTGGTCCACGCCCGAGCCTACTTCTTCGTCGGGTGTGAACCCGATCTTGACCGTGCCGTGTTTGATCTCAGGATGCTCCAGCAGGTACTCGGCGGCTGCCATGATCTCCGCCACGCCGGCTTTGTCGTCTGCGCCCAGCAGGGTGGTGCCGTCGGTGGTGATCAGGGTCTTGCCGACGTATTTTTTCAGGTCGGGGAACTCCTCAGGGGACATGCGGATGTCTTTCTCGGCATTCAGGACGATCTCACCCCCGTCATAGTTCTCGACGAACTGGGGGTTGACATGGGTGCCGGAGAGGTCCGGGCTGGTGTCCATATGGGCCAGGAAGCCGATCACCGGAATATCTGCGCTGTCGGTGTTGGCAGGCAGCGTGGCAGTGACATAGCCGTACTGGTCCATAGCGGCATCCTCCAGGCCGAGCGCTTTAAGCTCTTCCACCAAAAGGCGGGCCAGGTCGAGTTGTTTCTCGGTGCTGGGGTAGGTTTCGGACTTGCGCATGGATTGGGTGTCGATCTTAATATAGCGGATAAAACGGTCAATGACGGATTGCATGGTTACCTCGATTTGGTGAATGGTGAGTGGTTGTTCATGAGATGCTGGGCATTTTAGGCTTGAATCGCGGCCGATCACGCTTGTGAAACAGGTTGTGATAGGCGCCTGGGCACAGTGAAAGTGTACCATAAAGTGCTTTCCTACCGCCGGGCCAGAAGGTTACTGGAGAGACCGTCAAACTTAGGCAAGATCAAGATCAGTAAGCGACGAAAAAAACTTGATCCTTGGGCCTTTGTTAATCTTCTGGATGTGAATAAAAAAATTATTGTCTCTGATGCGGGCACTGATCCTGCTTCCAATGGGCATGAACAGGGTTTGTGAGTCCCTGCCAAACCATAACCTGTGCCTTGGCGTTTTTGGCGTGCTCGGTAGCAGGCCGAAAAGGCTGATAATGCCCTCAAAGGGGGGATAACGGATGGGTAGGTAATATCGAAATAGGCGGAAGGATACGTGGTATGATTTCGATGATTGCCAACGCTGATTGAACCAACCCTGGGCTGAAGGAGACTTTGGCTAAAAATTTGCCGTGAGAATCACCAAAAATATGACCTCTTCCTCTGTGCCCAAACGTAAATTGCCAGCGATCTGCTGGCTTCTCATCGTGATTGTGACGGTCGGCGGAATCATCCTGCTGGCTATTTGGCTGTGGCCTGAGAGCAAGGATGGATCCGTCCCTGATGTGCTTGAGGCGCGCATGACCTACGAAGTGGTGGAGACCTATCCCCACGATCCCGGGGCTTTTACCCAGGGGTTGCTCATCCACGAGGGCACTTTGTACGAGAGCACCGGGCTGTATGGCGAGTCCTCCCTGCGCAAGGTGGACCTGGAAACCGGGGAAGTCCTGGCACGCGTTGATCTGCCCCCTAACACCTTCGGCGAAGGGCTGACACTGTGGGAGGATAGGCTGGTGCAGTTGACCTGGCGGGAGAACACCGCGTTCATCTATGACCTGAAGGATTTCTCGTTGCTGGGGACGTTTGCCTACCCGACCGAAGGCTGGGGGCTGACCCACGATGGAGCGCGCCTGATCATGAGCGACGGGAGCCATCGGCTGTATTTTATCGACCCGGGGGATTATCAAATCCTTGGCAGCATCGAGGTTACCGACCAGGATGCGCCTGTCGAGCGCCTGAACGAACTGGAATTCATCTTTGGTGAGGTGTTTGCCAATGTCTGGCTGACGGATGAGATTGTGCGAATCGATCCCGAGACCGGTGAGGTGCTGGGCTGGATTGACCTGGCTGGCATCCTGCCGGAGGATCTGCGCACGTACACCACCGATGTGTTGAATGGCATCGCCTTTGACCCTGACGAAAACCGCCTGTTTGTCACCGGGAAAAATTGGCCACTGCTGTTCGAGATCCGCCTGGTACCTGCTTTGCCCGGGGATTAAACACAGGATGGCCACCTAAAGTGGCCATCCTGTATCACTTGTTTGTGTGTGAAATTATTTATTTTTAGATTTGCCTTCGATCACATTCTGTTTGCTTCCACCTGTGATCTCGATACGGCGAGGTTTGACCTCTTCTTTCTTGGGCAGGTGGATCTTGAGAACACCATTTTCAGTTTCAGCCTGGATGTTCTCGACATCCACACTGCCGGGCATCGAAATGGTGCGGGAGAACGTCCCATAGCGGCGTTCGCGGAGATGATAGCGTCCTTCTTCGCCTTCCTCTTCTCGCTCTGCCCGGGTTTCGCCCTTGATCGAGAGGTTGTTGTCGGTGAAGGTGATTTCGATGTTGTCCGGGTCGATACCGGCGACGTCTGCTTTGACAACAAATTCCTCATCGTTTTCGACCACATCGAGGGGCATGCGCAAGTTTAGGGGTTCACCAAAGCCCATTTCTCCGTCGTCATAGAGATTCTCGATCATGCGCTCCATGGCGCGGTTCCAAGAAAGCATTTCACGAATGGGATCACGTCGAATTATATTAGCCATCTTAGTTCCTCCATTTTTTGATGTGTTGATTTGATTACATTTATAATTTAAGGGGGCTGTGTAAGATAAATATCAAAGCAATATCAAAAAAGTGTTAAATTTTACCGTCGGAAATGACCACCCAAAGAGCAATTTGTGGACAAGTGGCGCTGTTTGGTGGGAATGAATTAGATTTTTTCGATCACCCAGAAATGGGATAAACCGAGAACGCGCAGCGGTGTGCGCTCCAGCCATTGCAGGATAGCGCGCAAAGCCGTGCCCAGGCGGGGCCGCCGGGCGATGATATTGTCGTAAGCGCCGAAGATGATGGTGCGCTCTACGGTCCGCACGGGCAGCCCTGCGAACAAGCGCTCGAGGTCACGCCTGGTGTAGACGTTCACATGGGGTGCGAGCCTATCTCGCCAGGCGCGCGGCAGATAGTTGATCAATGGGATATTGCCAAAACGGTACCGACCGCGCCAATAGATGCCATGGGTCTCGAAGGGGTAACCCCGATTGGGGCAGAACAACACCAGCCGGCCACCTGGCTTCAAACTGCGCACGATCTCCCGCAGGGCTGCCCGGTCGTCCTGCACGTGTTCCAGCACCTCGTGGCTCAAAACCAGGTCAAAGGTCCTGCCGGGGAAGGGCAATGCCTCACCCCTGGCGTTGACGACTTGCTCAGCCCGGGTTTTTGTCTCCTGGAGGCGTTCGAATTCGATATCTAACCCGACAGCCTGGTCGGCATCGTTCCCGAGATGATGCAGGTACATCCCCACGCCGCAGCCATCCACCAGGACGGCCCCGCCCGCGCGATCTCCGGCGGCTTCCAGGATCATGGCCAGGCGGCGCTGCTGGCCTGCCCGCCAAACATGGGAGGGCTCGCCGCGCAGGGCGGCTTTATCGAGGTGCTGTGCTCCAGGGTTGGTATGGGGTGTGGACACGCATTACTCCATGACAGTGTGGTCAAGGTTTTGGGCAGCGGGAACCCAGGCCATGATGGTGGTGCCTGCACCGGGTTCAGAGGTGATCTCAAGGTCACCGCCCACATTGCGAGCCCGGGTTTGCATATTCGAGATACCGTGCCCAAGGGTGCGCTGGATTTTCCGCGTGTCGAACCCGCGGCCGTCGTCGTGAACTTCCATCAAGACGCGATCGGCTGTGGCCCATACCAAAACATCTACCCGGTTGGCACGGGCATGCTTGGCCACGTTGGCCAGGGCTTCCTGGCAGATGTGGAATAGGGCAATCGCTTGCGGGTCAGGCAGGCTGTCCAGCCCTTCTGAAGGTCCGCTAAGGGTTGCTTCGACCAGTGAGTTAGCCTGAAATTCGTTCACCAGGCGCTGCAGTCCCTCCATCAGATCCTCCTCGTACAGCTGGCGGGGGCGCATGTCCATGATGAAGGCGCGCAGGTCACGGATGGTGCTGTTGAGGTCTTCGATCGATTGGTTGATGCGGGTGCGCGATTGGGATGGGTCTTCACTCAGCAGCAAGCGGGCATGCTCCAGAGTCAACCCGACGGCATAGATCGATTGGATAATGCCATCGTGCAGGTCCATTCCGATCCGTTCGCGTTCCTCCAGCACGGCCAGGCGGCGCCCCTGGATGTTGAGACGCACGTTTTCGATGGTGGTGCCCACCCAGGAGGCGATGGAGGACAGCAATTGCTGGTCCATGGCATCCAGCGGGTCTTCCTGGAGGAGGGCAATGCTCAGCACGCCGAGCACCTCGCTGCGGCTGGTAAGTGGGAAACAGGCAATTTGCCGGATGCCGGCATCGATGAGCGCCTGGTTGCGAAGGAAGGGGTCATGCCGGTAGGGGATTCCCACAATCGAGGGGTTGCCGCTGCGAGCCGTCCGTCCGATCAGGCTTTCTTGCAAAGTGAAGCGATCCTGTGACCAGAGCGAATTAGCGCCCTCTCCTTGATGCAGCACCAGGGACAGGGAGTTCTGATCTTCCTGGTTGAGAAAAATCTCCCCAATTTCGACATCAAAATAGTTGATCACCCGTTTCAGGGCAGTCTTGAGCAGTTCGTCCAGTTCCGTGATCGATGCCAGGGCAGAGGCCAGGTTGTTGAGCAGCGCCAGGTCCTGATTGCGGCGGGTGAGGGTGCGGTCCCGTTCACGCAGCTCATCGTAGGAGTGCGCATTCGAGATGGCAACCGCTGCATAGGCTGCCAGGGTCTCGATGACGCGTTCGTCGTCAGGGGTGAACCCGTCCCCCGTGATCTTATCCGTGAGGTAAATTTGCCCAAAACGGCGGTTGCCTAAATAAATGGGCACACCCAGCAGTGAGGTCAATTTGGGAGGACTTTCGGCAGAACTGGCCGGAGTCGGGTTGTTGTTGAAGTCCATCACACGCACCGATCTGTTCGCTTCAGCGATCGCGCTGATCAGGCCCGATCCAATCGACGGCTGGGGTATGCTGGCTGGCCAATCCTTGTCGCTGTCCACCGAGATGAAGCGGTCAATTTGACCGTCGTCTCCAAGCACACCGATGGCCGCGTAAGCTGCACCGGCCTGGTGCCGGGCAATTTGGGCAATGCGCCCCAAAAGTGATTCGATTGAAATATCCTGCACCAACTCCAGGCTGACCTGGTGCAAGGCGGCCAGGCGCTCTTCGAGTTGTTCGCAGGATAGGTCGGTGTTGATCGTCATAGCGGACTTATTTTACCTCAATCGGGAGGTTATGTTCAGCCTGCCAAACTGAATCTGATAGTTTTTGGGAGGTCATTTCCGGTATATATTAACCGGAAAGGCTCCCGGCAGCACAACCTTTCACCGCGAGCCGTTTCGTGATACAACTTAACCAGGAGGTCGATTGCCATGACTTCTATTAAAGAAACAAGAAAATTTTACAACCTTTCACCGCCAGAACGCCTGGAACGCTTACGCACGGAAACCAAGCTCTCCGCGGCGGATGCAGCTGCCCTGAGCGGCGAAGACGGGCTTTCCATCGACGCTGCCGACCACATGATCGAAAACGTGATCGGTACCTTCAGCCTGCCATTGGGGATTGCGCGTTACTTCCGGGTCAACGGTCGCGATGTGCCCGTCCCGATGGTGGTTGAAGAGCCCTCCATCGTTGCCGGGGCTTCTTTTATGGCCAAACTGGCCCGCGCGACCGGGGGATTCTTTGCGCGTACAACCTCGTCTGAAATGATCGGGCAAATCCAGGTGTTGGACCTGGACGACCTGCCCTCTGCGCGCCTCAAGCTGCTGGCTGAGAAAGACGCCTTGCTGGCCGAGGCAGCCCGGGTGGACCCAGTTCTGATAAAGCTGGGCGGCGGCCCACGTGATTTGGAAGTGCGGATCATCACCGCATCGCCGATCGGCCCGTTTTTGGTGGTGCACCTGGTTTACGATGTGGTCGATGCCATGGGCGCAAATGCGGTCAACACGGCTGTAGAACGTCTGGCACCGAAAATTGAGCGCATCACCGGGGGACGGGTCTTGCTGCGAATCCTCAGCAACCTGGCTGACCGGCGCCTGGCGCAAGCCCGGGTGACCATCCGCACTGCTGCCCTGGCCTTTGATGATTTCAACGGAGAGCAGGTGCGCGATGGGATCATTCAGGCCTGGGCCTTTGCCGCTGCGGACCCCTACCGGGCAGCGACCCATAATAAGGGTATTATGAATGGGGTTGACCCGGTGCTGATTGCCACAGGCAACGATTGGCGGGCCGTGGAAGCCGGGGCGCATGCCTTTGCTGCCCGCAGCGGGCGCTATACCAGCCTCTCAACGTGGAGTGTCGATTCGTCCGGAGACCTGGCAGGCACATTGGAGATGCCCCTGGCCATCGGGACGGTTGGCGGCGCCACGCGGGTTCACCCTGGCGCCCAGGCCAGTCTGCGGCTGATGGGCGTGGACTCGGCCGCTGAACTGGCTGAAGTGATTGTTTCCGTCGGGCTGGCGCAGAATCTGGCCGCCCTGCGGGCACTGGCAACGGAGGGCATCCAGCGCGGCCATATGAGCCTGCATGCCCGGCAAGTGGCGATTGCTGCCGGAGCGCGCGATGACCAGATCGATGCCCTGGTGGAACGGCTGGTTGTTGACAAGATGGTCCGTATCGATCATGCTGTAGCAATTTTAGAGGAATGGAATGGAGAAGAACATGACTGAGAGGGATGTCACACTACAGGATCGGGGGGGGGTGATCCAAATGCCACTCCGGCCGGTCGGGATCGTCGGCTATGGGGCTTATGTCCCCCGTTATCGCCTGCCCGCCACCGAGATTTCCCGGGTGTGGCTCGGGGAACCCAAGCCCGGGCCGGTCATCGAAAAGGCTGTGGCTGGCATCGATGAAGATGTGATCACCATGTCGATCGAAGCCGCGCGCAACGCCATGGCACGGGCCGGGATTGACCCCCTGGCCTTGCGGGCGGTTTGGGTGGGCTCAGAATCGCACCCGTATGCCGTCAAGCCTTCTGGCACGATCGTGGCCGAGGCCATCGGTGCCTCCGAGCATATCCAGGCCGGGGATTGGGAATTTGCCTGCAAAGCCGGCACGGAAGCCCTGGTCGCGGCTATGGGATTGGTGGGCTCACATATGGGTGATTACGCCCTGGCCATCGGCATGGACACCGCCCAGGCCAAGCCCGGCGACGCGCTGGAATATACCGCCTCATCGGGCGGCGCGGCCTTTATCCTCGGGCCTGCTGATGAAGCCCTGGCGACGATTGATGGGCATTACTCCTTTGTGACGGACACGCCGGATTTCTGGCGCCGTGCCCATCAGAAGTACCCCGAGCACGGTCAACGCTTCACAGGAGAACCTGCGTATTTCCACCATATTCTCTCTGCCTCTCAAACGATCATGGAGCACATGAACTTAGAGCCTGCGGACTTCAAATTTGCCGTTTTTCACCAGCCCAACGAGAAATTTCCTACGCGGGTCGCCCGGCAGTTGGGATTTAAACCGGAACAGTTCAAAGACGGCCTGCTCTCGCCGGTGATTGGGAACACCTACGCAGGTGCCGCCCTGATAGGCCTGACAGCATTGCTGGATATCGCTGAGCCGGGTGACCGCATCCTGGTCACCTCGTATGGGTCAGGTGCCGGGTCGGATTCGTTTGTGTTGACCGCCCAGGATGCCCTGGTTGAGCGTCGCGCCCATGCCCCCAGCACCCAGGCCTACATCGCGCGGCGGACTGAGATCGATTATGCCACCTACACCCGCTTGCGCGGGATCGTTGCCATGAGATGAGGTTATCCATGGATCATAACCACTCAGATGTGATTGTTGCCGGCATTGGTCAGACCGCGGTCGGTGAACATTGGGATCGCTCGCTGCGCCAGCTTGCTGCTGAGGTGGTTCGGGCTGCCCGCAAGGATGCTGGGAACCTGGTCCCTGAGGTGATGTATGTCGGCAATATGCTGGCGGTTTCAGGGTCACGCCAGGCGAATTTGGGCGCCTTGCTGTGTGAAGAGGTTGGCCTGGTGGGCACAGAAGGGGTGACAGTTGAGGCGGCGGATGCCTCCGGCGGGGCGGCACTGCGCATGGCTTACCTGGCGATTTTGTCGGGGGATGTTGATGTGGCATTGGCAGTCGGTGTGGAGAAGGTCACCGATATTATCGGCCCGGAATCGGAGTCGCTCATCGCCCATATGCTGGATGCGGATTATGAGGCTGCTGAGGGGCTCACCCCGCTCAGCCTGGCAGAGCTGCTGTTTCACCGCTATTGGATCGAGTATGAACCAGATCGAGAAGCCTTTGCCGGCTTTGCCGAGGTAGCCCATGCCAACGGGGCCACCAACCCCTATGCAATGTATCGGAAGCCCATCGGTTCAGGCGCTTATCAGCGGGCAATCGTCACAGAAGATACCCTGAACCTGTTTGATGCCGCACCCTATGCAGACGGCGCCGCAGCGGTTGTTCTTGCCCGGAAGGACAGCCTGCCGACAGGCTGGGACCAGCCCCTGGTTTCTGTGATTGGATCGAGTGTGGTGACGGATACCCTCTCCATTCATGACCGCCCTCAACCACTGGTGTGGGACGCTGCCCGGTTGAGCATCGAGCGCGCCTGCCGAATGGCCGGGGTGATGCCCAAAGATGTGGACTTTTTTGAGTACCATGACGCCACCTCACTGCATACTGTTCTCTCCCTCGAGGCGGCTGGGTTTGCCTCCCAAGGGCAGGGCTGGATGCTGGCTGACCCCAAGATGATTGGGCTGGAAGGGCAAATCCCCGTGGCAACCTTCGGCGGGCTGAAGGCGCGCGGCAACCCCATCGGCGCAACGGGGATCTACCAGGCGGTGGAAGCCACCCTGCAGCTGCGCGGTCAGGCGGGCAAGAACCAGGTCAGGGATGCCAGGCTGGGCTTGATCCAGTGCCTGGGCGGGATGGCCTCCACAGCGGCTGCGCATGTGCTTTCGGTTTGATGGTGGTTCGTGAGGGGGTACAAGGTATCAGGTAGTAGGTATTAGGTAGAAGGACAAGGAGCGCATCTCATGAAGGTTTTGATCACTGGCGGCGCGGGTTACATTGGCAGCACGATTTGTTCGGCACTCGCCGATGTTGGGCATACCCCGATCATCCTCGATTCCCTGGTCACCGGGCAGGAAGTCTTCACCCGAGGCCACATTTTCTACAAGGGCGACATCGCTGATCGAGCACTGGTCTCCCGGCTGTTTGCAGATCATCCCGATATTTTTGCGACCATCCACTGTGCGGCCCTGATCGTGGTGCCCGAATCGGTGGCTGAGCCCTATGCCTATTACACCGAAAATGTGGTTAAGTCGATGGGTTTCTTCTACCAGCTGGCGGAAATGGGCTACCCCCGGGTGGTATTCAGTTCATCCGCGGCCATCTATGATGTGGTGCCCGGGTTTATGGTCACAGAGGAGTCGCCCCTTAACCCGAGCAGCCCGTATGCGCGCACCAAGTATATGATGGAAATGGTCCTCAAGGATTTCACCCATGCCTACGGGCTGAAAGGCATCGCCTTGCGGTATTTCAACCCGATTGGCGCTGACCCGCAAATGCGGACGGGCCTGCACATCAAGGAACCCAGCCACATCCTCGGCCGGCTGGTGGCCGTGGCTCAGGGCGAAGCACCGGAGTTTCACATCACCGGCACGGAATGGCCAACACGCGATGGGACGGGTATTCGTGATTACATCCATGTGTGGGACCTGGCTTTGGCGCATATCAGGGCTGTCGAGAAGTTCGACGCTGTCATCGCTGCAGATGCAGACCCCGAAACGCCCTATGCCGTGATCAACCTGGGCACCGGTCAGGGCGTGACTGTGCGGGAGATGGTAGCCGCCTTTGAACAGGTCTCTGGTCAGGAAATTCCCAAAAGGGAAATGCCCCCCCGGCCCGGGGACGTGGCCGGCTCGTACGCCAACGCCGATAAGGCCAAGGCGCTTTTGGGTTGGACGGCTGAAAAGCCCATCGAGGCGGGCATTGCGGACGCACTCACCTGGGGCGAGATCCGGGATGGGATTTTGGGGTTTTAGTGATGGGCGCTGGGGAACTAGGTACTAGGTACTAGTTACTAGTTACTAGGTACTAGGTATTAGGAAATAATACTCAAAATTGGGTGCTCGGTACAGGATAGAAAGGCCTGCCAAGGATCGAGGGGAAACCAGGCTCTTCCTATATTCTTCTACTGACCCCATCGCTTGCCGAGATGATTCCCTCATCCCTAACACCTAATAACTAATCCCTAATAACTAATCCCTATTCCCTATTCCCTACTTCATCGCCTATTGCGCTGGAAAATTTGTTGCACGGCGGGAACCCGCAGCACCATCAACAGTAGCAGCGCGCCCGCGGCGAGCAGAGGGCGGGTGTATTCCCCCTGCAGGGTGAGCAGATCCCCTTTGACCGCCAGCAGGTAATGCACCAGCGCCAGTCCGGCCGCCAGGTAGACTGTGCGGTGCAGCCGGCGCCACCCTGAGCGCAGTTTTTTCTTCCAGAAGCGCGTCGACGTGGCTGCCAGGACGGCCAGGATGACCAGGGCGCCCAAGCCGACCCACAAAAAGGGCTTCTGCGTAAATTCAAGCCAGATCAGGCCGAAATTGAGTCCGAAATCCCAAACTACAAAAGCAGCAAAGTGCAAACCGGCGTAAAGCGCAGCATACAGCCCCAGGGGCTTGCGCAGCCGGATCGCCATGGGGAGATTAAAGATCTTTATGATTGGTGTAACTGTAAGCGAAAGGAGTAAGATCGCCACAGCAGTGCGCCCGCTGCGGTGCAGAGCGGTTTCAATCGGGTTGAAACCCAGCCGTCCGAGCGCCGCATCCAGACCGAACAGAACTAAAGGCAGCAGGCTCCCCAGGTGAACCGCTGCCAGGAGCCATTTTTGAGTCTGACGGGTTGTTTTCGCCATGGGGAAATCACCTATAGCCTGTTTGAACTTCAATAGTTGAGGGTCAGATCCATGCCCTCATAAAGCGGCATGACCTCTTCGGCATAACCGTTCATGAACAGGGTTGCGCGCCGGCCTGACTCACCGATGCGCCGCTCAGTGGCCTGGGACCAGCGCGGGTGATCCACACCCGGGTTGACATTGGCAAAGAAGCCGTATTCCTGCGGGGCAACGGTGTTCCACAAGGTGGGCGGCTGATTTTCTACCAGGGTGATGCGCACCAATGACTTGCTGCTCTTGAAACCGTATTTCCAGGGCACCACCAGGCGGATGGGGGCCCCATTTTGGGGCGGCAAGTCCTCGCCGTATAGACCGGTGGCCAAGAGGGTCAGGTCATGTTCGGCCTCATCCAGGCGCAACCCCTCGCGGTAAGGGAAGGGGAACATGCCTGATTCGGCCGCGTTCATTTGTTCGGGGACGAGTGCAGTCTCAAAGGCGACATAGCGCGCCTGTGGTGTGGGCTTGACCGCTGCCAATAGCTTGTGCAGGGGGAATCCCAGCCAGGGGATGACCATCGACCAGCCTTCCACGCAGCGCATGCGGTAAATGCGCTCCTCTTGCTCGAAGTTGGTGCGCAGTTCATCCAGGCTGAAGCGACGCGGGTTTTCCACCAGGCCGCTGAGCTCAACCGACCACGGCTCGGTGACAAAGTCCTGGGCCAGTTCGGCCACGCCCTCCTTGTTGGTGGTGAACTCATAATAATTCACGTAGTTGGTGATGGCATCGTAACTGGTCAGGGCCTCCCTGAGGTCTTCTGTGCTGGCGGGGCTTTCGTTGACGGTGCTGATCGCCGGGGCGCAGCTTGCCAGCAGTGCGCCCAGGCCGACCATGCCCATCCCTTTGAGGAATTTTCGCCGGGAAAGATAAACCTCTTTGGGGGTCACTTCCTCAGGGTTGACGGGTACGGAACGATAGTCATTTTGATCCATTTTTTCCACCTTTGAGGTCTCTCAGCCTTATTCCGGGCCTTGAGAACCTGTTAATTGGAGATGGCCTGCTGAAAAGGTCAGAGAAATTAAGGTTCCATCTCCAGGGTTTGGCCTGCGCTCTGCCAGGCATTCATCCCGCCGGTGAGGATCTTCACGTTGCTGTAACCGGCCGCTACCAATTGCTGCGCCGCTGTATGCGACATGGGGTCGTTCAGGCAGTACAGCACGATTTCGGCGTCCTTATCCTCGGGGAACAGGTCGAGGTTTGCGCTGGTTTCGTTATATGGGACGGAAAAGTCCGTTGTGGGCAGGTTGCCCTCAAAGGGGATATGGGTGTTGACCAGCAAGAAGTCCTCACGCCGCTCTTCGATCATGTCGGCGAGGATTTCAACGCTGATGCTGGTGTAGCCCTCCGGGCTCCCCTCGTTGGTGCTGGTGGGACTGCATCCCGCGAGGGCCAGGGCGGCGATCGTCAGGGATAAAAGCAAGGGTTTTTTAAGCATTGATGTTCCTTTCGTGTTGACACTAAAATTGTACCATTATTACCTTAATGGGTATGAATTATTATTATACAAGCCCCGCAGAACCTGTTGCACTGCGTGTTATAATGACCGCAGTCACAATGCGATTGAAAGGCCGTTTGCCGTTTATGCTATTTAACCTGTCTGTCCCCATCCTGATCTCCCGCATCATCACCCTGCTGGTGGCATTCACCATCCATGAGTTCGCCCATGCCGCCACGGCCAATGCCCTGGGGGATGACACGCCCCGCATGCATGGGCGGCTGACCCTCAACCCCCTGGCGCACCTGGACGTGATGGGCACCATCACCCTGCTGTTGGCCGGTTTTGGCTGGGCAAAGCCCGTGCCGATCAACCCCTACGCCCTGCGGCGCAAATCCAGCGCCGGTGTGATGCTGGTCTCGATTGCCGGGCCGCTTTCCAACCTGCTGCTGGGCGCGCTGGCGGCCATCCCGCTGCGCTTGCGCTGGGTGCCCCTGGTGACGGGGACCGGGCCGCTCCTGCCCACCTGGGGGGAGTTTTTGCTTGAGTTCTTGTTCATCAACCTGGCGTTGTTCCTGTTCAACCTGATCCCCCTGGCGCCCCTGGATGGCGAGAAGGTGATCACCTTCTTTTTACCCGATCACTGGGTTGAATTTTACGACCGCATCCGCCCCTACAGCCCGCTGATCCTGCTGGCGGTCATCTTCGTCCTGCCCATGTTCGGGCTGGACCTGGTCAACCTGGTCATCCAGCAGCCGTTGATGGGATTGGCGCGCTTTTTAGTCAACTGGTGAGCCTTATGGCTGACAGCCCCGGTGATGTGACCCGTTATTTTTGCTACATGGTGCACTGTGCCAACGGCGCCTATTATACAGGCTGGACCACTGACCCCCTGAGACGGGTGGCGGAGCATAATGCCGGGCGCGGCGCCCGCTACACCCGCATGCACGGGCCGGTGGCGCTGGTGTATGTAGAAGAGGCGGCGGATCATGTGTCTGCCCTCAAGCGCGAGGTGCAGATCAAGCGGATGGGGCATGCCCGCAAGGCCGCCCTGGCAGAAGCCAACCCGCTCCCGGAGGGGTTTGCGGGGAAAATGGGGTTGAACGGGGAGGGTGAGACTTAGCCTGTGTGGAGTCTTAACGCGAACTACATTTTGATCACACAATGATCTCGCGGGTATCCTCGCCAGAGCGTATGCTCATAAATGGATTGATAATCAACCCCATCACGAGTAATGTGTTCGTAATAATTACGCTGACAGAGACGGTTTGTTAACTGAGGCCAAGCGACGTTGCGTACGCCGTCGAAATAACGGTGTGTGGTCAAGGGCTTTACCCACCCACCACATCGCCTGGGGTTAGCGGTTTACACATAGGGGCAGACCTCTGTGTCTGCCCAGGGCAACCACGGAGGGTTGCCCCTACGGAGGAATGTGGTTGGGTTACCTCTCCATGTGCTTGCGGCTGATGTGCCTTTAGGGACTATGATCTCGCCGGTGTCTTTACCAGTGAGGGGCATGTGATAACCGCCCACTTGTGTAGATGGCCTCCACTTCCTCGTTCCCGAAGCGACACCCTGCCGGGGCGTTGAAATGTTGTCACTGCGAGCGGAGCGTGGCAGTCTCAGTTTTGTCAGGCTGGAAGCGCGCCTTACTTGAGATGGCTTCGTCCTCCCTGCAAAACATCATCGCAATGACAAGATGAGTGACTTTCCCGCAATGATGGCACGCCAACGTGATTGAACTTGTCGCCCCCAATACCCAATATCTACTACATACTGCCTAACTCCTCATCCCCCTGCGGCCTTCTCCCTACTTCAGCCGCGACGATGTGAAGAACAGCAGTGCGATCCCGAACAGGCTCACGCCCACCAGGCCGATGCCGATCCACAGGGTATCCCCGCTGAAGATGTTGGCCAGCACGTTCCCGGCCGGGTTGGGCGCCTCGGTGGGCGTGGGGGTGGCCTCCTCAGCCTGGGCCTGGGGTGTGCGCGTCGGCGTGCGGGTGGGTGTCGGGGTCGGTTCTTCGGTGGGCGTGGGCGTCGCTTCAGCATCGTCCTCATTGACGTCTTCCTCCACCTCGAGGTTGGCGGGCACGATCAACAGCTCCTGGTCAGGGTAGATGGCTGAATCCTCGGTGAGGTAATTCTGCTCGAGCAACGTGATCATGGAGATGCCGTACGCCTCGGCGATAGCCCACAGGGTCTGCCCGAACCGGACGATATGGATCACCGAGCCGTCGGGGTTGGGCTGGGCGGTGGCCACGGGCTGGATCAGGGGCGCAGGGGTGCCGGTCGGCCCGCTGGGGACGGAAGGCGGCTGCTGCGGCACGCTGCCGACCACGTGTCCAAACTTGACCACGTACACGGTCATCCCCTGGCTGTCGAGGGCGACGCCAGCACCGAATTCATTGTGCCAGGTGGTGAGCATGTTGTTGATATGTGCGGAGGAGGGCGCCCACATGTCATAAACGCAACTGTAGGCGGTCAGCCCTGGGCCGCGCGCCCAGTTTTCGGTGACTCTCACCGAGGCACCGCCGCCATAGCCAACGGCCAGCGCGCGGTCTGCGGCCGTGCTGCCGCCTGCGCCGATATGCCCGCCCTGCCCGGTGGCAGCGATCCAATCGGCATGATTTTGGGCAGCGAGGTTGAGGTATTGATTCTCGATCAGGGGTTGCATGCCGTTGGCAATCCGCAGGCTGTTGATCTCCGCGAGCACCTCAAATGGCGTACCTGCCTGTGCGCGTGCAGGTTGGGGCGCGCCAGCCAGGGGAATGAACATTAATAGTATCGTCAGAAGCGCTAAAAAGCGCTTTTTTTGATGGGTGATCATTGGGGTTTCGTGTGGGTTTTCCCGTTTTGGGGTTGAGGAGCGGGCTTACCCTGTGATTTGTTCATGAGTGGCTGGATTCTACTCAAGAATCTGGATAAACACAAACGCTGCACTGCCTGGGGATCAGGGTTCGATGGCGATGTGATCGCCTGGCACCACTTCACCGATAACCCAGGCGGGCTGACCGGCAGCCTGGGCTGCGGCTAAAAAGCCGGCCAGCTTTTCCTCGGGCACGCCCAGCAGCAGGCCGCCGCTGGTTTGCGGGTCGAAGAGCAGAAGGCTCGCTTCCTCAGAAATGGCAGGGTCGAGGCTGATATGCTCGCCGTAATAGAGCCGGTTATCAAATGCGCCGCCAGGGAAGCACCACGCTTCAGCGTACTTTTTTGCACAGGAGATGAAAGGCACGTCGCTGAAGCGAATCCGCAGGCCAACGCCGGCCCCGCTGGCCATTTCCCAGGCATGGCCCAGGAGGCTGAAGCCGGTAATATCGGTGGCCGCGCGCAGTTTGAACTGGACGGCCTGCTGGGCGGCACCGCGGTTGAGCTGTTTCATCCAGCCCACCACCTCATCCACGTCCTCCGGTGTGGCTTGATCCTGCTTGAGGGCGGTGGTGGTCACGCCAAAGCCAAGGGGTTTGGTCAGCACCAGGCGGTCGCCGATGCTCAGCCCGTCTTTGCGCAGCAGCTCATCCTCCGCAGCAAAGCCCAGCACCACCAGGCCGATCTTGGGTTCTTTGTCCTGGACGGTGTGCCCGCCAGCGATCACCGTGCCCGCCTCGGCGGCTTTTTCCGCCAGGCCGCGGGTGATCTCCTGCATGATCTCGGGGTCCAGGTCTGGCGGCAGGGCGGCGATGGTCAATGCCATGAAAGGTGCTGCGCCCATGGCATATACATCCGAGAGGCTGTTGGCAGCCGCGATGGCGCCATAATCGTAGGGGTCATCCACTATGGGCGTGAAGAAATCTGTGGTGGCCACCAGGGTGCGGCCTTCGCCCAGGTGCCACACGGCGGCGTCATCCGGCGAATCCAGGCCGATCAGCAGGTCGGGGTATTGATCTGCTTTGAAGATGTGGGTGAGCGGCTGCAGAACCTGCGCCAGCGCTTCCGCGCGCAGCTTGGATGCTCAACCAGCACAGCTGGAGAGCGAGGTCAGGCGGATTTGGCGACCAGAGGGGGTTTTTTCAGTCATGGGTTCCGTTCATCAAAGCGGTGTTGATCAAATCGCCAGCAGGTGGGAAATGATCAAAAAAAGGGTTCTTAATGCTTCCAGAACAGGCACGGCTCTAAGGGTCCTCCGGGAAGGTCTGCCCTGGATCTTACTAAACTCACCCGGAATTATACCCAATATTGGGGTTCAAGAGGTTGGGCTGCTGTTGAACAGCCCCAAAGTGGGTGTAGACCTGTTCGCCTTGTGTGTGATCGCCCGTTCCCGTGAACCCGTGGTTTGTCCAGTCAGTTCAGCCGATGCTTACGTAGTAAAGGATGCCAGCTCCTGACGGGGATGACCAGGCAAGGGAATGGTAAGTTCTTGATTTAGTTGATTTACACCGCTGCGGTGGGCTTTTCTATGGTCAGGATCTGCGGTTACGGGTTGATTGCTGCGCGGATCAGGCTTTCATCGAACAGCCCAACCTGGCCATCCGCAGCGTAAGCATACACTGTTTACAAAACGAATACGACCATAATAAGTTAGGGCGATGAGGGCTGTCATCGGATGGGTATAGCTGATAGGTGATAGCTGAAAGGTGAAAGATGAAAGGTCGTAGTTTGTAGTTGGTAGTTTGTAGGTGGTGGGTGGTGGCTGGCGGGTTCACCACACCACTTAAGTCATCCTAAAAATTGTGACTTGCAAACTAACGGCTACCTGCTACTGGCCACCAGCTACCCCCTTTCAGTCATCAACCGCTGATCTCATAGATCGCGCCTGAGACGGGCGGCAGATCCAGGACCCAGCCCTCATCTGAGCGGACGAGGATGGCGGAATCAGGCGCATCAATGGTGATGGGCTGTGCAGCGATCATCTCGCCGGGGAGGACTGCTCTGGCCGGACGCCCAGCGGGGTTGACGGCCACCAGCAGGCGCTGCCCCCCTTTGGATCGTGAGTAGATAAAGGGCAGCTTGCCGCTTTCAGCGTAAACCACATTGAAATCCGCGTCCGCGTCCAGTGCGGGCAGGGCATGGCGGATGCGGATCAGCGACCGCACCCGGTTCAGCAGGGAATCGGGATTGGCATCCTGGGCGGCCACCGTGGGACGGTCGGGGGCGGGGTCGATCGGCAGGTACAGGGACTCTTCAGGCCCGGCCGAGAAACCCGCGTTGGCCCCGTCACCCCACTGCATGGGGGTGCGCGCGCCGGTGCGCCCATACCCGCCCTCTTTGGAGGGCAGGCGCTGGTAGCGCATGCCGATCTCATCGCCATAGTAGATGAAGGGCGTCCCGGGCATGGTCAGCAGGAACAAATAGACCAGTTTCAACTGGGCGGTATCACGGCCGTCGGCCAGGCGCGGCGTTTCATCGTGGTTCCCGGTGATCAGGGCGATAAATCCTTCGGGCTGGGTGGCTTCGTAATGGTAGAGGTACTCGTCCAGGAACTGGCGGATGTCCCCGTGGCCTGATGCATCGAAGAACGACCAGGCATACGGGTCACGCCAGCGGCCCTCACCGCGCTTTCTGAACAGGGACACCCAACCCGGGTTGTTGAACCCCAGCATGAAGTCCGCATGAAAACCGGCCTCAACGGCCTGGGCAGGGTTACCCCATTCGGCGACCAATACGGCTTCGGGATTGGTTTCATCCATCCAATCCCTGATGCTACGCCAAAAGCGAGCGGTTTCCCGCTTTTCTGGGTCACGCTTGACCAGCGAGGCGGCCATATCGACTCGAAAACCGCTGGCGCCCCGCTCCAGCCAGAAGGCGATGATGTTCTTGATCTCCTGGCGGACCTGCTGCGGTCCGGGGGCGTCCACCGGCTGCATCCAGGGATGCTGGGGGTCGGGCTGAGCAAAACCGTAGTTGAGCGCGGGCTGGATGGCGAAGAAATTGGCCACAAAGGCGGCATCGCGCTGGGAAAGGCCGCGGATGATGGGCAGATCACTTTGGGGCGTTTCCCACACCGAGTTGTTCCACACATAATAGTCCGTATAGGGGTTGGGTACGGCTTGCTGCGACTGCTTGAACCAGGGGTGTTCGATGGAGGTGTGCCCGGGCACCAGGTCCAGCAAAATGCGGATGCCGCGCCGGCCTGCTTCGGAAAACAGGCGCTCCAGGTCTGCGTTGGTCCCGTAGCGGGGGGCTACCTGGTAGTAATCCGCCACATCGTACCCGGCATCGGCAAAGGGTGAAACAAAGCACGGGTTGATCCACACCGCGTTGACGCCCAGAGAAGCGATGTAATCCAGTTTGGCGATGATGCCGGGGATGTCCCCGATGCCATCGGCGTTGGAATCGTAGAACGATTGGGGGTAGATCTGGTAAAAAACCGCTTTTTTCAACCAGTCAGGTGAATTCTTGATCATCAGGGGTCCTCCAGAGGCTCTTAGGTTTAGAGAAAGTAGTCTGGCAGCAGGTTGTTCCGGTGCGTTGCAAAGGCTGCCCTCAACAGGGTGAAATCGCGGACAGCAGCAGGGAAAAGTCCCGGCAGGTCCCGACTGTCTTTTTTGAGAGGGGGAGGGGCTCGGTCAGGGGTGGGCCGTCGAGCGCGTTGATTTTTGCCAGCCTGTCACGAACGGTGCGCAGGTTGGCTTCCTCCTGGCGGACGCGGTTGAGGGTGACCCCGTAGCGCCCAGCCCAGTGGAGGTGTAGCATCAGGTCCTGGATGCACGCGATGGTGCCCGGGATATCCGGGGGCAGCTCTGCCAGGCTGGGCGCGTGTTCAGCAGGGGCGCTGATCTGGCCCTGCTGGGCATAAAAATGCTGGGGGTTAAGGGATTCTGCTGCCATTACAGCTTGATTATAACCTGACTGGCTGATCCGAGCAGGAAATATGGCGCCCTTCTGCGGGTAGGCGATCATAGGGAGATGATTTGTCACGTGGGATGCTATGCAAACACACCTGACCAGCAGCAGCACGCTTGACCCGTTCACGCTATGATATACTAATCTCAGACACTGGAGACCCGAGCAAGCAATGAAACTGATCATCCAAATACCAAGCTACAACGAAGCACAGACCCTGCCCAAGACCCTGGCGCAGCTACCGAAAGCCGTGGCAGGCTTTGACAGCGTTGAGGTTTTGGTAGTGGATGATGGCAGCACGGATAACACCGCCGATGCCGCCCGTGAGGCCGGCGCGGACCATATCGTGCACCTCAGCCGGCACCTGGGCCTGGCCCAGGCCTTCACCCACGGCCTGGATGCCAGCCTGCGGCTGGGCGCGGATGTGATCGTCAACACCGATGCCGATAACCAGTACCGCGCAGAGGACATCGAGAAACTTGTCGGACCGATTTTGGCTGGCGAGGCGGAGATGGTGATCGGTGACCGGGGTGTGGGTTCGCTGACGCATTTTCCGGCGCATAAACGCGCCCTGCAGACCATTGGCAGCCGGGTGGTCTCGGCCACAGCCGGGTTTGAGATCCCTGATGCCACCAGCGGCTTTCGGGCGATCACCCGGAAGGTGGCGCTGGAAACCATGGTGCTGAGCAACTACTCCTATACCCTCGAGACCCTGATCCAGGCCGGGGCCCGGCATGTCCGGGTGGCGTTTGTCCCCATCGAGACCAACCCACCAGAACGCCCTTCCCGCCTGATCAGCAGCATCCGTCATTATTTAGCCAATTCGAGCGTCACCGTTCTGCGTTCCTTTGCCATGTACCGGGCCTTGCGGATCTTCACGGCCATCAGCGCGGTGATGCTCCTGGCGGGCACAGCGATTGGGGTGCGCTTCCTGGTGGCCTACTTCCAGGGGACGGGGGCTGGCATGGTGCAGTCCCTGATCCTGGCGGCAGTGTTCCTGATCGTGGGCTTCATCACTTTTCTGATCGGCTTGCTGGCCGATTTGGTCAGCTTTAACCGGAAAATTCTCGAAGAAATCCTGTACCGGCTCCGTAAGCACGACAGCGACCCGTCGCCTGAACCCCAGGACCATCCCCAAGTTTAATGTCCGGTTAAAAGGCCTGTTTGGCCGATATCAACTGTATAAATCAATTTAAGTTGGCCAAACAATCAGCGTGTTTATTGGATGGAGGTGGCTTTTGTTTGAACCCTTAAGACAGCGCATTGCAGCGGAGGGCGAAAGCCTAAGCGGCGGGATCTTGAAGGTGGATAATTTTATCAATCACCAGGTGGACCCACTGTTGATGGATGCCTGCGGTGCGGAGTTTGCCCGCCTGTTTGCCGAGACCCGGCCCACCAAGGTGCTGACGGCTGAAATTTCCGGCATTGCACCGGCTTTGATGACCGCCAAGTACCTGCAACTGCCGGTGGTGTATGCCCGCAAGCACAAACCGATCACCATGCCCGACACGGTGTTCCTGACCCTGGCGCCCTCGCACACCAAGGGACGCATGGTTGAGCTGATCGTCTCGCCAGAATACCTGGGGAACGGCGAACGGGTGCTGATCATCGATGACTTCCTGGCCTCCGGGGCGACAATTGCCGGCCTGGTGCGCCTGGCGCAAACGGCGGGGGCTGTGCTGGTGGGCATCGGTGCGCTGATCGAAAAGACCTTTGAGGGCGGACGTGATTTGCTGACGCCCTTGAACGTGCCGATCGAAGCTTTGGTGCCGATCTCTTCACTCGATCATGGCCAGATCACCTTCGCTGAAGACTGAACTCCTGGCGCTGCTACTCAGGTTTGCGCGCTGGGGGCCAGTGCGGCCGCTGGTGCCTGTTTTCTATCAACATCTGGGCCGTTTTCTGCCCGCTGGCCGGTTAGGGAGAATACCCGTTGGAATGCGTTGTATCACCCCGGCCCGCCTTACCCTGTGCATGTTCTGATCCTGCCCAAACAGGCACTCCCTTCCTTGGTCAGTGAAGCACCCTGCACGGGGGTCGACACACCCGGAGAAACCCATGACAGAAACCATCGTTATCCTTGATTTTGGCTCCCAATACAGCCAGTTGATCGTCCGGCGGGTGCGTGAAGCCCAGGTGTACGCTGAGCTGCTGCCCTGGGATGCGCCAGAGGAATCCGTGATGGGGCTGGCGCCAAAGGGCTTTATCCTGTCTGGCGGGCCGCGCTCGGTCTACGAGGCGGGTGCGCCGTTTCTGCCGGCCTATGTGCTGGCCTCCGGGGTGCCCATCTTGGGGATCTGCTACGGCATGCAGGCCCTGGTGGATGCCCTGGGCGGGAAAGTTGCCCCGGCTGCTGACCGCGAGTACGGTTTCGCTGCGCTGGATATTTCCCAAAGCTCAGCTTTGCTGCGGGTGGGAGATCACCCCCAGGTGTGGATGTCCCATGGTGACCGGATTGAGGTCATGCCCCCGGGGTTCACTGTACTGGCGAAAACAGACAACAGCCCCATGGCCGCCCTGGGTGACCTTGAGCACGGGTATTACGGACTGCAATTTCACCCGGAGGTGGGGCACACGCCGGCGGGGGGGCAGATCCTCGAACGGTTTGTGCGTGAGGTATGCGGCTGCCAGGGCGATTGGACGCCCGAATCGATCATTGACCAGGCCGTCCAGCGTATCCAGGCGCAGGTGGGCGCAGCCCGGGTGCTGTCCGCGGTCAGCGGGGGCGTTGATTCAAGTGTGGCGACCGCCCTGGTGCAGCGGGCCGTTGGCGAACAGCTCGCGGCCGTGTTTGTGGATACAGGATTGATGCGGCAGGATGAAAGCACCTGGGTTGAAGCAGCCTTCCGTGATAACCTGGGCGGCAACCTGGTGATGGTGGACGCGGCGGATCAATTTTTCAGCGCCCTGGCGGGTGTGACCGCTCCGGAGGAAAAACGCCGCATCATTGGCGAAACCTTTATCCGGGTTTTTGAGACCGCCGCATCTGAACTGGGCGATCCGCCTTACCTGGTGCAGGGCACGATCTACCCGGATGTGATCGAATCGCGCGCACCCGAACGCGGCCACGCCCAGCGCATCAAGACCCATCACAATGTGGGCGGCCTGCCGGAGCGGATGGATTTTGCGCTGGTTGAACCGCTGCGTTACCTGTTCAAAGACGAGGTGCGCATTGTGGGTGAGGCCCTGGGCCTGCCAGCCGCGCTGGTGTGGCGGCAGCCATTCCCCGGGCCTGGGCTGGCGGTGCGCTGCCTGGGCGAGGTGACCCCTGAGCGGGTGGAAAAACTGCGCCAGGCAGATGCCATCTTCACGGCAGAATTGGCTGCTGAGGGTTTGCTGATCTACCGCCAAAACCAGGCTGCTGAGGCAGCAGGCACCGCACAGGCCTTCGCTGTCCTGCTGCCGGTGAAAGCCGTGGGTGTAATGGGCGACCAGCGCACCTACGAAGAGGTGATTGCCCTGCGCGCGGTGACCACCGTGGATTTTATGACCGCCGATTGGGCCCGCCTGCCAGATGGCGTTTTGGCACGCGTTGCCAACCGGATCGTCAACGAGGTGCAGGGGGTCAACCGGGTGGCGTATGACATCACCAGCAAGCCGCCGGGGACGATCGAATGGGAGTGAGCCCCTTCCGGCGCAGGTAAACTAACCGCCGAAGCGGTCTGTGCCATCACTTGGGAGCCAAGCGGATAGGTTGCGGGGCTTTGACTGTCGTTTTTGTGAGAGGAAAGTGTATGATGATGCTTTCGCGATTGGGAACAGGGAAGGTTTGGGTCTGCCTGGTCATTTTGATCCCCTTGCTGCTGTCGGGATGCCGCGGGGGTTCGCTCGCGCCGGTGTTTGACGCCGAAGCGGTGGAGCAGAGCGCTCGAGAGGTTGTTCTGATGCTCAACCAGCAGGATTCTGAAGGCTTGCTGGCGTTGTCGGATGACCGTTTGGCGGAAGTGCTCACACAGGACGTGATGGCGGATATCTACGATGCACTGGCTGAAGGGGGCGCCTTTGAGGAATTTGGCCAGGTCAGGGTGTCGGGGATGACTGACGAGGCCTCCGGGGGGGATTTTGCCGTCGTGGTCCTGGTGGCAAAGTATCAAAACCGGTCGTTTGTTTATACGATCTCCTTCAACGAACGGATGGAACTGGCCGGTTTGTATTACCGTTAACCTTCAAGATAAAATTGCCTGCCCGGTGTCCCCATTTATCCTTTTGCCAGCAGGCGTAAAACTAACTATAATGAGTATGGGGGGACGTTTTACATTCATAACCGTGTAATGATCAGAGAGGAGCACAAATATGAATTATGGTGAAATACTTTCAAAAGCATGGAAAACCATCTGGAAGCACAAGATCCTGTGGTTGTTTGGGGTGCTGGCGGGTTGCGCTGCCAGCGGCACTAGCGGGGGAGGCGGGGCGAGCGGTGCAAGCAGTTCAAGTATCACAACACAGCCCGGTTCGCTGGATTTTCTCGCGCCCTCAACCCAGGCGTGGTTGAATGATCTCGGTCAATTTATCGTGGATGTCCCGGTTTGGGTCTGGATATTGCTGGTGATTGGCCTGGTGGCCGTGGGGTTTTTCCTCTCGGTGGCCTTCCTGATGGTCGGGTCGCTGGGTCAGGCCGGGGTGATCGCAGGCACCAGCTTGGCTGACCAGGCCGATCCGGAGGATAAAACCCTCTCGTTTGGGACGATTTTCAAAGCACTTAAACCACATTACTGGAAAGTGTTCCTGTTCAATATCGGGTTCAGGCTGGTCGGGTTCATTATTACGATATTAATGATCTTTCCGATCATCGTGCTGGCATTTTGCACCTGCTGCCTGGGCTTACTGCTGCTGATCCCAGTCGGGTGGTTGATCGATACACTGGTGAATTTTGTTGTGATCGCCATCATCGAGGAGGAGATCGGCGTCTTCGAGGCCATCAGCCGTGCCTGGCAGGTGATCACCCGCAACCTGGTGAGCGTGCTGGTGATGTTCCTGATCCTTGGCCTGGGCGGGTTGATCGTCGGGTTGATCATCAGCCTGCCGCTCCTGATCATCCCAGTACTGGCAAATGTGATCATCACCGGCGGCCAGGCGGTTACCGTGGGTCTGGTCATTAGCCTGCTGCTTTCCCTGGTCTTTATTCCACTGCTGGTGTTCCTGGGTGGCGTTCTGAAAGCCTTTATCCTGGCGAGCTGGACACTGACCTACAGGCGTCTGGCGATGGCGGGCGAACTTACCCCGACGGTCCTTAGCGATAAGACTGACGAGGAGTAGAGAGGACTAATACCGGCAAAGCCGAAAGCCTAAATGGCAGACATGCGATTCCGAGTAAAACACACCAAAAGCCAGGGGCACGTTTCAGCCCCTGGCAATTTTTCCCTCTGGTTTTGGATGGTGAGGGGTTTATTGCTGATCGTGGCCGTTCTTGGCCTGGCTTTGCCTGCGCCAACCTCTGCCCAGGCAGAAGACGGGCTGATCGTCCTGCCGCCGGACTGCTCGGCTTTCCCGCTTCTCACCACCCAGGTGAAACCGATGCCGGGGTTCATCGCTGGGGCGGCTCAAGTGGGTGTCGACGACCTGACCGTGCTGGAAAATGGGCAGGTTGCCCCGGTTGTGGCCTTTGAACAGCAGAACGCCGGGGTGCACTTCACCCTGGCGATCAATGGTGACCGGCGTTTTGACCTGCGGGATGCTGAGGGGGTATCGCCCTTTGACCGCATCCGCTTAGTCTTGACCGAATGGGTTGATGGGCACCGGATGGCGCCGGGGGATACGCTCACCCTGGTCACGCACGAAGGAGATCACGTCCGCAATGCTGCCAGCCAGGCGCCCTGGGTGGAGGCTTTGGAAGGTTATCAGCCCGACTTTCGCACCCTGACACCCAATTTGGCCAGTCTCGAATCGGCGCTGCGTTTATCTGAAGAGCGTGTCGTACCCTTTGGGGTTGATAAGTTGGTGCTGTACATCACCCCGCCGCCTGAGCCAGAGGAGATCGCCCCGCTGATCACCTTGGCGGAGTCTGCCCGGCTAGCGGGCATCCGCGTGCATGTGTGGATGCTCGGTGAGGAGCATTACCTCGCCAACGATCAGGGCGGCGCTTTGATCAACCTGGCTGAAAGGACAGGAGGGCAATTCTTCCTCTACACGGGCATAGAAGCCCTGCCAGATCCAGAAAGTTACCTGGATGGCTTGGGGATGTATTACGATCTGCGCTATGAATCCCGGATCCGTGCGGAAGGCACTTACGTCGTCAGTGTGACCATCAGCACCGATTCTGGCGAACTGCGCGGTGAAAGCGGCGAATTTTACCTCAACGTGCAGCCACCAAAACCGATTTTGCTCTCTCCGCCGTCAGGGATCGAGCGGGTTGCGCCCCAGGGCTGGGAGGGCAACCCGGAAGACCTCATGCCGGACCAGATGGACATCGAATTCATACTGGAGTTCCCCGATCAGTACCCACGGGAACTGACCGTCAGCCGTCTGTATGTGGACGACCGGCTGGTGGACCAACGCTCCGAGACCCCGTTTGAAAAGCTGACCTGGGACCTGGGAGGCCTGGTCGAGCCGGGTGAACATGTGCTCCAGGTCGCTGTAGAGGACGTCCTGGGTTTGTCGGGTGAAACGATCCTTTTGCCCATCCAGGTGGCCGTGAGCTTACCTGAACCTGAACCCCGTGTGTCGGATGAGCAGATCGGGTTGGCGGTGGTGATTGTGATTCTCGCTGCGGCAGGTGTCCTCCTGGCGTTCTGGCTGGCGCGTCATGGCTTGCAAACCGCTTTTGCCCAGCGTCTGGCAAGAAAAATTTTTGATGCCCGCAGCAGGCCAGTCAGTCCAGGCTCAGTTGTACCTGCCCAGGAAGACAGGATTTACGCGACCCTGCTCCCGCTGGAAGCCGGGGGCACAGATGTGATAGGCGGTGCGGTCAGAATCACCCGGCGCAATACATCCTTTGGCTGCGACCCTGACCGGGCCAACCAGGTATTGATGGGGGCACAGATCGATGGCTTGCATGCCCGCTTGCGTGCAAAAGAGGACGAATTTTGGCTGACGGACAGCGGATCGGTTGCGGGCACCTGGGTCAATTACGCCCCGATCAGCAGGGACCCTGTGCAGATCTTCCCGGGCGACATCATCCATTTTGGCCCTGTGGGATTTCGGTTTACAATCATAGGTAGTGACTCGCCGCCCAAGGCGACCGTTTCGAAATACGAACCGATCTTATGACCAGAATTGACCAACCACACCTTGATATTGCCGCTGCCACCCACCCGGGTATGATCGGCAAGCAAAATGAGGACCGCTATAACGTCTCAGCCTTTTTGACCGGGACCGAGAAGAAGACCCCGGCAGTGCTGGCCGTCTTGTGTGACGGCATTGGCGGGCACCGTGCTGGAGAAGTTGCAGCCCAAATGGGGGTTGACCTGATCTCCAGGGAAGTCGCTGCTGGTGATGGCCAGCAGCCGATCAGGACCCTTGAAAAAGCCATCCAGAAGGCCAGCCATGCGGTCTATGAGGCCTCCTTATCCGACCAGAGGCGCATCGGGATGGGGGCTACTTGCGCCTGCGCCTGGGTGATTGGCAACCGGCTCTATACAGCCAACCTCGGCGATTCACGCATCTACCTGCTGCGGGGCGGGCATATCCTCCAGCTTACAACGGACCATACCTGGTTGCAGGAAGCCTATGATGCCGGCCTCATCGATGAAGAAGGGGCCGATGAACACCCCAACGCGCATGTCATCCGCCGCTACCTGGGATCCTCCAAAGCACCCCGACCGGACTTTCGCTTGTGGTTTTTTGAGGAGGAGAGCGATGTGGACGCGCTCGATAATCAGGGCTTGCTTCTTGAACCTGGCGATGTGCTGCTGCTATGCAGTGACGGCCTGACCGACCTGGTCACGGATGAGGAGATCCAGGCCCTGGTCATCTCAACACCTCTGCACGATGCGCCGGCTGCCTTGATCGATTTGGCCAACACCCGCGGCGGACACGATAACACCACGGTGATTTTGCTGGGGATGCCCTCTGAATCTGCCGGGAAATCAGGCGCAAGCCCGCGCCGGCGTCGGCTAATGGGCTGCCTGGCGGGATTGATCATCCTGGTTTTGCTGGCAGCGGCAGTGTATGTGGGATTGCGCTGGCGTGCGGACCGGCTGGATACGCTGGCCACAACCACCCCCACGGTCACCCAGCCCCTGCCCATCCAACCGACGGAGACGCTCCCTGCAAAAGAAACGGCCACACCACCTGAGGCAACCCACACCCCGGAGGTGGAGGAGGTCGTTACCACGCCGCTTCCAACCATCACCCCCTGGCCAACGCATACGCCGGTGCCATAATCAAATGGCCGCCCAAACTATGTAGGCTTGCAGATCGGTCAACAGTGGATAGTTTTGATTGCAGATGGATTATTGGCAAAAGAACAAAGAGGGACATGGATCAATGATGGGCCAGCCGCACGCATACCAAACCCTGCCTGAAGGTTACCAACTGGAGCAGCGGTTAGACCTGATAAAAGATCGGAAACTGCTCCTCTCCCTGAGCCTGGCCAGCCTGGTGCTTTTTGCAGGGTGCGGGCTGGGGTTGGTCTGGATGATGTTCGTCCTGCGCCCGGAGTTTGCTGCCAGGGGTATGAGCGTCTCCCTCGCTGCGGACAGTACAGGGCCGATATCCTTGAGATTTTTCGTTTTGCTGGGGGTGATCTTTGTCATGGTGGTGCTCCACGAGGCCATCCACGGGCTGTTTTTCAGGCTGCTGACGGGCGGAAAGGCCAAGTTTGCCTTCAAAGGCGCTTATGCCTATGCGGCCGCCCCTGATTGGTATCTGCACAAGGGCCCCTATCTTGTCGTCAGCCTGGCGCCGCTGGTCCTGATCACGGTTTTGGGGGTGATCCTGCTTGTATTTGTCCCTGATAGCTGGCTTGTCCCGCTGATGCTGCTGGTGGCAATGAACGCATCTGGCGCGGTGGGGGACCTGTACGTGTTCTTCCTGCTGGTGCGTAAGCCAGAAGATGTGCTGGTGCGGGATTTTGGCGAGCAGATGGAAATCTATACCCGCCAGAACGGGAAAAGCGACGCTTGACACCGGTGACAACCCTTGAGAATGAATTTTATCGCGGGTAAACAGCTGCAAGGAATTATTTTCGGGGGAAACGCCAGGTTTAGCCGTAACGGCCCTCAATATAGCGCTGGGTGCGGGACTTGGTTGGCTTGGTGAACAGCTCTGCGCCTATGCCGACTTCAATTAGTTCACCCTGCAGGAAAAACGCCGCCAGGTCCGCTATCCGTGCTGCCTGCTGGACGGAATGGGGCACCAGCACGATGGTATAGTCCTTTTTAAGCTCCTGGAGGGAGTTTTCCACCTTGAGGGTGGAGATTGGGTCAAGCCCGGACGTGGGCTCATCCAGCAGGATCACGTCTGGCTGCTGGATCAGGCTGCGGGCCAGGCACAAGCGCTGCTGCTGGCCGCCTGAGAGGGCAGTGGCGGGGTCATCCAGCCGGTCTTTGACCTCTTCCCACAGCGCGGCCTGACCGAGGCTGCGCTCTACGCTCTCTTCAATCAGGGCTGCGTCGCGGATACCTGCCAGCTCGAATCCGTAGGTCAGGTTGCGGCGGATGCTGAAGGGGAGCACCACCGGACGGGCGAAGACCATGCCGACCTTCCGGCGCAGGTTGTTGGTATCCAGCTTCTTATCCAAGACATTGACCCCATCCAGCAAGATCTTCCCCTGGGTGACCTTGACATCCGCCAGGTCGTTCAAGCGGTTGATGCTGCGCAGCAGTGTGGACTTACCGCCGCCGGCAGGACCAAACAGCACGGTGAGCTGGTTGGCCGGGATGCGCAGGTTGATTTCCCGCAAAGACTCGGTGCCGTCGGAGTATTCCAGTGAGAAGTTTTCAATGACGATTTTATCCATGGGTCACCATTGGCGTTTTGCCCGGGCGCGGGAGCGGATGATCGAAGCGATCAGGTTCATCCCCAACACGAACACCAGCAAAACCAGGGCGGTGCCGAACTGGATCTGGATGGGCATGCCCGGCACCTGGGTGGAGATCACAAACAGGTGGTAGGGCAGGGCCATGGTCGCATCGGTGAGGGATGTGGGCAGTTGCGGCAGGAAAAACGCTGCCCCGGTGAACATGATCGGTGCGGTTTCGCCTGCCGCGCGTTCCAGGCCGAGGATCACGCCAGTGAGGATGCCCGGCATGGCTTCCGGCAGCACGATCTTGCGAATCGTCTGCCAGCGTGTGCCTCCCAGGGAGATGCTGACCACCCGGAAGGATTGGGGCACGGTGCGCAGGGCCTCTTCTGCTGTGCTGATGATCACCGGCAGGGTCATGATCGCCAGGGTCATTGAGGCTGCCAGGATGCTGGTGCCCAGCTGGAGAAAGAGCACAAACAAGCCCAAACCAAACAGCCCGTAAACCACAGAGGGGATGCCGGAGAGGTTGGTGATCGCGATCCTGATGATGCGCGTCATCTGGTTGTCGGGGGCGTATTCTGACAGGAAGATGGCTGCCCCCAGCCCCAGGGGCACAGCCAGGGCTGCGGTACCCAGGGTCAGGTAAAAGGTGCCGATGATAGCCGGTAAAATACCGCCGGAACGCATGCCGTCATAGGGCATGCTGAAGATGAACTCAAATGAAATCGCACCGGCGCCCATGCTGACGATGTAAACCACGATCAGCACAATGAAGATTACGGTGAGGCTGGCGATCAGGCTCATCGCGGCAAAAGCCAGGTTTTGAACGAGCATGCGCTGTTTGGATGAGAGTTTCATGACAGGATCCGTTCTGCGCGCTTCTTGACCCGAAATACCATCGCCGAGGCGATGATATTGACGGCTAAGGAGATCAGGAACAGGATGATCCCGATCAGGAACAGCACATGATAGTGCACGCTGCCATTGGCCACCTCGCCCATCTCAGCCGCGATGGTTGCGGTCATCGTGCGGGTTGGCATGAAAATGGCGCCCAATCCCGTGGCCACAATGGGTGCATTACCGGTGACCATCATCACCGTCATGGTCTCGCCAATGGCGCGCCCGATACCGAGCATGACCGCTGTCAGCACCCCGGAGCGGGCGGCGGGGAGGGTCACCCGCCAGATGGTCTGCCATTTGGTAGCGCCGATGGCCAGGGCTGCATCGCGGTAGGAGCGGGGCACGCCATCCAGCGCATCTTCGGCAATTGAGACAATGGTGGGGATGGCAATGATCCCCAGCAGGATAGAACCGGCCAGTGCCGTCAGGCCGGTGGGCAGGTTGAATAGTTGGCGCAATTGGGGCGCCAGGGCGATGATGCCGATGAACCCCAAGACCACCGAGGGCAGTCCCGCCAGGATTTCAATGACGGGTTTGAAGATCTCCCGCATCCAGCGCGGGGCGATCTCTGCAACGAAGATGGCAGTGGCTAAACCGATGGGAACGGCAAACAGGGTCGCACCGATGGTGACCAACAAGGACCCGCTGATCAACGGCAAAATACCGTAATACCCCTCAATGGGGTACCAGCGTGCGGAAAACAAAACATTCAGTGGCACTTCCCCCACGGCTGCCAAGCCTTCGCTCATCAGGAAATAAAATATCATGATCACAAAGACGACCGCCGAATACCCCATGGCTTTGATAACCGCGCTGATCAGGGTTTCTACCACCTGGGAAAAGGCGGCTTTGGCGTTACGTTTTTTGGGTCCGGGGATGAGGTGTGTGTCCATGGATTGCTGCTTTAATGTGCGACGGAGACAAAACCGAGTTCTTCGACTATCTGCTGGCCGGGGTCCGTGAGGATCCAGTCAATATAGGCTTTAATGGCGCCCTGGGGCTCGCCGTTGGTGTAGGCGAACAGCTCCCGGGCAATGGGATAAGTCCCCTGGCTGACGGATTCAATGGAGGGGATGACGATGGGTGTGTCTGGGGTGGGCTGAATTCCCAGCACCTTTACATCTGGCGTGACATAACCCAGCCCGTCGTAACCGATGGCGTTGGGGTTGTCCCTGACCTCGGCGATAATCCCCTCGGATGAGGGTAATAACAGCGTGTTGGGATGGAACAGCGCCTTGTTCTCACTTTCGCCGAGCCGCAGCACGGTTTCGAGGAAGTACACATGGGTCCCGGAGTTGGATTCCCGGGAGACCCGCACAATGGGCCGGTCTTCGCCGCCGAGTTCTGACCAATTCTCATACTTTCCCTGGAAAATATCCGAGATCTGCTGCATGGTGAGGTGGTCGATGGGGTTGGATGGGTTGACGATCACGGCCACTGCATCGCGGGCGACGACGATCTCGTAGGGTTCGATGCCCTGGCCGAGCGCCTGGTTGACCTCTTCTGCCTTGATGCTGCGCGAGGCGTTGGCGATATCAACGGTGTTGTTGAGCAGGGCGGCGATCCCGGTGCCCGACCCCCCGCCGGTGATGGAAATGCTAATGTGTGCGTTTTCCTTCTGGTAGGCTTCAGCCCAGGCCAGGGCCAAATTGACCATGGTGTCGGAGCCTTTAACTTCGATATGGGCATTGGCCTGTTCGTTACTCGGCGAATCAGTGCCGGTGGATTGGGATACGCAGGAAACCGTAAGGAGACCTATCAGAAGGATTGAGATCAAGAATCGCAATTTGAGCATCGTTACGATTATAGCCCAAAACCGTTTATTGCTGATGTTAAAATCCATTTAAGGTAAAATAAGCCCATGAGCGGAATGATCCCCCCGATTTTGTCGATCTCACATTTGAATGTTTACTACGGCCAGGCTTTGGCTCTGCGCGACATCAACATGTCGATCTTGCCCAACCAGGTGACCGCGCTGATCGGCCCCTCAGGTTGCGGTAAATCCACCTTCCTGCGCTGCTTGAATCGCATGAACGACACCATCAAGGACGCCAGGGTCGAAGGAGAGGTCTTGTTTGATGGGCAGGACATTTACGAGCCCGAAACGGACCTGGCAGAATTGCGCCAGCGCATCGGGATGGTGTTCCAAAAGCCCAATCCCTTCCCGAAATCGATTTATGACAACGTGGCTTTTGGCCCGCGCGTGACCGGGATGGGCTTATCCCATGCGGAGCTGGATGCGCTGGTTGAACGCTGCCTGCACCAGGCCGCACTGTGGGCGGATGTGGGGGGTATGCTTCACGAAGATGCCATGAACCTCTCACTGGGCCAGCAGCAGCGCCTGTGCATCGCCCGGGTCCTGGCTGTGCAGCCGGAAGTGATCCTGATGGACGAGCCTGCTTCAGCGTTGGACCCGATCGCCACCGAACATATCGAGGAATTGATCGCAACGTTGAAGCAAGATTACACGATCGTGATCGTGACCCACAATATGCAGCAGGCCGCCCGCGTGTCGGACTTTACCGGGCTGTTCTGGCTGGGAGAGCTGGTTGAGTTTTCGCCAACGCCCCTGATGTTCACCAACCCGAGGGAGCAAATTTCGGAGGATTACATCTCCGGCCGCATGGGATAGAGGGGATGGTGGCCTTGGCAGGGTGTGGCTTGATGGTGCTGGTTGCATCTCACCAGCCAAGGGGTATGATTAGTTTCTGCCTTGTGGATGGCGGGGATTAATGTTAGAATCTGTATCCCGGAGGGATGGCCGAGTGGACTATGGCGCCTGTCTTGAAAACAGGTGTGGGTTTACGCCCACCGTGGGTTCGAATCCCTCTCCCTCCGCCTGAAACCAGGAGGGAAAGTTTAAATTGTGAACATTGGGGAGGTGCCAGAGTGGTTGATTGGGGCCGCCTGCTAAGTGGTTGTTGGGTTTAAAGCTCAACCGGGGGTTCGAATCCCCCCCTCCCCGCTGAATCGACAGGCTCGCAAATTCTCATTGCGAGCCTGTTTTCTATTAATCTGGTGGGTGACGCCTAATTGTTTAGTTTTTCTTTTCTGAGGGCTGTCAGGGGCGTAACCAACCTTCCCCGTCCTTTCCTGAAGGAGGTGAGCCGCCCGATCGGCAAATAAATCGTATTGAGGTCACGTGGGTGACTGTGTCACAT
>DHHJ01000034.1 GCA_002403205.1 Anaerolineaceae bacterium UBA4775
ATGGAAATATGATACAGTATCCTGTACAGCTGTGAATCGATCACCCACCAATGGCAACAGCCATGGCGACCACTTTGTCCCGGTCGTGGCTGATGCTGACAGACCAGGACTCCAATCCCAATTGGTCGGCAACCATCCTGGCATTACCGTGCAGTCTGACCACAGGCTGACCGCAGTTGAGGTGATGGATTTCGATATCCTGCCAATGCACAAAGCCGATGCCTGTTCCCAGGGCTTTTGACACAGCTTCTTTGGCGGCAAACAGGCCGGTTAATGCATCGGTGCCGTTGCGCGCCTGGGCAATCTCGGTTTGAGTGTAGACCCGGGCGATGAATCGCTTACGGATCTCAGGGTTGACCTCATCCAGCCGGGAAATTTCAATGATGTCGATACCGCTGCGCAAGATCATAGGCTGTGTCCTCAGGGCCCTGCCACAGCGACAGCTAAACGCTCAGGATCGAGGTATTTGCGGCTAGCAGCCAGGATGTCTTCAGCGGTGATGGATTGAACGAGCTTTGGGTATTGGAGGAAATAGTCCAGCCCCAGGTTGAAGTGTTCGATATTCAGCAGGGATACCGCCACGCCGCTGTTGGACTCAAGCAACAGGGGCATGCGCCCGAGGTAATAGGATTTGCTATCGGCCAGCTCTTCTTCGTCAACAGGATGGGTGACGAACTTGCGCACTTCTTCCGTGATCAGGCTGATGGTTTCATCGATATGGACGGGGTTGACGCCCGCGATCATTTCCCAGGCGCCTGGCCCGAGGCTGATGCTGAGGGAGGAATAGGCATAATAGGCCAGCCCGGCGTCCTCGCGCACCCGCTGCCCCAGCCTGCCCATCATGCCGAACTCGCCAAGGATATTGTTGCCGATGCGCAGCGCATGAAAATCGGGCGAGAGCCGGTCTGGTGCGTGGCAACCCATGACGATATCCGCCTGGGTTTTGCCAGGGATGTGGTGCGTTTTATGTGTGCGTTCCTGGAGCGGTTCAACGGGCGGGATTTCAGGCAGCGGCTGTTGGCGCGGATTGGACCAGTCCCCCAGGGCCTGGCTGACCGCATCGACGGCCTGCTGCGGTTCCACAGCACCAACGATCACGATGGCCATTTTTTTAGGCCCATAAGTGCGCTGGTAAAAGTCCACCAGGTCAGCGCGCTCGATTGCCTGGACGGTTTCAGTGTATCCATCCTCGGGATGCTGGTAGGGATGCCCGGCATAGACGATTTGATCGAACAGCATAGAAGCCATGGCTGATGTGTCCTGGGCGCGGATTGCCAGGGCTGTCAGCATCTGGGTTTTTTGACGGTTGAATTCTTTTTCAGGGAAGACGGGTGAGCGCAGGCAGTCGGAGATCAACCCCAAGATCAGGGACAGATCTTCGCTCAGGCAATGCGCGCTGAAGGAGGTGTTCAGTGTGCCGGAAGAAAAACTTAAGCTGGCACCGATGGATTCGATCTCGTTATACAGGCTTTGGAAGTCATGACGGGCGGTGCCGGTCATCAGCCCAAAGGCCGCCAGGTAGCTCAGGCCCAGCCTGTCTTCAGGGTCAAGCAGGCTGCCGACCTGCAGGTACCCCTTGATGGAAAGGGTGGGGCTGTTGAAGTTTGCCCTTGAGAGCACGGTGATGCCATTGGGCAGCTCACAGCGCGTGATATCATCCGGGCCAGGCAGGGCGTTGCGGTGTTCATCGTAGATGGGTGTTTTCATCATGCCGGTTCAGCTTCCTTCAGGTGTGTAAAACCCAACCACCCGGTTATCCGGGTGCAGGTAGGTTTGGGCAATGTGGTTGACCATCTCAGGGGTGACCTGGGCGAGATGGTCGACGTAATTTTCAAACCAGTCATAGCTGGCGAACATCTCGGAATAACCAAGCCAAAATGCCTGGTTGGAGATGTTTTCACTGCTGAATGCAAATAATGCCCTGGCTTGTTTAACCGCCCGATCAATCTCAGCAGTGGTGATCGGGGAATCCAGCACACGTTGGATCTCCTGGTCGACAGCAGATAGAACTTCATCCGGGGAGTGAGAGGGATGTACAGTCAGGTAAATGGAATACAGATAAGGATCGAGGGTCGCTTGCAGCGAGCCCTGGCAGGAGACGGAAATTTCACCTTCAACCAGGGCACGGTAAAGCCGGCTGGTCTTATTGCTGGTGCCGCCTGAACCGAACATGTTCAGGCTGCTCGGCCCGGTCAGCAGGCTGTCCAGCACCGTCAGGGTGAAAAAGTCCGGGTTGCTGGCGCTGGGTGCCCGGTAGGCGATTTGAACATAGCTGGTCTCACCCGGGCCGGTGACATGGACCCGGTTTTCCAGGCCCAGGGGCGGGTCTGGCTGGATGTGGTGATTGAGAGGTTCACTTGAAGGGATGCTGCCGAATGTGTCTTCAATCTTTTTCAGCAAATCGGCTGTTTTAAAATCACCGGCAACCGCTAAAACTGCGTTGGCCGGGTGGTAATGCCTGCGGTAATGCTGGTAGAGGTCATCGCGGGAGATGGTGTTAAGGTCTTCCTTTAATCCAATTACATCGTACCTGTAGGGGTGCTGGGTGAAGGCTGCTTCCTGGACTGCTTCGGAGAGCAGGAAGAGGGGCTGGTTCTCGTTGCCTTCTCGCTCCGAGATCACCACGGTGCGTTCACGCTCAACCTCAGCGACCTCAAACTCACTGTTCACCATGCGGTCAGATTCGAGGGTGAGGCTGATGTCGAAGATGTGGGCGGGCATGGTCTCGAAGTACGTGGTCCAATCCAGGTGGGTGAGGGCATTCCACACGCCGCCCACCCGGGAAATTTCCCGGTCGAGGATCCCGGCTGGAAAGTTTTGCGTGCCTTTGAACTGCATGTGCTCCACCCAATGGGAGATGCCTGTCTTTCCGGGGGTTTCATTGCGTGAGCCCACACGGTACCACACCCAGGTGCTGATAATGGGCGCGGTGTGAATTTCCTTCAGGTGAACGGACAGACCGTTGGGTAAGGTATGAACTTGTTTGGGATTTGTCATTGTGTTTGCATTTTGGTCAATTCTGGATTGGACAAGGTTATCGCCCAGTTGGTCAATCCAGTATAATGTACGGTGGTCTTGCTCCCCTTATTATAAGCGAGATATAAATTAATGGCAGGTAAAAATAGATACAAGGTGAAAAATATCGGTGATTGAAAATAATCACAAGCCCGTGGCAGTGATCGGTGCCGGGCCGGCAGGTTTATATGCTGCCCAATACCTTGCCCGGCAAGGCGTTGAAGTGGCGCTGTTCAACCGGGATATTAAACCCGGTGGTTTAGCGGAGTATGGCATCTTCCCCGACAAGGTGAAGATGCGCACGGGGTTGATGGCGCAATTCGAACGCATTTTAGCCATGCCAAACGTCAGATACCGCGGAAATGTCACCATCGGTCAATCTGGCGATATCTCCCTGGACCAGCTCCGCCAGGCAGGGTTTGGCGCGATGATGGTCACAACGGGTGCCCAGCAGAACAACTGGCTTGGGCTCCCTGGCGAAGACCTGCAGGGAGTTTATCACGCCAACGATATCGTTTTTCACTACAACCGGTTGCCGGCTTATGCCGATCAGCAGCTTGATTTTGGCCGCCAGGTGGCGGTGATCGGTGTGGGCAATGTGATGCTGGACGTGGTCAACTACCTCAAAGGCCATCACACCCCCTGCACGGTGACCGCGTATGCCCGTCGCGGTCCTGGGGAAGTGAAATTTGATCAACAAACCCTGGAACCGGTGGCAGGCTGCCTGGATTTGGAAGCCATCGGGGAGGCTGTAAAAGAGGCCTACCCTTCCATGGCGTCGGCCGGCGATGCGGTCCGTAAATTTTATGCCTTGCTGGTAGGCGCACGTGAGAAGTCGGCCGAGTGCGACACCGGTTTGACCTTCCGCATGCGGTTCTTGATGTCTCCCCTGCGTTTGATTGGCGATGAAAGCGGCCGTGTCAAAGCCATCCAATTTGAGATCAACCACCTGGTTCACGAGGGGGAAGCGGTCTTCTCGCGCGGGACCGGTCGGTTGGAGACCGTGGCGGCCGATACCGTTATCTTTTCTATTGGCTCGCGCGTGAATCCAGATTTTGGCTTGCCCGTAGCCCAGGGCAATTACGTGACCACACCCGAGCCGCACTTTCCCATTGACGGCATCTCTTATGAGGTCTACAACCCCGATTTGTGTGCGCGCTGCGAGGATATCTTTGTCAGTGGGTGGGCACGCTTAGCCAGCGAGGGGATCGTCGGACTGGCCCGCAAAGACGCTGAACGAGGGGCAAGGGCGCTGTTGGGTTACCTTGACACACTTCAGCCAGATGCCACGACATCGATTGACGCGGTATTAACGCGCTTGCCACGGCTTGATAAGAAAGTGGTGGATTTCGCTGACTTAACGGTCTTGTCGGAAGAAGAAGGCCGCATTGCCGCGCAGCAAGGGCTGCCGGCGTTCAAGTTTTCTTCGAATGCTGACATGTTAGACGCTATTGAAAGAGGCTTAGCAAGGAAATTGTGATCTGTTCTTCCTTGACGGGTTTTGGTTCCCCCATTTTCTCATCTGGATTTTGCTGTGAACCGTCGAGGGACGAAACTGGCTGCCTTCCTGACGGTTTATAGCGGATCAGCAGCAGAAAACCGACCGCGATGGTCATCATGCCCAGAGTCATGCCGCGTGCTTGCAGAGGGCCAAAGTAGACATTTGGCAGCGGGTGGCTTCCCAGGCCAAAAATATCGGCCATACCGGTGAAGACACAGATCACATACCCTGTGCTGATCAGCCGTGAGCCAATCTCAGCAGCGATCGTTTTCTTCTCATCCGTCCAGAAGGCATTCAGGGTCAGATAGCAACCCAGGCTGATGATGGCCAATCCCAGCAGGAATACGGAAATCTGCACAAAACCTACCACCGGGCTGCGGTCCAAGCCGAACAGGCTGGGGCGTGCGCCCAGCAAGAAGATCATGTAGCCAATAAAGGCCAGGGCCAGGCCGATGCGGATGCGGTTTTTCGAAAAGGAGAGATCCGAATCGACTGAATCGTCCTCAAATTGGGGAATCAACGATTCCGGGCTGGGTTCGGAAGGGTCTGTTGGATAGGTCATGATTATGGCAGGTTATTTTGCAGGATCCTGAGCCAATTGCCACTTAAGATTCGCTCAATATCATCTTGATTGTAACCTTTTTCTGCCAGGTGTGGGATCAATTTGGGGAGATCGGCGATGGTATCCAGTTCGTGGGGGACCAATTCGACACCAAAACCGCCGTCGAAATCCGTTCCGATGCCCACATGCTGTGTGTTGCCGGCGATCTGACAGACATGGTCGATCTGGGCGACATATTTTTCCAAACCGATACTGCTCCGTCCGCCGTGATCCCGCCAGTTCCAATCGAGGAAGTGATTGACGGGCACGATGCCCATCACGCCATCGCGCGCAATCAGCTGGCGGATGGTTTCATCCTTGAGGTGCCGGTTGATGGGTATGCCGTTGATCAATGCTTCGGCATTGGCATGGGAAGCGATCACCTGGCCGGGGTAGCGGTCCAGGGCCTGGCGTGCAGATTGGTGGTCCATGTGGCTGATGTCGAGGACCATGCCCAGTTCGGCCATCCGCTCAAGCAGGGCAAAGCCCTCCCGGGTCAGGGGGCCAGGCTCACGTGTGCCCCCGCAATAGCGGGTGCCTGCCCAGGCCGGGCCGATCAGACGGACGCCCCAGTCAAACCATTGTTCCACCTCTTCAGGCTCCCTGACGCCGTCTGCGCCTTCCATCAGGACCACGATCCCCACCGGCGGCGGTGGATCCTGCGCCTGGGCCAGGTGTGCTCTCCAGGCTGCCATGTGATCAGCCACATCAGCCCGGCTGAGGAGCAAGTGAAACTTGCCTGGGTGGGTATCGGTCAACCGCAGGTAGGCGTCGAGGTTTTGGCGGTAGCACTCGTGCGCTTCTTGCGGGGATTCATAGACCTGGATCTCGTACCCGCCTTTGTCAAGGCGACGGGGCGTGCAAAACAGCGTTCCGAAGACGATTGCCATGTTGGCTTGCTGATATTCAGGCCAGCCCAGCAAAGTATTGCCATTGTAGGCTGGAATGGGGGTTTTTTTCTCGCTTTGGCGGATGTCGTGAGCCGATTGTGTGTAATCGCGGCCCAGGTTGACCATATTCCAGGCCAGGTCTTGATGTGAATCGATGATCAGGGGCATAGGGTTAAAAAAATGGCGCACCGGTCACCCGGTGCGCCGATATGATGATCAAGTTAGTCTTTGCTGGTCTCTTCGGCTTCTGTGTCGCCATCTTCGACGGCGTCATCAGCGGGTTCAGAGTCAACTTCAGCTTCAGGTGTTTCTTCGACTACAGCCTCAGCCTCAGGTTCATCCTCGGCTTGTGTTTCTTCGACTTCAACCTCAGCTTCAGGTGTTTCTTCGACTTCAGCTTCAGCCTCGTCTTCCGCTTCTGCTTCGGGTTCTTCCGCAGGTGTTTCTTCTGCAGGTGCTTCCTCAACCTCCTCTTCTTCGGTGAGCTGATCGATATCAAATTCATCGGTGAGGGTTTTCCAGTCGAGGTCGGTGTATGCGGGAGAATCAACGCGGCGCATGCTCAGGCCGATGCGGTGGGTATCCTCTTCAATCTTGATGATGCGCAGGGTCAGAACATCACCCTCTTTGAGCAGCTCTTTGGGGTGTTCGATGCGCTGTTCGCTGATCTCGGAAATGTGGATGAGACCTTCGAGGTCGCCCTCGACATCATCCAGCAAGAGGCGGGCAAAGGCGCCAAAATTGGTCAGGCGGGTGATCTTGCCCTCGACCAGCTGGCCTTCGGTCAGCTCGGCAATCTGCTCGTCCCAGGGATCATCTTGCAGGCGGCGAATGGACAGGCCAATGCGCTTGCGGTCAGGATCGATGCTGATCACCTTGACCTTGATTTCCTGTCCGACCTCTAGAACTTCGCTGGGATGATTGATGTGTTCCCAGGAAAGCTCAGAAAGGTGGACCAACCCGTCGGCACCGTTGATGTTGACAAATGCGCCAAAATCAGCCAGGCTGGTGACCCGACCGGTGCGGACTTCGCCTTCTTCCAGGTCTTCAATGACACGTTCCTTGATGGTGTCGCGGGTTTCGCTGCTGGCGGCACGCTCGGAGAGGATCAGCCGTCGGCGGTCGCGATCGACTTCGATCACGCACACATCAATCTCTTCACCGACCATTTCGCTGTAACGCTCATCGGGCGAATTGCCGGTGATCGTCAGCCGACGTCCTAAGCCGATTTGAGAAGCCGGCACAAAGCCGCGAATGGTTCCCAAAGGCACCAAAAGGCCACCCTTGTTGTACCCTTCGATCTTCGAAGTGAAGGAATCTTCAGATTCCAACAATTCTTCGGCTGTCTGCCAGTTTTCTTCTTCCAACGCACGGGTAAAAGAGAGGATCAGGTTGCCGTTTGAATCTTCCGGCGTGACAACATAAACGGTGATCTCTTCACCCTCTTGAAAGGATTTGCGGGTTTCGTCGTCAATGGCGTCAAATTCCTTGCCGGCGAGTATGCCCTCCGACTTCGCACCAACGCTGACCAAGATTTGGCCTTCACTGATGCTGGCAATGGTTCCCTTGCGGATTTCACCGCGCTTTGGGAAATCAATGTTAATGCCCTCTTCAGCGAGTAAGGCTTCCATTTTATTGGTGCTGGCCTGCTCCTGATTTTCTTCTTCTTCCCCCATTGTTTTAATTACATCATTTTGGTTCATAAAATAAATTACTCCACAGTTGAATTTCTCACTGATTATAAGGGTTAATTGGGAACTTGACAACCCTCGAACACCACTTGAAAATTAGTGGATGATAATCAGCATTTCTATTGTACCGGAATGGATGGTTTTGTCAATTTATTCAACGATTTTCAAATATTTCATCCTTCCGAGCCTCCCGGATCGAGGATTTCCCGGATTTGGGTTTTTGGGTCCGGTTCACTGATGATGCCCCGTCCTTCCATTTCATCGATCATGCGGGCAGCGCGGGTGTAGCCGATGCGCAATTTGCGCTGGAGCATTGAAACGGAAGCCTGACCCTCCGCGCGAACCGTATCAACGGCCTCGTTGAATTTCGGATCCAGGTCTTCATCTTCCATTTCTTCCCATAGAGGCACCTGTTTAAACGGTACTCCCTGGCTGGATTGAAAGGCAGCGGGCTGATCTGGCCGCGCGGGGGCCTGCCCAGACACGGAAAAACCCCGCCAATAAGCCGCCAGGCGGTTGATCTCGGCATCTGAGACGAACGCGCTCTGGATGCGGACCGGTGCAGGTGCATCCGGAGCCTGAAAGAGCATATCGCCGCGGCCGAGGAGGCGCTCGGCGCCGGGTTGGTCGAGGATCACCCGGCTGTCGACAGAAGATGCCACCGCAAAGGCGATCCGGGCGGGGAAGTTGGCTTTGATCAGCCCCGTCAGGATATCCGTTGACGGCCGCTGAGTGGCGATGATCAGGTGGATGCCGGTTGCGCGGGCCAGCTGGGCCAGGCGGGTGATAGCCCGCTCGGTTTCATCTGGTGCCAGCATCATCAGGTCTGAAAGCTCATCGATGACCACCAGCAGGTAGGGCAGTTTTTTGATTTGGTTTTTCGCACAGTACACATTGTAGTCGGCAATATTGCGGGTGTGGGTTTCAGAGAACTTACGGTAGCGCTGATCCATTTCGCGCAGCATCCACTGCAATGCGCCGACCACGTGTTCGGCTTCGACGATCACGGGGGAAAGCAGGTGCGGGATGCCGTTATACCCGGTCAGTTCTACGCGTTTGGGGTCAACCAACACCAGGCGCAGTTCATCAGGCGTTTTGTTGAGCAGAAAGCACGCCAGGATATCGTTAATACAAACGGATTTACCGGCACCCGTTGTCCCGGCGATCAACAGGTGGGGCATGGCCGTCAGGTCAGCTGCAACGGGATTGCCAGAAACATCCTTACCCAGGGCGATCTTCAAAGGGGAATCCAGCCCCTGGAAGGCAGGGCTGGTCAGAACTTCTTGGAGTGAAACCAGCGCAATGTGGCGGTTGGGGACTTCAATGCCGATATAGCCCTTGCCCGGTACGGGAGCCTGGATGCGGATGCGCGCGGCGGCCAAGGCCAGTGCGAGATCGTCCGATAGGGAGGTGATTTTTGAGACGCGCACCCGTGTTCTGCCATTGCGGGTGGCAACAAAATCCGGCTCGACACCAAACAGGGTGACAGTTGGCCCGCGCTTGATGTCGACCACGTGGGCAGGTGCGCCAAAGGAGCGCAAGGTCTCTTCAATCACCCGGGCGCGATGGCGGTCATTTTCTGCATCATCCGGGGGTTCAATGGCGGGGTCAAGGATTTCATTGGGGTCCGGAAGCACCCACACCGGTTCTTTCGGCAACGGCTCCACACCGGCGGGTGGTTGTGTGGTGCTGATGGGTTCGGTGATGACCGTCCCGGCATGAGCGGGCTGTGGCTCGGTTTGTGCCTGTCCCTGAGCCGTTTGGCCCTGGCCTGATTGCCGGCGTGTATTTCTGCGTTCGCTCAGCTGAGCTTTTAGCCGGGAAAAGCCCTGCTGGAGTATGCTGCCCAGTTGCTTGAGGGCATCACCCCACCATTTAACAATGTTGGCCATGGCCAGGTCGAGGGTCAGGATCAGGCTGATCAAGAGCCAGGCGATCAATGCCACGATGGCGCCAGGTCTTCCCAGCGTGCTCACAAATCCAAGCTTAATGGCAGCGCCGAGATACCCGCCCCCGCTGCCCATGCTGGCATCCGTGAACCCGCCATCGATCACCAGGTGAAACCAGCCCGTCAGGTTGACGAAAAACAGGATAATGCCTGCGGTGCGCTCAGCAGACAGGCGGGGTAGATGCTCCATATTCCTGAAGAGCATCCAGGCGCCAAAGGTGATCAAAGCCAAGGGCAGCAGGTAAACACCCCATCCAATCAGGATGCTGATGTTTCTCACCCACCAGCCTGTGACGCTGCCGCCGGATTGCACAAACAGGCTGATCAGTGTCAGAATCCCGATGAAGAGCAGGAGGATGGCAACAATATCCACCCGCCTCTGGGGTGAAACCCCTGAGAGGAGCGGTTCATGCGGTTTGATGCGTGCTTTTGGTTTTTGGGTCTGCCTGGCCTTGGATGATTTTGTTTTCCGGCGTGCCATGCTGTTCTCCTGGGATGAAAATGACTCCTTTACGGTGTGGATTATAGCATAGCAACCCGTTCTTAATGTGTGCACGCCGATCAAGGCTGTGACCTCTTTTTGGGTGGGGTTTTCCCGAGTTCAGGTTATCGAAACTGGTTATGCAGTTGGGCTTGACCGGTGGAAAAATTCAAGTATCATCAATGGAAGAAATCATCAAATATATTAGATGCATTTTTAATAATCACTTGCGAGGCATTTTAGAGTCTGTTATAATATTTTTATTACCTATCGTTAATAATCGCCGGAACTGGTAACCACTTTACCCCTCGGCTATTGACCGAAAGAATGCTTCCCGTATGTCTTTAACAAATCAAGCGGCAAGTGTTGCCATTATCACAGTATGCAATTGTGGGGCCGCGCATGGGATGAGAGCTTGCCCATCGTTTTAATTATCTTTCCCGATTTTTATGTTTCATTATGATGCCTCTCCGTAGGTGTGGGCAGATAAAGCGATGCGGTTTATTCTGTGACCTTAGTTGGACTATGATTTAAGAAGAGAAAAACAATATGAATATCCTTGAACTGGAACAAAAAACACTAACCGAACTGCGCAGCATTGCTCAGGATCTAAAAATTCCCCGTCCGCAGAGACACAAAAAAGAAAGCCTGATCCTGCAAATCTCACGCGCTTGGGGAGAGGATGAAGGGCTGGAGATCCGTGGTGGGATCCTGGAGATCATGAACGAAGGGATTGGTTTCCTGAGGCAGGATTATCGCATCGGTTCAGAAGATGTTTACGTCTCTCAGGCGCAATTACGCCGCTACGAATTGCGCTCGGGGGATATGGTCATCGGGCATGTTCGTCCTCCCCGTGAATCAGAACGGCATTTTGGTTTATTAAAAGTTGAGTATGTCAACGGATTAACCCCGGACGAGGCGCGCCATCGCCCCCGGTTTGAGAACCTCACCCCGATCTTCCCCGATAACCGCTTCAATTTGGAGTATGACGACAAGGTGCTTTCCACACGGTTGATCAACCTCGTGGCACCGATTGGGCGCGGTCAGCGTGCGATGATCGTCTCTCCACCAAAAGCCGGTAAAACCACCATCCTTAAAGAAATCGCCAACGCGATCTTCTCCAACCATCCCGAAGTTCGGCAGATCATGTCGCTGATCGGTGAACGCCCGGAAGAAGTGACCGATATGGATCGGTCGGTGGAAGCTGAAGTGGTCGCCTCAACTTTCGATGAACCGGTGACTGCCCATGTCCGCATGGCTGAAATTGCTTTGGAAAGATCAAAACGGCTGGTAGAATCCGGCCACGATGTGGTGATTTTGATGGACTCCCTTACCAGGCTGGCACGTGCGTACAACCTGGTGGTGAACCCCTCCGGCCGGACGCTCTCCGGCGGTTTGGACCCCTCAGCACTGTATCCCCCCAAACGATTCTTTGGGGCAGCCCGCAACCTTGAGGAAGGCGGTTCGCTGACGATCATTGCGACAGCCCTGGTTGATACCGGTTCACGGCTGGATGATGTGGTCTTTGAGGAGTTCAAAGGCACCGGCAATATGGAACTGCACCTTTCACGCCGACTGCAGGAACGCCGCACCTTCCCGGCCATTGATATTGAGCGTTCATCCACTCGCCGTGAGGACTTGCTGCTTGGCCCAGATGTTCTTAAGCGAGCCTGGCTGATGCGCCGGATGTACTTGCAAATGGTGGCCAATGCACCGCAAGGTGCCGGTATGGACCCAGCCGTGGCAACTGAGGCTGTGCTGCAACAGATCATGCGCACGAAAACGAACATGGAATTTCTCGAAACCCTTAATGGTGATTTTTAACAATTTTGAGGTGATGCAATTTGACCGAACGAACCCCGCCAGAAAACGAGACCAAGGGTAAAAGCACCCGCCGGCAGAATTGGGTATCCTGGGGGGTAACGGTAATCCTGGTTGCGATGTTGGTATCCGTGCTGTACTGGCAGCCGATCCTCGCGCAGGAATTGGCTGAGCGTAATGGTAACCGTAATGCCGTAGAATTCAGCCCCGTGGAAGACCCATCCACGGAAGCCCTGGCAAGTATGCCGTATTTCGAAGTCGAACAGGACGATCCTTACCTGGTGCGGGTCCCGGAAACCCGCACGATCGCACCCACTCGGCCGCGCAGTGAACCGGTGGAATACGAGGTTTTGTCGGGAGATGCTGTTTTCAGCATTGCGCAAAAATTCAACATTTCACCCGAGACCTTGCTGTGGTCAAATTATGCCGTGCTGCGGGATGATCCGCACTTGCTGTCGATTGGGCAGGTGCTGCGCATCCCGCCGACCAACGGTATCCTCTATGAATGGAAAGACGGCGACACCCTGGAAGTGGTTGCCAGGAATTTCAAAGCCTCAGTGGATGACATTTTGAACTGGTCGGGCAATAAACTGGATTTCGCTAACCCTGAAATTGATGCTGGGGAACTGGTGATGATCCCTGGCGGTCAGCGCGAATTTCAGCAATGGGTGGTGCCAACCTATGCTGTCGGCCGCTCCGGCACGGCGTCTCTTCCTGGCGGGTGTGAAATTGGCGGGTCGATCCTGTATGGCGGCGGATGGTTCACCTGGCCGGCTGACAACCGTTACCTGTCCGGCAATGATTTTTGGTCAGGGCACCTGGCGATCGATATTGCGGCTGCCACGGGCGCGCCGATCTACGCGGCAGACTCGGGCGTGGTGGTCTTTTCCGGGTGGAACGGCAGCGGCTATGGCAATGTGGTCATGATCGACCATATGAACGGCTACCATACCTTGTACGCCCACCTCAGCAGCACGAATGTCTCTTGCGGCTCGAGTGTGGTCCAGGGCAATATCGTCGGTCGTGCGGGTTCTACTGGCAATTCCACCGGGCCACACCTGCATTTTGAGGTCAGATACCTGGGTGGGTTCCTTAACCCGTGGACGGTCTTACCCTGATTGTGATATAATCATCTGGCAATCCTGCTCCAGTAGCTCAACAGGATAGAGCAAGGCACTCCTAACGCCTAGGTTGGGGGTTCGAGTCCCTCCTGGAGCATCCATCGCAACAAAAAAAACGCCTGGTCAACAGGCGTTTTATGTTTTAAGGGGGTTGTCTAGTGGTGGGTTACCACTCAGAATCCATGTCGTCAAAGTCGAAATCGTCTTCGATTTCTTCATACTCCTCTGGATCCCGCCTGACCCATAAAATCAGCAGGTTACCGTCATCTGAATCGACGGTTCGGGCGGCCACGATGGGTACTTCCTTCTTCATGCCAATTGGGTCTCGATATTCGAGGTACATGGTGAGCTTGTGAGCCCAGGCTTTGTGGCAACGGTCAAGAAGTGCTTCGCCGTTGAAGGTGCGCAGGGTGGTGCGGGCTGTGTCGTAAAGATAGGGGCCTTCCGTCAGGCCGGCTGTCCACCCGTTGATGCCCATGATGAAGTCTGTTTCGATGGAGTCGAAACTCGGGGTTGGGCCTTCGATGATGGTGATTTTGTTGTCCATGGTTGTTTTACCTCGCAAGCATCTTACCACATAAAAACACCCAAGACTAGACTGTTCGATGAGAATTTTTATCGAATTTAACGGTGAATTGATAGTGAAAGGGTCAGCTTGTTTGGCGCGGTTTACGGGTAGGTATTGTTGTAGAACCAGTTGAAGGCGTAGTACCCGCCGCTGGTCGCTTCCAGGCGGATGGCGATCCTGCCCTGCCCTGCCAAATCGGCGGGGATCTTGTAAGTGCCCGTGAACGTGCCCCCAGAGCCCGAATTGATGGTCGTGACCTCGATCCCGCCGATCCCTCGTGTGCCCATTTTTCCCATCAGCACTTTGAAATCGTAATTGGCCGGGAAGTTGCTTGTCGTGATGGTCACGGATTCATCTTCCTTGACACCGGAGATGGAAAAGGTGGGGATGCCCGAATAACCGCTTACACTGGCTGGTTGAGTGACGGTGGTGTTGTTATAAAACCAGTTGTATGAGTAATAAATGCCGTCTTCGGTTTGCAGGCGGATCGCGATCTGGTAATTGCCGTGTAAGCCCTCCGGGATATCAAAAGTCTCGAGGAACGAACCCCCCGAACCAGAGGTGATCGTGGTGACATGGATACCGCCGATGCCGCGGGTGCCCATTTGGCCCATGAGAACCAGGAAAGTCCTGTTTGCCGGGTAGTTGTGTGTTCTGATCGTGACAGATTCATCTGCCTGGACGGATTCGATTGAAATAGTGGGGATGCCGGTGTAAGGCGTTGTCGTGCCTGCGCCACCCACGCCACCGGTTTCATTCTCGAACCAGGTGTGGGTGTAAATTGCGCTTTCGGTGGATTCAAGCCGGATCGCAAGCCGGGTTTCGGATTTGAGTGCTTCAGGGATATTGAAGGATTCCTTGATTGTGCCATCGGCTTTAGAGGTGACCGTGCCAACTTTGACCCCATCGATGCCTTCGGTGTCGTACTTCCCTATCAGGACATCGAATTTTTCATCGGCGGGGAAACGACTGCCCTCAATGGTGACCAGGGTATCCTTTTTTACGGTCACCACCAAGAGGATGGGTTTGGGCGTGTCCGCTTCTTTGAGCAATTCCTCCAGGAAATCCTCATCGTGGCTGCCATAATTTGTGTTGAAGAACCAGTTGAACGCGTAGTACCCATGTTGACTCGAATCCAGGCGGATCGCGATCTTTTCTTGGTCGTGGAGTTCTTCAGGAATATCAAAGGTGAACACCTGGCTGGCACCCGAACCGGTATTAATGGTATCCACCACGAGGCCATCCATGCCGAGTGTGGCAAATTCGCCCAGCCGGACATTAAAGGTTCTGTTGGCTGGCAGGCCGTGGGTGAGAATGGTGACTCGATCGTTTTCGGTCACGCCGACGATCGAAAGGGTCGGGATCGTCTCGGCAGGGACAAATTCGTTGGTAAAGCCAAGCGCCAGGAGAAGAACAAAAATAATCGTTAGCGAGAGTTTTTTCATCAGGTCACCTCTTGATTAGCCATAAGTAGCGTTTTTCTTTATTCCTTAAATCTGGTCAGCCAGAAGGTCAGCTTTCAGGGAATCAGTGTAGCGTAAATTCCTCACTTTGCCCTTATGCAGAGAAAGTGAGCCTGTCAAGACCCTGATGTGTTACAATGCTTTTCTATCAAGTGCTTTTGACAATTACTTAATTTATCCTAATTATACGAGATTCGCCGGTTTACATCAATAACCAATTTAATCAATGAAGTCAAAAGGATTGTTTTGGATGTAAAAAAAAGACCTTACCCGATCAGGGAATGGCTTAAAACATATCGTGCTAATCTGGTGGTGTGTTTTCCGCGTTCTTGATCATTATTGTTACACCTTGGCCAGGCAGCGTGTAGGATTGTTTATCTGATCCAGGGCGCCTGATTCAATTTGCCTCCATCTCAGACGCCCTGGGTAAAGGTTCAATAGCCTAGGTTTTCTTTGACTAAAATCACTTTGATCCGGTGAGGTATGACTTCCTTGTTGACGATCAGCAGCTTGCTGACATTGCTGTTGATGCCATATGCCTCTTGTGCGCGCAGATCCTCAAGGGGATAGGTGTACTCATAGATCCGCTTGATGGCTTCATCAAGATCGGACACGATTTTTTGTCCGCCTACTACCCAGATGACATGTGATGCGCCTGAGGCGTATCCGGGGAGCTGGCTGCCTGTGTTGGAGGCGATCACAACGGAACCACCTTCGGTGATTGCGTGAACACTGCCAACCATATACTCCGGGGCGGCACCGAGGATGGTGCGCTCACGCCCCTGCGTTTTGGGGTCCAATTCAGCCAGCTTCACCCGTACGGAATTGAACGATTCGTTCACGATTTCTGGAATGCCGAGCGCTTCGAGGGTTTTGGATACACTTGTAAATACATCAGCGTCTTCCGGCAGGAATTCGAGGATTTTCTGTTTTGCTTCCAACCCATTTTCTACAATAAAGGTCTCCATACCGTTTTTCTGTAAAGCCAGCGCGGTTTTTTGGAGCCTCTCATCACTGGCCAGTTGAGCAAAGGCTTGAGAAGGGGGTTGTTGGGCTTGTGAATTGATGAGATTGTTCAAATTCATTGTGTTTTCCTTTCTGGATGGTTCTTTTTTTTTGTCTTGCTTAGGTTCATCCTGGCGGATGCTCCAGATTCTTTCTTAAACTCTATCGGCTTCTGTTTGCTCAGTGCCTTCTGAGAACCTATCAAGGTATGACATGGAGCGCTTATTTTGTTCGGACATCGCCCTGAGGAAATTAACCAAAAACCGCCTAGCAATTCAAGGCGGTTTTTGCCAAATCTTTGGTCGCTTTATTTCCTGGTGACTTTGATCGTGCGCGGCTTGGCTTCTTCTGCTTTGGGCACAATCAGGGTCAGAATGCCGTTTTCCAATTCGGCTTGCACTTTTGATGAATCCAGGGGAGTGGGGAGAGTCAGCACCCGGTGGAACTTGCCACTGGGGCACTCTTTCAGCAGGTAATTTGCATCCTCTTCGCGCTCGCCCTTGATTTCTCCTGCAATGGTCACAATCTCATTCACGATATGAATGTCCAGGTCGTCTGGCTGAACACCGGGCAATAAGGCTTTGATCGTGAAGGAGTCCTTTCCCGCGATCACATCGATCGGGAAGGTCAGTTTGGCTGAATAGTCTTCATCCCAATCGCGCATCATTTCTTCCATCATCCGGCGTCGCATGGGTCGTCTAACAGGGTTGATATACAGGGTCATATTTTCCTCCGTTTAATGTTGAGCTCCAACTGTGTTTATTGAGATCCTATTATGGGTGTGTTAATTGCATGTCTGAAATAGATTGGAGATTTATAAGAATTATCCGCTCTGGTAGAATCCTTGATTGAGTTTTGTTAAAATCACACGTGAGGTATCTGCCGTGAAAAGACGCTCTATCCTTCTTGTTTTGGCTTTATCAGCAGTTAGTATCGCCGGTCTATACACCCTCTACAGGGGGTATTATTCTCTTTCAAAGCGCACCCGTGCTGTGCTTGAATTCCTGAGGAACCCTGAGCCTTATCAAGAAGCGGTTGTGCCCGCCTTATCACGCTGTGGCGAAGCGCCATTTATTATGCCCACAGCGGGTTTGATCGGTTTCCTTTGGGACGATTCCTTCCGGCCCGGGCACCGCCACCAGGGCATTGATATCTTTGCCGGAACCGCCGTCGGGGAGACCCCGGTTTACGCGGCGTATGACGGTTACCTGACTCGTTTGCCCGAGTGGAAATCCAGCCTGATCATCCGGATCCCATCTGATCCGTTGCAGCCAGACCGCCAGATTTGGACTTATTACACCCACATGGCAGATAAAGCAGGTCAGCCATTGATTGCGGATGCATTTCCGCCGGGTTCGGTGGAGGTCATGGTCACAGCGGGCACCTTGCTGGGCTACCAGGGTAATTATTCGGGTTCGCCTGGTAATCCAACGGGGATCCATCTGCATTTTTCCATTGTAAAAGATGACGGCCGCGGGAAATTCCTCAATGAACTGGAGATTGGGAACACCATCGACCCCAGCCCATATCTTGGCATGGCTTTGAATGGCAAAATCAATCCGGACCAAATCCCATTGTGTGCACAAGACCAAAATTGGCCCCAAACAGGCGCACCGTAGTTTAATCGTATAATGGATGAGCAAAAATCCATTGCAAAGAAAAGGAAGTAAAGGTTTATGGAGGAAATTGCCCAAAATATCTTCATTGAACAAAGCTATCCTGGCGTGGTATCGTCGGTTTTGAGATTGCGCCATGGATTATTGATGATCGACAGCCCGTTTCTTGCAGATGATCGCCAGTCCTGGCAGCAAAAACTGGTCAATTTGGGCGGTGGTGTCAGCAGGCTGTTGGTCCTCCTCGATTCCCATATGGACCGCTTGCTAGGCGTCCCACTCAGTGAGTTGCCAATCCTGGCGCATGAAAACGTCTTGCAAATAATTGCCGGTTTACCAACGCCTTCGCGGACACTGGAGAAGCTGTCAGGGTCGGAATCGGATCCCTACGAGATGCCGCAAAATGGGCGCGGGGTGCTGCCTAATATGACTTATTCGCATCAATTGCGTCTCTACTGGGACGATCAGCCCGTGATTGTGACGCACCAGCCCGGCGGGCATTCGGCGGGCAGCTGGGTGCGATATGACGCACAAAGCGTGATATTTGTGGGTGACAGTGTGGTTGTCAATCAGCCGCCCTTCCTGGCCTGTTGTGATCTCGACCGCTGGATTGATGAGTTGACCTGGTTGTCTTCAGATTACTTCAGAGGTTACCAGGTGGTCAGCGGGAGGGATGGGCCGGTGACGCAGAAATCGGTCGTGAAGATGATTGAATTCCTCACCATGATAAAAGGTGTCGTAACCGAACTCAAATCTTTAGAAAACTGGTCTGAGGAGGTCGATCGGCGGGTACCCGAGATCCTGCGTAAATTTGATTTTGACGGCGACAAGGCTGAACAGAATTACAACCGCCTGGCGTGGGGCCTGAGCAAATTGCTTGAGCGCATGGCTGCGCGCCAGGATGAAACAGAAGGAGAATTGTATGCTGGTTGAGGGATATCAACCCCTGGTCGAAGTGACCCGTGGGAAAATGGTCGAGTCTATACATTTCGGCGCGTTTTGTGTGGTTGATCACAACGGAAGGCTGCTGGCGCACGCGGGCAGCCCTGACCTGGTCTCGTATCCCCGCAGTTCGCTGAAACCCTTGCAGGTGCTGCCCTTGATCGAAGAGGGTGGTGCTGAAACCTTTGGCTTGACGGGTGAAGAAATTGCCATCATGTGCGGGTCGCACGCAGGCACGCTTCAGCACGTTGCGGTGCTGGAAAGCTTGCATGAAAAAATCGGGGTCACTGGGGCCGACCTTGCCTGCGGCGTACACTGGCCCTATGACACCGAGACGCGCGAGGCGATGAAGCTTGCCGGCGAGGAACCGACGGTATTCAACCACAATTGTTCGGGTAAGCATAGCGGTATGTTGGCGTATGCCAGGCTGCGCGGATTTTCCACCCAAAACTACCTCGATCCTTCGCACCCTGTCCAGGTGGCCATCCGCAAAGCAGTTGGCGAGATGGTGAGTGTGGCACCTGACCAAATGCCGATGGGTATTGATGGGTGTTCTGCCCCGGTTTACGGAATGCCGATGCGAAACATGGCGCAGGCCGTGGCGAAGTTGGCTGACCCCGCCGGTTTAGGCGGGCTGCGTGAAGAAGCCTGCCGAACGGTCACATCGGCAATGATCGAGCACCCCTTCATGGTTGCCGGACCGCATCAATTTGACACCGACTTAATGTCCGCAGCGGGGGGTAAGCTCTTTTCCAAGGGCGGCGCTGAAGGTTACCAGATCATTGGCGTTTTGCCGGGTGTGATCAGCAACCATGCACCAGGCCTTGGGATTGCGATCAAGGTCTCGGATGGGGATGCGCGCGGCCGGGCGAGGCAAGCCATCAGCCTGACGATTTTGGACTGGTTGGGCGTACTAACTGCAGACGAAGACAACCTCCTAGCTGATTATGGGAATGTTCCCGTGAAAAATTGGCGCAAACTGGAGGTTGGTGAAGTGCGACCAGCCTTTTCACTGCCAGAACGGGCAGAATTGCAGGCGTGATGACGCAGGACTTGCCTGAAATTCAAGAATGGGTCAAACAGATCAGAGCGCGCCTGAACGCCGCATACGGGATGCCGGAATGGCGCCCCGCCTTGCCGGCGGTGGACGAGCTGGTTTCGACCATCCTTTCCCAAAACACCAATGACACCAACCGCGATGCTGCTTTCTGTTCGTTAAAGGAAGCCTTTCCGGATTGGCAGGCGGTCATGCAGGGGGAAACGGATGAAGTGGTTGAGGCCATCCGGACGGCCGGGCTGGCTAACCAAAAGGGGCCGCGCATTCAGGCCGCCCTGCGCGATATCGCCGCGCACACCCAGGGACAGCTCAGCCTTGAGTTCTTGCGTGAGATGCCCAAAGAGGTGGCTCGGGAGTGGCTGCTGGACGTCAACGGGGTCGGCCCGAAGACTGCTGCGATCGTGTTACTGTTCTCCCTGGAGATACCTGCCTTCCCGGTCGACACGCATATTTACCGGGTCACCGGGCGGATTGGGCTGCGGCCAGTGAATTTATCGGTCGAGAAAGCCCATCGTTATTTAGAAGAACGCATCCCAGAAGACGCGTATTACGATTTGCATTTGAATCTGATCCGTTTAGGGCGGGAAGTGTGTGGCGCGCGCAAATGGCATTGTTACCACTGTCCGGTTGAGGACCTGTGTACCTTCGACCGGAAGAACTTGTCTTCTGAGGGAAGCTAAGACGTTTTTTGGAACTGAATTCCGGTTTTATCCAGCAGAAAAACCTGTGAGGGCAGGGTGGCCAACACAGGCAAAGATCGGCAGGTTGCCTGTTAAGTGATGATGATCTCGATAGTGAGCATTAATCTGCCAGTGAGCCGACCATCGACCATGGGCCAGCCCAGTCAATGCGGACGTCCTTCTCAAGGCCCAGCAGGTCTTCCTGGCTGTCAACAAATACCAGCTTATTGGTCGGGGTGCGGCCGCGCCAGCGACCGCGTTTTTTCTCCTCGAACAAGACGTTCACCGTCTCTCCCATCAGCCTGGTATTGATTTCAGTGGCGATCTCTTCCTGCAAGGTCTCGAGCAGCCTGAAGCGGCGCATTTTCTCGTCATCCGGCACGTCATCGGTCAATTTACGGGCAGAATAGGTGCCTGTGCGGGGAGAATAGCGGGCCAGGTGAGCCACATCCATGCGTAACTCATCCAGCAAGCTGTAGGTATTTTGAAATTGCGCTTCGGTCTCGCCTGGAAATCCGACGATGATATCCGTGGCAATGGAGACTCCCGGGATGCGTTCCCTGATCCTGTAAACCAGCTCGCGGTAGGCTGCACTGGTGTAGCCGCGGCGCATGGCACGCAAAATGGTGTCGTCACCAGACTGGATCGGCACTTCAATATGCGGACAGATTTTGGGAAGCTCGCGGACAGCATCCAGCAGCCGGTCGGTCATCCAGCTGGGATGCGAGGTCAGGAACCGGATGCGTGCCAGGCCGTTGATGTCGTGCAGGTCGTGAAGCAACATATCGAGCGTTGGCCTTTCAGGCAGGTCCAACCCGTACCGATCCACAATTTGGCCCAATAAAGTGATTTCCCTAACGCCTTGTGCTGCCAGGCTGCGCGCCTCTTGCAGGACCTCGTGATATGGGCGGGAGCGTTCCCTGCCGCGCTTGGAGGGAATCACGCAATAAGTGCAGGCATGGGAACACCCGTACACGATGGGGATATAGGCTGAAACAAGTTTTCCCTGTTCGGCTTTGGGCAGGACGATGTCGCCATCCAGAACGGCATTCAATGTGGTTTGCTCGTCACGGCGGGTTGTCTTGGCAACCCGCTCGCTGAGGTAATGCAGCAGCGGTTCAGGGTCTGAAGGCGGGGAGACCACATCAACCCAGGGGAAGCGTTCCTGGATGTGCTGATTGCCGCGCACACCGATCAGGCAGCCCATCAGGTTGATGACCAGGTTGGGGTTGTGATCCTTTAACGGGCGCAGGGAGCTAAGCCGGCCGATGGCTTTATCCTCGGCGCTCTGCCGCACGACGCAGGTGTTGAGGACGATCACATCCGCATCGTTGGGTTTGCCGGTGGGTTCATATCCGAGTTGTTCAAGTGAGGATGCCAAACGGCGTGAATCAGCCACGTTCATCTGGCAGCCCTCAGTCCAAATGTGGTATTTCATAGGGCATCATTATACCCAACAGGGTCCAAGAGCAAGCGATAAACCGTGGACTGATCTTTATTCGGGAGGACGAATCAGGGAATCCCCCCGAAAATTTTTGGGAATTACGCGCAATTTAAGTTATAATTGGGGTGTTAATACCCTCGAGTTGATGGAGATGGTGCGATGGATTTTGAGATTACTGAGTATAAACGCAGCACGGTTTTAAAGACTAACGGTCGGATTGATAGCTATACTGCGCCCGAACTTGAAGAAGCCCTGAACCAGTTAATTGAGAAGGGTCAGTACAATATTATTTTTGACATGTGCGATGTGAACTTTGTCTCGAGTGCTGGGTGGTGGGCACTGATCCGGGTTCAAAAAGAGGTCAACAAAATGAATCGGGGTGAGCTGGTCCTGGTGAACATGGATGAGCGCATCCGCGAATCGATGGACCTGGTAGGGATTGCGCCATACTTCAAGGTCTACGATGGCCTGCTTGAGGCGGTGGGCAGTATCTGATCCGGCGTTGGTTATAAATCACAAATACATATAAAGGCTGTTTGGACACCAAACAGCTTTTTTGTTTGGTGCAGGATCAATCACTGGTCATGAACCATCAAATCAGGGCTTAAGGAACTCGGGCTGGCCTGGTACAGGGCCTGGTGGGCCGCCCTAATTGACTCAAGGTCCATTTTGACCACTTTGCGGGGAAATCCTGCAAAAGATGGGCACTTTGCAGTTAAAAGAGGGCGTTGCTATTTGATTTCTAATTGGTACCGGGCGCGTTGGCGGGTGTAGGGGGTGGTACCGCTGACCACCAGGACGACAGTGTCCACATCCCCACCGATGTTGATGTCGATTTTGGCTTGGTTTGCTTCATCCAGGGTCATTGGGATGACCTCGATCTTTTCTCCAAAGGTAACCAGGTTCAAACGGAAGTATTGCGGCAGTGCATTTTGGATGCGGACGAAACCCTCCATGTGCCATCCACCTTCGTCGGCTTCAAAATCGCTGAAGTAGCCGCTGGCCTCCACTCGGATATCGTCAATGACCATCCCATCGCCGTTGACCGCCGCGTCGGTGACGTAATCGAAGCGGACCGTGATTTGCTCACCCGCAAAAGGTGTCAGGTCAACGGTCTCCAATTGCCACCCGTCTGAGCGGCCGTTCAAGCCGCAGCCATAGCTGTTGCCGGAGGGGTTCTCCGTGGTGCAGGAGGTGGTGTTGAGGATGTGCCAGACTTCTTCATCGACCGATGCGGAGATGAACACATAATCGTAATCTTGTTCAAGGTCGTACCAGGTTTGGTAGGTCATCTCAACAGGCCCCGTGACTTCCCTCAGGTCAAACTGGCGTTCAAGGAACATGTTGGAATGGTCCCCCATGTTGGACCACAGGTAGGTCCCACCCGAGTAGGGGTCGGCGGGCAGCAGGCTGGTAGATTGGGCACCTTCGAAGGTGAGGGTGTAGTCCCCAGTACAGGTAATCTTGATGTATGCGACACCCCACTGGGCGATATCAGTAAGGGTCTGCCCGGTTGGGCAGGATGAGATGGTGCTGCTCGGCACGGCCAGCGGTGCATCCGGGTAGATGCTGTAATGAAAGCGTCCATCGGCGACTTCCGGGTTCACCACCAGGTTGGTCACCGCCCAATCGGCAAACACATCCTCTGCGGTGACGGTTTCACCGGTCCGGGGATCGTCATACTCAAAGGCTTCAAGGACAATATCGATGCTCTCCAGCCCATTGGACTGCTCAGCGACCAGCGCACGGGTGAAATCATCGCCAAACCGATCGTAAACATAGGTGGTAAAGAGCATGGAGGCGCCGTAATGCGGCCCATTCTGGCCGATGTGCGCACCCCAGCCGGTTAATTGCAGGTCCGTATTTTGGAGATAGAGGCGGTCAAAGCCGCCCGGGTCATACCCGTTGATGAGTTCTGCCAGCATGGAGAACCCCTCGTTCAGCCAGGTTTCCTCATTCCTGTCGATATGCCAGTGGATCATGTGCTGGAGTTCGTGGGCGAGGGTGCTGTAAATGCTGCTGTGCCAAAGGCGCACATTGTCGGCGTTGATCAGGAACATCTCGTGGGCATTGGAATATGCATGGGCGTCCGGGTGAAGCTGATCGGCTGAGGAGTAATACCCAGCCAGGGATTCACCTAACCCACCGGTATACAGGATGTGGATGCGCGGGTCGTCATCCACGCCGGGAGACCACTCACTGCCAAAGAAGGCCCGGGTGGTGGGGTAAATTTCCTGGTCAAAGGTTTCTCCCAGGGTGATCAGGTCTGATGCCTCGAATTCGACCTGGTTTTCAACCCAAATGTAGGTATGCTCGCCAAGAAAGCGCACCGTCGCAGACACCGGGAAGTTTTCGCGGCTGTCGACGTTGGTGACCCAAAACACTTTGGAATCCCCAATCTGATAGGGCGCGTTGAGGTCGGGGTAGATTCTGGGGATGGCGCTCTTTCCACCCAGACGTTCAGCCAGTTCGATGGGGTCGTTGATGGGCACCAGGGCTTGATCCAGGGCATTCAGGGTGTCCACCTGTGCTTCCAATGGGTGTGGGGTGACTGATGATCCAGGGGGTGAGATGGGGGTCAGCCCTCTTGTGGGTGCGACGAGATGGGGCAGGGGCTGTTCAATCATGCCTGGGGTGTTCACCTGGGGTGCCTCAGTACGGGCGATCAGGAAGGCACCGCTGGCCAGTCACACCAATGCGCTGCACAGGCAGCACAAAACTACCACCAGGAGGATGGTCAGGACCACAGGAAGGGAGGAGGACTGTTGTTTCATCGCAAAATCATCAATCTGTCGGCATTTCGAATATTAATCTGAAATGTGGTTTAAATTTACCGCATTTCTGGCCTTTTGCCACGCCCCCGAAGTACCAGGCTTAAGCGACTTTTCATGCCAGTGTTGATTTCACCCAGATCAAATTGAAAACGTGGTCTAAAAATCAGGCGTTCTGTTCATTTTCATCCTGGATGCTGATGACCTGTCGTTTGCGTTTTTGGTATGCAGACACGTAGATCCTCCAGGCGATCGAGAATCACCGGGCATCATTTGGTCTGTAAGCCTTGGCAGCCGCTCAAGCCAATGGCCAGGCAGAGTACTTTGTGATCATTTCGCTGGTGGCCTTCCTGACGTCCTTGCCTACCTGGTATTCTGTTGTTGGTTCGATTGCACCGGCTGATCATATCGTGGTATCTCAAAAAGCGCCGTAAACCGCCCAAGCGGATCGGATAGAGGAAAATTCTCCTGGTTTTGTTCCTGGTGTGGATTTACGTGGCGTGGCGCAGCGCCGGGCTGACCCGTAACAGCAGCCCAAAGGAACGCCACACTGTGGGCCTTGCCGGGCAGCTCTTTCTGCTGACATTTATCGCGGAGGGGTTCAGTGTTGATTCCTTTGCTTGGCTGGACGACTGGATCATGTTTGGCTTGATCTCTGCAGGCGGCGCACTGTACCGCAAAGAACTGCAGTCGGCGGATATCACGCCAGCCTTAGTGCTTGCTGAAGGTTAATCGCTGCAACGCGAAGGTGGTTTTACTCAACCAGGGGGACGAAGTTCACCAGGACCAGGTTTTGTTCGCAGTCGGCAAAGGTGTCGAAAAAGATTTGTTCCGACAGGGGCTGCCCTCCCTGGTCTTGCACCTGGACCCAAAAAACACCCGCAGAGTCAACCGGCTGGCTGGCAAGCTGGATCTCGTAGCCACCCAATCCATACGCGGTTGCTGTTCCTGTGATGGCTTCAGCCTCGAATGGGTTGTTCTTTTCATGATCGCTCCCGGCCGTGACGACCAGGTTCAGGATTTCCTGTCCATTCGCATCAAATACCTGGCCAGCAACGCCCATCCATTGACAGCCCTCATCAGGGTGGGTGAAGTTAGGCAGGTAGAAGAGTCCCCCATCCTGGAGGCCAAAGGCGGCATCGATTGTGGGAACTGGGGTGGGTTCCAGGGGCGGCGGTTCAGGCTCTGCTGGTGTGACGGTGGGCGGGAGGCTCTCCGTCGGCTGAGGAGACGGGCTGGGCACCTCGCTGGGCGTCTGTGTGGCAGGGGGCACAGCGTAAGGCGGGTAATGACACCCCGAGATGAAAATCGCCAGGGCGAGCAGGATGATGAAGGGTTTGATGCGCATAATTTAATTTCCTCTTTTGGTTTACCGCCTGCAAGATCTGTACCATCGGCCGCAGAAAAAGGCCCAGTTGCGCACACTTTTCGCATCTCATTTATCAAATATTCAAAATTATTTTAGTCAGCCACGGAGACGCCGTCCGCAAGGTATAATCAGGGAAAATGCAATTGTTTATCGGTGTTTGGCTTCCATCGAAAAGCCAATGAATGGAGGTGTAATGATGAATCCCACGATTGAATCAGTCTCCCTGCTTTACTTTGAGGGCTGTCCCTCCTGGAAAGCTGCGCTTAAGAACCTCCTCCAGGTGCTGGGTGATCTCAACTTGCAGGTTGAGGTCGATCTGATCCGAATTGATACGCCGGAACAAGCGCAACAGGAGAAGTTCCTCGGATCCCCCTCCATTCGGGTCAATGGGGTCGATTTATGGCCCGAAGAGCGTGAAACCTGTTCCTTGAGCTGCCGGGTTTACCAGACCCCCGAGGGCTTTTTGGGCGTGCCCACAGTGGATATGCTTACCGGGCGATTAAACGAGGTGCTTTCAGCCAAGGACTGAGCTGAGGTGTGATTAGCCAGTTTGACGTTGGTGTGTGCCACTGGAAGGAGATGGGCTTTGGCTGTTTACTCTAGACGGCCGTGCTTTCTCTGATAAAAAGGCGGGAATGGATGGGAGTCGAACCCACCACGGCTCGCAACGCGACCCGACACCGATTTTGAAGACCGGGAGGCCCACCGGGACCTAACCATTCCCAACCTTAAGCATAATAACCATTGGGTAGATTGTCAACCATACTGCGGAAGTGTATTTGTCCAGGTGCTTTTACGCTTTTGAGCCGATATTTTAACAGGGTTTGTCTGTAACCCTTTCTCGCCAACTTTTGCCTGAGTATTGACTACACTGTTGGGTTGGGTTTGAGCTGATCTCTTGTGAGTCGTATCGATGGTAAAATTTATGAGCAATCACACACAAACAAGGAGCATCGCCTTTTAATGACTGATCTAACCCATACGCCCGATTGGGTCAAAAATGCCATTTTTTACCAGATTTTCCCGGATAGATTTGCTAAATCGGAACATCTTGAGAAGCCCACCCACCTTGAACCCTGGGATTCCCCGCTGACACGCCACGGGTTCAAAGGCGGCGATTTGCTGGGCGTGTATGAGAAACTGGATTACCTGCAGGACTTGGGGGTTACAGCCCTGTATTTCAACCCGATCTTCACCTCAGCAGCCAATCATCGTTATCACACCTTTGACTATTACCAGGTGGACCCGATCTTGGGCGGCAACAGCGCGTATTTCAAACTTTTGAATGAAGCCCATCGGCGCGGCATGCGCATCATCCTGGACGGCGTGTTCAACCACGCCAGCCGGGGCTTTTTCCAATTCCATCACATTTTGGAGAACGGCGAAAAATCCCCCTACCTGGACTGGTTCACGGTGTATGGTTTCCCCATGAACGCTTACCAGGGCAAGCCGAATTACTCTGCCTGGTGGAACCTGCCTGCCTTGCCGCAATTCAATACCGACAATCCCCGGGTACGAGAATTTTTGTTCGGTGTGGCCCGCTATTGGATTGCCGAGGGCGCGGATGGCTGGCGGCTGGATGTGCCCTTCGAAATCAAAGACGAATCCTTCTGGCGCCAGTTCCGCGCTGTGACCAAGGACCCCAACCCGGATGCGTACCTGGTGGGTGAGATCCCTTCTGAAGCGCAGGAATGGCTGCAAGGGGACATGTTTGACGGGGTGATGAACTACCAGTTCAGCGCGGCTTGCGTGGGCTTTTTTGGCGCTGGCAGCCGAGATGAAGCCATGATCTCGGGGATGATGGGCCTGCCCGAGGTGCCGACTTTGGATGCGGCAGGGTTTGCCCACCGCACCAAGGAACTGCTGGAGATCTACCCCCGGCAGAATGCGCTGGCACAAATGAATTTGCTGGATAGCCACGACATGCCGCGCTTTTTGAGCATGGTCAGCGGGAAGAAGGAGATCTTCCGTCTGGCAACCCTGTTCCAGATGACTTATCCTGGCGCCCCATGCATCTACTACGGCAATGAAATTGGGATGATGGGCGGGCGCGATCCTGAAAACCGGGGGGCTTTCCCCTGGGATGAGGCGCACTGGGACCACGATCTGCGCAACACGATCAAATCTTACACGCACCTGCGCCTGGAACACCCAGTGCTGTGCACAGGCGAATATGTGCCCGTGTTTGCAAAGGGCCGGCGGATGGCCTTTTTACGTCATCTTGAGGGCCAGCGGCTTTTGGTTCTTCTCAATGCCGGTGATGATGCCTGGGAATTTAACATGGATGTCCAGGGGCATTTCAGCGATGGCGTTACGTTCAAAGACCTGTTGGGTGGTGAAGGCGCTGTGGTAGAGGAAGGCCATCTGCGCAAGCGCACTTTACCAGCCTGGCAAGGGGCAGTTTTACAACCAGCAGCTTGACGGGCCTGAATAAATTAACCCACCCCCAGGCGGTGAGATGCCCTGGGGGTGTTTTTGTTTAAGTGTGCACCGATGACTTGCGCCGGTCTTTGCGCCAGACTTTAAGGATGGCGATCTTGGTAGGGTGATTGAAGGGGGCAGGATCTATTGGCGGCGGGGTGGTGACGGTCTCCGGGAACCCAGTGATATCAGGGGGAACGGGGATGATCCGCTCAAATTCGAGGTATTTGCTCTGGCAAAGGCGGTCCAGTTCTGCTTTGAAATCTGCACCGGAGAGGAACAACGCGTTATTGATGAGGACCAGCCAGCCATTGTGGGCCACCAACGGGCGCACTTTGTTGACCAAACGAGTGGTTTCACCCTGCAAGTTAACCGTGCCGGCAACGGTGGTGGAGAAGAACGGCGGATCCAGGATCACGCAATCAAACAGGCGATCCTGGCTGCGAAAACGGCCGCTGACACGAAAGAAATCACCCGGTATGGACTGGGATTTTCCGGCTGGCAGGTGGTTAAGCCCCCAGGAGCGCTGTGCGATGTGCAGGTAGCGCTTGTTCAGGTCGGTTTGCACGACCTGCGCAGCGCCGCCTGTGCCTGCTGCCACCCCCAAACTGCCGGTATAGGCAAAGGTGTTCAGGACGCGCAAGCCTGACATGTTTTCGAGCAGCCAGCGCCGCAGATTGCGGGTATCCAGGTAGAAACTGGTGTCCTGATGCAGTTGCAAGTCCAGGAAATAGCGCACACCAAATTCGTTGATCGATGCAGGCAGCCTGTCGCCCGCAATCAGAACTCCCCGCTTGAAGGCTTCTTCTGGATGCAGGCGCTGCTTATGTAAAACGGCTTCCAGTCCGGCCAACTCTGAAAGCGCCCAAGTGATGATCGGTGCCGGATCGACTGTGCCGGTGTCAGTGTGGTCGAGGACCACCAGCGCTGGACCGTAGCGGTCGAGGATCAGCCCGGGATAACCTTCGTAGAAGCCATTGAACAGGCGATAGGCCTCCGTTTCAGGGTGAGGAAAGGCTCGCTGCTTGGCTGCTGCTGCGATCAATTCAACCATTTTTACGCTGCCAGACATGATATCATTTTACCGCGCCTGATGAGATTAAATTATTAGATGTACCTAAAGCGATATTTACACACGACTAAAACTATGGTATGATCTGAACTTGATCAACAAAAAGAATAAAATCGAAGGAGAACAGCCATTATGATCGCGTTTTTTGAATCTTTTTCACCCATTATCCAGGCGCTGCTCGGTACGTTGTTCACCTGGTTTGTGACCGCATTAGGCGCCTCATTGATTTTTTTCGGCAGGGATGTCAACCAGAAAGTGCTGGATGGCTTGCTGGGCGTCGCGTCGGGCGTGATGATTGCTGCCAGCTTCTGGTCACTGCTTGAGCCAGCCATTGAACTGTCGTACGGCCTGGCCGTGCCGGTCTGGTTCCCGGCGGTGGTGGGTTTTTTGCTGGGCGGTGCATTTTTGCTGCTGGTGGATAAGCTGCTACCACACTTGCACATCGGGATGGAGATGGAACAGGCCGAAGGGGTCAAGTCCTCCTGGCAGCGCAGTGTGCTGTTGATCACAGCCATCACGCTGCACAATATCCCTGAAGGGTTGGCGGTTGGTGTGGCCTTTGGTGCCGCAGCTGCAGGTGTGGAAGGGGCGGGGATCGCCTCTGCCATTGCGCTGGCGCTCGGCATCGGCATCCAGAACTTCCCTGAAGGGTTGGCTGTGTCTGCCCCGTTAAGGCGTGAGGGCTGGTCTCGCGGGAAAGCCTTTTTCTACGGCCAATTTTCAGGGATGGTCGAACCGCTGGCCGGCGTGCTAGGCGCTGCCCTGACGGTGTTAATGCGCCCGATCTTACCCTATGCCCTGGCCTTTGCAGCGGGCGCTATGATCTACGTGGTGGCAGAGGAGTTAATTCCCGAATCCAAGCGTGAAGGGCATTCGGACATTCCAACCATCGGCGTGATGCTGGGGTTTGCCATCATGATGCTCTTGGATGTGGCTTTAGGATAAACCAGCATATCGTTGCATGCAAACAGCCAGTCGGTCTCATGCGGCTGGCTGGTTTGATTCTTCCTCCGGGATCCACACCTGGTACAGCGCCAGGTCGCCCGTTTTGCCATCGGCATAGAACTGCTCACCCACTCTGAAGCCTGCCTGGCGTGCCAGATCGGTCAGGCTGTCTTCCGTGAAGGTGTGGACATAGCGCAGGCCGGGCGTGTCGCCCGCACGCCAGTCCAGCAGGACATCCCCGGGGTCGAGGTCTGCAGGTGAAACCCCGATGGCAGACCAGGGCAGCACGCGTTTGCGCAGGCGGGCGCTATGCTGCCATTGCCAGGCGGATATGGCGGCCCGTCCACCGGGGGCGATCAATGCCCTGAATGCCGCAGCGGTCTGCTGGCGGAGTTGTTTCCCGGGCAAATGGTGAAATACGGCGAAGGAGACCAGCCAATCAAAGCGTCGTTGGGGGAGTCCTACCGGCCAGTCTGGGTCTGCCAGGTCTGCTTGATTAAAGGTAAATGTGCCAGCATTCTGCGCCTGGGTTAACTGCCTGGCATCGGCGAGCAAACCTTCGCTGAGGTCAATGCCCAGGTATTCACCCTGAAAACCCTGGGCAGCGAGCTGCCGGGCCAGGGTTCCGTTGCCGCAGCCGACATCCAGCACAGCAGCGTCAGGTCGTATGCTTTGGCAGATCTTGCGCACGCCAGGCTGAACCTGGTGGCGGGTTACGCTGAAGGAGTCGGCGTACTGATCGTAAAAGGCCTTGTTGATCTCGAGCAGTTTTGCGCGTACCTGTGCGTCCATCATCGTATGTAAATCATACTCCAAAGATCAGGTGGCTGGCAGGCAGTACCCTTCTATGCTTAATCCAAGGTATCAGAAACACATGGCCTGGTCAGCGAACCACCGGTTGAGAATCGCCCGATTGTGTGAGGTGCTTTCTGAGCAGCCACCAGGCAAGGGCAGCCATGACCCCGCCGCCGATGACGGCGATCGGGATCCACTCCAAAAACTGGAACAGGATGACCCGCTTGAACATGGCCCAGTAATCCCGCCAAAAGCCGGCGTAGCGCCCGCCGAACAGGTTGAGGTGGGCTAAATGAGGAAGTTTTCCGAAGGATAGCAGGCTGGCGTAATAGGTGTAGTAGCCGAACAAGGCGCAGCACCAGGTGAGGATGCCCGCCAGCATAACGCTTTTGATGTGCTCAGCACGGCGGGCTTCATAGATGACCACGGGGATAATCGGCACCACCCAGATGCCGTAGTTCAACGCGATCATGATCGGGATAACGAGAAAGGGATTCTCCCCCAAATTTGGGCCCAAGCCCCTGGAAAGCCAATCCAAGTAAAACCAGTCCAGTACCCCAAATACCAGGCCGATCAGAATGTAGACATGCCAGCGCTTCATAGGTTCGCTCCCGTGTTCCATTGATGATGTTGTAGTCAGATGGATTCCATGGCAAGAATTCAACGTTGCTCATTATACAACAGGTCTGGGGTCAACCTTTTTCCTGTTATTAAAAGGATCTCCATACAAAAAAGCCCCCATGTGCGGGGGCTTTAGTGTGCTGATGTGAGGGATGCTCGTTGGTGAGCAGGAGTCTCAGGCGATGTCGGTGCTCTCGCCGGTGGGTTTGGTCTTGTTGGATCCGCCCGTGCGCTGGTTGAGCCATATGCGCTGCTGCAGGCTTTCGCGCGTCAGCAGTCCGACCAACTGGCGCCCTTCGAGCACTGGCAGCACCTGGCTGGCGGAAAATTTCGGCAGCGCATCAATGAGCGGCATCGTTGGTTCCAACCCGTCGGGTTCAGTTCCGATGGCAGCGTAGGCCGGGGCGCGGTTTCCGAGCTGCTCCATAGCTCTTTGCAGGTCCCCCCGGCGGATGATTCCCAGGAAGTTGCCATTGGAGACGACAGGGATGTTATACTGCCCGGTTGTCATGACCAGGTGGAACACGTCTACAAGCGGCTGGTTGGCATCCACCTGGTAGAACTGTGAAATCATCGCATCGCGCACCACAAGGCCCTTCAGCCCGGCTTTGAGTTCCACAGTCTGGGCTTCTGCTCCGGCGCCAAACCACACGAACACCGCCGTCAGGATCAGCCAGGGGTTGATAAATATACCTGCCAACCCCATCAGAACGGCCAAACCCCGCCCGATGTGGGCTGCGATGCGGGTGGCTTTGACATGGTCCATCCACAAGGCCAAACCTGATCGTAGAATGCGGCCGCCATCCATGGGGAAAGCGGGGACCAGGTTGAAGAGCACCAGGGTAATGTTGGCGATCAGCAGTTGCAGCCAGAAATTATTCATCATCACAGCAAGGTTAAGCGGCTGGCTGAAGAATCCCCCCAACAACAGCCCGGTGAACAGGCCTGCAGCGATGACGAGGTTCACCGCCGGGCCTGCTGCGGCAACCAGTAATTCCTCTTTGGGGTCTTCCGGCATCTGTTCCAGGCGGGCGATGCCGCCAATGGGCAGCAGGGTGATATCCGTGGTTTTGATGCCAAACAACCTGGCGGTGAGGGCGTGCCCGAACTCATGCAGGGTAACGAACAGGAACAAGGTCAGGATCAGCAGCAGATTTGTCATTGCCGCTGCGATGCTGCCGCCGGTCAGATAGGCTGAGAGCCCGAACCAAATCAATATGAACACGAAGGTGACATGGATTTTTACATCGATGCCTGCAATGCGTACTATTTGCCATGATCCTTTCATTTTTTCACCTCTTTATTTCTATCTAAATGTCCTGATACCAGTATCTTGGTAAAGTATAAGAATTATGTATATGACCTGTAAAAGTTTTGTAAAAGCTTGCCTGGGGGAGTAATTATGTGCGCAGATTGACAGGACTGGGTACAATGGATGCGTATGAAAGCAGAGAATTGGAAGAAAAAACGGGCTTACACCCAGGCCGATCTGGACCAGGCTGTGGCAATATTGGAGGAGATAAAGGCAGGCACAGCCCTCAATGTCGCCCAGCGCGCCCATCCCAAACCGGATGGGGGCGGGTTCATTCCCAAACATGCCCTGGTGGCAGTTTATACACAGATGGTGGAAAGCGGAACGTGGCCGGAAGATGAAGCCCTGCTGGCTAAAATCCGCATGAAGCCCACCCGAACCCTGTCCGGTGTGACCACCGTCACGGTGCTGACACGCTATCACCCCTGCCCGGGCGAGTGCATCTTCTGCCCCCAGGAGGATCGGCTCCCCAAAAGCTACCTGAGTGAAGAGCCAGGCGCCAAGCGCGGGGTTGAGAACAATTTTGACCCTTACTTACAGGTCAGCAACCGCATCCGAGCGCTGGAGGCTGTAGGCCATCCCACTGATAAGATCGAATTATTGATCCTGGGCGGAAGCTTCAGCGTGTATCCCCGGGATTACCAGACCTGGTTTGTCCAGCGCTGCTTTGACGCCATGAACACCGATGACCCTGCCCATCCAGCGGTTTCAGATACCCTGGCGGAAGCACAGCTGCACAATGTGCATGCTGCCCATCGCAATGTTGGCCTGGTGATCGAGACCCGGCCAGACCTGGTGAACCGGGCAGCCCTGGCTCGCTACCGCGAACTGGGCGTGACCAAAGTGCAGATGGGTGCCCAAAGTTTGGACGACCAGATTTTAGCGTTGAATCAGCGCGGTCACACTGCCCAGGAAACCCTGGCAGCCACGGCCCTGCTGCGGGCGGGCGGGTTTAAGATCGTTTTGCACTGGATGCCCAACCTGCTGGGGGCCACACCAGATAGCGACCGTGAAGATTTCACCCGGCTGTGGGGTGAGGGCACCTATGCCCCCGACGAGATCAAGATCTACCCCTGCCAGCTTTTGGAGGGCACGAAACTCTACCAGTACTGGCAGCAAGGGGATTATCAGCCCTATTCTGAAGCGACTTTGCTAGATTTGATTGCGGAGATCAAAACCACTGTGCCCCGTTACTGCCGCATCAACCGCATCATCCGGGATATCCCCTCGACCTACGTGGTGGAGGGAAACAAGAACACCAGCTTGCGGCAGGACATCCACAAGGAGATGCAGCGGCGAGGCACACGCTGTGAATGCGTCCGCTGCCGCGAGATTCGCAAAAAACAGGTCAACGCAGAGGGCGTCAGCCTGCACGACCTGGTTTATCACCCTGTGCATGCAGAAGAGCATTTTCTTTCCTACGACACCCCTGATGATCATCTGGCTGGCTTTCTGCGCCTGTCTTTTCCTGAGGATACCCAGGTAACAGGGCTGGAGGACCTGTCAGAAGCAGCCATCATCCGCGAGGTGCATGTTTACGGTCAATCCCTGGAACTGGGTGAAGAACGTGCCGGGATTGCCCAGCACAGCGGCATGGGGACCCGATTAATTGAACACGCTGAAGCATTGGCCAGGCAGAAAGGCTACCAGAAAATGGCCGTGATTGCCGCGGTCGGCACCCGGGCTTATTATGCCTCGCGTGGATACCAAATGGGGGCGTTATATATGGTCAAGTCTTTGACGTGAGGGACGGATCAGAGCAGGAAACTGAGAAGCTGCATGGCGATTGGCTGCAAGGCCAGGGCGATTGCACCCATCAGCGCACCGACAGTCCAGCCGGCAACCACATCTGAGAGGTAGTGAACGCCCAACGCGACCCGTGAGATCCCCACCCAGGGAAACCACAGGACAAGCGCGATCGCAAACCAGGGCGGGCCGAGGGCCAGCCCCATCACCGCTAGGGCGGTTGAGCGTGCCGCGTGGCCGGAGGGAAATGAGTGCGGATCGGTGATACGGTAAATCTGGCCCCATTCACCTTCGGGACGGGGACGGCGGATCGAAAATTTAAGCAGAATCACAGCGACCGCCATGACCATCAATCCAACACCCAGGAACAGGGCGCGCCCCCGCCATTCGCCAGTGCTGGCCAGCCAGGTGATGAACAAACCGGCCAGCCAGAACCAGGAATCGCCGGAATGGGCGAATATTTTCAGCACAAGGGCTAAAACCCTCTGCTCCGCTTTGATATGCATGGCTTTGGAGAGTTTAGCGTCCCACCTTAAAAGTTGACGTTTCCAGTGTTTCACAGCCGGTTCTCCAGGTCCCGGCGCAGGATCTCCAGCTGGTGAGGTTTGTCTGCATCCATGCCCATTTCGGCATGGGGGCAGCGCAGGGCTTTACCCTGGATGGCCAACCTTTTGCAGACTTTCTTGACCGCCCTTTCAAGTGTGACCAATCGCAAGGCCACCAGCAGCAAGGTGTCAAACCCGATCATGGCAGCCTGCTTGAGGGGCTGCTTCCTGGCAGAGGTGAGTTGCTCCCAGATCGGCCGTTCGGTGGTGAACAAGCGTGAATCGATGGCATTCAGATCGCCGCCGCACACCGCAACATCTTTGAAGCGCACATAGGAGCGCTTGGCATTGGGAAAGCGGGCTTCCATGACTGCCTGGGTGATGACGTTGTAGTACAGCATCTGCTCAGGGTCGGCTGAAACCTGGTTGGCCAGCCAATCGACCATGTGCGGTCGAATGGCCGGGATATCGCCTGAGGCGATCAACACTTTTGTGGACCCGGGGTGGTCTTTCGCCGCTTGCAACACTCCACTACGGATATTGGCGAACATGGAACCCTGGTCCGGCAGAAAATGCGTGGGTTTTGCTGCGTGCAGGCCAGATTCGGGCTGCATGCCCATCACATAAAGCTCTGAAACAGCATCCGACTCGTCAAAGGCATCGATTACCCATTGGACCATGGGTCGGCCTGACAGGTCGATCAAACTGCGGGAGCCTTCACGGCCCTGGGGGTAGAGCGGGTCGTCCTGAGCCATCTTTCCCCCGGCCAGGACAACAGCGTTCATTTTGATCAATTCAGCACCTGCAACGCTGGTTTGAACCCTGCCGCGTCGATCAGCGCATTCATGATCTCAAAATAATCATGATGCTGACGGTAATCTACTTTGCCCTGGTAACCGCTGACAGCCAGCAGGGCAGCTTCCATCATATTGGTACCGAAGGACCTGCCTTCATACACGGGTGTGGTGGTCATCAGGTATTTAACACCGGCTTGCCTGAACAGGTCGACATCCCTGGTTGTGGTGGTGTTGGTCACTACCACTTTACCTTCCAGGTCATCGGGCATGTTACGGGTGATGTAATGGCAATCCCCGGCGATCACACTGGCTTGTTTGAAGGCCCACGCAAATTTGGGTTTGCGCTGGTGCTGTTTTTCACCGACAGGGTAGACCCATTCAAAGGGCAAGCGGCTGACGATGGGAATCAATGTGCTGGCCAGGACCTGCACGCCCCGTTCGCGGCGCAGTGGCAGGGGCAGCCCCAAGGAAAAGAGCGCATCACCAAACAGGCACTGGTAGCCGGCATCGACAAAGGTGCGCAGCAGGCCGTAGCGGTCAACTGCGGTCATCACCAGGGCAGTCCGCCCGATTTGGTTGAGGTAATCGCCAATTTCCGCTTCCAAAATCGCTGCACAGCGCGCTTCAAGCGTATTTTTAAGGCCGCAACCATCCGCAATGGGGGTATGCTGAACGTCCTGCACCATGGGCAGCACCGAGTGGAGGGGGTACCACCTGCCTGCAAAGAACAAGCCCAAATCTGTTCCGCCCACACCAAAAGCATCCACTTTACCATCAAACTCGCGGAATTTTTGGCGCGCAGCTTTCATGTCGCCATCTGTCCCCCCACGGCTGATGTGCACATCCACCCCAAGCAGGTTGATAACCACGGATTTATTGCGGGTTGATGACCCGATGCTGATGCTGAGTGCTTTTTTCATGGGCAGGATCTCTATATAAGGACTAGCGAGTAGTATACCATACACCCGAGAAGGGCACTACGCCAGCAGAAAGGCCGTAAAGAACCGATAATAGCCAATGAACAGCAGGTAGAGGTATTATAATTGGGCTCAGTCAGAATTACTGGAGGTAACCTTTGATAAATGCAGTCCACGCGATGTTGTGGGATTTGGACGGGACCATCGTTGAAACGAAGACTAACCATTTCCTGACATGGCAGCGAGCCATGGAAAAATATGGCTTTCATCTCGAAAAATCGTTATACGATGCGAATTTTGGGCGTAATAATGCGACCTTGCTACCCATTTTCCTGGGTTTTGACCCTGACCCCGAGTTAAAAGAAGAAATCATCCAATACAAAGAGGCCTTGTTTCGGGAACTCATCCCGGATGGAATCACTTTGGTGCCTGGGGTAGAATCCTGGCTTGCTGCCGCATCCGCCATGCGGATTCCGCAGGCCATCGCATCGTCGGGGCCGATCATGAACATCTACCAGATGCTTTCAAGCACTAACCTTGAGCGGTATTTCATTGAGGTCGTCTCCGGTTCTGAATTGCCTGCAAAACCGGATCCGGATATCTTTCTGCAGGCTGCCGCAAGGCTGGATGTTCTCCCGGGCAACTGCCTGGTTGTTGAAGATTCGATTGCGGGCGTTCAGGCAGCCCACCGGGCGGGGATGCACTGTATCGCCGTGACAACCTCGCATACCCGGGATGAACTCAGCCTGGCAGATGTGATCATTGATGATTTTACGGCTGCCTTTGATCAGGTGCTGAAAACTATCGGATCGGTTGAAAGTTAAATTCAGTTAAAATCCCCGTAACAACCAATCTGCAATATAATAAGGATAGGCCAAGCCTTCTCCCTGAATGGTTAGGGCATGTATTGGGATTATTGAGCAAGGGGTGAAATGACCGTGGTTTTACAAGGAGTTGTCTGTGGTTGAACGACGAGTGATGATCACATTTCGTCGATGGATATACACTTTCCTTACGCTCCTCGTGATTGCCAGCTTGATCGCGGGGTGTCGTTTACCCTGGGGTGACCAGCCTGAAGCGCCGATCAGGGCAACTGATGACCTGCAGCAGGCAGAAGTCACTGCTCCCGTTGGTGAAACACGTCCCAATTTGCCACCTGCCTTGGTGGAAGTTTCTCCCATCCCGGCAACAGTACTGGCTGTCCAGCAGCCCATCACACTGTATTTCAACCAAGCGATGAATGCCAGCTCAGTCGAGGCAGCCATTCACTTTGAGCCCCGCATCAGCGGGCGGTTTACCTGGCAAGACGATCAGATGCTGACTTTCTTACCCGATCAAAACCTGGCCCCGGGCAGCCACTTGCGATTGACCATCGCTACCAGTGCCCAGGCAGCCAACCTGCAAAATCTGAGCGCTCCCGTGGATCTTAATTTCCAGGTGGCAGACTTTCTGCGCGTGGTGCAAACCCTGCCGGCAGACGGTGTTCAGGATGTCAACCCCGAGAGTGTGGTGTTTGTCGCATTCAATCAACCGGTGGCTGCCTTGGGCGAGCCGTCGGATCCTGAGCCCGGCTTCAGCCTTTCCCCTGAGGTACCCGGAAAAGGCGAGTGGCTGAACACCAGCACGTATGTGTTCACGCCTGAAACTGGCCTGCTCGGCGGCACATCCTACACCATTCAGCTCAATCCGGACCTGGTGGCGACCTCTGGCGCAGGTCTGGCCCCCTCCCAGCCGCTGGAATTTGATTTCACTACCACCCACCCAATGGTGGTCAGAGTCAGGCCAATACCTGGCAATCTTCTCAGCCTGGATGGCCCGGTTGAGATTGACTTCAACATGCGCATGAACCCGGATAGCGTGGAGGCGCATTTCAGCCTGGTTGGCCCGGGTGGGATGGCTGTACCCGGGACGTTTGAATGGGATGACCACTTTCGCCAGGTAAAATTCAAGCCAGCCAGGCTCCTGGCACGGAATGCCAATTATTCGATCCGGCTGAGCGGGGCAGCAGAATCAGCAGGGGGTTTGCCGATCTACGAAGCCCTTGATACTGTGCGGCAGACTTACCCGCGCTTTGCTGTGGACTTGAGTGTGCCACCGCAGTTTGATTCTTATTATGGCGGGTACGGACAGTATTCGCTTGAATTTTCAACCCCGTTGAACCCTGAGGTGATTGATGAGCATATCAGCATCGATCCAGAGGTGACAGGCGTGCGCTTTACTTCACGAGAAGATGAGGGTGTCTTGTGGGTCAATGGGTATTTTCAGCCCGAGACAACCTATACCCTGAACATTGACCCTGCGGTTGCGGATATATGGGGCGGGCAGCTTGGAGAAACCTTTACCGCCACTTTCCTCACCCCGCCGGCGCCGCCTTCGCTAAGCGTCCTCAGCGGCTATGTCAGCTATAACCTGGTCTTTGTGCCGGCATTTGATGCGGCCTTAACCCTGCAGGCGACCAACATCAGCACCGTGCATGTGGAACTCGCACCGATCGGCACTGGCGACCTGGTCACCTTGCTGCACCCCGACAACTACCGCTACCGTGAGATCTTTCTGCCAGAAGTTCGGGAGGTAACCACCCACAACCTCAACCTGAACAGTAATCGGCGAGAGGTCATCAGGCTGCCGCTTTCTTACCAGGGCGAGCCCCTCGTGCCAGGGGTTTACTTCCTGGGGCTGGATGTGGCTGACATTCCCAATAACGAACCGGAAAGTTACCAGAAATATTACCTGGTCGTGAGTGAAAACAACCTGGTGATGAAGATCACGCCCGAGCAGGCCTTCCTGTGGGGAACGCGGCTGGGTGATTTAAGCCCGTTAGCTGATGCACCGGTTGCGGTTTACGATACCGAAGGTGACCTGCTAACCCGCGGCAGCCTGGACGCCGATGGCCGATTTATGGATCAATTTGCACGGGTTGAGCAGGGGTATGCCAGTTATTATGCTTGGGTGGGCGAACCGGGCGAGGAGGATTTTGCCTTTACAATCTCAACCTGGCAGCAGGGGTATGACCTGTATGAACATGGGATTGATGTAAACACCTACCCGGCGTTGTTGGATGCCTATATTTATACAGACCGGCCGATCTATCGCCCTGGAGACACGGTTTACTTCAAAACTGTCCTGTTTTCACGCGATAATGGCCTGCCGGTCTCTCCAGCAGTTGACGCAGTGACGGTGGCTGTGCAGGGTGACCCGGGTTTGACTGGCCGGCCAGCGACGCTTTACTCGCAGAAATTAGCCCTGAATCCGTACGGCATGGCATCGGGTTCGGTGATATTACCGGATGATGCACCCACGGGTTACTACTGGGTGGATGTTTCAGTGGGAGATGAGTTCATCAAATCGGTCTATTTTGATGTGGCAGCCTATCGCAAACCCGAGATTGACCTGCAGGTTGGGTTTGAACAGGCTGAGCTGTTGGCGGGTGAAGAATTGGTGGCAGCAGCCCAGGCAGAATACTTCTTCGGGCTGCCAGCGGCTGACCAGGCCTTTTCCTGGTCGCTTTACCGCAAAGATGCCCACTTTGACTTGCCGGGGTACAGCGTCGGTCCACTGGATGATATGTGGGTGATGAGGCCTTTCTTCCCCCGGTTTTCCCCGTTGGGAGAATCGGTTGCCTCCGGGTCAGGCATGACCGGCGAAGGTGGTGATTTGAGATTGCCTTTCACGGCGGATGACCTGAGGCTTGATGAATTCAGGGCTGGTCAGTTGCAGGAATACAGCCTGGAAGTCACTGTGATGGACGAAAGCGGCCTGCCGGTCAGCTATCGTGATGCGGCCCTGGTGCATCCCGAGCGGTTTTACATTGGGGTGCAGCCCGGTGCCTATTTTGGCCGTGCCGGGACGGCTTTTGACTTTTCTGCCCTGACCGTCGATTGGGAAAAGACGCCTGTTGGAAATGTTCCCCTTGAGGCCACCTTTGAAGCTATCTCCTGGGAAGCAGAAGGGACGAGCAACCCGGAAAGGCCGTATCAGTATGTGGAAACGACTACCATGATCGGCGGGGCAAGCCCAATCACTGACCGGAAGGGACAGGCGCGCTTGTCCTTCACGCCTCCCGAACCGGGTACCTACCGGCTGACGGTGGAATCCGGCGCGGCGGTCACCCAGGTGTTGGTTTGGGTCAGCGGCGAAAGCGCCGCAATATGGCCGACACAAATGTACAATCACATTGATTTAACTGCCGATGCGGGTGAATACCTGCCCGGAGAGACTGCGCAGGTCTTTATCCCCAATCCATTCCCCTCGGGTGCCAATGCCCTGGTGACCGTGGAGCGCTGGGGGGTTTTAGACAGCCAGATACTGGAGATCTCTGATAGCGGGGCGGTATTGGCCATACCCATCGCCCAGGATTCGATCCCGAACGTGTATGTGTCTGCTGTCCTGGTCGGCAGTGATGAACGCGGTAGGCCGGATTACCGTCAGGGGACGATCAAACTGCTTGTTTCACCCACCAGCAAAGCACTGAATATCGACCTGTCCCTTGAACCGGACCTGGCTGAGCCCGGCGACCTGGTCACATTGAACTTGAGGATCACCGACCAGCAGGGCAATCCGATCCAGGGCGAGTTTTCGATTGTTGTGGTTGATAAAGCCCTTCTGGCGCTGGTTCCGCCCAACAGCCTGCCCATTTTCGATGCCATTTACGAGGAAATCCCGCTTTCCGTGCAAACGAGCCTGTCTTTGTATACCTACGCCCAGCAACAGGCCCTGACCCCCATCGAGGCGGGTGGACTGGGCGGAGGTGCAGACCGCATTGTTGATGCTGCCATCCGGGAGGATTTCCCAGACACTGCCTTTTGGGAGGCCCATGTGATTACTGGCGTGGATGGCACTGCCCGACTGACCCTGCCCCTGCCGGACACCCTGACCACCTGGGTGGTAGAAGCGCGCGGACTGACCGAGGATTACCTGGTTGGCCAGGCCGAGGCCGAGATCCAAACCCAAAAACCTTTAATGATCCGCCCTGTGACCCCGCGCTTCCTGGTTGATGGGGATGAGGTCGAAATGGCTGCCGTTGTGCATAACAACACGGATGCGCCCCTGGAGGTGGAGGTTTCATTGGTTTCTGCAGGTTTCTCATTGATGGAAGCGAACCACACCCAGCAGGTGAACCTGGACCCGGGACAGAGCCAGCGTGTAACTTGGTGGGGCTCTGTGGACAGTGTGGAATCCGTGAGCCTGGTCTTTGAGGCACACTCCGGTGCGCTTTCGGATGCCAGCACGCCGGTATGGGGTGACCTGCAGGTCAGGCGCTATGCCATGCCATACACCTTTAGCACAGCAGGGCAATTGTCCGAAGCGGGAGAACGGCTTGAACTGGTCAGCCTGCCGATATCAACTGAGCCATCCTCTGGTGAGCTATCTATGGACTTAAACCCCAGCCTGCTCACAACCCTGGTGGATGGGCTCGAAGCGCTGGAGACAGCTCCTTACAGTGACACAGCCACGGTTCTCTCTCGCATGCTTGCGAATTTGAACGCTTACCTGGTGTTGGACAATCTGGATGTGGACACGCCACAAATGGCGGCATCGCTGAGTGAATTAATTGGCGAAGGGATCGGTCAATTGCTGTCAGGGCAGAATATTGACGGCGGCTGGTCTTGGTGGGGTGGTTCGATTAACGGTTCGCAGGCTTCTGACCCCTTCATCACGGCATATGTGCTTTTGGGTTTGACGGCTGCTGATGAAGCAGGCATGGAAATCGGTGAAGACTTTATCGTACGGGCCAGGAATTACCTGGTGTTTGAATTGCCACAACCCGGTGAGGTTGAATCAGCCTGGATGCTGGATCGGACGGTATTCATGGCCTATGCCCTGCGGGGTGATGATGGCAGTCTGGCACCCACGTTCGACGGTCTGTACGCCCGGCGCACCGAATTAAGCCCCTGGGCATTGGGTTTGCTGGCACTGGCCATGCACGATACAGCGGGGATGAACGCCCGCGTTACGACCCTGGTCAGCGACCTGGAAGGCCGTGCTATCCGGTCTGCCACAGGTGTCCATTGGGAGAATGCACGTTTCTCGTGGATGCTGCCCGGGACGCCAGTTTATAACACTGCCGTGGCTGTGTATGCGCTGGCACAGCTTGATCCGGCATCGGCCAGTTTGCCGCTGGCGCTGCGCTACTTGATGGCACATCAAGGCGCCGACAAGTTGTGGTCCACAGGTTTTGAATCCGCCTGGGTGCTGATGGCGGTGGCCAAAGCCGCACAGGGCACGGGCGACTACCAGGCAGATTTTGAATTCCAGGCAACTTTGAACGGGGTCCTGATCGCAGAAGGTCTGGCGGCGGGGCCTGAATTGCTGAACACGGTCAGCGCATCCACGGCTATCGACAGCCTGGTCCCAGATGGGCCCAACGCCCTGGTGATCCACCGAGGTGAAGGTGCCGGGACCTTGTATTACCGGGTAGACTTGAATACTTACCAGCCCGCAGCCGATGCTGAGCCAATCCAGCGGGGGATCACGCTTAACAGGGCTTACTACTTTTCGGGTGAGGAATGTCCTGCAGACGAGGCATGCCCGCCCATCGATTCAATCAAGCTTGACCCGGATGACCCGGGCCAATTCATCACCGTGGTGCTGACTGTGAATCTGGCACAGGATATGTATCACTTGCTGGTGGAGGACTTTATTCCAGCTGGGACAGAAATTCTGAACCGCGGTTTATTGACCTCCCAAACCTTACCTCAGGCGGACTTCGGCTGGTTTGATCCTTGCGACCCATTTGCCAATGGCTGGGGGTGGTGGCTTTTCAATGCGCCGCAGATCTATGATGATCACATCCTGTGGACGGCGGGTTATGTCCCTGCCGGGACGTATCTCCTGACTTACGAACTGCTGCCCTATCAGCGTGGGGCTTACCAGGTGCTGCCTGCCCATACCTGGCAATATTTTTATCCCGAAGTGCAGGGCACCACAGCAGGTGATGTATTCCTGATTGAGTAAAGCAAGCCGGTTAAGTAGAAAACGCCGCTTAGGTCACTAAGGGGCGTTTTGTTTTTCTCTGTCCTTGTACGGATTGTGTTCTGCAGATCAGCCCGTCACGAAGGGGATCAGGGAGATGACTGCGAAGCCCACCAGCACCACGATACTGGCGATGACCACATCACCCTGTTTGCGTGCATCGGTCACCGAGAAAAAGGGCGGCTGACCGGTGAGTTTAAGCAGAGGTCCGGCTTTCCAGGCGAAGAAAATGCCTCCCAGCAATCCGCCGATATGGCCCATATTATCGATGTTGGTACCAGGCATGAACCCGTAAGATAGGTTGATGATCAATACCACACCGAGGTTGATGATCGCCTGGCGGGTGCGAAACTGCCCGAAAAGCTTGCGGTTCTGGTAAATGAACATGCCTTCAGCAGCAAAGATCCCAAAGATGGAGGTTGATGCTCCCAACGAGGGGGCGGGGGTCAGCACAAATGAGAGCACGTTGCCCGCAAAGGCCGATAAGACGTACAGGAGCAAGAAGCGCCCTGGACCGTAGAAGCGTTCCAGCCTGCGGCCGATGAGATACAGCGCGTACATGTTCAAGGCAATATGCAAAACCGACCCGTGTAAAAGTACAGGGGTCAACAAGCGCCAGACCTGGCCCATCATAATGAAGATGTTGATCTTGCCACCATAGAGGAACAGCACATCACTGCCGGTGATGCCCTGCAGGAGCATTTGGAGGGCGAAAGTCAAGGTGGTGAGGACGACCAACGCGATGGTCACCACGGGTTTGCGGTCGGGCATTTGCACCCGGATGGCTTCGCGTTGTGGTTCGTACCCGGTTGGCTGTGATCTGTTGTTCATAGCGACACCTTGCGGGGGTGCACGCGGTGATGTTCGGCTGTGATGATGTTTTCAATGATGTCGAGGGTTTGATCGAGCTGTCCCTGCTGGTTGACGACGATATAGTCAAAGATGTCCAGGGATTCGAATTCCTGTTTGGCGGTACGGATGCGCAGTGCCATTTCCTCATCCGATTCGCTGCGGCGGCTTTTCAGGCGCTGGAGCCACTCCTCTTTGGTGCTGGCCGTCAGGAAGATTAAGATGGCATCCGGGCACAGCTCTCGCACTGTTTTTGCCCCCTGGAAGTCCAGCCGCATGACGACGTCCTCACCGCTATCGAGGGCACACCTTACCTGAGATTTAGGCACTCCTTTATAATCGGAATAGACCCAGGCGTGCTCGAGAAGTTCTTCTGATTCGATCAAAGCTTCAAAATCCTCTTTGCTGTAAAAGAAGTAATCTTCCCCGTGGACTTCGTTCTTGCGCGGGGGACGGGTTGTTGCTGTGATCACAAAATGAAAGGGCAGCTCACGCGCCTGGAGGCCCTGCACAACGGCATCCTTGCCAATTCCGGACGGTCCCGAGATGACGATCAGCAAGGCGGTTTGTATCGGTTGTTTCAATTCGAAATCGATATTCATCAATTAAATTTCCAATCTGTAAAGCTGTGTTGCGATTTCCAGCACCGCTGGAAGGATGGTCAAGTCCCTCACCTGAAAAAATTCAGTCCTTGATTATAATGTATTGTAGAACAAGAACCGGAGAAATGCCAATGCCAACCTATGATTGTTTCTGTCAAGAATTTCCATA
>DHHJ01000005.1 GCA_002403205.1 Anaerolineaceae bacterium UBA4775
CTGCAATTTCAATATGATCGGGTGATTTATCAAATCCAAACCGATCAGCCAGTCTATGCCCTTAGGGATCGGGAAGTCACTGTCCTGGAAAATGAACATGGAAAAATCAGGGTTATATTAGATCAGACGCCCCTTGTATTCAATAGGGTTATTCGGCAACCCAAACGAAAGGCAGTGGCGACTGGCAAGGATATTGAACGAAGAGATAGTAAACCAGCGCCAGATCATCCTTGGAGAGCGTATGGCAAAAAGATCAACGGAAAGCCTGTTCATGTGCCCAATTAGGACATTTTAACTTTGCCGTGACATTGATTGCATGGCGAAGATGTCCCCCTTATTGATTTTTAGGACATAATTTGACAAAAAAGCACTGTAAGGCTTGATAATTTTGACCGATCTATTCAACAGAAGCCATAGCAAGCATTTTTAATGGGTTTTCGGCAATTTTGCCGCTTCCAAATTAATTTCCTTCGGTACAATTGTAGGGAGACATAAACAACTGCTGTGAGAAATTTTCTTGAGTAAAACGGTCTTTTTTGACTTCGGCGGTGCACTGATTAAAACACCAGATTATCGCTGGATCAGCAAATGGAAAAACCTGTTGGGCTTGAATGATCACCCCGAGGTGTTGGCTTTGATTGAGAATCCACATGATGCGCCGCTGATCAAGGATATTTGCCTGGGTAAGGTTCCAGAGAATCATATCTGGTCCGTCATGGCTGAAAAGTGGCATGTGAAACCTGAACTGATCGCATTCTTTCGGCGTCAGGTATCCTCTAAGCGCCATTTTAACCGCCAGATGGTGCGTTTATTGGGTGGGTTGCTGGAAAACTATCAAACAGCTATCTTGAGCAATGCCGGAGATCAATCACGGCGATTGATGGAAGAGGTGTTACATTTACATCACTACGTGGATGCGATCATCATCTCTGCTGAAGAGGGTTTCATAAAACCCGATCCCAAAATTTTAGAAATTGCCATGCAGCGCCTGAACGCAAACCCTGAGACTTCTCTACTGATAGATGACCATTTGCCCAAGATCTGGGCAGCCCGCGCATTTGGCATGCGGGCGGTTCAATTTATCAATACACATCAAGCTACCCGTATGCTTCAGCATGCATTAGACGGGAGGTCCTGACCTTTGTTGTACCTGGTGGCAACCCCGATTGGAAATCTCGGCGATATCAGCTTGCGCGCTTTGGATGTTTTGCGTAATGTTGACCTGATCGCAAGTGAGGATACGCGCAAGACCTCAATTTTGTTGCAGCATTATGACATTCACAAACCTCAAAAAAGCTACCACGCCTTCAACGAGAAGAAAGTCGTCCCTAAGTTAACGGAAATGCTGTTGGATGGCAAGTCGATTGCGGTGGTCACCAGTGCAGGGACGCCGGGGATCTCTGACCCGGGCTATTCCCTGGTGCAGGCTGCCATCGAGAATGAGATTCCGGTCACGGCAATTCCCGGGCCTTCGGCGGTGGTGCTGGCACTGTCATTGTCTGGCTTGCCTGCGCATAGTTTTACATATAAAGGGTTTCCACCCCGCAAGCCTGGGGCGAGGCGGCGCTTTATTGCTGAAGAGGCTGGTTCTCCCCATACATTGATATTCTATGAAAGCCCGCACAGGATCCAGGCTTTTCTGGCGGATGCACTGACGGAATTGGGCGATCGACACGCTGCCCTGGCGAACGATCTGACAAAGAAGTTCGAATCCGTCCTGCGAGGACGGTTGAGCGAGCTGATTGCTTTGTTAAGCGAAGAAAGCCCACGGGGTGAATACACTGTGGTGATCGAAGGCGCCCGCTAACCGGGTGGATCAGAATTTAAAGGGGGAGAGATTCGTCCCGTCGTCGAAAACGTCCACTCCCTCTGAGCGTTTCAAACCGTTGACCACCCAGTAGGTGATGGGGGTGACGACAACTTCAACAATGAGTTTAAAGATATAATTGGTAATGGTCAGGCTCCAGAACAGGCTCAGGGGAAAGACCCCCAGCCAGGAAGCGACCAGGATGAAGGCAAAGGTGTCAAAGGCCTGACCCACGATGCTGCTGCCGATGGTGCGCGTCCATAATAATTTTCCCTTGGTGAGCACCTTCATCGCGGCCATCATGATGGCATTTGAGAAGGAGCCAGCCAGGTAGCCTGTCAGGCTGGCCACCACAATGGCGCCTGAGCTCATGCTCCCCAGGATCTGGTCATAGCTGTACTGACCGACGCTGACCTGCCAGGTGGCTTCGCCGGGGAGCACTTGCACCAGCCAAAAGACCAGGGCGCTGAAGGCCAGCATGCCAAACCCGATCCAGATGATCCGGCGGGAGCGTTTGAAACCATACACCTCGGTGAGCACATCACCGATGATATAGCTGATCGGAAACAGGACTGTCCCCGCATCAAAGCTCAACGGGAGGGTGCCCAGGCTGATACCCCAATCGATGATTTTTGCCGATGAGGCCACATTACTGAGCACCAGCACCAATACAAATACCACAGTCAGGATGTCAAGGTATTTGAAAGTTGTCGGGGTCGGGCTTTCGGCTGGTTTTTCCATTTCAGGCTCCAGATTTTATTAGCAGATTTAGTATACCTTGATATGCACAGATTTTTTATTCCCCCCAATTATCTTAATGGTCTTCAAGTGACCTTTCCTGGCGATGTCAGCTATCAGATCACCCATGTGCTTAGATTGGGCAATGGGGATCAAGTTGGCGTGCTGGACAACAGCGGTTTGCTGTATCATGTCAGGCTGCAGGGCGGTGCACCCGGTTCATCGTTGACGGGTGAGATCATTGAAAAGAAGGCGGTCTCATCCGAGCCTGACGTTCACCTTACGCTGTATTTTGGTTTGACGAGCCGTGAAAAGGTCGAGTGGATCCTACAAAAAGGGACTGAAATCGGCGTATCTGCTTTTTGTCCGTTCATTTCTGCCCGCACTTTGGTGCAATCGCCCGAATTGACGCCAAAAAGACAGGCTCGATGGGTGCGCATTATCCGGGAAGCTGCAGAGCAATCCGGCCGGGGAAGGCTGCCCGCCCTCAACCCGGCAACATCCCTGCTGGAAGCTTTAAGTGAAGCGGCAAGATCGTTCAGGCTTAACCTGATGGCCTGGGAAGAATCCGCTAACAACAGCGCTTCGCTCGAATCCGCGCTAAAGGGGCAATCTGTGGATGCTCTGTCCCTGTTCGTCGGCCCTGAAGGCGGTTTTTCAGAAGAAGAGGTGAACCAGGCTGTTGCAGCCGGGTTCCAGGTGGTCTCCCTGGGGGCACGTATCCTGCGGATGGAAACAGCCGCAATTATCTTTCCGGCACTGGTGCTTTATCAACTGGGTCAACTGTCCTGAAGGCATTGAAAATGCGGGAGTACGGGGTTATCTCCACGAAAATCAACATAGCGTCAAATCTGGTTTAAAGCACAAAATCCCATCGATATCATTAACCATTCACAAACCGACATACTCGCTCCCATTGTGTGATATGATTTTGTAACTTTAATCACCCCACAGGGTTATAATCATAAATCGTCTCTATGAATAGGAAAGAAAATTGAACCGATATTGCATTATTGTCAACCCTGCTGCCGGAAAAGGTGCAGCCAAGAAAGCCATGCCAGAAATCCAGGCGATATTGGATGGATTAGGCATTGAGTACGATCTGAAATATACCCAGTATCCGGGGCACGGAATCCGACTGGCGGAGGAAGCCTGCGGCGGTGATTACCACGCTGTGGTCGCTGCAGGCGGTGATGGCACGGTCAACGAGGTCATAAACGGGATGATGAAAGCTGAGAACGGGGTGCCTGATTTTCCCCATCTGGCCGTATTGCCGGTAGGCCGGGGAAACGATTTTTCATACGGCATGGGCATCCCCCAGGAGCTGGAAGCAGCCTGCCAGTTGCTGGCTGACGGCAAAACCCGCAAAGTGGATATCGGTTTTGTCAAAGGCGGTGATTACCCGGAAGGTCGATATTTCGGGAATGGCATCGGGATCGGCTTTGATACCGTGGTGGGATTTGAGGCAGCAAAACTTCCGTCATTTATCAGCGGCGTTCCTGGTTACCTGATTGCGGCCATTAAGACGATCTTTTTATTCTTTAATGCCCCAAACATCCAGCTGGATATCGACGGTGAGATCGTTGAGCAGCCCTGCCTGCTGGTGTCTTTGATGAATGGCCGGAGGATGGGCGGTTCCTTCTTGTTTGCCCCCGATTCGTCGTCAGAGGATGGAGTATTGAATCTATGCATTGCCGGGCAGGTCTCACGATGGGAAATCCTGGGGTTATTCCCGAAGGTCATGTCCGGAACGCAGGAGGCCCATCCTGCGATCAAGATGCCAACGGGCAGATCGATCAAGATCAAAGCCCTGGATGGCGTCCTGCCAGTGCATGCAGATGGCGAAACGATCTGCGTAGCAGGCCATGAACTGGAAGTGGATGTTTTCCAGCAGCGGCTCAGCTTGGTGTGTGGGTAAGATGATGTTGACAAAGTTGGTAAACGGCGTAATCAGGGCGCTGACGCATGTTTTGCTGAAAATTGACAGGTCAGAGCTTAATAAAGTTCCGCAACGCGGCCCGTTTCTGGTGGTGATGAACCACGTCAATTTCCTCGATGCACCTGTGATCATCACCCAAATGGTCCCGCGGCCGATAACCGGCCTGATAAAAAAAGAGACCTGGGACAACCCCTTCATGGCTTTTTTGTTCAACCAGTGGCAGGGCATTCCAATTGACCGCTCACTGGCAGACTTTAACGCCTTTGCAGAGGCCATAAAAGCACTGGATGAGGGAAAAATCTTGGGGATTGCACCGGAAGGGACCCGCACAGGAGATGGCTGCCTGATCAGGGGAAAACCGGGAGTTGCCATCCTGGCCAGCAAGTGCGATGTGCCCATTCTGCCGATTGCTTATTTTGGGCATGAAAATTGTAAATCTGATTGGCGAAAACTTAAGCGCCCTAGGATGACGATCAAGGTTGGTGAACCCTTCAAGCTGAACCTGGGCGGACAGCGCCGGGATAAACAGGTGCTGCAAGCTGCGACGGATGCAATTATGCTTGAAATTGCCAGGCTGATGCCAGAGCAATATCATGGTGTGTATGCGGATATAAGAGTCAAGAGAGAAAAATATATTAAAGACTTAGACTTGAGCCCGGGGGAGCATGTTCCTCAAGCGCCGCTCAAGCAGTTTTCCCATACCTAAAATCCGCCCATCTCTATCCTCAACAAGCAGGTATTGACCGGCAGGTGTGCGGTCTGTGTTGGGGTAGCGGATATCTCGTCCCGCAGTCCAGGTGTCAACCTGGTCATCTTCAATGCGGATTTTTCCTCTGGTGAAAAAGCGGCCGAATCGGCTGAAGAACTCATGGGCGGGTTGCAGGGTATCTCCGAGCCATTGGCCTAGCGGCAGCCCGATATATTCAAAGGGCAGGGTTGAAAACTGCTCAAGATAAGCCCCAGGGATTAAAAATACACTTGCGTGCCGGGTGAATAACCTGGCCTGGCTGGCCTGCATAACTTCCAGCAGATCGAAGCCGTAACGCCCCAATAATTGCGTGTTTATGTCACTTTGCAGCAACGGGGACGCTGGTGCAAGGCCGGTCCGCGCAAACTCTCGACTGGGGGGTGTTTCAGGTGCGATGGGGAGCGGCCTGACCTTTTTAAGGCGTGCACAGAAGAACCCCGACATGCCGGTTAAGTGGGGCCAAAGTCGCAAAGCATGGACCAACGAGGGGTGATAGGTCTCATTTTCAAACGCGGTCAACCCTGGCGTTTTGAAGGGCAGCCGATCGGCGACTTGTTCAACGACGAAGGCACCGCTGTGGGCCCGCAAAACCCGATCGATGACCGCTTCGTCCTCCTCAGGCGCAAGGGAGCAGGTGGCATACACGATTTGGCCGCCGATTTTGAGTGCTCCCAGCCCGCTGATCAGCAACTGGATTTGCCGTTCCTGTAAGCGCAGGCGTTCTCCCTGGGTGGTCTGTCTCAGGGGATGGTTGGGCGTTGGGCGCAGATTTTCCATACTGCAAGGGGCGTCGAGCAGCACGAAATCAAAGGTTTCGGGGAACCATGCCCCAAAAGACTCGCCGGGGAAGTTCGTCACGACCTGGTTGACCCCACCCCAGGTCGCGAGCACTGACCTCAGGGCAGGGATGCGTGACCGGCTGGCGTCGTTGGCAAGGATCAAGCCCTGATCTTGTGCCCTGTCGATCAGGTGGGTGGTTTTACCACCGGGTGAGGCAGCCATATCGAGGATGCGCGGGCGGGGTGTATCGAAATCGAACAGGCTGACCGGTACCATCGATGCAGCATCCTGCAGGTAAAATTCGCCCAATCGATGCTCAATGGTGCGGCCCGGCGAGAAGTCGGCGGAGTGGATCAGCCAGGCATGGTCGCAAAAGGCCAGCGGAGTGACCTGCCAGTTGTAACGTTGGGCTAGAGCTACAATCGCTGCGGTTGGGTCGGCTTTGAGGGGGTTGATCCGAAGTCCCGTCGGCAGAGCCGCATCCTGGATGGCGATGATTTTCCGAAGGTCGTCTTCTGAAAGGATGCCCGTAAACCGCTTCAGGCTGTCTGAGAACCGAGGAGATGACGGGGGTTGGGTCATGTCAGGATTCCCCGTTTTTTTCAATCAGGAAGACGACTTCATTCTCAAAGGCGAGTTCAGACACTTTGCGACGGACAGGCAGGTTGGCATGGATCAGCTTGCGGTGGCCCTCAAGCAGGCTGTGGGTGCCTGCCAGGTCGTGGCTGGGCAGGGATACTGCCAATTTGGCGGCATTGAGGCTGGCCCAGAAGGCACGGTTGCACCCGGGCTGCCGTTTTTCAAACCGATGGGCTTCTTTGAAGAAGAGCGCTAAATCGGCTGTCTGGGTGGGCGGGTTAACGAGGATATCCCGGTTTTCTGCCAGGGGTGCTAAACCCAGTTTCTCGAAGAACTGGTTGATGAAGTCCACCCGGGGCTGGAGGATGTCGTAGGCGTGGTATTGGGTCTCAGGGGGCAGACCCATCCAGGGAAAGGCCAGGGGATGCGAGCCGCACGCCAGGTCTAGAATGACCGTCGGCCGGCCTGTTTCCGCAAACAAACGCGCATAGAATGTGGGCATGAGTGGGATGCGCTCTGCGGTGGAAGCGTGCGCAGACAGCACTTTTAAGCAGAAAGCCTGCAAGGGTTCAGCCGTGAGCGCATCAACCTGGATGTGCTGCAACTCCTCGGTCAGGGCAGCATAATCCGGTTCCCCCAGGTAGGGTGCGACGATATTATGCAATTTCCGCCGAACGGCTTTGAGAAGGGCTTTTTCTGAGGCATGCAGTGGGGCTTGCTGCTTAATCAGGTCTTCAACTGTGGCCGGGTTCAAACCGGCATGGCGATATTTTTTTGAGTCGAGCATATTGACGGTCATTTCTTTGATGCGATGGTCGTCAAACTTCATTTTGTCACCAAAAAGGCCAGTTCGGTCTTGAACTCAAACTCAAGCACCGCCCAGGGCTGGCCTGCCACCAGGTCATAGAAGTGGTCCCGGTAAAAGGCGAACATGCCTTTTTGCCGTCCGCCGAGGCTGTGAATGGGGAAGGATACCAGGATATGCTCTGCCTTGATGGCTGTAAGCAGTGCTGTGGCAATGCGTTTATCCATTTGTTCCAGGCAGGGGATGGATTTAAGCAAAAAGGCCACCTGCACTCGATTTCGCGGTACCTGGCTGACCAGGTCGCACGAACTGGCTGAGCCGGTGATATTGAAATGCTCCAAAAAAGAATCGATCAAGCCCAGCATGTCCAGGTAGATATCACAGGCGTGATACTGCAGGTTGGCAGCAACCGGCATCCAGGGGAGGGACAGGGGGTTGAGCCCGCAGGCCAGGTCGAGAATACTGGTGATGGGGGCAATTGAGGCCAGGCAGGTTGTGTAAAAGTCCCCTATGATGGGCAGCCGTTCTGCCGTGGACGCGTGAGATTGCATCAGAGTGCGGCAGAACGCCCAGACTTCCTGCGCATCCAGTTGCTGCGGGAGTTCTGCCAGGGTGCGGGCAGCCTCGGTGTAATCGATGTCACGTTTAAAGTATGCACCACCCACCTGGTGCAGTTTGTTACGCACGAACTTTACCGCTGGCTTGCCGGAAAGGCCACTGGTGAGGGCTTCTTGGCTGAGCCGCAAAACAAGGTCTTCGGTGATGGCGGCGTATTTGGGGTTGGACCGCACCTGGGCCATGAGCGCTTCCGGTTGTGTTTTATTCACGGTCAGCCCGCAGCCTTTCTGTGAGCTGGGTCATAAAGCGTAGGTTGTGAAGGGTCGCCAGGCGCTGATAGAGCCAATCCCCAGTTTTGAAGAGGTGATGCAGGTAGCCCAGGCTGAAATGCTGGCAGACGGGGCAATCGCAATAGGCTGAGATTCCCCGGCTTTCTTTGATGTGTTTCTTGTCCTGGATATAGACATATTCGAGCCATTCTTCTCCGCTCAATGGGGTGTCGGGCGGGACGGTGTACCGCATCAAGCGCCCGTGACGGGCATCCCGTGTGGGCAAAGCACAATCGAAGATGTCATAACCAAGGCGATAGGTCTCTACCAGGTTGACCGGATGGCCGATTCCGAGGGCGTGCATGGGAAATTCTGCGGGAACAAGCTCCCGGGTCAGGGCGATAATCTCTGTGAGCAAGTTACCCCGTGAATCAAGGGGCCATCCGCCGTAGCCATACCCATCAAACCCGATCTCCAGCAGCCCTTCAGCACATTTCTTGCGCAGATCGGGAAACCCGCCCCCCTGGATCACTGCAAAGATCAGCGGACGGTTCGCTTCAACGGTATTTCTTTGGTTGAGCTGGTGGTCATATTCTCGCCGGCAGCGTTTGGCCCAATCCAGGGTGCGTTCGACAGATAATTCCTGCTCCTGGCGGGAGGCATCCACGTGGGTGCAGTCATCGAGGCAGATGACCACATCGCTGCCATAGCTGATCTGTAATTGGATGCTTTTTTCAGGGGAGAGGAGGAACTTGCGGCCTTTGCCGTCCGGGCGAAACTGGATACCGCGATCGGTGAGGGTGCCGAACTGGTCCGATTGGTGGATGAGGGAGTAGGCCTGGAAACCGCCCGAATCCGTGACAATGACATGGGGCCAATCCGCAAAGCGGTGCAAGCCACGGAACGCCTGAATCGTGCTCGACCCCGGCTTTTGCATCAGATGAAAGGTGTTCATGACCAGACCCTGGATTTTGATTTGTTCAAGGTCCCGGGAATCGACCGCGCGCACATAACCCAGGGTCGCATCAGGCAGGAAGGCTGGCAGCAGGAGGCTTTTGTCTCTGATGTGCATTTCTGCGGTACTTGGCATTTCAGCGGGTCCTCTTTGGCTTGTTGAGGTTGATGACCAGGATGAATTCACGCTTCTGGCCGGACACCCTGGGCAGGATTCGGCCAACCTGACCTCGAAAAATGGCTTCTTTTTTAAGAGTCAGATCGCAGGCCAGCAGGATATCCTGGCTTTCCCCAAAAACGGATTGGACTTCACCCAGCAATTTGGTCAGACGGTAGGGCGTGTCCATCAAGATGACGGGGACGGATTCGTGACGATATTTCGCCAGGAACCCTTCGCGGTGCTGGCTTTTGCGGGGCGGGAAACCGGCAAAAATGAACCGGTCGATGGGGAAATCACATAAAGACAGGGCGGCCATGAGCGAGGCAGGGCCGGGAACCGGTGAGATCGGGATGCCGGCCTGGTAAAGCAGTCCAAGCAGGTGCTGGCCGGGGTCTGCGAAAACCGGCGTTCCGGCATCGGAGATGATGGCCATGGACTCGCCCCGGGTCAGGCGCACCATGATGTTGGGGGCTTCCTGGGCTTCGTTGTGCTCGTTGAGGGTCACCAGGTCGTTTTCAACGCCGATTTGATGCAGCAAGCGACTGCCCTGGCATACTCCTCACAGATGACGGCGTCCACCTGTTTGAGGATTTCCAAAGCGCGCTGGGTGATATCCTTCGGGTTGCCGATGGGGGTGGCGACGATGTAGAGTTTGCCAGTGGTGGGTTTATCGTCCATAGGGTTAATTGTAACATCCCCGAACCAGGGTTGAGAAGGCTAAATCGGCCTTACTGGTCAGTTGGATGGGAATATGGCATAATCAGGGCAGTTTATCCTCATCGCAGGAGAGGCGTTTTATGAAGAAAACCAGCCGTTTGACCCGTGTATCGCTGCTTTTGTTTGTTTTCTTTGGCTTGGATAAAGTGCTGGCTTTGTTCCGAACCATCATCATCGGCCGCCAATTTGGTTTATCTGCCGAGCTGGATGTGTTCAACGCTGCCAATAACCTGCCCGACCTGCTGTTTGCGCTGATTTCGGGGGGTGCCCTGGCAATCGCCTTCATCCCGATCCTCTCCGAAACCCTGGTCAAACAGGGGCGGGAGGCATCATGGAAGCTGTTTTCCCAGATAGCCAACCTGGCCTTTGTCGTCACAGCCGTTTTGGCGGTGGTGATTGCGCTGTTTGCCCAGCCCTTAATTCGCTGGGAACTGGGAATTGCGCCTGGTTTCACGTCAGGCCAGCAGGATCTGGCAGTCCAATTGATGCGGTTGAATTTGATTGCCACCCTAATCTTTTCCATCAGCGGGTTGGTGATGGCCGGTTTGCAGGCCAACCAGCATTTTCTCTTGCCAGCGATCGCCCCCCTGGTCTATGATGGCGGTAAGATCTTTGGGGCAGTCATTTTAGCACCCGATGTGGGCTACCGGATTGGTGGGCTGCAGCTGCCCGGTTTCGGGCTGGGGATTCATGGGCTCGTGTACGGGGTGATCATAGGGGCTGCGCTGCACTTGCTAATCCAAATCCCCGGGTTGGCCAAGTTTAATTTCAAGTGGTTTCCAAAAATGAATATTCGAGATCAGGCGGTGCGTAAAGTGCTCTGGTTGATGGGACCCCGCTTGGTAAGTATGGTTTTTATCCAGTTGATCTTTCTTGCGCAGGACAACCTGGCCTCGCGGCTGGAGGTGGGCGCGGTGACGGCGTTGAGTTTTGGCTGGTGGATCCAGCAGGTGCCGCAGACCATGATCGGTACCGCCATTGCGACTGCGCTGCTGCCAACCTTGTCCGATCACCTGGCAGCAGGCCAGGAAATTGCTTTTAAAAACACAATTGAACGTTCTTTGAAGGTGATGATCGCGCTGTCTTTGCCTATCACCGTCATCATTTCGCTGACGAGCCTGCCGCTGATTCAAACGGCCTTTGGGTTCTCAATGCAGGAATCACAGATGATTGTGCGGGCTGCCCAGGGGTTTTTGATCGGACTGTTAGGCCATAACCTGGTCGAATTGGGAGTGCGTTCTTTCTATGCCAAGCAAAACGCGCGGGTGCCGATGGCTGTTTCAGCTGCGGGTTTCTTCCTGTACCTCGGTACCGCGATCCCGTTGATGAGCTGGCTTTCTTATAGCGGGATTGCCCTGGCTAATACTATTTCGTATAGCATTCAAGGATTGGCATTATTGGTGCTGCTTAACCGGAATCTTGCAGAGAAATTCAAGATGGGTGGTGCCGTATTGCGAGCACTATTGAGTGCTCTGCTGGCCGGGGTGGCTACCTGGCTGGTGATGTCGGTGCTCCCCATCCCGCTTTCGGGGCTGTTTTTAGCCGTCGGGGCCATTGGGGTGGGAGCTTTGGCGGGGGCTGTGCCGATCTGGAAGGAAATTCAATTGCTAGTTCAACTTTAAAGGCGATAAGGTATAATCCTGCCCATGAACGCAAACGAACAATCTACAACTGAACACACCGAAGAAGCACAGCCAAAGAAAACCAAGAGAAAGTTCTTTGAACGGCGCTCAGGCTGGATTTTAACCGGCATTTTTGTCGTCTTTGTGATCCTGATCCTGGCCGGGGTTTCCGGCGCAGCACGGGGGATCAACGACCGGGTATCGCTGGCCGAGTCCCAGGCAGCGTCAAGGATCCAGACGCAACTGGATAGCGCCCGATCAGACATTGAGGAAGGCCGTTACCAGGTTGCACTAGACCGTTTGGACTGGATCCTTGAGGAGATGACTGATTTTCTCAATGATGAGAATCTGACTGAAATCGGTGAGCTTTACAGCCAAACCTTGCTCATGATTTCATCGATCGGTACGCCGACACCCCGGCCATCACCCACACCCATTGAACCTGTTGTCACCCCCACACCTGATTTACGTCCAGTGGAAGAGCTCTTTGAGACCGCATTGGCAATGGTTGGCGAGGGAGCCTGGGATGAGGCCATTCGCACGATCGCAGCATTGCGCGAAAATAATCTCACTTATCGGGCTGTTGAGGTTGACGGGATGCTGTATATTGCTTTGCGCAACCGTGGGCTCCACAAGATTTTGGTGGAGGGCAGTTTGGAGCCCGGGATCTATGATCTTTCTTTGGCAGAACGCTTTGCGCCATTAGATTCGCGGGCAGAAGGCTTGCGGACCTGGACGAGACTGTATCTGACAGGTGCCAGTTTTTGGGAAGTCGATTGGTCGCAGGTTGTGTTCTATTTTGAGCAGGTCTATCCTCACCTGCCGAATTTGCGGGATGGCACTTTTATGACAGCCACGGACCGCTATCGCATCGGGGCTGTTGAATATGCACAGGAGCTCATGACCGCAGGCGAGTTTTGCGAGGCACAAGCATATTTTGAGAAAGCACAGTCCATAAGCCCGGATCCAGAGGTTCAGCCGCTGGCACAGGATGCTGCCGAAGCCTGCTTGCGCGGCGAACAACCTTCACAGGGTGAAGAGCAGGTACCGCCTGCTGAAACTCCGACACCAACTGTTGAGCCTACCAATGGCGCGCCTGAGGAGCCTGGAGGAGAACCCACAGCAGAGCCGACAGTCGAACCGACGCAAAACTCAGGGGGATAACCCCTGCATTAATCCAAAACAATAAAAAGCCACCCAGTGAATTCAGGGTGGCTTGTTGTTTTAGGTGGATGGCGAAGTAACTAGTTTACCGACCAGGTCGTGAGTGATGCCACTGTTGACCTTGACCTGGACCAATTCACCAATGGGGGCAAGGCCTTCAACCAGAACCAACCCGTCAATTTCAGGCGCATCACGGTAAGAGCGCCCAATCGAAATTTTGTTTTCCTCGTCAACACCTTCGATCAGAACCTGTATGACCCGGCCGATGAAGCGTTGATTGCGCTCCAATGAAATTTCAGCCTGGATTTGCATCATCTGTTCCACCCGTTCAATTTTGACATGTTCAGGGATCGGATCACCGAGGGGTTCGGCTGGCGCACCGGGCTCGAATGAATAAGGGAAGGTGCCTAAATGGTCAAAGCGAACGGTTTGAATAAAATCGACCAGTTTTTGGAAGGATGCTTCATCCTCACCAGGGTAGCCCACGATCATGGTGGTCCGCAGGGCGATATCCTCTACGATCGAACGGATGTGGGCCAGGTTTTCACGAACGGCGTGGATATCGCTCGGGCGGCGCATGGCACGCAGGATGGCTGGGTCGGCATGCTGGAGTGGCATATCGAGGTAAGGCAGAATTTGTGGCTCGCTCTTCATCAGTTGGATCAGGTTTTCGCTCACATACCCGGGGAAGCCGTACATTAATCGGACCCAGGGGACATGTGGAATGGCCGGGAGCAGCGCTTCAAGTAACTCCGAAAGGCCGTCTCGCAATCCCAAATCGTGGCCATAATCCGTCGTGTCCTGGGCAATGAGGATGATTTCCTTGGTGCCTTGATCCTGAAGGATTTTGGCATCATCCAGGATTTGGCTAATCGGCCTACTGACCAGGTCGCCTTTGATGTGGGGGATCAGGCAGAAGGCACAGGCTCGCCGGCAGCCATCGGCGATTTTGATGTACGCGCTGCCTCCCTGGATGGCCAGGCGGTTGGTTGACCCATCGTCATCCGCTGGCCTTAAACCGGGAGAATAATGCATATACGGCCGCCCGGGGACGCGTTGACCCGCTGCAGCGAGCACATCGAGAATGTCCATCCAGCGGCGGGTGCCCATAACACCATCCAGGCCGGGAACAGTCTCCAGAAGGTCCTGGCTGTGAAGTTCCGGCATGCAACCGGCGGCAATCAGTTTTTGCCAGGGCATTTTTTTGCTGGCGAGGTCTTTGAGCACGGCAATCGCTTCTTCTCGTGCGGCAGAAAGGAACCCGCAGGTGTTGACAATCAAATACTCTGCATCGCTGGGCAGGCTGGTCGGCCTTAGACCGTGGCGGTTCATCAACTGTGCCATGGATTCAGAATCGACCAGGTTCTTGGCACAGCCGAGAGAAATTAAATGATAGGTGTCTTTAGTTCGTTTCGTCATCATCTTGGTCTGGGGTAGGGGTTGGTGTAATTTCAGGCAGACTTGGGCTGCTGGGAGGAGACGATACCAACCCGCTTTTTGCAAAGCTGATCTCAGCGACCCTGCCAATCAGGCCTGCTGAACCGATATCTTCGTTGTTGAATAAAATTTGCAATGCTCCTGCATTTCCCGTCAGGATATCCACCCGCTCCTGGCCTGAATAGTCATAGGCGTTGCCGGGCAGCAACCGGCCCTGGAAAACGATTTCTTCGTCAACGGTCACCCGCACCCACAGCCTTTGGCGGGGGATCAAGATGACATTGATCGGGTCTGTGCTCACAACAGGTGTGAACAATGGCTCAACCGGTTCCTGCACATCTTCATCGGGGGCTTGCTGCGTGATCTCATCGGTTTCTGGATCCTGGGTTGCCAGCGCATCAGGCGTGTCTGTTGCCAGAAGCACATCCGAAACGCCGGGTATCTCGTTTTCAAGGTCTTCTGCCGGGTCGGTGGCCAGGATCCGGTTGACCCCCCAGATCACAAAGACCGTCAGGGTGATAAACAAACCCAGGATGACCAGCAAGTCGAGCGAAAAGAAATTTTTCAAACGCAATGCCGTGGGGGAGAGTTCCCTGGCCGTGCGTCGTTTTTGCTGTTGGAGCTGCCCCTGTTTTTCAATCCGCTGCAATTGCAGGGCATCGGTATATTCGAGAAGCAGGGCATTGGTATCCAGATTGAGGAATTCAGCATAATTAACCAGCATCCCCTTGGCCTGAACTGGCGAGGGCAGTTGATGGAACTTGCCCTCTTCAATGGATGCAAGATAGGCTTCCCGGATCCGGGTATTTTCGTTGACCTCTTTAAGGGATAAGCTGAGCAATTCACGACGATTTTGGATCTTGGCACCGATCGACTGGAAGATTTGTGCGGATTCGGTGAGCGGTGTGGCATCTGCGCTGATTTCTGGCTGAATTACGGGGGTTACGGGCAAAGCGGCATCAAACTTAGTGGATTCCTGGGGTTCTTGAGGTGCAGGTGGTGCCTCCTCCGAGGATGGTTCTTCGCGGGATCCCTCGAGTCCAGTTTCACCTTCATCGGGTTTGGGTGCTTCATCAATGGGTGGGTGTTGCTCACCCTTTTCCAAAGTATCAAGGCTGACGCCCAATTCATGCGCGTAAAGCCGCAAAAAGCCGCGCAGCTGGACTATTGAGGGCAGCGCTTCATCGTCTCCGTCTTCGATGGACTGGAGGTAGACTAGGGAGATGTGGGTTTTATGCGCGATCTCCTCCAGGGGAATGCCCTGGGTTTCACGGATTTGTTTTAGTTGCGCACCAATTTTTTGTGCCATAGGTGTATTATATGCCAAATGGAAACCGGCCTGTCGCGTTGATCGTTAACAGGCCGGTTTGTTTGCAGGTGGGATCCTCGGGTTAAGCTTCGGGTTCTGCTTCATCCCCCTCGGCTGTTTCACTTTCGGTCTCTGCGAGGTCTTCAGGTGATTCTTCAGGTTCGATTTCCTCTACCTGTGGTTCAACCTCAGTGGCTGTCTCGATGATCTCAGGCTCAAGTGCTTCTTCTTCAGCCTTAGCGACTGGTGGTTCACCTTCGCGATGGACGATCACGGTAACCTCAGGGACAAGGTCCATGGTCAGATGGATCGGCACGGTGTAGGTGCCCAATTGGCGAATGGGTTCAGTTTCGACCTGGCGTTTTTCCAGCTCGATTTCGTAATGCGCCTCAATCAAGTTGATGATGTCGTCATCGCTGACGGAACCATACAACCGTCCGGTTTCACCTGCCTTGACCGGGAAGGTGAGGGTCTTGCCGTTGAGGACTTCAGCGACATCGCTCAATTCCTCGTTGAGGGCCGCACGGCGCTCAGTTGCCTTGACCTTAATGCGCTCTGCCTGCTCTGAGGCACCAGGGGAGGCCGGGATGGCCAATCCCTGGGGGATCAGGTAGTTGCGGCCGTAACCTGCGGCGACCTTTTTGATTTCGCCTGCGCGTCCCAGTTTGTAAACGTCTTTGATCAATAGTACTTTCATGTTTTCAAGCCCTTTCGTGCTTTTAGGATAGTCTTGTTCGAAGGGTACAACGAACAAGCTAAAGGATTTTACCAGGAATAAGGCGTATCGGCAATATAAAATTGAAAGTTGTTGGTAAACCAGCCCATATTACCCATATTCAGAAGGTTGGGGCACGACATGCCGTCCCCATACGCATTTAATGTCAATATGGATTTCAGCGCGACAAACTCCTAAAGCAGGGCGGTATTCAGGATTGCTTTATCCGGATTTATAGCTATCCGATGTCCAATCCTGTCTTGTTACGGCAAAGTAGTAATGTCC
>DHHJ01000036.1 GCA_002403205.1 Anaerolineaceae bacterium UBA4775
AAGCTTTTCTATTGAGGCACTACGGTGATAATGCGCCAACCCACAAAAAAGGCGGTCATAGAACCGCCTTTGAGGCAAAGTGCCCCGGGAGTGTCAATATAAGGTCATTCCACGGTGATCATCCGGGCGTCTTCTGCCTGGGCTTCTTTGATTCCGCGCTCGATATCCACCTTGCGCAGCATGAAGATCCCAACAATGAAGAAGATCACCAGGGAGACGATCCCAAAGCGGCCGTCACCGGTAAGCTGTGTGATGATGGCCATAGTAAACGGGCCCACGACCGTATTGAACTTTTCAGACACACTGAAAAACCCGTAAAATTCAGCAGATTTACTCTTGGGCATCAATTGCCCCACCAGCGAACGGCTGAGTGCCTGGCTGCCGCCCTGCACCATGGCCACCCCAAAACCCAGCAGCAAGAAATGCCATTCCTCAGACATGAAAAAGCCCATAATGGCGATGAAGGTATAAACCACCAGGCTGAGGGTGATGGCTTGCTTGACCCCAATTTTCTTAGCCAGCTTACCAAACCAAATCGCAAAGGGCGCGGCCACAAACTGCACCATCAGCAGTGTGCCGATCAGGATCATGGTGCCAAAGCCCAGGTCGGTGCCAAAGGCCACTGCCATGGTGATGATCGTGCCGATGCCGTTAGCATATACAAAGAAGGTCAGCAGAAACCAGAACAGGTCGCGGAAACGGGAAATTTCCTTCAGCGCCTTGAAAAAGCGGCTGAACCCAACCCTGAGCACGCCCTGCCCGAGCTCACTCTGCTCTGCCATGCGGGCTGGCTCTTTCACCCGGCGGAAGATGGGGATCGAAAAAGCCGCCCACCAAATGGCCACACTGGCCAGGCTGAGACGCATCATCAGCATGGTGGCCTCCACCTCGCCCATTTGCGGCAGGAGCATCGGGCCGACAAAGATCATGATCACATTGATCAGCAACAGCAACCCGCCGCCGATGTAGCCCAGGGCGTAACCTTTCGAGGACACCTGGTCAATCTCATCCTCGTCTGCCACATGGGGCAGTAAAGCATCGTAGAACACCAGAGATCCCGCAAAACCGATCGTGCCGAGAATGTAAAGAACCGATGCCAGTAACTGGTCTGCCGGTGTTCTGACCAAATAGAGCAGCGCCGTGCTGACCACGCCCAGTGCGATAAAGAACGCCATGAATTTCTTTTTTGAGCCGCGGAAATCGGCGATGGCGCCCAGCACCGGGCTGATCACCGCAGCGATCAGGCTGCCGATGGCCACGGTATAGCCCCAGATTGCCAGTGCGCCTTCCGTTGCGATGTAAGCCGCGAAGTAATTGGGCAGGATCGAACCCATCACGGTGGTGGCAAACGCAGAGTTTGCCCAATCGTACATTGCCCAGGCCAATTGGGCGCGCTTTTTCTCCAGTTTCTCCATTAATTGCTCCTTAATCCCAAAGATGAATGTCCTAATTATAAAACCAATTCCCATCCAGACCGTTACGAATGTTCCCGTGAGAATCCAGGTATTACAAAGACAAACCTTGCCTAAGCATTTGCGGATTGAACTGAGCACTGTTTCTTCAAACGGCATAAATCGGGTATGCTTGAATAGACAGATCACAAACAGGAGGAATTATGAAACGCATTGGCATCCTGACGGGCGGAGGCGATGCACCTGGACTGAACGCAGCTATCCGCGCCGTGGTGAAGACATCCCTGGGAGTTTACGGAAACGAAGTCTATGGCATCCGGAGGGGTTATGGCGGACTGCTGGCAGAGGGCGGGGTTTTCCCACTCGATTACGCGGCTGTGCGCGGCATCCTGCCCCAGGGCGGCACCATTCTGGGGGCAGCCAGCCGCGGAAACCCTTTTGCCTTCCAGGTGAAGGAAAACGGACAGATGGTCACCCGCGACGGGTCGGATCAGGTCATCGACCGCATCAAGGACCTGGGCCTGGATATGATCATCGCCATCGGCGGTGACGGCACCCTGGCCATCGCCCGGGAATTGATCCGGAAAGGTGCGCCAATTGTCGGCATCCCCAAGACCATCGACAACGATGTGATCGGCACAGAGATGACCATCGGCTATGACACCGCCGTGGGTATGGCCACCGATGCCCTGGACCGCCTGCACACCACGGCTGAAGCCCATCACCGGGCGATGGTGCTCGAGCTGATGGGTCGCTATGCCGGCTACATCGCCCTGATGGCAGGCGTCTCCGGCGGGGCCGACGTGATCCTGATCCCCGAGATCCCCTTCCGCTACGAGGCCATCTTCAAAAAGATCCAGGCCCGGGTTGACCGGGGTGCCCATTTTAGCCTGCTGGCCGTATCTGAAGGTGCACTGCCGGTGGCAGGCGAGCGCATCTACCAGGATGTCGAGGTGGTGGGGCAACCCCGCCTGGGCGGCATTGGGGAGCAGGTTGCAGAGCAAATCGAAGCACATTGCGCCGTCGAAGCCCGAGCCACGGTGCTTGGCCACTTACAGCGCGGCGGTTCGCCCACGCCCTACGACCGCTGGCTGGCTTCACAGTTTGGGGCTGTGGCAGCCCGCTTGGCAGCGGAGAATCGTGTCGGCCGGATGGCTGCTCTGGTTCACGGACGCGTCACGGACATCGACCTGGTTGAGAGCCAGGGCAAAGCCCGTGAGGTGGATCCCAACGGTGCAGGCGTGCAAACCGCACGCGGTCTGGGTATTTGCATGGGTGACCGCTACGATGCCCACCATGAGATTGAAGAATAAGGGCTGATCCCCCTCCCACCTAACCCAATTTTTTGAAAATGTGCTAAAGTTTAAGCAGAGATGCTCCTCCTGTCAGGAGCCTGGTTAAACCTGGAGGTTGCCAATGAACAAAACCCTAAAAAACACCGGAAAAGGCGCAGCATGGGGACTGGCCGGCCTGGTCACTGCCACAGCCGCGGCTGCTGGCGGCTGGATCCTCTTCAGCCGGAGATATATCCGCCACGACATGCCTTTAGATCAAGCCCTGGAAGCCGAGCGCAAGGATTTCCTGTCTCAGCATGCTGGCCGGATCAGCTATTATGTGGATAAAAGCGGCCAGGGCGCGCCGCTGGTCTTGCTACACAGCATCAACGCCGCCTCCAGCGCTTTCGAGATGAAACCCCTCTTCGAACACTACCGCGGTAAACGTCCGGTATACGCCCTGGACCTGCCAGGGTTTGGGTTTTCAGAGCGTTCCGATCGGCTTTACAGCCCAGACCTCTACCAGCATGCGATCTGTGACTTCCTCACAGAGGTGGTTGGCGCACCCGCTGATGTGGCTGCGCTTTCACTCTCGTGCGAGTTCGCCGCACTGGCCGCCCTGCACGAACCAGGGTTGTTCCGCTCGTTGGTGATGATCTCGCCCACAGGTTTCAACCCGCCCCGCATGGATAAAATGGCAGAGCGCGCCAGTCAGCGCGGCACAAAACATAAGCTGTATGCCGGGCTGGCTGTCCCGCTGTGGAACCGCCCGCTGTACGACATGATCTCCAGCCGCCCGAGCATCCAGTTTTTCCTTAACAAAAGTTTTGAAGGCCTGGTCCCTGAGCATTTTGTGGACTACGCCTACCAGACCGCTCACCAGCCCGGGGCGCAGTACGCACCGACCTATTTTTTGAGCGGTAAATTGTTCACCCCCGCCGTTCAGCAGACCGTCTATCAGGCACTGGATCATCCTGTGTTGGTGATCTACGACCGTGATCCCTACACCAATTTTGAAATGCTGCCTGCCCTGCTGCGCGATTGCGACAACTGGCGCGGCGCCCGGATTTCCCCCACCAAAGGCTTGCCGCAGTGGGAAGCGCCCCAACGGGTTGTCAACGCGCTGGAGGATTTCTGGTCGCAGGTTTAAGCCTGCGACCCATCCTATTCCTCGTATATTCAAAGCCCCTACCAATAATCAGCACACTTCGTAGCAGCGCCGTGCCGGGGCGCTGCTGCGTGATGACCCTTCCTACGGGTCAATCCCACAATTCATCCTGTTCCTCGTAGGGTGGGTTGGCGGGTAGATATTTACCGCAGCTCACTCACGAAAACAAGCAATGAGCGAAAACGTTTACGGCGTCTCAGCCAACCCACCATTGGGATAGACTGTTGAGGATTTACCTTAACAGTCGGGTCTAGCAGCCACCAAGCATACCATGAAGTTTATTTTCCTTCTACCGGTTATTCAGCACATTGATCAAATTATTAGTGGGTTGGCCGAGAAAACACTCAAAAGACCAGTAGGTCTGCATAATTTCGGATTTTGATTGAACACAGCCTGTGCCAACCCACCCTACAGTTTCTGGTGTGTCCTTTGGCCTGCAACCACATCCCAAACAAAACCTTTCGTAACAGCGCCCCGACGGGGCGCTGCTTCGGATTTACCTCACGGGCAGGCTGCGCAGCAACCAAAACACCTTGAAGGTAAATCCTCCGTCTGCTGCTTGATCATCACTAGATCAAATTGGTGGTGGGTTAGTACTCAAATCACTCAAAGGATCCATGGGTCGGCTTAATTTATGAACCATGATTGAAAACTAATTATGCCAACCCACCCTACAGTTTCTGTGTTGGGAGGAATCAGAACGTGCATTTGACACCCACGCTAACCTGCGATTAAAAACAAAATCCTTGTTTTACAATCTTCACGCCAACACTTTTTCCAGGGCAGGCTCTAACATGGTCAGCCCGGTGTTCCCGGCAGCCCTTCGTAACAGGTGCCCCTCCCGGTCAAACAAGAAATACGCCGGCCACAGGTCGTTATCAAAAGCTTTTTTGACCTTGTGCAGATTATCAATCCCGCAGGATTCAACAATTCCGCACTTGTCAATTGAAGCCTTCACCTTCTCAATGTCCGTGTCGGACTTCATGCGTGGGCAGTGAATGCTGATTATCTTAAGTCCTTGTGGGACATAGGTATCCCGCCAAACCTGCAATTTGGGCATATTGGCATGACAAATATGGCAGCTTGTTGCCCAGAAGTACACCAGAACGGGCTGCCCTTCGATCTTTTCCAGGTCAGGTTCGCCGTGGACCCATTCGGTGACGCCCTCCAGTGAGGGCATGGGGGTCTTTAATCGCATCGGCATAGGTGATTTCCTCCTTAGCTTAGAGCATGTCCTCGCCGGGTTCCCAATTGGCACCGCACAGGCCGCCAGCCTGCAATGCCTCCAGCACCCGTAAGGTCTCGTCGACACTGCGCCCGACATTCATGTTATGAACCACGGAATATTGCAAGACGCCTTCGGGGTCGATGATGAACAATCCACGCAGGGCTGCCCCTTCTTCCTCCACCAGCACACCGTAAGCATCAGCCACGGCATGGGTGGTGTCTGAGGCCAGGGGGTAACGGGTGCCCTGGATTCCATTTTCTTCCTCAGGCGTGAGCAGCCAGGCTCGATGCGAGAAGACCGAGTCGGTCGAAACACCGAGGATTTCCGTATCCAGCGCTTGGAACTCATCATACCGCTCAGAAAGTGCCAGAATTTCAGTCGGGCACACATAGGAGAAGTCGTAGGGGTAGAAAAACAGGATCAGCCATTTTCCCTTGTAATCGTCCAGGGTGACGACCTCATCCAGGGTGTCCATGTTCTTGGTGCTCAGCATCTCAAAATAGGGTGCTGGCTGGCCGACTTTTGCATACTCATACATTTCCATCAAAATTTCCTCCGGTATTAAAAATCTATTATTCTGATCCGAACCCAATTATTTTATCACAATTAAGGTCTTAATTGTAAGGTTCTATAGATTGTACACCGCCCAACTGGTTGACCTCCAAAGTCCAGCGACTGCCCACCTCGGCCTGCAAAAAGAGCTGAACACTGCTGGTGGTGTACCGATAGGATTCGGATTCGTTTCGGAAGTTGATCACATAGGTTTCGCTGCGTGCGCCTTCACGTTGATCAGGGCCCAGGTCAAGTGCCGGCCATGCAGGCGCAAGGTCCCGCCCGCTGTCAGTAACTGTTTCCACCACCACCCATGCCATCATGGTGTATTCACAGTAATCGTCATAAACTTCGTAAGTGCAGTCCTGCACCACTTCGCCCACCCCCGTACCCGTATCCACCACGTAGGGTTCACCGCACACCTCGGTGGCATTCACCCGCGGTTCAGCTGACGTAAACCGGTAGACCGTCGAACAACCTGTGACCTGGGCGCTATCGGGGACTTCGTCCCACCAATCGCTGTCGGTGATTGACGTGTAGGCTTCGATAGCGATACTGCGTTCCCACTGCACAGCGCTAACCGTGGCGGTCAGGTCATCCGTGCGCAGAAGCATCACCAGCAAAATGACACAACCCGCGATCACCGCCAGAATGATGACAAGCAGAATAGGGGAGACCTTGCGCGATGGCTTTGCGGGGGCCTGCGGGACAGGCGTTTGCGGCGCCTGGGCTTCTGCCACAGTGCGCACCCGCTGACCGGTTGGGCGCTCCTTGCCGTCCCAGCTCAGGTCACCGCCGCATTTTTTACACACTTCAGCCGTGCTGAGGTTGCGCGTGCCACAAAACGGGCAGTGGATATCCGGGCCTGCTTTCGCCATGCGGATCAGCGCTTCGTCCTTGATGAAATTAAAGCGCTCTTCGTCAATCTGCAGGAATTCAACATCCTCAGGTTGCGGCGCACCGCACTTGGTACAGCTTTTGATCGGGCCGGGGTTCTGGGTGCTGCAATACGCACACTGCCAGATCAGTGGGACAAAACCAAGGGATTTGCGGGTCATCTTGCCTCCATGGAAAACTTCCGGTGGTATAACGGTCGATACCATTATAGATAGAATCGGTTAGGGTGTCTATTGGGAAGATAGGGCATGGTGACTGGGATAGATTGAATTGGGCATTGCTGGCCTGAAAAGGTGTGGGGTAAACAGGGCTTTACTGTGCATCAACTTCTTGATAGCTGGTAGTGGGTAGTTGGTCGCCAGTAGCTAAGATTCACACACTCCAATGCGCCCCTTCTTCAGGAGTGGCCAGGGGAGGTCCAATACATACCACAAAAAGCCAATTTGAAGACAATACTCCCCTCCTTTAGGAGGGGCTGGGGGAGGTCAACAAATAAGCCGGTAGTTTGTGGTTGGTGGCCAGTGGCTAAAGATCGCACCCAATCCGTATCCCCTCCTTAAAGCGTAGGCCGGGGGGAGGTCTCCTCCAGGAGTGGCCAGGGGAGGTCCCATATATAGCTCAGTAGCGTGTGGTTGGTGGCTGACAGCTAAAGATTAACCTCTATCATTTTTGGATCTTCAGTGGCACCCCACACCGTAAAACACCCTACAATACTCCCCTCCTTTAGGAGGGGCTGGGGGAGGTCTCCTTTAGGAGGGGCTGGGGGAGGTCTCCCTTAGGCGGGGGCCGGGGGAGGTCTCCCCCATGACCACTTCAACCCGGTGCAGGCCGCCATCCGCGAAGATGGGCAGTAACGCACCCTCGAGCGGTTCCCCATCCACCCGGATCGACTCCACGCCTTTGCTGACGCCCTGGGGATTGCTCACCGTGATGTGATAATCTGCCCCCCTGAAGCGCCGCTGAATGGTAAACCCGTCCCAGCCCGGGGGGATGCAAGGGTCAACCCGCAGCCCATCAAATTCTGGGCGCACACCCAGGATGTACTTGAGCCCTGCCTGGTATGCCCAGGACGCGGTGCCCGTCAGCCAGGCATTGCGAGCCAGCCCAAACTGGGGATGCTCATCGCCGAGGATGTTCTGGGGGTACACATACGGCTCACATTCATAGGTGTCAATGTGGTCGTTCTTGGCTGCCGGGTTGATCTGCTGATAATAGCGAAAGGCGCGCTCACCCCGCCCCAGGATCGTCTCTGCCATCATCACCCATGGGTTGGCGTGCAGGAAAATTCCCCCGTTCTCTTTAGCGCCGGGCGGGTAAGTCGTCACCCCGCCTTTATCAGGGTCATAACCATCATAGCCGGGTGTGCTGAGCTTGATACCATGGGCTGTGTTGAGCTGCTGGTAAACCGCATCCAGGGCTTTACGTGCCCGTTTGGGCGTGGCAAACCCCGAAAGCACCGCCCACGACTGGGCGTTGGTGTAAATCCGGCCCTGTGGGTTGATATGTGAACCCACCGGATCGCCGTGGCGATCAAAATAGCGCACATACCAGTCGCCATCCCAGGCGACCTGGTAAACCAGCTCTCGCATCGCCTGATAATCCGCCTGGTAGCGCCTGGCTAACTTCTTCTTCCCCAGGTGCTGGCATAGGGCGATCATCTCCTTGAGCGCCCATCCATACAAATGGGCTGTGAACAGCGATTCAGCGCCGCTGGGCAGGTTGACGGTGTCGTTCCAATCTGCGAAACCCAGCAGCGGCAGGCCATGCTGCCCGGTATTCTCACGGGTGAAGGCCAGTCCCCGTTTGAGATGCGCCCACACCGAGCCTTGTTCAAGCGGCTGACCTGCTTTGTCTTTGTCGTAAAACGGGATCGTTTCCTTCAAAAATGCGAAATCCCCGCTTTCCTTCAGGTATTCGCTCACCGCCAGCACACTCCACAGGTGATCGTCGCTGTAATAGTCGGGGCTGTCTTCGTCCGCGCCAGCCTCACCCGTGGTGGCGACCATCGTCAGGGGGTTGAACTGGTGCATGGCCGACCCATCCCGCTTTTGGACATGCAGCAGCTTGCGCAGCAGGTCTTTCGCCACAGCCGTCGAGCCCGGCAATGCGCCGATCACATCCTGCGAGCTGTCCCTGAAGCCAATCCCGCGTGCGCCAAACCCCAACTGGTAAAGGGATAAGTATCGCGACCAGTTTAACGTGATCGTGCACTGGCGCGGGTTGTGAATGTTCAGCATACGGTCCAGATCCCCATCCGGGGTGCTGACCTGGGCGGCTGAGCACACATCCTCCCAGAAAGCGGCCAGGTCCTCAAAAGCCCCCTCGACCTGTGCTTCGTCCCGGTACCGTTGGATGACCGGCATAGCCTGCGCAACACCGGGGGCCTGTCCCAACAGGAAAATCACACTGCGGCTGTCACCGGCCGGCAGCGGGCCCAGGTGAATCATCAATGCGGCAATATTATCGCCCCGCAGGGCAATAGTGTTTCCCAGTTCCGCATTCTGCAAGGCCAGAGGCGCAGCCCAGGTGCCATAGCCGTGCTGGCCCAAAAATGCGTGCCGCTCGGTATCAAAAGACGAGACCGGCGCATTGGCGGTGAAATAGTTGTGGCGGATATCCTTGAGCATGAATGGCGTCTGGCTGAGCACCTTCAACCCGTCCGGTTCCTCATGCAGGTAAGACCCCATGGTCTGCGGCACCCAGTCTGCATTGTTAAGCTGCTTAAGGGCATCAGGATGGGTGTACTCCACCACAGGGATCAGGTCGAGGTCCTGATCAGTTTCCGCCAGGTTGGAGACAGTCACCTGCTGAATGACCACATCCTCACCGAGCGGGACGAACACGCGCACCTGGGTCCTCAGGTGATGCACCTCAGAGATAAAAGTGGTGTACCCCATACCCACATGGCACTCAAAATTATCAAGGGGTGTCAGCGTCGGCACATAGAACGGAGAGAACACCCGGTAACCCCCGTCTGCGCATGGCAGGCGCAGGTACAGGGTGGTCGCCCTGAATTCCGAAGGCGGGTCCTGGGTGAGGTATTTCGTGATCCGGTTCAATGCCGGGTCACCCCGGCAGATCAGCATCCCGCCGGTCTGGTCAATGAACCCGCCAAAGGCCAGTGAACCGATGTAATTGATCCATTTGACCGGCGTGCGCGGGTTATTGATCACATATTCTCGGGCTGCGTCGTCAAAATATCCATAACCTGGCATGATCATCATCTCCTGTTCCTGATCCCACCCTTTCACTGCCGCCTGACTCATTCAGCCGATCTCAACCTCCACGGCAACGGTTTTCTTGTCAGATTGTGAGAGCAACGTGCCCTCAAGCGTCTGGCCATCCACGCGGATCAAGCGATCGTTCCCGGGCCCCTCCCGCCGAACTTTGATCTCGTACATGGTGCCCCGATACTGACGGGTGACGGTAAAGCCCTCCCAGCCCGCAGGCAAAACCGGTTCCACCCGCAGGCCGCCGTAATCCGGCCGGATTCCGAGGATCCATTGGGTGATGGCAACATAATTCCAGGCAGCCGTGCCAGTCAGCCAGGAGTTTTTCGCTTCCCCAAAACGGGGACTGTCGACCCCAGCGATGGTTTGCGCATAAACATAGGGTTCACAGCGGTGCAGGTCGCTGAGAGCCTCCCGGTGTGAGGGGTTGATGCTCAGGTAAGCCTCCAGCGCGCGGTCGCCCTGCCCGAGGATGGCCTCGGCGATCATCACCCAGGGGTTGGTATGGCAGAAAATGCTGGCGTTTTCCTTGAACCCGGGCGGGTAGGAGGAGATCTCACCCAGGTGTAAATGATACTGGGTGAAAGCGGGCTGCAGCAGCAGGATCCCGTGCTCGGTGGTCAGGCGGGCGCGCACCGCGTCGAGCGCTTTGTGAGGCAATCCGTCCTCCAGGCCGACCCCCGCCATGGTGCACAACCCTTGCGGTTCGATGAAGATCTGCCCTTCAGCACAGGCTTGCGAGCCAACCGGCTCGCCGAAATGGTCATACGCCCGTAAGAACCAGCCGCCATCCCAGCCAGACTGCCGGACAGTCTCCTCCATACGCGCCGCCAGGTGGGTTAAGCGCACCGATTCATCTATCAGCCCCTGGTGGGCACTGATTTCCGCCAGTTCTTTGGCCGCCAGGATGAACAGGGCCGCAATCACGGTCGATTCCGCCACCTGCCCGTCACGGTTTTCCGTCGTCTGGAAGGATTCGCCGGGCCGATCTGAAAAGGTGTTCAAATTCAAACAATCGTTCCAATCCGCGCGCCCGATCAGCGGCAGTCCATGCGGACCGAGCCGATCCAGGGTGTACTGGATGCAGCGCTGAAGGTGTTCCAGCAGGGGCCTTTCGGTACCGGGCTGGTTTTCGTAGGGCACAGGCACATCCAAAATGCCCCAATCATCGGTTTCTTTGAGGTAAGCAGCTGTGCTCAACACCAGCCAGGCCGGGTCATCGTTGAAATTGCTCCCCACGGCATCATTACCCCGCTTGGTGAGCGGCTGATATTGATGATACGCGCCGCCATCCTCAAGCTGGGTCGCAGCCAGGTCCAAAAGGCGCTGGCGGGCTCTCTCCGGCACCATGTGGACGAAACCGAGCAGGTCCTGGTTCGAATCTCTAAAACCCATCCCGCGCCCGATGCCGGATTCAAAATAAGAGGCTGAGCGGGAAAGATTGAAGGTGATCATACATTGATACGCGTTCCAGATGTTGACCATCCGGTTGACATGTTCGTTTGGCGAGGTCACCTGAAAGACGCTCAGCAGCCCACCCCAGGCCGCGCACAGCGCAGCAAAGGCTTCGTCGACCTGGCCGGGCTGAAGGTACTTGCCGATGACCGGTGCCACCGTGGTTTTATTGATCGTTTGCGACCTAGGCGGATCAAATTTGCCGTCTGGCGGGTTTTCGTGGTAACCCAGCAAAAAGATCACCCGGCGCACTTCCCCCGGTTCCAGCCTGAGGTGCACATGGTGCACGCCCACCGGGGACCAGCCCACACTCAGGGATTGGCTGGTCTCCCCGTTTTCAACCGCCTGAGGTCGCTCCCAACCGCGATATGGCCCTAAAAACGCTTCCCTCTGAGTTTCAAACCCGACCAGCGGCTCGGAACAGGCAAAATATGCGAAGTGATCCCGGCGCTCGCGGTATTCGGTCTTATGGTAGATAACCGAATCGTGGACTTCTACCTCGCCAATGTTCAAATTGCGTTGAAAATTAGTAGCATCGTCCTGGGCATCCCACAGGCAGAATTCCACACTGGAGAAAACCGAAATATTGCGCGGCGACTCGGTCTGGTTTTCCACCGTCAGGTCCCAAATCTCCAGGGTGGCATCCAGGGGCACAAAATAGCGCACATCAGCCCGGATACCCCGGTAAGCAGACCCGATGCGGGTGTAGCCCATACCGTGGCGGCAGGTGTAATCTTCGGCCTCATGGCGGGTGGGCATCCACGTGGGTGACCAGAACTCGCTACTTTCATCATCCCGCAGGTAGAGATAACGTCCGCCCATATCCAACGGGACGTTGTTATAGCGGTAGCGTGTGATGCGCCGCAAGCGCGCATCCTGGTAGAAGGCGTACCCGCCAGCGGTATTCGAGATCAGGCTGAAGAAATCTTGCATACCCAGGTAATTGATCCAGGGCAGCGGTGTGTCGGGGCGGGTGATTACATATTCTCGGTTTACATCATCAAAATAGCCAAAGCGCATGGGGTTGTTTCCTTTTTAAGAAATGATATCACCAAGTTCTATCCTGAACATAACCAAACAGGCAACGCGCGGCTTATCCGGGATTGAACGGGGACGTGAAGCCAGGTGATCAGGACCCGGGCAGGTGTTTATCAGTCAATTCAACTGTGATGTTTACCGAATCTGGCCAGGCGTGCACTTCTTCCCTTGCAAAACGGATTGAGTCTGCCCCGCCAGGGTGAGGTGTGTCCACACCGTTTACAGTCAGGCGGCCTATCTGATAGTCTCCATAAGTCAGCCGTCGTGGGTTCTGATAGGTTACCCCAATGGTTTTGCCTGCAAAAACCGTATCTACACGCAGCAGTTCCGCATGGGCAAATTGCTCCGCAACCAGTTTGGGCGCCAGGCAGAGATCGCCTAAATTGCCTTTGACACCGAAAGATTCCGTGAGTAGAGTGAACAGGTACCAGGCAGCGGAACCCGTCAGGTAGGGGTACATGCCGCGTCCGCGTGGATTGAAATATTCGGGAATGCCAGGATAAATGCGGCTTTTTGAAAAATCCTGGCTTTGGGTGTAGAGCCCATTCAGCACTTGCCAGGCTGCTTGCGCCAGCCCCTGGCGGTACAGGGCATACGCATACATGACCGCCATGTGTGAAAAGACAGCCCCATTCTCTTTGTGACCATACGCAAACCCAAATGCCCGTCCCAGGCTTGGCGGATTTGGCCCAAAGTGGGTGTTGAGCCGGTGCCCGTTGAGGTTTTGATCATAAAGATAGTGATCTGCAGCCCGCACAATGGCCTCGGCCTGGTCTTGAGATGCCACCCCGGCCAGCAAGGGGAACACCTGCCCTGTCAGGGTCATCCGCACGCCTTGTGGGAACAGGCCCTCAACCTGGTGTCCGTTGTTATCATAAAAGCCATTGAACCAGCCCCGCCCGTCCTGGTCGGAAAGCCACTCCTGCGCCCTGATCCGTTCCATTAACCCATCCGCTTTTTCACGCAGGTCAGCAGCGATCGCCACTAGCGGCAGCGTCACCGTCTTCCCCGAGAGATGGCTGCTGACACGGTCAAAATATGCCCAAAGGCGCGCTTGTTTGGCCGGCACTGAATGATAATCAACCGGTTTAAAGAGGCGATCCAGCAGCAGGGAAAGCGCTTCGGCCAGCTCAACTTCATTTGAGCCGGCCGCGTTCAATGCCAGGCACAGCTCAGAAAGGCTGTGCAGGTTGCCTGCGTACAAAGCCGAAAAAGCGATGCTTTCGCCGCGCTCGGCTGCTATGTCAAAGGCATCGTTCCAATCGCCGCCTTCCAATTTTATCAGGTTGTGTTCGCCCACATTGAAAAAGGCGGTCAGGTGCTGAACCAACAAGTGCTCGAGGATCGAGCCCTCCACCACCTCGCCATTGGAGGATTTCAACTGTGTGCCGTGTTCAGGCGCCCAATCCGGGTCAGTTTTCTGGCAGCGGTGGCTAAGATGATCCTTGAAATAGGTCTGCCGGGAAAGCAGCAGGTCCAGGTTGCCCGTTAGGTCAAGGTACAGCCTGGTGGTGATCAACGGCCAGGCGCCGTGATCCATCCACACCCGGGGGATGCTGTTGCGGTCCGCTTTGAACTCACCGGGCTGCGAGCCGACAATGGTCGCATTGCTGCCATCCATACGCACCCCGGCAAAATTGCTCAGCAAAAGGTTCTCGAGACCTTCACCCTCCGTCAGCAAGAGGGTCAGCAAGTCCTGCCACAAGTCCCGCCAGCCGCGTCCGCCCCGGCCGTAATCGTGATAGGGCAAAAACGAGTTACCCATGATACGCCTGAGAATGGGCTGCAGGGTGACCCACTGCAGCCAGCCGTCCAGCCGGTTATCCTGGTGAGTAAACCGCAGGGCGGAAAGCTTTTCCTGCCAGTAGACCTGGTTTTGCTTTAGATGATGGCTGAATTGCGCTGCCGACCCATAGCGGTCCACCAATGCATCCACGTTTGCATCTTCATCCGCCATGATGCTGAGGATGAGGATGTAACTTTTGGCTTCACCGGGCGCCAGTTGAACCGGCGCAAAATGCAGCCCGCCAATCGATTCATACCCTTCAAAAACGCTGTGGGCAGTTTGCATGTGGTGACCGTCTTGAAAGATGGCTTCAGGCCATTCAAAACTGCCCCCCTCGCCGATGAAGTCCTCAACCAAGGGGGTTAACCCCACCGGCGGGGTTCCTTCATCATCTGCACCCAGGACGGCATAGGTCACCTGGTTGGGCTCATGTCCCCTTTCGTCGAAGGACATGGTCGGTTTGACCACCACGCCGTGCGGATGGCACGCTGTGCACTGCAGCAGCGCGGTGACGTGGCGGTGATCACGCAAATTATCGGCCGACCGGGCAAAAATAGGAATGGCAGCGGTGGGTACCAGGTCAAGCGCCTGATCCCCCTGGTTGGAGAGCGTCACCCGCATCAGCTCAACGGTGTCTTCGCCAACCGGCACAAAGTTGACCACCTCGGCCGCCAAGCCTGATGCGGCGTGCAGCCTGTGAACCGCATGCCAGAGAAAACCAGCCTCCAGCCGGGTTGTGGATTGCTTCTCTGCCCCCTCCTGACCAACCTGCTCGGAACACATGCCGGTGACAGACCAGGGCTCGCCATTGATGCGCACCCAGAAATTGCGTGCCGAGCGGGTATTGTGCAAATCCTCAACCGAAACGGGCAGCAAGAGGAAGGTGTCCTGGTTCAGCTTTGCATCGCCATTCAGGCTGGGTGTGATGGATGACATCATACCAGCCGAGTTGACCAGCGGGAAGTAAACATAGCTGTTCCTTTGTGGGTTAATCAGCTCAAAGGTCCCATGCTGATCAATAAACTTCCATCCAGGCATTTGATTCCTCACCATATACACCTCTAAATCATTATTTTTCGGACTCGTGATACCCGATAGCCCGTTTGATCTTTAAAAAGAACGCCGATCTCGACAGCCACATACAGTGGCAAAGTTGCCCGGAAAGGGCAACAATCCCTCAGGCTTGACCACCTATATTTACTTAGTAAAACAGGTCAATCGATGTAAACTCGCCCGTTCGGACTCGCTCCGCATAAGGCGCACCGATTACACCACCAGGGATGCTAATCGTCTCAGCGTCTGAATGCACCTCAATCCGCCGGATTTCAACACCATCCCGCCAGGTATCCTTGTGGTCGGGGTGATGGATGCTTACCGTGCACATCCCAAGAAATCGGAAGGTAAAGGTGCCGTCTTCCTTGAAAAGCCAGCCAGGCAGCACGGGCTTGAACGCCAGCACCAACTCGCCATCCTCAAGTCTGAAGGGCTGCTTGCCAGCCGTCATTAAACACCACATGCTGAGAAATTCTGCCGTTGAACCGCTCAGGCGGGCCACAAAGCCGGCACCATGCTGGGTAGCATCCGGGTGAGCGCTGCTGACGATGAATGAGCTGTTTTCAAGGGGACTGCGCCCGTAAACCTCCGGGGCCATAAAGGCGGGCAGGTGAACCTGCATGGCGTCAAAGTATTCGTCGTATAAGCTCCCTTCCAGCAACTGCAGCAGGTATTTGAAGGCCATGTGCAGCCAGACGGACTCGTTTTCGAGCCACCCCGGTGTGAAGGCCCGTGCCCGTCCGATTTCAAATGACTGATCGTGCAAAGGTGCGTTGACTTTTACCATCCCCAGTTTCTGGTCGAACAAAGCACTGTTTCTGATTGCCCGGGCGATCGCACCAGCCGCCTGGCGGCTTGAGATTTTCATCTGGCGAGTCGGCCCCTCTAAAAATGGCGGCAGCGGTACGGGTGAAAAACCTTTCACCCGGATGTACGGGTTGCCACTTCCGTCGGAGGAGTCAGCCAATTCATACTCGGTGACCTCGTGGATAAAATAAGTGGGCAGAAGCGCACCGCCGAAGGTATACGCCCTGGCAAGGCCCGCCTCAAGGACTGCGCGCATGGCCTGCAGTGTGGGTTTAAGGTCAAGGGACAAAGTGGCCCCATCAAAACCCGGCCGGGTTGATTCCCGATAGGCCTCGAGCGCATCCGTCCGCCTGAGCCAGTCAGCAAAAGGATCAGTTCCCCTTTCTGGGGCACTATTAATCACCGCCAGCAAGCCCTCCGCTTCCACGGGTACGGTTATGCTGCGAGGGTGCGCACCCAGCACCTCTGCCAGGATGTTCACCAGGCGGAGCAGTTCACAGGTCTCCGGCATCGAAGAGCCAAACAAGCCCGGCAAACCGTTGAGGGCATCATACCAGCCTGGCCGGCCGGCCTCCATCTGGATCCCCATGCCGCTCGGGTCAAGGGTGGCATACTTGATCAAGGCCAGCAAAGCCAGCTTTGAGATCAAAGGTAAGCGAAATATTTCCCCGTGACCATGCCCCGCCCGTACCCAGTGCGGGTCCGACGAGCGTGATTCGATCAGGCGCGCTTTTTCAGGGTCCTCAACCAGGGCGTTGAGCTGATGGGGCTTACCATGATAGAGCACGAAACGCCTGGCATGCGGTTGAACGATGGTGGCGCTGTCGTAAAAAGGCAGCGGATGAGAATCAAACAGCACATGCGCTTTCCTGTCGGGGAAGACCGCCAGGTAGGATTCGATCAAGTCCAGGTTGTAAGTCCAATGGTCAACCCAGTAACCCTCCCCATGCTCAGCCTCAAGCTGACTTTCAGCCTGTGAAAGCACCTCTTCAAACAAAGTTTCCGCCGGGAGGGTTGTTTGCTCGTCCATCAAGACCGCCAGCAGCTCCCCAGGAGAGAAGCGGCGCCCCAGTAGCGCAGCAAGGCGCTGATCATGGTCGGCCTGTGCCAGCACTTCAGCCCGTTTTTCAGCGGGAAGTGTAAAAGTCAGTCCGTTGAGCACCAGCGGGTTGTACCCATCCGCCTGGATCAGGCTCATGAACACACGCAAGTTAAATTCGCCCGCTTGGGGGACAAAAAACACATCATTACGCCAGTTCTGATTGACATCCCGGTAATTGCCGTTGCCCTGGAAATAGTATTCCGGCGGTAAGACAAAATCATTGTAGTCACGCTCGATATCACCGTGTTTGCGCCCAAATACATGGATGATGTGTTTGCCACCCAACACCATCGGGTAACCACCGCGCAAGACATTATCAAGAAATGCCTGGCGGCAGTAGCCATCAAAGGTCCCCGAGGCAGACTCGGTCCGGATTGCGTCCGTGAGATCCTCCGTCAATTGCCTGGCTTCCGTCAGCTTACGCTCAATAAAATATGGGGCTGTCAAACCTGCCAGGTGAGATTGGATGGATGCCAGGGTGGGCGAGTATCCATACAGACTGGTGAGGGTGGTAGGCTCCCCTGGTTTTAAGTCCACCTCAGCACCAAAGAAGGCACACAAGGATCGGCCTTCCGTGATTTGGGTGGCAGCCAGCACAGCCTGCAGACCCTGTTCATGAAAGAGATGTGCCCGTGAGTGGCCGGTATCCCGGCCAAAAACCACCTGGGGGTCAGCAAAAGCCGGCAGGAGGGCTTCCTCCCTGAAAGCCAGCGCAAAATTACCTGCTTCGATGGCATGCACCGCAGCCGTATCGCCTGGTGTGGCCTTCAAATGGTAATACGGCAGGTTGTTTTCCACGTTGTCCACCAGCATCCAGGCTTCAATTGTCCTGCTGACATGTTTAAGAGCATTATTATCCACGCCATAGGGAACAATCACCGGCAAACCGTCCAAAATCTCAAGTTCAAGGGGGGCATCGAGCAGGTTGGTCAGGCTGACCCGCCTGACAAGCCCCGAAAAGGGCATATTGGGCAGCATAAAGTAGAGCACATCCACCTGGTAACCCAACCCGGGGTGGACCTCACGGATCGCAAATTCGTTCATCCCGATGAACATCGTGCGGGAAACATCTGCCGCCTCCCAGGGCGAGAAGGCTTCCCGCTGCCAGGTTGTACCCTCCCTGGTGCCGTTCAGAAAGGTGCGAAAGCCCATCTGAGCGGTGGTCTGATAGGCCCGGTTGGCGGCCTGGAACTCCAGCATGGGATGGTCTTTATCCTCCACGCCAAAACTGCACACCCCCTGGCCGCGGTTGACGTAAAACACCCACATGGGGATGCCATGCAGACCCGCAATCCCGGGCAAAAAGGATGCAAATGGGCGCTGGTGGTCATAATCGGCCAGGATAAAGCGTCCCAGCTCGTCAAAGCTGTTTTTGGTTTCAGGTTGATCCGCACGCCCGCTCATGGCAGCATCCCCGGGAACGCATCCAACCAGTAGTCATCGGCAACAGCCTGACGGTAAGCTTCTAAGGCCGCCTCCGACGAATTGATGCGCCAATCAGTTTCCTTCGCAATGTGAAACCACACCAGGCCCCGGATTTGGGGAAAATCCTGCTGGATAGCCTGGAAAGCAGCCCTGATCCAGGCGGCCTTATCACCCCCATCTTCGGTGGAGGCAAACTCGCCAATCAGGATAGGCTTGTCGGCAGTGATAGCTTTCAGTTCGGCATAGCTGCTGCCAAAGATTTCGGTAAAGGACAGCCAACGGGCGTTAAATTGCTGGCCAAAGGCTGAACTGCCCCAGTTATACCCGTCAAAACACAGCCAATCGACATAATCGTCGCCCGGGTAATAAGCCGCCGCTCGATTCCAGGCACCCAGGGATTGCTCCATCACCTCAAACGGCGCGTTCGGGCACCAAACCCACAGCACATTGTCCGCGCCGTGCTCGATGAAAAAATCGTGCACATAACGATAGGCTGCCACGTACCGTTCAGGGCCATCGGCCAGGTCAGGCGATCCATAGCCATCCAGGGTACCGCCGCCATTCTTAACCCCCGACCAGGGATACCAGTCCCCGTTCATTTCGTGGGCAAAGCGTAATAAAACCGGTTTACCAACGGTTCGAGCCCCCTCAGCCCAGCTGGTGAGCACATCATCGTACAGGCCGTCGGTGAGCGTCTCAAGGACTCTCCCCTCATAGCCCTCCAGCTTCTGGCTGGAGCCCGGTGCAAACTCCCAGGTCAATAAGGAAATTCGCCCAACTGCGGCGTTCCCCAAAACAAAACCGTTCGGAAAGGTGCTTGAAAAACTCGCATAAGCCGCCGAAATGGCCACCCCTTTGCCGATCTTCTCAAACAATGCCAAACTTGAGCTTTGAACCCCATGAAAGGTGCCCAAATAAACCCCGGGAAACTCCCTGTAGGTGCCTGATGGGGGCGCTTCCGCTACCTGTTGATTTTCCATGCTCGTCTCTGCCTTGCATCCTGCCATTGCCACAACCAACCCTAGAAAAACTGCCAAGATGATCACGTATTTATGCGCAGTTTCAATGAGTCGTTTCATCACTGTTCGACCTTGGCACAGTTGGCAATGTTGTCCAATTTATCATAGCTGTATCCACTCCGGCTGACAGCGGTCACACAGAATGTGATTTCACCGGATTTATCCGTGGGATCTGAAAGCAGCCTGAGCACGCCTTCCTCATCGGTCAGCCCGGAAGTTTCACCCCGGGTCACCGTCCCGACCCAGCCGCCCGTGATATCCACTCCCGGTACGGGATGATCGTCCTGGTCGCGTATCGTGATGGTGACGGCCGCCTGCCAGCCCGCATCGCCTGTCACCGGTTGGGCGTCGATTTCAGCCACCCGGATCGCACCGCCGCCCTCAACGGGCTGGAATGCTTCTGCCATCTCGGGCCGCTGGTACACGCGCACATGATCAACCCGCAAGAACTGCGGGAAGACCGTGGTCTCATCAGGGTATCCAGGCCAATTACCGCCCACGGCCAGGTTGATCAAAATGAAGTAAGGTTTATCAAACACCCACTCGCCCGGCACCTGCTCGGGGGTGAGCTTAAAGAATTGCTCATCATCAACATACCAGCGGATTTCCCCTGGCTCCCACTCGATGGCATAGGTGTGGAATTCTTCCGTAAGGGTCCCATCGGGAAAGGTGGTGAAATGCCCCACACCGCCAGAACCGGAATACCCGGGCCCATGCACGGTGCCATAGATATGCCTGGGCTGGCGCCCGATGTACTCCATGATGTCGATCTCGCCGCTGGCAGGCCAGGGAACCTGGTCAATATCTGCGCCCAACATCCAAAACGCAGGCCAAATGCCATTCCCATAGGGGAGCTGCATGCGCGCTTCTGCACGGCCATAGGTGAAGGAAAACAAACCCTGGGTTTTGATGCGCCCGGAGGTGTAATTCCGCCGGACGAAGAATTCATCCCGTGCCTCAATCACCAGCTGACCGTCTTCCAGGCGAACATTTTCAGGCCGGTCGGTATAAAACTGCCACTCGTTGTTACCCCAGCCATGGCCACCGACTTCCATCTCCCACCTGGTGGGGTCAAGCTCCTCGCCGTCAAACTCGTCCGCCCAGATCAAGGTCCAGCCTTCGCGTTCCCATTCTGGGGGTGCTGCCGTCTCTGCTCCGCAGCCTGCCAAAACCAGCGCAGCCAGCAGGAAAATCGATCCAAACCTATGTCGAAAATCATTTTTCAATGCCATGTCCATAGGCAAATAGTGGTTCTGTATCGTAGCTGCCTAAGGGCAGTTGCTCCATCGAGGCCGGCCAGGTGAAGGGGGTCTTCCCCACAAAAGGCGCATCGCCGAAGAGCACATCGGCCACACCCTGGCCTTCTGTGCCGGGCAGCCAGATGGCCACCCAGGCGTCAGCCAGGTCAAGGGCTTCGGTGATCACCAGCGGGCGCCCAGACATCACCAGGACTACCACACGCTCACTGCGCTCAGCGACCCTGGAAATTAGCTCGATCTCGAGGTCACTGAGGGTCAGGTCGCTGGAATCGCCCTCACCTTCAGCATACGGGTTCTCAGCGATCACAACAATGCCCACATCCGCAATGGCAGGATTGCCATTTCCATCAAGGATGTGGTCATACTTGCCAAAGCGGTTATAAAAGAGCAGGCCATCAAAGGCATCTTCAAAGGCTGTTTTTATGGTTGTGCCCGGGGTGATCGGCCCTTTGCCGCCCTGCCAGGTGATCGTCCAGCCGCCGCACTGGATGCCAATGTCATCGGCGCCCTCTCCAGCCAAAAAGATCAACCGTGTATCTTTGGCAATGGGCAGGACATCCGCATCGTCCTTGAGCAGGACGGCCGATTTTGCCACCGCTTCCCTGGCCAGGGTACGGTGCGGCTCACTCCCCACCAGATCGAGCAATGCGGGGTCAGAAAATGGGCGTTCAAACAAGCCTAACTGAAACTTCACCGTGAGGATGCGGCGCACCGCATCATCAATGCGTTCCTCGGAAATATCCCCGTTTTCCACTGCCATGGTCATCGCATCGATAAAGAGTTTGTAGTTATAGGGCACCATGTTCATATCAATGCCGGCATTGATGGCTGTCACCACCGATTCGTAGAAATTGGGCCCAATCTGGTTGATGGCTTGCCAATCGGAGACCAAGAACCCCTCGAAACCGAGTTCACCTTTGAGCACATCGGTCAATAGGTACTTGTGCCCATGCAATTTGGTGCCGTTCCAGCTGCTGTAAGAGACCATGACTGATTGCGCACCGGCCTCAATGTTCGCCTGGTAAGGCGGCAAATGAATTTGGCGCAGGGCCGCTTCGTCAACTCGCATATCGCCCTGGTCGATCTCCCAATTGGGTTGAAGCGAGGACCCCCACACTGTCCCGCCGTCGCCAACGTAGTGTTTGGGGGTGCCCAATGCCGTCAGCGGGTCAGCCAGGCTATCGCCTTGTAGGCCTTCCAAGTAGGCAACGCTCAGCTCTGACACCAGGTCGGTGTTTTCGCTGAAGACCTCATACGTGCGGCCCCAGCGAATATCCTGCGCAACAGCCAGGACCGGGGCATAATTCCAGTGGATATTGGTGGCCGCCATTTCGATAGCGGTCACCCGGACGATCTCTCGCACCAGGTCGGGGTCCCTGGTCGCCCCCAGGCCGATATTGTGCGGGAAGATCACCGCGCCCTTCAAGTTGTTGTGACCGTGAACAGCATCGATGCCGTAAATGATGGGAATCCCCAGGCGGGTATCGAGGGCGGCTGCCTGGTAGGCATCCACCATATCCGCCCAGGCTGCAGGGGTATTTTCACGGGGTGTGCCCCCGCCCCCGCTCAGAACCCCGCCGATGAAATAGTCATACACTGCGTCCGGGGTGATGCTGCCTTTTTCAATCAAGGTCATCTGGCCGATCTTTTCTTCCAGTGTCATACGGCTCAACAGGTCCGCCGCTCGGTCTGCTGCGGGCAGATCGGGGTCGAGGTAATCCGGAACAAGAATCTCAGCAGAAGTCTCTACGCCTTCACCGGCCCGGGGCAGATCTTCCACTGCCGTCTCAGCTGCCGGCTGGCAAGCGGATAAAAGCATGAACAATAATATCAAGACTGCAAATAATTTCTTCATCATTTCACTCAAATTTCAATAGGGTGATCGTATACCCGGGCAGATGCCATGAGTCCCCGAGCTGTTCACCGCTGGCATCCAGCGCGTGCAGCAGGTTCGCTTCATCAAACCGCCACACTGCTGCCAGGTTGGCGTCCTCACCTTCAATCAAAACCGGCGGGTTCTGCGCTGCAGACCCTAAATTCACAATAATGACCGCCAGGCCCCCTTCGGTGCCAGTAGCAGCATAAATACCCAGGTCAGGGTCATCGCAGGCGGCAAAGACCAGGTCCTGGCCGAAAGCCTGGTAGATTTGGTACACATAATAGGTCGGCCGGGGTTGAGAGCGGGCCAGCAAACCATACCCGCCAATGCTGGGATGGCTTTGCAACGAAAAATAATTGACGATATCCACCTGGTTTGTGATCATGCGCCCGAGGGCATCGGCCCACCAGATGGCATTCATGAAGGAATCCGGCGTCGCCTCTCCCCCAATGGCATTCGACCAGTGCGAATTGACCTCCGTCACAGCGATGGGCTTATTTTCGCCGGTCTTCTCGAAGATCAAGGCACGCAAATAAGGGATGATCTCATCCCATTCTTTGGAAGCCGCGGCTAACTCCTCAATGGTGGCCGCCCGCCCTCCCCCGCCTTGTGGAAAAGGATAGCGGTGAATGGAAACAATATCCACCAGGTCGCCATTGGCCTCAAGAAATTCGCTCATCCAATCCAGGCCAAAGGGGTCCTTGGGCGTGCTGGCCAGGTCAGGCCCGAATTGATGCAGCTCAGGCCCAATCAAGAGAATCGACTCGTCGACCGCCTTCATCGCCTCAGCAAAGGACCGCCAATCAGCGTTGAATTGCTCCACGCCATAGTCGGGGACGCCGCGCGCTGTGGCATAGAGGGTCGGTTCATTCCCAATGGCCCAATAGCGAATGCCGTAGTCGTTATCGATATTGGCGTAGCGCACCAACGCAGCCGCTTTTTCAGGACTTCCCCCAAACAAGCGCACATTCAGACTGACCTCACTCCCCAATTGCCGGGCAAGTGTCACGAACTGATCAACCTGGTAAGGCTGCAGGTCGTTCTCATCGCCCCAGTTTCCCCCTGGGAAGCGAACCAGCGTCACGCCAGCAGCCTGGGCATAAGGCAGGGTTTGATCCGTAACGACAGCCCAGGGGCCATGATTCACACAATAAACCAGTGAATTGATGGGTCCCTGGGTTATCGCCGGGGCTACCAGGCAGGTGCCTGGTGTCACTTCTGGGGCTTGGATGGGTTCAGAGATGGGTACCTCACCGGGTGTACAGGCGCTAATCCATACCAGCCCAATGGCCAATAGGAATAAAAGCACACGTCGGGATTGGCTTCTATTCAGCATCCTTCATCCAAATTTAGGCTATTTTTCCACACCGGTGATGACCACGCCCTGCATGAAGACGCGCTGGGCAAAGAAGAAGATGACCACCGGGATTACTGCAGAAATTAGCGAAGCAGCCTGGATCAGGTTGGTTTGACCTGCGTACAGGTTGTTAAAAGCCGTCAAGCCGATCGTGATGGGGAACTTCTCAGGATAACCCACCAGGTAGATCAGGGGGTTGAAGTAGTCATTCCAGGCCCAGAAGAAGTGGAACAACGAAACAGCCGTCAGCGCCGGGACCGATTGCGGGAGGATGATCGAGAAGAAAATCCGTAGAGGGCTGGCGCCGTCGATCATGGCGGCTTCGTCCAAATCCATGGGGATCGACATGATAAATTGGCGGATCAAAAACACATTGGTACCCCACCCAAAGAAGGCGGGCACCATCAGGGGCAACCATGTGCCAACCCACCCGAGCTGTAAGTAGACAAAATAAGTGGGGATCAGGGTCACCGCACCCGGCAAGATCACCGTGGAAAGCATGAGCATAAAGAGCACATTCTTCCTCGGGATGCGAAACCGGGCAAAACCATAAGCAACCAGCGCTGAAGAGAACACCGCACCAAAAGTCGTGATGCCAGCATACTTGAGCGTATTCCATAGCAACCTGGGGAAATTGATCGTGTTCCAGGCTTTCCTAAAGTTATCCCATTGCGGGTCGAATTCCCAGTCGCGATCAAGGGCCCGCCAAGAGCCTTGCCAGGTGATCAACCCTTCTTCAGGGTTCTGGATATCTACAAATTGGCTTTCCTGTCTTCCCCTGACGACCAGCGCCATATCCCTGATGCTGCCATCTTCCATAGGCACCCGGTAAACAGGATAGTTCTCACCTTCATATTCAAATTGCGCTTCAGTGGCAGGCCACCAGGGCGCGCCGATCTGGCTGAACTGGGCATCGGTCTTCAAGGCGGTCACGATGCCGTACATCAAAGGAATAAGGAAGAGGGTTAATATCGCAATGGTAAAACTGGTCACCAAAATGGCTGTGATCCGGTTGCGAACTTTGCGCGACAGAGGTTTTCGTCGTTTGACATCCTGGCTGCTCATTTTCGTTCCTCCTGTGCGTAATATACCCAGTACTTTGCTGTGCCAAACAAAATAATCGTCAGGATCAGTGAGAAAATAAACATCAGCCACGCCAATGTCGCACCATAGCCCATATTGAAGAAGGAAAACGACTGTTTGTAGAAGTAAACCATATAGAAACGGGTCATCCCCTGGGGGAACCCCGTCCCGCCATTCAGCACAAACGGCGCCAGGAAGTATTGCAGTGAACCGATGACACCCAGCACAAGCTGATAAAAAATCACCGAGGTGATCATCGGGATTGTGATCCGAAACAGACGCGTAAACCAGCCGGCGCCATCAATTTCGGCAGCCTCATACAGCTCGGTGGGCACGCCTTGCAACCCTGCCAGGAAGATGATCATCGCGTTGCCAACCCCCCACAAACCGAACATGGTATAGGCATAATAGACCAGCCTGGGATCTGCCAGCCAGCGCAGCCCTTGGGTGCCCGTGGCCTGGATGCCCGTTAAGTTTTCAATAATGATGTTGATCCAACCGGTTTGCTCATTCAAAACCCCATTCCAAATCAGCACGGTGGCGACAAGGGGAATCATGGAAGGCATGTAAAAAAGGGTCCGGTAAAGTGCTTTCCCAATCACATTTTTCGAATTGAGAAGGATCGCTAAAAACAATGCAAAACCCAGGCTAATGGGCAGGGAAATGGCGGCAAAATGGAGCGTCCGGGTGAAGGACAGCCTGACTTCCTGGTCAACCATGATAGCCCGCTGCCAGTTAGACAGTCCGATAAAGACGGTATCTTCTGGCACAGCGGGGGTATAGCGTAACAGTGAAAAGACAAACGAAGCGATCATAGGCAGCAAATAAAACAACAAGAAACCGATCATCCATGGGCTCAGGAAGAACAACCCCCAGCGGGCTTCCTTTTTCCTGATCTTGGTCATGGGTTCTTTGGTTTCTTTTTCCAGTGATCGCGCAGCATCAAGCACTGTCATAGTATCACCTCACACCCTGTTTGTTATCAGCCTGGGCAGATCACCACCCAGGCTGAAAACGAAATATTATTTACTCGATGCTACTGAGCTGCATCAAAGATTTTCTGCAGGTCTTCGCGCAGGATTTCCATCTCTGCGTCCATGTCCAAACCCGGTGTGTTGGCTGCGTAGTTCCAGAATTCGTTGTAACGATCGGTGGTCTCAAGGAACGAAGGCATCCAGCTTTCATGGTTGGGGTTGTCGGCATAGGCCATGCTGGCTACCACCACGTCCCAGTTGAGTGTCTTGCCAGGGAAGTTGGCTGCTGTGTAATCATCAAAGTAAGCATCTTGCAGCGAGAGGCGAGCGGGCATGCCACTGTAGATTTGGAGCAGTTTTGGCGCGACTTCTTCGCTGAGCAAATAGGTCAGCACTTGGAAGGCGGCATCCGGGTTCTTGCTGCCCTTGGGGATACCGAAGGTATCGGCATGCATCTTTGAGGTGATCGTGCCCTGGTAGGATGGGGTCGCACCCAGATCCCAATCCCAAGAGACATCGCCCAATGCCCAGGGTGCAACGTACCACATGTGCATGTGGATCATGGCCAGGTTGCCGGACGAGAAGGGCCCGCCGGGGCCTTGCAGGAAGTCGGCACCACCGTAAGGGCCATTGGGGATGAACCAGTCATTCCACCAGCCGTCATAGGTCCATTTCCAGGCAGCCTGCCAGGGTTCCGGGATCTGTGCGGTTACACCGTCTTCGGCTAAAAGATCACCGGCGCCAAAGAAGGTGCCGATGCCGCGTGGGTCGGTCCACTGGTTCATGAAACCAAACTGAACGATGTTTTCCGGATCGAATTCTTCCTGGGTCGCATCGAAACCATTGGCATCCACGGTCAGCATCATGGCCACTTCGCGCAGGGTGTCCATATCCCACTCTGCTTCTGTGCCATCCGGCCAGACATAGGGCTCACCGTATTGCGCAGGGGGATAGTTCAGGCCAGCCTCGTCAAACAGGTCGAAGTTGTAGATCATGAAGGACGGGAAAATGCCAAAGGGGATACCCAATTGGCCCTGTTCCTGAACCAGGTAAAAATCAACCCAGCCCGGTTGCCCGCAGCTTGATCACCGGCCGCACGCATGTGTTGGGTTTGGTCGTCCCAATGATCGTCAGCAGCCTTTTCAAAGACCCCTTTTTCAGTTTGCTTGCCCAGGGCATTTCATCCACCTGCAATACAAACGATTATACGTTGATGCTATGGCTGATTGAAACTGACCATGAAAAACGCACCTATGAAAATATCATCAACAACCGCCTGATTGATGGGATCATCGTCGCTTCAAGCATGATTGGCGATTCTCTCATCGAGAGGCTGGTCCAAAAGAAGATGCCCCTGGTCCAAATTGGCCGCAATGATTGCCCGGAAGTGAGCAGCGTCGATGCGGACAACGTCCACGGCGCCATGCTTGCTGTCAGGCACCTGGTCAACATTGGGAGGCAGAAACTGGCCACCGTCACCGGGCAAATGGCGCTTTACAGCGGCGTTGACCGTTTGGTAGGATTTAAACGCGGCTTAGAGGAAAACAACCTGCTCATCCTGGAAGAACGGATTGCCTTTGGCAACTTCACCGAGGAGAGTGGCTATAATCAAACCAAACTCCTGCTCTCACGAACGGAATTCGACGGCCTGTTCGTCGCCAGTGATACCATGGCCTTCGGCGCCATCCAGGCCATCCAGGAGGTGGGCTTACGCACACCTGAAGACATTGCTGTGGTGGGTTTTGACGATATCCCCGCATCTGGCCATTACCATTTGCCCCTCACAACCATCCGCCAGCCGATCCAAAACCTGGGGTCCATCGCCGCCCAGACTCTCATCGACCGCCTCGACCGAAAAGATACGGGCACGCCCCGCCGCATCATCCTCCCTACGGAACTTGTCATCCGGGAGTCAACAATGAAGACGGAATTATCAAACCGGTTTCCCCAGGTTTCGGTTCCGAAAACAACGTAGAGCAATTTGATGGTCATTACACGGGGGATATGCTAAAATTTAATCATGATGAACGCCAAGCGAACCGTCCGCCCGTCCCCCATCGCGGGCACATGGTACAGCGCCAATCCGAGCCGGCTCAAGGATACCGTTTCCAGATATATCGACGATGCCAGGAACCCAGTCCTGCCGGGCGAGGTGCTTGCCCTGGTGGCCCCGCATGCCGGTTATCTCTATTCGGGGTCTGTGGCCGGGCATGCCTTCAAAACTGTTCAGGGAACATCGTTCGATCATGTGTGCGTGCTTTCGCCCATGCACCAATACTACCCTCAGCCCTTGCTGACCAGCGCACACCAGGCTTACCGCACGCCCCTGGGAGAGATCCCCCTGGCAGATGCCATCCTCACCCAAATCAACACCCGCCTCAAAGCCAAGAGCGGTCTTGAGCTGCACCCTGTCGCCAATGACCAGGAGCATTCGCTTGAAATTGAGCTGCCTTTCCTCCAGGTAGCTCTAGAAGGTGAATTCAGCCTGATCCCGATCATGACCCGTGATCAATCACGCAAGACAGCCCAAGTTCTGGGTGAGGTGATCGCCGAGGTTCTCAACCCATCCACCTGCCTGATTGTCGCCAGCAGCGACCTGTCTCATTTTTACAGCGAGTCACAAGCCAACGTGCTGGACGAGCGCGTCCTGACGGCGCTGGCTGCGTTTTCGCCTGATGCACTGTTCGACCTCAAGGACCGGGGCCAGGGTCAGGCATGCGGACTGGCACCCATCGTTGCGGCTTTGTGGGCTGCAGCGGCATGGGGCGCCACGGACGTTACCCTGCTTAACTACGACACCTCGGCCTCAACCACGGGGGACACCACCTCGGTGGTGGGCTACGCCGCAGCTGCGGTCACCCGCCCGAGCTGAACGAACAAACTCCTCAAGGCTGCCATGACCCGAACTCCTGCAAAATACCTGCTGTCAGCGTTCTGCCTGCTGATCCTGTCAGCGGCCCTCGGCTGCCAAGGTGAGACCGGCCTGGAGATCATCGAAATACCTGCCGAGACGTCCACCCAGACGCTGACTCCCACCCAAACCCCGACCCCCACCCAAACCCTGACCTTCACACCCACCCATACCACCACCCCGGCCTTCACGATCACAGCGCGACCGACCAACCCTCCCACCGCCACCCCGACGCCCTTTAGAACTCTGAGTCCGACCCCCACCCCCAGCCAGGCACCGTTGCAGCCGGCAGTGTTGTTCCCCTTCCAGGACAACTTTGGCGTCACGATCGATTGGTCGTATGCCCACATCACACAGCTCGGATATGATGACCGGGGGGAGGTCAATGACCTGTGGGTGTTTATGGCCTTTCACCTTTTGGACCGCGGCATTCACCAGCGCAATTTTGATTTCCTGGGGGAAACGATCACCGTCTATTATTTGAATGTTGCCCACGAATTTGACGGCGTGCTGCTGCCGATGCAATTGGTACTGGGCGGCACACCAGGTGCCAATGTGCCAATCAGCGCGATCCCTGCTGGGGGCAGCGCATATGTCCAGGTGGCTCTGCGGGACGGGTCAACGTGGTTTTCACCGCGCGTCACCCACCGCGAGGCCAATCGGGTCTACTCAGAACGGACTGAGCCCGGCGAGAACGATGATACCTATCCGCTGCTGTTCCTAAAGGATTTACAGGCACTCCTGCCTGACCTGCCGGAGGAGGTCATCCTGCTGGCCAATCACCCGATCCTGGTCCCGCGCAATGCCTGGCCCCAGGTGAAACTGGACATGACCCGGGTCAGTTACCTGGCAGCGCGCTACCAGCCCTTCTTCGAGCTCGACCCTTATGACCGTATTGTGGACCAGAGCCCCTTCGCCTATGCCCTGCGGGATCACATTCTCAAAGGCGAGCCAATGCCCCCGGGGATCTATGCTTTCAGCAGCCGCAACCTCGTCATCATCACGGGGCAGCAGGGGGAATAGGGGATAGCTGGTGGTTGGTAGCTTGTAGCTTGTAGCTGAAAGTTCAAATCTGAAAGTGCAAGGCTGAAAGCTAAGGGGAAATTTTAAGGGGCACAGCGCTTTTCTGTGCACCAGCAAATGAGGCGGAGCAGCTGGTAGCTGGTAGCCTGCATCTGAAGGCTGACCAAATTCTATGTAGCTCCCCTCCTTTAGGAGGGGCCGGGGGAGTTTATAACCAAAACCTCACCGATCACCCTAACCGATGGAGCACCTCCCCTCCTTTAGGAGGGGCCGGGGGAGGTCACCCATAACCCCATGTAGAATTCAGAAAAAAATGGTGCTCTCAAAATCGGAGCGCACCCTCCGGTTTTAGCAGGTAACCGGTGGGTTATCGCCAGTAGCTGAAGGCTGTGCACAATCCACTTTCCCCCTCCTTTAGGAGGGGCCGGGGGAGGTCCTACCCCTCACCCCCCGACAACGCTTCCATCCATGCGGCCGAAATCTTGCGGTTGCGCGCTTCCAGCACCGCCATCAGGGTCTTTAGTTTAGATTTGATGTCATCCAGTGACCAACCTCGTTCGGCGATCGTCGCCACAACAGCCTTATGGGTCCTCTCGGTGAACCTAGCTTGGGACAAAATATCCACCAGGCGCCATTCGCTGTAAGCCTTAGTGATCTCTGCAATGGTCAGCGCTTCCAGCCGGGCCAAAGCCGCTTCCATGATCGCCTTGCCTTGCCGAGGGTCTTTGCTCTCGACATACACGCGGTTGATCGGTTCGGTGCCCGAGGCACGCACCCGCAACTGGTAGCGGTCATCACCATCGGCATCCCTTAATTGCATTTCGGCCACATCATAGCGGATCCCGCCCAGGCAAGCCACCTCCATCCCGGCCACCGCCGGGTCGTCGTCTGAGGTCGCCAAATCGAGGTAATAACTGATGAAAGCCTCCTTGGCCTCTAGCGGAGCATCCACATCCACGCGACCGGTATGAGAAGTCTCATCATCCGGCGAACAACCATAGGATTTCCATAACCCCGGCATGCGCACCGTATCCTCCCAAATCTCGGCCATCGTGGTGAGCGGGTTGTCTTCACGGGTGCCAAAATACGCCAGCATATCCAAGACCAGCAGGTTTGCCCAGGGGCCGTCTTTATCGGTGATATGCCCGCGTGTGGTCAAGCCGGAGGATTCCTCGCCCCCGATCAGGATGCGGTCACGCCAGTTATCCGGCAGCGGGTTCTCGCCCCGGTAGGCCCGATCCATGCGGCGGATTTCCTCGATGTACTTGATGCCAACCGGCACAAGGAAAGCATGTTTCAGGATGCGATCCTCCCGGGTGCCGATGCTGATCTTGTAAAAGGGGTGATTCACATAAGCCGGCAGGGCACCTTCCTCGGGTTCGTTTTCTTCATTATCCGGGATCATGCCTGCCAGGACTTCAATCAAAGGCGAGCCGGTCTGTGTGGCGATGACCCGGCCCTTCAAACCGCGTTCCACACCCAGGTAACGAATCAGCATGGGCAGGATCTGGTTCGGCCGAAAATAAACCCCGCCCTGATCCACCACCCCGAAGCGGTCGGCGTCGGTATCCATCCCCAAGCCCAAATGGGCGCTTGTTTCCGCCACTTTGGCTTTGAGGGGGTTGATGAACGGTTCCTCCGGGTTGGCATAGTCCAAACCAGGGAGTTCCGGGTCGCGCTGGGCATGGATCACCGTATAGCGAATACCCGCTTCACCTGCCAGCCGGGTCATGTACCCCCGGCCGGAGCCATGAAACTCATCAATCACAACGGTTTTATCACTAAAGAAGGACCGAATGCGGTCAAAATCCACGGGGATGCGGGCATTGCCGTGCCCGTTGTCCTTGAGCCAGGCCACGTAATCATCCAGGGGGTCAAAACCCCGCAGCCGACCCTGCCGGCGGCCATCCGCCAGGCTGGTCACCCTGGCATCGGCATCTAAAAGCTGCAGCTCATTGATATGGAAGGAGATAAAATCCGTCAGGTTGCTCGGCGCCGGGTAACCCAGGCGCGGGTTGAACTTGATTCCCTGCCACTCCGGCGGGTTGTGGCTGGCTGTGCACACCATCAGCCCGGCCACCTCATCGGCCGGCAAGTATTCCGTCAGGTAATACACCAGGGCCGGTGTGGGCGTATCCCGGTTGGCAAAATCCACCTCAAAACCATTGGCCAGGCAGACCTCGGCCGTCCACTGCGCTACCCGGTCAGCGTTTCGGCGTGTGTCGTAACCGATCACCATCCTGCGGCCAGCCAGGTTCTCTCGGCCGACGTAGTCGGGCACATCCAGGTCGTTCAAGTAATCGCACAATGCCTGGACAACCTGCTTCGCCCTGCGCTCGGTGAAGTCTGCTCCCCACCGTCCCCGCACCCCGGAAGTTCCAAAACGCAGGTATTTGCGATCGTAGATCATGCGCAGCAAACCCAGCCCATGCTCATTGCCAATCAAAAGGGGTTCCTGCGTGCGCAGGCGGAACATGATCAAACGCTCAAAAATGTTCCCTATTTGGATCACACGGAAAGGCATCCAGCGGTGGGGGTCTTTTTGGAAATCCATGCTGTCCAGCAAGGGCAGAATCTCGTGCTCGATCGCCGGCCGAATGCTGTCAAAAACCGGTGCGGCGAAATAATCCTTCGCCAGGCCAATGGCTTTCTGGCGCAATTGCCCTGTCAGGGGAATATAGACATCATCAATCAACGCCCGGCGGGCGCGCCCCTTGTCATCCCTGGGCAGGTACTGCTCCAGACGGTATTGCGTCCCAACGGCGATCACGGTCAGCAGCATGCTGATGGCGCGCGAGGAAGTCACGGGGTCATGGCCGATGCGCGCCGGGTCAGCGATGACCTTGTGCGCCAAAATGTCCAAAAACTGGCTCATGGCTTTCACAGCCGGGCCCCAGCTCTGTTCGGTTTCGGCCGTGATCAGTTCACGGTTGATCTGGTTGAAAACCACACCCAACTGCGGAAGGCCAATGTCTTCAAATTTGATTTCCAAATTCGTCATGCAACGCTCCTAAAAGTTATTTCTGTTTGTAATGCTTTTGCACACTTCTCCGGCCGGCCGCTCACCCTGAGCGCGGCACCAGGCCGCCCCGGGTCACATTGAGCACCTCTACATGGCTTCCCGCAGGCGTGCGGGATGCAGCCTGGACGGCTTCGCACAGCGCAAAGGCTTTTTGCGCCAGGTCAATTTCAGTATGGCGGTTATCCGCCTCGAGCATCAGGCGCACTTTCGGTTCTGTCCCGGAATAGCGCAGGTTGAGCCGGGTTATCCCCGGTAAGTCGTCCTTGATCGCATCTCGTAAAGCCATCACTGTTTCGAGCTCTTCCAGTTCAGGCTTCTCAGCCACGTAGGCCGAGGCAATCACCTGGGGATACTTATGGATGCTTTCAGCCAGGTCGGCCAGGGTCTCGCGCCCGCTGGCGAGGAAAGCCCTGATCAGGTAGATCGCCGAGCGCAGCCCATCGCCGGTGGTATGCTCGCCATCCATCAGAATGATGTGCCCGGATTGCTCGCCGCCGAGTCCGAACTTCCCACCGCGTTTTTCCTTCAGCAGCATTTCGCGCAGTTCGCCCATGATGTACTTATCGCCCACTGGCGTCTCAATGAAGGTGATCGCCCTTTCAGCGAAATAATTCACCAAGGCCCCGTTGCGCATTTCTGTGCTGACCACGGTCTTTCCCAAAAGCCGCCCCTGCGAAAGCAAATAATCACCCAAGATCGCCAGCATATGATCGCCATCCACCAGATGGCCATTTTCGTCCACGAAAATCACGCGATCGGCATCGCCATCAAATACAATGCCAAAATTGGCGTGGTATTTCTGAACCAATGCAAACAGGTCATCCGGATACTGGCGCACATGCTCAGAACCGGCCTCTACATTAATGTTCGATCCGGTTGGCGAAGCGTGTATGGCGACCACTTCAGCCCCCAGGCGGGAGAACACCTCCGGGGCAAACCAGGAAGCCGCCCCATTGGCACAATCCAGCACCAGCTTTAAACCGTGCAAAGTGAGGTCTTGATGCTCGTCCACCAGGTGATCTGCGTACAGCTCGCGCATATCCGCACCGTCAATGCGGCGTCCGAACTGGCTCGCATGAATGCTGCTCAGGTCCATGGGGTCATCCAGTAGCGCTTCGATGTCCAGCTCAACCTCTTCGTTTAATTTCAAAGCATTTTCATTGAAAAATTTGATCCCATTTTCATCCACAGGGTTGTGTGAGGCAGAAATGACAACTCCCGCCTCGGCGCTCATTTTACGGACCATGAACGCGACTCCCGGGGTGGTGATCACGCCCAGGTCAACCACGGTCGCACCGCTGGCCAGCAAGCCCGTTGTCAGGGCGCTCTGCAGCATTTCACCGGACTGCCGGGTATCACGCCCGATGACAAAAGTGGGATGCGAAGCTCGGCGCGAGAGCACTGTACCCGCGGCGTAACCCAGCCGGGTCACAAATTCGGGCACCAGCGGGTACTGACCAACACGGCCGCGCACACCGTCCGTCCCAAAATACTGTCGTCTTAATTGCTTTGATGTCATCCGAAATGACTCCTGTCTCGGTCTTGGCATAGATGCCCACCGGCGGGTTGATCACTCATTTGATTTGCAGGTCGGCCACCACTGGCAGGTGATCTGTTGCCCGGCGGCTGAGGTCGCCAGATTCGATCCGGCACACATAATCCACCAGGCGGGATTGCGGGTAAAAGTAGATATGATCAACTGCCCGGTCAAGGTCGGGGTGGGTCGGGCCATCATTTTCCGGGCGCAACCGCGTAAACCCCGGCGCAGAATCCAGCAGATGCCTGAGACAATGCTCATCTTCCACAGCATTGAAGTCACCAGCCACGATCAAGGGGTGATTATTCTCCAAAACGTGGATGCGCACCAGGTCGAGGAACCGGCTGATCTGTTGAAAGCGCATCAACTGGGCCTGTTCGAGTTTTTGGGGCACTGCATCCGGCGGGCATTCGCCCACCAGTGTGGTCAGGTGCAATGTGGAAATAAAAGGGTAAGGTGTTTCCTTCAGCCGGGTGAGCAGCACGCAGCGCGGATCGGTATCCCGGGTGCCTTCGTAAGCCAGCGGGCGGAATAGCGGTATGTTGCGCGGCAGGCCAGAGCGCGTGGGGTCGCTCAGACGGGCAAAGGGTAACCGCGAGTGAATTGCGTTGCCCTTGGCCCAGTTCCACCAATCACTGAAGATGCCCTTGACCATGACATCCTTCTTGACCTGCATGTGGGTTTCCATCGAGACGATCTTCCCAAAGAACTGATGCTCATAGTTGCCCGCCCGGTTGATCAGGTCCATCAAGCTGTGGGTGATCCCATCTGCATCGACATACTGGGTGACTTCCTGCAGACATAACACATCCGCATCCAGGTGCGCCACCAGCAGCTCAAGCGCCTTCTGGCGCGACTGCTGGGTTTGGTTGGTGAACTCCTCAAAAGCCTTTTCACCGCCGCCAATATTCAGCGTGGCCACGCGCAGATCCATTGTTGTCAAAACCGGGTCCCCCTTCGATTAATCATAAGTCGGGCTGATGTGTATTCAGTCAACATAGCATCATCATTATACCAATGAACGCCTAAACCATTTAACGCCCAAAGGGGAGCGTAATAACACACCCTACAAATCCTGTAAACACGGACAAAACGTGGTGGATCTCTGGTTGTTAACCCGCCAGCCGGCCGATGAGCACATCGATGGCGACCTCGCCCGGCATGCTGCCCGTCTTTTCCCCCAGGTCAATTTCGAGCAGATGATGGTGCAGCCTTTCGAGAGTCGGCAAATCAAACTTTTGCGCCTGGTTGGAAACCTTTCTGGCGACAAACAAAGGCACACCCAGGCTTTTTGCCAGGTCCTGATCCTTTGCGCCCATTTCCATCAATTCACGCGCCTGGATCAGCAGGCGTACCTGCCGAACGACCATTGGAAAGATCTGGTAAGAAAAATCCCCTTCTTCAAGCAGGAGATGGAGCAGCCTTAATGCGGTTTTTCCGTCACGGTTGCCCAGCGCATCCACCATGTCAAAGATACTGGCTTGCATTTCATTGAAACATAATTTTTCCACATCTTGTTCGGTGACCGGAGCCTCAAAATTTACATAGGTCAAAAGCTTAAGCAGCTCTTGCTGGGCGCGCTGGGTGTTATTGCCCACATATTCGGCCAGCATTTGCGCCCCTGACGGGGTAACACTCCCCCCCAGTTCTTTGGCCTTTTGAACAATCCAGCCAGACATCTCACGCTCGGTTGGCAGGGCGCAATCCAGGATGAGGGCCCGCCCGCCGGCTGTGTGCGCCCATTTGATCAGCCAATGCCGGTCGTTAAGCAAGTTCCAGTAGGTTTCCCATCCGCCACCGCGCTTACGGTTTTTTCTCTCATCCGGAACGACCAGAACAAGGGCGGTTGTAGGCGGCAGGGAGTCTAACAAGGCCACGAAATCAGCCCATTTTTTTGACGCGTTGCCCTCAGCAGATCGGTTTTTGCCTGTATATGGCTGGAGCGCATCCTCGAGGATCACCAGGCGCCGCTCAGCGAGAAAAGGCAATGCCAGCGCTGCCGCCTGCAGTTCGCCGATCCCCGCCGTTTTTCCATCGAGGCGGGTCGTGTTCATCGCTGCCATATCCGGAACGCCCAGGTTGCTGATAAAAGTATGCAGATGTGCTTCTATCGCCTGGCGGTCATCCCCCCGCAGGATATAGACGGTCGGTTTCTCTTCGGACATGGGTTCTCTCAGCCGCGGGTGGTTACATGGTGCAGCTTCACGCCTGCCCTGATGGTGGTCTCAACCCGTTCCAGCTCTAACCCCTGGGGGTCTCCTGAGGTGGTGAACTGTTTCTGGAATTTAGGTCCCAATGGTTGAGTGAGAACCAGGGCGGCCGTCGCTATGACGATCGCCAGGGGCAGCCGCTCCAGCTTGCGTCGAAAGCTTTTGCCAGACCCAAGGGTTGCCAGCCAGGCGGCCAAGCCAGCAAACGCCCCCGGGACGGCGAAATTGGTGCCACAGTTGGGATGGAGCGCCAGCTCGGCCTCACCGGCGCGTAAGCGCTTGAGGGCTTCAATAGCTGCCTCGGCCACGTCCTCAGCCGTGATCTCGCCCACGATCGTGAACCCCCGTGGGGAAGACATCCCACCCAGGCTGCGGTCAGGGAATTTCCTGTTAAGGACCTGCATGGTGGCATGTTCCAGACCATGATTACGGCGCGTGCGGGAGATGGGGAAAAAATCAAGTAGTGAGTTGCTCATCGTTTATCCTGTGTCTCTCTTCATATAAATTTCCGGAAACTAAGCCCACCCACAGGTGAACTGCTTCCATTATAACGGTTGATTTAAAAAGGGGGTTATCCGAGCAAAGCCAGTTTGAGTGCTTCGCGCAAGGAGCGCGCTTCCTGCACCTCAATGCCACTCGGCCAGGGCTCTTTACGCTGCAAGCGCCGTGGAACGATAGCGCCTTTGAAGCCCAGGCTGGCTGCCTCACGAAGGCGGGCATTGATCTGACCGACCATGCGCAGCTCACCCGACAGGCCTAGCTCGCCGATCAGCACCTGGTCTGCCCTGACGGGCTGATCTCGCATCGAGGAGGCAATGGCGGCCGCCACAGCCAAATCGGATGCGGGTTCATCAATGCGCAAGCCACCGACCACGTTCACGAAGATATCCTGCTCGGACAGGTTCAGGTTCAGGCGCCGCGTGAGCACTGCCGCGATCAGCAGCAGGCGGTTGAAGTCAATCCCATTGGGCGTCCGGCGGGGATTGCCAAAATGGGTTTGGCTGGTGAGCCCCTGGATCTCCACAAGCAGCGGCCGGGTGCCTTCCATGGTCACGGCGATGGCAGAGCCAGGGGCACTTGCCATCCGCTCCGCTAAAAAGGCCTCAGAGGGGTTGGTGACTTCGATCATGCCGCGCTCCTGCATTTCAAACACGCCCACCTCAGAAGTGGCACCAAAACGGTTTTTCACCGAGCGCAGCAACCGATAAGCCTGGAAACGGTCACCTTCCAAGTAAAGGACAGTGTCCACAATGTGCTCAAGCACCCGCGGGCCGGCAATCACCCCTTGCTTGGTGACATGCCCGATCACAAACACAGCAATCCCCGAAGTCTTGGCCAGCTCACGCAGCCGAGAGGCGCTCTCTCGCACCTGGGAGACCGATCCGGCGCTGGATTCCATATCGGGACGGTAAACCGTTTGGATCGAATCGACCACCAGCAGGCGCGGGTTGACCGCACTGACGTGCTCCAAAATCGCATCCAGGTTGGTTTCTGTCACCAGGTAGAGTTCATCGGGCAGCCCATCTGGCTGACCCTCACCGCCCAGCAGCCGGTTGGCGCGCATTTTGATCTGCCGTTCTGATTCTTCCCCCGAAACATATAAAACCCGGTTTTCGCCAGCCATTTGCATCGTCATTTGCAGCATCAGGGTGGACTTGCCGATCCCCGGGTCGCCGCCTACCAACACAATCGACCCCGGGACAACCCCGCCCCCCAGCACGCGGGAAAATTCCTGCAGCGGGACATTGATGCGCTCTTCAGAATCGCCTTCGATTTCGCTCAGACGTTTGGGAATCGAAAGACCGCCCAGGCCATGCCCGCTGGCATGGCGCAGAGCGGTCTTGTGCTCATCAACGATTTCTTCGACCATACTATCCCAGGCACCGCACTGAGGGCAGCGACCCAGGGCTTTTGGAGAAGCCCGGCCACAGTCCTGACAGACGTAACGGGTCCTGGTTTTGGCCATAGATCACATCTCCATTGCAGCTAAATCGGGCTGTTCTTCCTCTACGCCCAGGGGATCGTGCAGCAGAACGATATCGGTCACCGTTGTGCCGTCCACCTGTGTTTCCTGCACGTCAATCAGCACGTTATCGCCGTCGACAAACTCCTCTGCCAGCAGGGCATCGGATAGCCGGTCCTCGATTTTGCGCTGGATCACCCGCCGCAGGGGCCGAGCGCCCATTTCTGGGTTGTAACCTTCTGCTGCAAGATACTCAAGCGCTTCAGTGGATGCCCGTAAGCGGATGCTGTTTTCCTCCAGGCGTTGGTTGACCTTACCCAGCTCAAGTTGAACAATCTCGCGGATATCAGCCTTGCTGAGGGCTCGGAAGACGATCACGCCATCCAACCGGTTGATGAACTCGGGCCGGAAGGTGCGTTTCAACGCTTCCATCAGCTTCTTGTGCATTTCGTCATAGGCTTGCGCTTCCTGCCGCTCTTCATCGACAGTCAGCGAGAAGCCAAAGGTGGATTGGCGCCGGATCATATCTGCACCGACGTTGGTGGTCATGATGATGATCGCGTTGCGGAAATCAACCTTGTGACCGCGCGCGTCCGATAAGTGACCCTCTTCCATGATCTGCAAGAGCATGTTATGGGCTTCGGGATGGGCTTTTTCAATCTCATCGAAAACGATGATCGAATAAGGCCGGCGGCGGATAGCCTCGGTAAGCTGGCCGGCGTCTTCATAGCCGACATACCCGGGGGGCGCACCCACCAGGCGGCTAACGCTGTGACGCTCCATGAACTCCGACATATCCAGCTGGATCAAGGCGTCTTCGCTGCCAAACATAAGCTTAGCCAATGCTTTGGTCAGCTCGGTCTTTCCGACACCTGTCGGGCCCAGGAAGATGAACGAGCCAACCGGGCGGGAGGGATCCTTCAAGCCTGCCCGTGCACGGCGGATGGCCTTAGAGACGGTCTCAATCGCTTCTTTCTGTCCGATGATGTGCTTGCCCAGGTCAGTTTCCATGCTCAGCAGGCGGGCCGATTCCTCGGTCTCAAGCTGCATCAGGGGCACACCGGTCCACATCGAGATCACCTCTGCGATGTCCTCCGTGGTCACATGCGGGCTGTTGGTGCGATCCCAGGAGGTGCGCAAATCCTCAAGCTGGTCCTCAAGCGCTGAAACCTGCGTTTGCAGGTCTTCCACCTGGTCGTAGGCTTCCTCTTCTTTGGCCGATTCAAGCGCTTTGCGCAGCTCTCGCAGCTCAGAGATCACCTCTTTGGCGTTGACGGCCGCCGGGCTTTTGTACATACGCACCCGGGAGGCCGATTCATCGATCAGGTCGATGGCTTTATCCGGTAAGAAGCGGTCGCTGACATACCGAGCGGAAAGTTTTGCCGCCGATTCAAGCGCGTCGTCATCGATTCTTAAGCGGTGATGGTCTTCATAGGCGGAACGGATTCCATGGAGGATCTCGATGGTCTCCTCCACCGACGGCTCGGAGACGATGATGGGCTGGAAGCGTCGTTCCAGGGCTGCATCGCTTTCGATGTTCTTGCGGTACTCATCCAGGGTGGTCGCGCCGATCACCTGCAGCTCACCGCGTGAGAGGGCGGGCTTGAGGATATTGGCGGCGTCCACTGAGGAGCCGGCAGAGCCTGCCCCGACGAGCATGTGCACCTCATCGATGAACAGGATCGCATCGGAAGATTTGAGCTCGTCAATCACGCGTTTCAGGCGTTCTTCAAACTGGCCACGATACATGGTACCTGCCACCAGCGAGCCTACATCGAGCTGCAGCAGGCGCCGATCAAGCAAGGGCGCCGGCACATCACCTTCAATGATGCGCTGAGCCAGGCCTTCTACGATGGCCGTCTTGCCCACGCCAGGCTCGCCGATCAAGGCCGGGTTGTTCTTGGTGCGCCGAGCCAGGATCTGGATCACACGTTCAATTTCTGTCTGCCGGCCAATGACCGGGTCGAGCTTATTTTCTTCCGCCAGCGCGGTCAGGTCGGTGGCCAGCTGGTCGACCAGGGGGGTTTTATCCGGGTCTTGCTTCTCTGCCCGTTGACGCCTGCTGCTTGACCTTCCGGTGAGCGCCGGGCGGGATTCAGACTGCGATTCGCGCAGCACCCGGTCCGTCTGCCGGCGGATTTGCTCAGCAGAGACGCCAAATTTCTTTAAAATGTTCATCGCTTCGCAATCGGCCAGGCGGGTTAACCCAAACAACAGATGCTCTGTACCCACAGATTTTTGCCCTTTTTGACGGGCTTCTTCAATCGCAAACGGGATCACCTGCTGCATACCCGATGAAAGGGTGATCTGGCCGGTGTGTTCGCCAAAACCGAGCTCCTTTTCGACCATGGCTTTGACCCGGTCAGCTTCGAGCCCGAGCTCGCGCAATACGCGGCTGGCCACACTGCCTTCCAGCTCGATCAGTGCTATCAACAGGTGCTCCGTGCTGATCTGCGGTTTACCTAAACGTTCTGCTTGTTTCTGAGCCAGGCTGAGCACATGACGTGCTTTAGGGGTGAAATTTTCAATACCAGCCACGGCTAACCTCCTTGATTAAATTCGATGTTCTTAAATACACACCTGGATTGTCAAGTGGTGATGACGAAGTCAGATCCAGGGGGAAGTTGTAGACCTTTGCAACTTCAAAACTCAAACAATAAATGTATGCTTTCTTTTTCTCAAGGTCTGACCTGATTCTACCTAACTTCATCCGAAAAGGAACATCTGTATAACCATTATAATAGAATGTTAATAAGAGTCCGGCGCGGTTCATGAACGATTCAAAAAATACCTCCCCAATCCCGCCATCGTTCAACTCAGTGATCACCCTGCACACTTCAAACCCCATGTGCCAGTGCCAATCCAGGGGCAATATCCTACAAATGTCAGCCGAGATGGCCTCTGAATATCGGGTGGACAGGGCCATTTCAGATCAAACTAACACGCAATGACCTTGATTTGAGTACGCCTAAGGCGTTTCTCCTCAGCTAATTGTAAACACACCAAATGGTGCGCAGTTTTATCTTAGGGGCTTGTATACTATAATAAAGACGTGCACAAAGCCAACCCATCACACAGTTCAGCGTACTGAGCTGCCCTCCACGAGCAAGTGATAAGAAATTATGACCGATAATCACCATGAATACCCGTTGCTGATCGCCCAGGCTGGCCCGCTGGAAGGGCAGCGCTGGAAAATCAAAACGCCCATGATCCTGGGGCGAGAAAAAGACTGTGACATCGTCATCCCATTGCGCCAGGTTTCTCGGCACCACAGCCGCATCTCTCCCGGTCCGCCGGACGGGGCGGTGATTGAAGACCTGGGTAGCAAGAACGGCACCTACCTGAACGGCACTCTGGTTGGGGAACCGCAACCCCTCGTGGACGGGGACGAGATCCAGATCTCCCTTGCTCAACACTTCATCTACCTCAGCTCGGATGCGACCATGCCCCTGGAAAGCCTGCCGCTTGAAATGCAAAAGCGGCGCCTCCGGGTAGACACCGGAGCACGCCGCGTATGGGTGCTGGATATTGAAATAGAACCACCCCTTTCGGCCTCGCAATTCAACCTGCTTCAGGCGCTCTACGCCCAAACCGGGGCAGTTATCCCGCGTGCCGAGATCGTCGAAGCGGTGTGGAGTAAAGCCGCAGAAGGGGTGACCGAACAAGCCCTGGATGCCCTGGTCCGCCGATTGCGAGACCGGCTGGCCGAGGTTGACCCAAACTGGGAGTACATCGTCACCGTGCGCGGGCACGGGTTGCGCCTCGACAACCCGCCGCTAATGCACCCCTGACCTTTCAGGCCGATTTTTCGAGATTCCTCTGCATGGTATAACGCAATACCTGGCGGTAAACCTGCTGAAGTTTTTCAGCGGTCGCCTCGCGCCCTTCCTGTCCCTGGGTTTGGTTCAACAGGCTGTACAGGAATTGGGAAAACTCATCCGTCAGTTCCTCGGCGTTCTCGTCGAGGATGGTACGGATGGCTTCATCATCTTCTGCCTGGATGAGGGCTTCAATCAATTGGATATTTGCCCCCGGCGCACTGATCTTTTGGATGGTGCTGGCCACCTGCTGAAGTTTCTTGAGCTGCGCCTCGTCATCAGCTTTGCGCGCCGCCTGAATGCGTGCCCGCAGCACTTCGAGGAAGATCTCGTTGATGCTGGCCAAGGCGGCCATGGTGGCTTCTTCGATGTTCTCTTCTGCCAGGATCGCATCCAAAACCTCTTGAGCCAGTGCTTCCTCCTCTTTGATCGCTTCGTCGATTTCGTGGGTCATCTCAAGCAGGGTGTCGCGCAAGGCGCTCAATTTGGCTTGTTCCTCACCTGCGGCACGTTGAATGCGCTCGCTCAGCAACTGGAAGAAACCATAGTCCAGGCCGCCGCGCGCCATGCTGACCAGGGTCGCCAGGCGGACCTCACTCCCGGCCGCTTCGACGATCAGGTCCAGCAGGCTCTGCCGGGTTAACCCATCTTTACTGGCCTTTTCCAATGCCTCAATGGCGGCTTGCTGCTCCTGTGCCTGGTGAAGCACTTCCTGCCCAAATTCGGTGTTTTCCAAAATATCTTGCTGAAGCTCAACAAGCACCTGAGCGCTATCGCCTTCACCCGCTGCTGCTGCGCTTTGGATCAGGCGCTGGAGGATCATCAGAAGTTGCTCATCGACCAGTGCTTCTTCCTGGCGGATCACCTCAGGGCGCGCATCCGGCGTGGTACCGGCCAAACGCTGCAACAGACTCAACCGGTCTTGCTGCGCCTTGAGCATCTCAGGAGTGATGCCATCCTCCTCAAGGATACGCTCCACCAGCCGCTGACGGGTCAGCATGGTTTCAGGGTTGAGGAAATAGGCTTTACGCTGTTCCATGGGCAGTTTCTCCATCACCTTGGTGATGATGGGGCCGATCATCTGCTCCTGCTGGTTGACCGGGACATTCAGTTCCGGCGGGAAAAAGGTCAATAACAGCTCTTTTGCTGGGTCGTGGTACACGATCGGCGTGGGTGCCTGGCCGCGATAGCCGCAATGGGGGCACTGCACGAGGTTATACGCGCCTGAAAGCAGGGTCTGCTTCGCCTGGGGGTTCTCTGCGACATCAAATAAGCGGGTAATATCCGCTGCAATCGGTTGTTTGCATTGGGGGCATGCAATGGTTGTCTTTGCCATGGTCTCACTTTCTTAAATTCATCCTATAATTGCCAAAGGTTGCATTATACCACCTCAAAATCAAGTTGATTTTTACGATGGTATCTACCAGAAAAATTTACCCGGTGTTTCTTAGAAATGTATCAGCACAGCATCTAAAATCAATAAAGGCTCTGATTTTTCCGTTACATGGTAAGATTGAGGCAGAATAACCAACACTTAAACGACTCATTGTGAAACCATTCAAGCTTCTCTGCTTTCTCACCGCGTTGGCCCTCTTGTTGGGATCAAGTTGGCAGGCGGGCTATGCCCTAATCCAACCGGATATTTTGCTGGATTCGGTCACTGTTCAATTGCTACCGGAATACCTGCACCCTTCGGTGTTAGTGATCTACGAAATTGAACTTGATGAAAATATCGCCCTGCCCCAGGAATTGACCTTTGACATCCCCGGGGACGCGGAGATCCTCTCGGTGCTCAACTTCACAACCCAGCACCGGCCGTTAGAACTGGATTACGAGCAAACCCAGCTTGGCAACTGGAAAGAATTAAAACTCACCACCACCACGCATCGCCTGCGCATCGAATACCAGGACCCCAACCTGGTCAGGCAGGGCAGTCAGCGCCTGTACGAGTTCCAATGGCTCTCAATTTACCCGGTAGCAGCCTTTTCGATCAACGTCCGCCAGCCCATGGGCGCCAGTGACCTTGAAACCCAACCCCCTTTACGAAGAATTGGAGAGCAATCCAATGGAGAAGCCCATTATGCAGGGAATTATCGGGGCATTCCTGCTGGTTATCGGTTAGCCCTCTCATTTTCTTACACAAAAGACCCCAAAGACAGCGCCTATCCTGCCTTACCCGTTCAGCCAGCCATACCCATTGAAGGGGCAACGCCAGACTTGATGTCTTCGCCGGTGACTGTGATCTTATGGCTGCTGGTTGTCAGCGTTGCGATTGTGATCGTCGTGCTGATTTACTATTTATGGTACCGTTCAACTTTCATCAAAACCGACGAGCGTTTCGTGCATGGCGTGGGCATCCTGAACCCGGAGAAACAGCCCTATTTTTGCCACGAATGCGGGATGCGCGCCGATCCGGGTAACAGTTATTGCGGTAATTGCGGCACAGAACTGCGCAAGCCAACCTTTTTTGATAGGCTATCACAGCAATAGTCTCTCACTTCACCCCTTGGCATGCAACACACCGAATGGTTTTTAGGGGGCCAATAATGACCAGTTTTCACCACCATTTTCTGTGCGATAGCGTTTCAGCGATTCCCAGGTGCTGCTGTCCGGTGTGGTCAGCACCCAGCCGTGCAATTGGTCGACAAAGTCCACTTTGAGGAAGACTTCACCCATACCGATACCCTCCGCCGAAAGCGTCGACCAGGTCATACCGCCATCTGCTGTTTGGAACAGCGCGGAACCTGCCGCCAGCCATCCCAGTTCAGGGCCGACAAAATCAACCGCTTCTCCCTCCGCCACAGCACCGCGAAAAGCCCAGTTCTCACCTCCGTCTGTGCTGCGATAGATCAAGAGGTGAATCCCGCCCTCTGGCGGGTAAGCCCTGACAGGTAAAAAGGCTGTGCCTGTTTCCACAAACACCGGCTGCCAAACTTCCAGCATGCTGCCCCCGTAATCCCCCGGCAGGGCAATCTCCTCCTCCTGCGCCCAGGTTACGCCGCCGTCTTCGGTATAAAACAGGTAAAAATAATCATCCATGGGAATGGCGCCACCGATCCAGCCGTGATCCACATCTTTAAAAGTGAGTCCATTCTTCGAGCCGCCATTGGGCAGCGCTTTGATCAGTTCTGGTTCGTGGGTAAATACCATCTCCCAGGTCTGACCTCCATCAACCGTCCGGTAAATGGCCACATAATGGGATCCCGCACCGGCACCCAAGCCCACGAGGGCATAACCAAACTCCCGGTCGACAAATTCGAAGGTCGCATTATCGAAAGGCGGTGACATGCTCATCCATGTGTCCCCGCCATCCTGGGTATGGAAAATTATCCCTTCCTCCTCGTCCGTGTTCGGCATAAACCAGGCTGTGTCCTGGTCCAAAAAGAAAGGCCGGATGCCATGCGAAGTCCATCCTTCAGGCAGCGCTTCAAGGCCGGAGGGCGTAACGTCCAGCCAGATTTCGCCGCCATCTGAGGTGATCAATAAGCGGTTCTGGTCTCGGGTAACCGCCCAGCCCCGGGCGGGCGTGACCATATGAAATTCGAAGATCTCAACACCGCTCACAACAGGGTGTGCGGGGAGAGATGGGCTTGATGCGGTTTCCGTCGGGACCGGGATGGCGGTTTCTGGCGCTGTGGGAAGCAGGATATCGGTCATCACTGGGGTAGATGTGGCTGTTTCCGGCGTTTGGACGGCTTCCGATGCATCTGGTACAGGGTTTGGCTGGGTCTGGCACCCAAGCAGCGCCAACCCAAGGACGATCAAGATTGATGCGGTGAATATTCTTACGTTCATCTTTATCTCCTTAGCAAAACCTAAGATGATGTCAGGTAACCAACCCCTTCAACCGGTAGACCTCGTTCCAATGGACGATGGCATGCCGGGTTGGGGGCATCAGCAGCAAATCCTTCACATCCCGCCGGCTCCAGTAAGCGACCACATCCTGCCCTTCTTGAAGGACTGCCCCTTCATCCATGATACGCTTAAGATTACCCGGGGTCACTTTGCGATCAAAGTCTTCATTCGTCAGGCGGCGCGCGATCTCCTGCGTAGCCAGCCCGACGGCGGCACGATATGCCCGCAGTTCATGGACATCCACAACCTTGCTCAAAGCCAAAGCCACATCCACGCCGGCACCATTACCGGTATGTTTGATCGGCGACGCCGTCTTGGTCTGCCAGTTTCCCAATTCAAAAACCTGATCCTGGCCAGCGACCAGGAGGTTCATGGTCACATCTTCAATCCGAGTCAGGTGCCAGACGACCCAGGCGATGGAGTGTTCCTGCCCATCAGGAATCGCGCGAAAGTGTGCCTCCTCAAGTCCATTCAGCAACCAATCTTCATAGGACCAGGGCGCCTGAGGTGCAACCTGCCGGGAATGCAGCTGGCTGTGCAAGCTCAGGAACAAATCCAGCGCCGGTTGTTCCGCACCCGCTGTTAACGCCTCACGAAGCGCTTTATGCAGGCTATTCAACCTTTGAAGGTGATCTTTCTGACCCAAATCCAGCCTTCTTTCCGTTAATCAGGTCAAATCGAGTTTATTATACAAGCCAAAGACTTGATTTGCGAATTGGTTTTAACCTTGGTTATAATTAACATGAAAAGCCTTGCTTATTTTGCTCGTTCAGTTACCAAGGGAGCGGAAATGTCCAAATTCAAGTCGGTTATCAAACGCGATGGATCAATTGTTGAATTTACCCCCCAACGCATCACCAATGCCATTTACCGGGCCGCAGTGGCAGTAGGCGGACGTGACAAACGCACTGCAGAGGCGCTGACTGAAAAAGTGTGCCGCCTTCTGGAAGAGCACACCCCGGAAGGGGAAATCCCCACTGTTGAACAGATCCAGGATACGGTTGAAAAGGTCCTTATCGAAGAAGGCCATGCCAAGGTCGCTAAAGCGTACATCCTCTACAGGGCTGAACGGGCCAAACTGCGCACCCAACGGGCTGAGCGCCGGGTGGAACCCTCCAGCAATATCCCCTGGCATAAGCTGTGGCGCATCCTCGACTGGGCAGTGGACCACGACCTGCACACGGTTGAAAGCTTAAATGAACGCATCCGCCGGGGGGAGCTGTCGGAAATTGTGGGTGCCTCCGAAGCCTTTTACCATGAAGATGTGGAAAATGCCGCCAACTTGATCGCTGAGCGCAAGCACGAGCTGCGCATGGTGATCATTGCCGGACCCTCCTCTTCAGGGAAAACCACCACCACTATCAAACTGGGAGAGCGCCTGGCGCGCATGGGCATGCGCCTGGTCACGCTGAATGTGGACAATTACTTCTTCAACCTGGAGATGCACCCGAAGGATGAGTTTGGTGATTACGATTTTGAAACCCCCCAGGCCCTTGATCTCGAGCTGATCAACGCACATCTGACGCGCCTGTTCGAGGGCGAGGAGGTGCTGATCCCCTTTTACGACTTCAAAACCGGCACACGCCACCTCGAACAAACCCCGATGAAACTGGAGCCCAATGAGGTCATCCTGATTGACAGCCTGCACGGCCTGTACCCAGCCATGACAGCAGATATCCCCGCTGAAAAGAAGTTCCGCATGTACCTTGAGCCGCTGCTGCAGCTCAAAGACCCGGACGGGCATTATGTGCGCTGGACGGATATCCGCCTGATCCGGCGCATGCTGCGGGATGCCTCACATCGGGCTTATGACCCGACCAAAACTCTTCTGCATTGGCATTACGTCCGCTCCAGTGAGCTGCGCAATATCATCCCGTACGTGAACACCACCGATTACATCGTCAACAGTGCCATGCCCTACGAGATGCCCCTCTACAAGGCCAAATTGGTTGATGATTTTGCCCGCTGGACAAAAGACTACGCCGATGACCCCCTGCGGGCGGACGCCCACGAGCGCGCCACCCGTGTGCACGGCCTGATGCAGACCCTGGAACCCATTGCGGATGATTCGATCGTCCCCGAGAACTCCGTCATCCGCGAGTTCATTGGCGGCAGCATTTACGAATATTAGCAGGTGGGTTAATTCACATTCCCTGTGGATGGGTTGGCTTACATACCGTCGTCGTTCGCCAAAGAATTATCCATTTTTTGAATCAACCCAGGGGTCGTCCGTAAACCGCTACAAACCTAAACAGAGATTGCCACCTCGCACCCTGCGGGTGCTCGTCGCAATGACAATCCACGTAGGGTGGGTTGGCAGGTTTACATGTCAAACCTGCTCCTAACCAATACCGTCAAACAAATCGAATTCCCGCCAACCCACCAGCAATTCAACCCTACTGGTGGGTTGGTCCCCAATCTGTTGGCATTCGTGAACGAATTGGCTTTTTGCAACTCAACCTTGGAGTCATCCTCAAGCCCAACCCACCCTACAAGACAAAACAGAGATTGCCACCTCGCACCCTGCGGGTGCTCGTCGCAATGACAATCCACGTAGGGTGGGTTGGCGGGTTTACATGTCAAACCTGCTCCTAACCAATACCGTCAAACAAATCGATTTCCCGCCAACCCACCAGCAATTCAACCCTACTGGTGGGTTGGTCCACAATCTATTGGTATTTGTGAACGGATTGGCTTTTTACAACGCAACCTTGGAGTCATACCCAAGCCCAACCCACCCTACAAGACAAAACAGAGATTGCCACCTCGCACCCTGCGGGTGCTCGTCGCAATGACAATCCACGTAGGGTGGGTTGGCGGGTATAGGTGGCAAACCTGCTCCTAACCAATACCGTCAAACAAATCGATTTCCCGCCAACCCACCAGCAATTCAACCCTACTGGTGGGTTGGTCCACAATCTGTTGGCATACGTGAACGAATTGGCTTTTTGCAACTCAACCTTGGAGTCATCCTCCAGCCCAACCCACCTCACAAGACAAAACAGAGATTACCACCTCGCACCCTGCGGGTGCTCGTCGCAATGACAATCCACGTAGGGTGGGTTGGCGGGTTTACATGTCAAACCTGCCCCCAACCAATACCGTCAAACAAATCGATTTCCCGCCAACCCACCAGCAATTCAACCCTACTGGTGGGTTGGTCCACAATCTGTTGGCATACGTGAACGAATTGGCTTTTTGCAACTCAACCTTGGAGTCATCCTCCAGCCCAACCCACCCTACATGAACCTACCCCTCAATAGCCCTGAGCAAATCGCGTGTCAGGTCGACCGGGTCCTCGATCCCGACCGAAAGGCGCACCAGCCCATCGGTGATCCCCGCGGCCAGGCGTTCATCACGCGGGGTGTTCCGGTGGGTCATGCTGGCAGGATGCTGAATGAGGGTATCCACATTCCCCAAACTGACCGCCAAAGTCGCAATCTGGATCCGATCCATCATGCGTGCGCCCGCTTCAAGGCCCCCTTTCAACTCGAAAGCGATCATGCCGCCAAAATCCGTCATCTGTAATTTTGCCAGGGCATGATCCGGATGGCTGGTCAGCCCCGGGTAGTACACACGCGCCACGTCCGGGTGGCCTTCCAGCGATTTCGCCACCCGCAGGGCATTACGGCAATGGCGTTCCATGCGCAATTCGAAGGTTTTCAGGCCAATGTTGGCCAGCCAGGTGTCCATTGGGCTCGGTGTGGCGCCCATCAGCTTATAGCCCTGGTACAGTTCCCCTTTCAGCAAGGGCAGGTCCGTGGTCAGCACTGCACCGCCGATCAACTGCCCATGCCCAGAAAGGAACTTGGTGGTGGAATGTACGATCAAATCTGCCCCCAGGGTGAACGGACGCTGGCAAAACGGTGTGGCAAAGGTGTTATCGACCGCCACACGGGCACCATGCTGATGCGCCAGCTCAGAGACCGCACGGATATCCGTCAAACGCAAGGTGGGGTTGACAGGTGTCTCGAGGTAAACCAGTTTAGCATTCGGGTGTGCCTGAAAAGCTTTCTCCCAGCCATCGACGGTATTCTCGGTCACCCAGACCACTTCTATGCCATATTTGGGCAGGAGGTTCTTGAACAAAAGGTAGGTGCCGTCATACAGCGCCGCCTGGGTCAACAGGGTTTCCCCGGCTTGAACCGCCGCCAGCACCGCGGCAGTGACCGCGGCCATCCCGGAGGCAAAAACCAGGCCGCCCGCCAGCGACTCGGGGTCAGCATCGGGGGCCTGCCGGATCAGATCCCAGGCTTCCAGCGCAGCCAGCTTGCGCGCCAGTTGCTGATGGTTGGGGTTATTCAGACGGGAATAATAAAACCCAGGCGTCTCGCCCGCAGCAATGGCCGCACCTGAGGCTGTGTCAGTGAATGTAAACACTGAATTTTGGTAAATGGGAGCAATATGCGCATTTTCAGCATTCTCACCCTCGGTGTAGTGGGTTAAAAAAGTGGATAAACCTGTATATGTGCTGGGTTGCCGTTTCAAAGTGTTCTCCTTGGACTGCCTGGCCGATCAGGTGACAGGCAGATGATGTAATCCTCTGGTGAGGGCATTTTCCTCGACCCGGGGAAATAAAAACCTGGCTGTATTTTAGCATAATCGGCTTAAATGGTGCTTTGATCCTGCCGTGCCCCCTGAAGGCGTACGCCTAGCACAATCTGGCATTGAAGGTAAAGCTGTGCCCAGTATAATTAAGGTAAACCCTCACATTTTAGAAAGGAGACTCAAATGGCTTTTAGATTGACCTGGATCGGGCATGCTTCCCTGGCGCTGGAGACCGATGGCTACCAACTGCTGATCGACCCCTACTTCAGCCAGAACCCGTCAGCGCAGGTGGATCCCGCCACCGTCTCTGCCGACTACATCCTAGTAACCCACGGACACGGGGATCACATCGGCGACACCGTCCAAATCGCCGAACGCACCGGCGCCACAGTGATCACCAATGCCGAGATCAGCGGCTGGCTGCGCAAAAAAGGGCTCAAAGTCCACGCTCAGCACATCGGAGGCGGGTTCAAACACCCCTTCGGATACCTGAAACTGACCCTGGCATTGCATGGGTCAGGGCTGCCGGACGGGACCTACGGCGGCAACCCGGCGGGCTTCCTGCTCACCACCAACGCTGGCGAAAAGCTCTATTTGGCCGGGGACACGGGCTTATTTGGCGATATGAAATTGATCGGCGAGGAGGGCATCACCCTGGCGGTGCTGCCCATCGGAGATAATTACACCATGGGTCCGGATGATGCGCTGCGGGCAGTGAAAATGCTCACTCCGGAATTCGTGATCCCCATTCACTACAACACTTTCGGGCTGATCGCCCAGGACCCCGATGCCTGGGCTGCGCGCGTGGAAGCGGAAACCAACACCAAAGCCCGGGTGCTCAAACCCGGTGAGCAGGTTGTCTACCCCTGAAGCAAGACCCCCACGAGGGAGAATCATATGACGACGATCAAGCGGCTGCCGCCTGGACAACACCCCACCAGCGGGTTCCCGACCCTGCATTATGGCCCTATCCCGGGTTTCAACCCCGCCACCTGGGATTTTCGCATTTGGGGTGCGGTTGAAGAACCGATCGTGTGGACCTGGGATCAAATCCTGGACCTGCCGCGGGTGAAGGTAAATCTGGACCTGCATTGCGTCACCACCTGGAGCAAATTTGGTACCGAATGGGAGGGGATTTCGCCCAAGATGCTGGTTGAGCAGGGTGTGATCAAGCCCTCTCCTGAAGCCCGGTTTGTGATGCAGCATGCCGAGCACGGCTACACCACCAATTTACCCCTATCGGTCTTCCTGCAGGAGAACTTCCTGATCGCCACCCACTACAACGGCCAGCCCCTCACACCCGAGCATGGCTACCCGCTGCGCGGTGTGACCGGGTCAATCCCCGGACAGACGGATCTAAAAGACGTCTACCTGTGGAAGGGTGCCAAATGGCTGCGCGGGCTGGAATTCATGGCCCGAGACCAGTTCGGTTTTTGGGAGGCCAACGGCTATCACAATGAAGGGGATGTATGGATGGAACAGCGCACGTGACGCGGGTCAGGGCGTCATGCGGGAGCGGATGAAAAAGAACGCCAAACCTGCACCGCCCGCCAACAGGAACAAGCCAATTGCCAGCAGCAAGGGTGACCGGCTTTCTCCGGGGGCAACCTCTGCCTCCGAAAGGGAGGTTGAGGGCTGGGCGCCAAAATCAACCACAACTGTATCCCCCGCTGAAACCGAGAGCGAATAGTTCATGCTGGTTGTGGGATTATACCCATCGGGTATGCCCATGCTCAGGTTGTATTCCCCTTCCGGTACATCCTCAAAACACACGGGACCCACGAGGTCAGGGTCGCCGCCGACGGTCTCCTGGGTTTCCGAAAAGGTGCCGATCCGGTTGCTGACGCTGATCACCCCGCCGCCCAGGTACATTTCAGTGGCTGAGCGTCTTTGATTGCCATCAAGATCCTCAAACAACGCCGTGCAGATCTGTGAACTGCCCTCAAAAGGCGTCGGTGTGGGTGGGCCGGGTGTTTGTGTTGGCAACGGGCCTTCCGGTGTGGGCGTGACGGGGTCAACCTCCCCCAGCAGCAGTTGCTGGCCGGGGAAAACCGCACAATCCGCATCCAGGTTGTTCAAGGTGATGATCGCGTCAATCGTCACCCCAGTTAACAGGAAAATGCGCGTGCAGGTATCACCCTCCTGGACCGTGTACAAAATCTGCCCATCCAGGTTGGGTGTGGGCGTCTGGTAGGCCGCCTGGGCAACATCACGTGCCTGCACGGCCCCTGGCACGGACGCCAGCGCTGCAGCCAGAGTCAGCAAAGATAATATTAGAAAGTAGAGCGAAATTTTCTTCATAAGCGTCTTTTGTTCCTACGCAAGCATTATAACACCTCTGCCGATTAATAACAGTTAACCGCAATTTGGTGATCGTCTTGTTTGGTTTTATAATTAAGGCCGCAAATGTTTACTGAAGCACACCACACACACCCTACAGCAGCCCTGATCGGCATCCTGACCCTGGCTGCCTTGATCAGCTTGTCCGGTTGTAGCGACTTCCTGCCGCCCGAGCCAACCATCACGCCTACCCTCACCGCCACCCAGACGGAAACGCCCACCCCCACCATCGACTGGTTTCCCGCCACCCCCACGCCTACCCAGCTGCCGCTCCCAAGTCCAACCCCGCAGCCCACCCTTGAAGATCTGCGCGCGGGGATCACGGAACGCCTGGTGGAGGATGATTTCACAGACGAAAGCCTGTGGGAAACGCGGCAAAGCCCGGCGGGGAACATTGCCTTTGGCAACCAAAACCTGACCCTGGCCATCGCCAGGGCGGGAACCAGCCTTACCAGCTTTAGCCAGCACCGCCTTCCGGAGAATTTTTACCTGGAAATGACCCTTCAGACTTCGCTGTGCCAGCCAGGCGACCAAATGGGGCTGTTGTTCTGGCAGCAATCAGGGGGAGATTACTATCGCCTGCTCATCGATTGCGCCAGCCAGGTGCGCCTGGAGCTTGTGCAGGGCGGCCAGACGATCGTTTTGGTGGACTGGATGACTGCGGCGCGTGTGCAACCCGGAGCGCCGGCCACCCATCGCGTTGGGCTGTATGTGTCTCGGGGCTTGTTCCAGCTTTACATCAACGATACCTTCCAGTTCGAAAACCGCATCGCCCAAAATCGCAGCGGGGGCTTGGGAGTCTTCGCACGCACAGTCAGTGGTAATGCCATGACCATCCGGTTTTCAGATTTGCAAATCTACCGGACAGAAGCCAATTAAATATAAAGGGACAGCGCAGGCGCCGCCCCATGCTTGTTGCCTAGAAGGTCGGCTGTCAAATAACCGGAATCCCAGGTTAAATTCAGTTGATCAACCAGGTCAAGTGATGTCCATGGGCAATCGCGGCCATTGCAACATGACCGTCTCCAGCAGTAAGCGCACGTTGGCATAGGCATCCAGTTGCTCAAGCGCTTGTTCATGGACAAGCACCAGGTTGCGGGCCTGCTCTGGGGAGACCTGGCCGGCAATCCGGTCAATCTCCTGCTCAATGTCGATGTTGATCAGTGCAGAGGGTCCGCCCGAAGCCCGCAGGAAGACATCCCGCCAAAATGAAAGCCAGGTGCGCAAAACCTGACTGGTATTTTGGCGTGCTTTATCGCTGGTCTTGGCTATGCGTTCCGCCTGTGTAAAGCGTTCATTCCGGGTGGCGGGCAGTAAATCCAGCAAGGTCTCCAGCTGCTCCTGTCTGGAAGCCAGTGCGTCCGGATCTTCAGCCAGGCGCCGGGCCGCCCCAATGCGCCCGCCCGAGACATGAGCCAGCAGGCGTGCCATATCCGCACTCAAGCCCTGAGTCTCTCTCAAATAGTCCTGCGCTGAACCCAGAGAAGCAGGCCTGAGGCGGATCACCTCGCAGCGCGAGACGATCGTGGGCAACAGGCTTTCAGGGGCAATGGCGGTCAGCAGTAAAATCACCCGATCGGGGGGTTCTTCCAGGGTCTTGAGCAGGGCGTTGGCGGCCTGGGTGGTAGCACGATGAAAATCCGGCAGGAGCGCCATCCGGTAAGCCCCAGCATAGGGAGACAGGGCCAGGGTGTGCTGCAGGGCGCGCACCTGGTCAATCAGGATGTCTTTGTGTCCTTCTTCCGGTTGCAGCAGGCTTAAATCGGGGTGGGATAAGGCCTCAATTTGGCGGCAATCACGGCACACGCCGCAAAACCCGCCTGGTTCGGGGGGAGTCGTGCAGTTAAGCGCCTGGGCAAACCTGACAGCCAAGGTCTGCCGCCCTACACCTTCGGGGCCGGTGAATAGATAAGCATGCCGCAGCTTATCGCCCCCGGCATGGCTCTTAAGCAGCTTAACTGCCCATTCCTGACCGTGTATATGCCAATCCATGCCTTTATTTTATCGCAAAACGCCCATAAGCCTGAACTGATGCTTTTTTCGTCCATCATCCTGGTCTTGACCACAAACGAATGCGTTTCATGCGATCCAGGCATATAGTGATTCCCAGACTGACGTGGTAAACTTCATATGCGGAGCAAACAGATGAGGAAACAAGAAACTATGCGTGTGATTTACCCCTTTACCGCTATCGTTGGACAGCAGCGAATGCGGCGAGCACTGATCCTGAATGCCATCGATACCCGGATCGGTGGCGTATTAATCCGCGGTGAGCGCGGTACTGGTAAATCAACAGCAGCGCGTGCTTTGGCGGCCTTGCTGCCCCCGGTTGAGGTGGTGCAGAACTGCCGCTTCGGGTGTGACCCCCATAAGCCCATCAGCTGGTGCACGGAATGCCGCGAGCGTTTTGAGGCCGACAAGAACGGCTTACCTGTCGAGACCCGCCAGACCCCCTTCATCAACCTGCCCATCTCCGCCACAGAAGACCGTGTGGTCGGCACCCTGGATATCGAAAAAGCGATCCAAAAGGGTGAGCGTCATTTTGAGCCAGGCGTTCTGGCTTCCGCCAACCGCGGGCTGCTCTACATAGACGAGGTGAACCTGCTGGACGATCATGTTGTCGATGTTTTGCTGGATTCGGCCGCTATGGGCATGAACATCGTCGAGCGGGAAGGCATTTCTTTTGCCCACCCGGCGCGCTTTATCCTGGTCGGCACGATGAACCCTGAAGAGGGCGATCTCCGCCCGCAGCTGCTGGACCGTTTTGCCCTCTCTGTTGAAATCCGCGGCATCCTCGAACCCAGGCAGCGCGTCCAGATCATGGAGCGGAACCTGGCGTTCGAAGCCGATCCTGAGGCTTTTCGAAAGCAATGGCTTTCACGGGAAGAGGAGCTTTCAGAGCAGATCGCCAAAGCCCGCCAGCTGGTGGATAAGGTGCGTTACACCAGCCGTGACCTGCTGGTGATCGCCGATCTGACGGCAAAAATGCAGGTGGACGGCCATAGGGCAGACCTGGTGATCCTGAAAGCCTCACGGGCGCATGCCGCCTTTGAGGGCCGCGAAGCAATCAACCCGCGCGATATTGCCCTGGCCGCAGAGCTGGCACTCCCGCACAGGGTGAAGGCCGGCCCCTTCAGGCATTCCGAAATAGGCATCACCCAATTGGAAGAACAAATCGAGCAGCTTAAAGGCGCTGCATCGGAAGACGCCCCTGCCGATGACGAGTCCCAGACCGAGGCGGACGACGAACGTCAAAAAAAAAGTCTCTCTCCCCCCGCCTCGAGGTTAGCGACGAACCCATTGGACCCGAGTCCGTAGAACCCTCCCGGCAGGAAATCTTTAACGACGCCACCGCCCACTGGTGGGATGGCGGGAAAAAAGTCAAACCCGGCGAGACCTTCGAACCGCGCCGGTTGGATACCCCCCTGGATGAAATGATGCGCAAACAAAGCGGCCGCCGGTCTCAGACCCAGACGGACCGCAAGCGGGGGCGTTATATCCAGGCTCGCCCTGCCAACGGCAAAGCGGACGACCTGGCCTTTGACGCCACCTTGCGCGCGGCAGCACCCTTCCAAAAAGCCCGGGAGGATACCAAGGAAGATGTGGCTTTCTCCGTTCGCCGTGAAGACTACCAACGCAAAGTGCGTGTGCGGCGGGCGTCGAACCTGATCCTGTTCCTGGTGGACGCCTCCTGGTCGATGGCAGTGGCAGAGCGCATGGCAGCCACCAAAGGCGCCATTCTTTCGCTGCTGACCGATGCCTATCAACGCCGAGACCGTGTGGGCCTGATCGTCTTTCAGAAGGATCGTGCCACCTTGGTGCTGCCCCCGACCAACTCCGTGCTGCTGGCCCAGCATGCCCTGGCAGATATCCCAGTGGGCGGAAAAACCCCGTTAAGCGCCGGGCTGAATATGGCTTACGAGGTCCTGAAAAGGGAAAAAGTCCTCCATCCCGACATCTTCCCCTTATTGATCATCCTGACCGATGGTGCGGGTAATGTGTCCATGGGCAACGGCTCGCCCCAAAAGGAAGCCCATCAGTACGCTGAGCAAATCGCCCACGAGGACGTCCGCTCCGTGGTAATCAACATGGAACACGAAGCCTTTGACCAGGGCCTGGCCCAGGCGCTGGCCGATCACCTCAACGCCAGCTGCTATACCCTGGATGAACTGCGCAGCGATACCCTCTACCGCGCCGTGCAAAACGAGATCTACTCCAGCCCTGGCGGTTCCCAGAAAAGCAAAACCCCCAAACCTTAACACCTTGTACACAGGCATTGCAGCTGCAAACAAGCCACCAGGTTGCGGGCGTCATTCTCCCCCTTGCCTGCCAAGGGTTAGTGATTTTCTGAATGGTGGGCGAAGATTTCCCCCAACAGTGCCTGGATTAAAATATAGCCACAACCCCGGACTTCACCGGCTAATCTTCGGGGTTCAATGAGCCGTGAACCCTAAACAGTCTGCTCCACCTGGATATCCGGGAAGAACTGGCGCAAAGTGCCAGCCACCCAGCCCTGCAAGGTGGCCGGTGAAAGCGGGCACTCCTCGCAAGCCCCACCCAGGCGGACGAAGACTGTACTCCCCTCAATCCGATCCAGCTCAACGGCTCCCCCGTGGTACTGTTCAATATAGGCATTGAGCTGATCGATCAAGCCGCGGACTTGCTCTTCAAAGGTGTACTCCTGCTCAGTCATGGACACTGCTCCTGTAAGGTGTGTGCTTCCCCAAATCATATCATAAACGCTCTCAGGCGGGCAAATTCCTCCGCAATTTGACAGCCACCATTCGTTTTTAAAGGAGTGATTGGATGAGCAGCCTCGAATGCTTTTTCAGGATAAAACACCCATCGAAACCATTAAAAGCCAATTAGAGATTGAGGTTTTGATTGATTTGGCATTTGTTTTGCACTGATGATGGTCAAACTTTAGATATAATGGCCTGAGATGAAACAGTTTCGATTAACCTTGATAATCTCATGTGTGCTGATCGGATTGGGGGTCTTCATCATGCAGCAATCTGAATACGTGCAATCCGCCAATCAGTCCGAGATGGGCGGGCTTCCTGTTATGGAGAACAACCAAGCATCCCCGGTTGCCCACCCTTCCTCCACCCTCTCGCATACCAGGACCGAAAGGGTCCTAACAGGCGTGGTTGCAAAAAATGAAGGGGAGACCACAGCCAGTTATCCTCAAGAAGAGGGTTCCAACATCAGCAGCGATCCATTCCAGGCCGCTTCATCTGCCGAAACGTCTTTCGAGGCCAGATCAGAAGAAACAGAATGGTCTTTAATTGATGGGGACACCGTCACAACCCAAAGATTGACCCACAATGTGGCCGTCAAGGTTGCCAATCCTCTCATCCCTGCGGGAAACGGCGCTTCAGGCGGGCCGGCGAAACCGCAAACACCCTATCGTTTGACCACGCCTCACGTTGAGGTTGAGGCATCCAACTGGCTTCAATACGGCGACGAAAACGGTGAGCGGGAGGACCCGGTGCCTTTCGTGTGGCCTGCGGAGAAACACTGGCTTAGCGGTTATAACTATTCGATCTATCATCCTGGGATTGATATCGCCGCAGATTGGGACGACCTGGTTTTTTCTGCTGCCAGTGGCAAGGTCATCACGGTTCATCATTCCAACCGTGGGTATGGCAATATGGTCATAATTAACCACCTTAACGGGTACCAAACACTGTATGCACACCTGAACACGATCCTGGCTGAAACAGGCAACTTTGTTATTCAGGGGCAACCGATTGGGCTGGCAGGCACCACCGGCAACTCGACGGGGACGCACCTTCATTTTGAAATCTACTTTCGGGGTGGGATCGTTAACCCCTGGCAGTTCCTTAAATAGTAAACCCGTCAAGGTTCAGCCAGAGGGGGCCTGTGATGAACACCATCAAAACACCCTGTGTCCTGCCTGCAGGGCAACCCTAAGGGCATGAACTGAGGTTTTCCCCCATACATGCTTCTTTTCTTAACTTTCTGTCGGGCAATCGTAGGGTGAAAAGCGTGCGTGCGTCAAGTTGTTCACGCCGTTTTTCGCTATACTGTACCTATAACCGTTTCAAAAGCAGATTTTCCCCTCCAGAGGAGAGCCAGGCCCGGCGGACCTGGCTCTCTTTCGTCTTCCACAGCTTTTCCACAGGGATTTGCGGGTTATCCACATGTTTTCAAGCCGTATTCCACACAAATTCACGTGGTTATCCCCCATTTTCTCATCTTTATCCACAGGTTTCATGCCCCAATCAGCTGGAGGGCCCTCGCAGGGGTGATCTCCACCACAAGGCCTGCAGGGCTGAAGCGCCAGATGACCTGGGCAAACCGCTCGATAAAATAACGGTCATGCGCACTGGCCAGGATCGTGCCCTCAAATCCGCTCAGGGCAGCTTCAAAAGCCTCCTGGGATGGCAGGTCGAGGTGATTGAGGGGTTCATCCAGCAGGAGGAAGTTGCAGCGGCGTGCCACCAGCAGTGCCAGCATTAAACGCGAGCGCTGCCCATAAGATAGGGACCTCACAAGCTGGAAGACCTCGTCACCGCTGAACAGAAAGCGGTGCAGGAAGGTGCGTGCATCCGAGTGGCTGGAAAGATCACTGTTCTTCTGCAATGAATCCAGCACACTCAACCCGGGTTCCAGCATTTCCTGCTCCTGCGAGAGGTAGCCGGGATGAACACCGCTGCCAAAAGTGAACCCGCCCGAGATAGGCGGCACCTCACCCAGCAGGGTCTTGAACAGGGTGGTCTTACCGATGCCATTGGGACCTACCAGGGCAATCCGCGCCCCCAGGGTGACGGTTTGGGTGATGGGCGGCAGCAATGCACCTTCGTAGCCGATGCACAAACGATCCAATTGCAGTGCCATTCGCCCGCTGGGGGGAGTCTCAGCAAAATGCATCCGTAAACCCCAGCCCCGGTGTGGCTTTTCCAACGCACCCTCATCCTCAAGATATGCAATCCGTTTCTCCAGTTGTTTTGCCCGCCGGACCGTTTCCAAACCCCGGTCTGCAAAGAACCCGGCAGAAAACCCATCGGTGTTATTGGGGTCCGCTTTTCCGCCTTTGTGCGGTTTGGCCTGATTGCGTACGGACTGAGCAGCCTTTTTCAGGCGCTTGATCTCTTCTTGCTGATCAATGTATGCCCCCATAGCCGTTTCGAATTCGGCTTGCCGAATATCGATATACTGGCTGTAGTTTCCCGGATATTCATGCACGCCCTCCCCGCCAGGAGGAAAGGCAATGATCTTGTCGATGACGGCGTCCAAAAAAGCGCGATCGTGGGACACAAGCAAGATCCCGCCCGGATAGGAGCGCACCCAATCCTGCAGCCAGGCGCGCATCGCCAGGTCGAGGTGATTGGTCGGTTCGTCCAGCAGCAGCATGTCCGGTGCATCCAGCAAAACGCCAGCCAGGGCCAGGCGCACCTTTTGTCCCCCGCTTAACGCCTGGATGGGCGTATCCTGGGGTAAGTCGAGCAATTCAAAACCGGTCAGGATGGTTTTGCGGACGCCTTCCAGTTCCTGTGCGCGGGCTGATGGGCTGCAACGCGGCCGTGTAGGTCGCAATGCAGGCGGGGTCTTCCGGCGACCGGGCCAAGGAGACACTGGCGGCCTCAAGCTCAAACAGGGATTCCTCCAGATTGACACTAAAGCGATTGAGGTATCCGCCTGCTGTTTCGTCAGGTGCGAAAACAATCCCCTGGTGCAGGTAACCCACCCGCAGATCAGCCGGTGTAAAAGATACACTGCCGGCATCCGGCGATTCTTCCCCTGCGATGATGTTGAGCAACGTGGTTTTGCCACACCCGTTGTGACCCACCAGCGCGGCGCGTTCACCCCGGTTGAGGCTGAAGGTTACTTTTTTGAGGACGGCCAACAGGCCGTATGATTTCGATAGATTTGATACAGATAACACATTCACCTGCTTTCTTAAAACAAAAACCAAGGGAAAGCCCTCGGTTGATGTACCGTTAAACTGCTTTCCTGGACGTTAAGAATTTACAGACGAATGCGGATCATGCACAACTCCTACTTAGAGAACACCCTTATTATACACCCGACCACCCCAGGCTACAAGATTAGGCCAGGTTGCCTGCCAGGTTTCCCCCCTCGGTGGAGCAGCGCCCTTCAGGGTGCTGCTCCACCGCCTGGCTTCAGGTGAGCAATCTCATCTTGCTCACCGCCGAAATATTTGGCTTTGATCGGCAGGTACAGCTCAAAGATGTATTCTGGCTGGCTCGAGGTCCGTGTGGATAATCAATAGCCGGTTTAGGCTGCCGGCGGCAGTTTTTCCGCGATTTGCGGGACCTTCTCCGTGATCCCAAATAAGGCCAGGATTGAAATCAGGAACAGCAACCCGAAAATGCCCATCAGGACGGTAAAACCGACGCCGTCCCCAATCGGGCCGCCGATATAGGCGCCAATTGCACCAGCCCCTGCGCCCGCCAGGTTATGAATACCCAAATAGCGGCCGGCCTCCTGCTTAGGGACCAAACTCGTACCTAAAGCCCAGCTGGCGGAGTAAAAGAATCCGGTTGCCAGCCCGATCAAGACACCGCCAATGTAAAGGACAGTCGTATTGGGTGAAACAATGACGATAATGGTGCCGATTAAAGCCACAACACCACTTAATGCACACACCGGTTTTTTTCCGATCTTGTCACTGATCCAACCAGCCGGAATGCTGGAAATAAAAATGGCTAACCCGACAAACAGCATCAACTGGCCGAACATCTCGCCAACATTGAATTCTTGCAGTGCTCCAAAACGTTCCTGCAGGTAATACACCGCGAAAATGGATAAGTTCGTAGACCCTACCAGGAAGGCCAACCGGTTGATCACCCACCAGGTGAATGACCGGTCAATCGCTTTTCCTTGCCCGCCCAGGCTGATCTGAACACTACCCCAGACACCCAGGATAACCGCCACGACCATCCCCAAAACAGCCACGGTGATCGTCACGATCAGTGCGGAAGATTCCGGCAGCCCCGTTGAGAGTCGATTGAAAAAGTTAACACCAGCCCCGGAACCCAGGATGACCGCTGTGAAAACAGCCGTCATCAAAACCAGGCGCAGGATCGGTTTCCAATCCAGTTTTGAGGTTGGTTCTTTGACCGGTTTTTCCGGGGCAAACATGGTAATGGCAATCGACAATAACACAATCGCGCTTAAGGCAATGATTCCAGGCCAATAGTTTCCGTCACCCACCAGCCGGGCAATCACAAACGAGACAAAGATCATCGGTGCGGGCAGCTCAAAGACGGCCTTGACCCCGGAGAAGATGCCATGCTTTTCCTCGGGAACAATATCCGGGATCAAGCCCTGCAAGGCACCATGCCCCGTGTTGGCAGATAGCATCGATAGAATATAAGCAGCAAACAGGAACCAATACCCTGTCATCCCTTCCAAGGTGGCCGCAATGACGCCGATGAGGACATATACAAATACTTCCGTCCCCCCGCCAATCAGGATGAAAGGCCGGCGCCTGCCAAAACGAGACGAACTGTGATCCGAAAGGATTCCCACCACCGCTTGGACCAGCACTGCTGTCATCAACCCCCACAAACGTAGATTGCCCAATGCTGCGCCTTTGACGGATTCGTCAACAAAATTGCTGAGAATGAGTGGCACAATCAGCGCCAAAGTTTGCGAACGGGCTGTGAGCGCAAAATAAAAGATATTAATGGTGATGTAGTCGTACCAGCGAATTTTCCTGTCCATCAGCACTCCTCCGATTAAATGATCATCAACATTATAAATTAGTTTGTACTTGAACTGCCCAACCTGCAGCAAGGCATCATTCAAGGATCAGAATCGCATAAATATCCACTTCTAGCGGCAAGTCCGTGCCCTCCACAGTGAGCACCTCGCTGCGGTCGGGCGAGATCACCCGCCCCCGGCCGGGGGACGGCAGATACAGCGTGACCTGCTGGGGTTCAGGGCCGTAGTTCACCAGGTGCACCTGCCTAGTGCCGCCCTGTTCCCACACCTCAATTAACACCGGATGCTCAGCCGCGACGCGCGGGGTGATATCCCTGGGAAGTGCGTTAAACAAGGTCTGCATGGTTTCACGCTCAGGCAGGTTGAAAATTTCCGTCTGGAAGACCAGTTTTGCCATATGGAGCTTATCCATCACCCACCGGGTGAACTTGCTGCCATGGTAGGCGCGCAGCAGAAAAGCACCCAGGCTCTCAACCAGGTCGTGCCATACGCCGCCTTTGGCGACGGGGCTTGGTTTTTTTAGCGCCCAGCCCGGCAGATCGGGCATATGGATCCGCGCTACCCCCACTTCCAATAAACCCGCCTGGCCATCGTCGGGGGTGAAGGTCAGCACCGCGGCCAGCCCTGAAAGATCATCCCCCGGGCGGACAACCCGCCAGGGAATACCCTCCCAGGTGAGGGCCTGGCTGGCCCCATAATAGACCGGTGAGAGGGCCATCCAGTTCCGCCACAGCGCTTCCCCGGGGTGTAAAAGCCCAATGGGCGCGGCGTTGGCCCGATCAACATACAGGGCCTGGTGCGCCTCAAGCCAGCGATGGTAAGCCCCAATCGCCCGATGCTGACTGGCATAAGCCGGATCGGTCAGGAGGGTCATCCGCTGACCGTCGTTGTATTCTGTGCCTTTGATGGTCATGCTGGCCCCCAGCGCGGCAGCTTCAGCGATGGCCAGTTGATGCCGCCGGGGCGGGTAGACCGGGTCAAACCCGATGCCCGCATCATAGGACAGCACGCTCAGGTGCGCCTGGTCACGGATCAATGCCCGTGTGTTGCGGACTGTGAGGGCGTTGTTGACCAGGCAGGGCTGAGGTGCTGCATCCCAGCGGGGCAGGGCGAAATTTTCGACCATGATCACATCCTGAACCTCGGCCAGCGCCGCCACATCAATACCGTAGACCAGGAAGCTGTTATGCATAGTGACAACATAATCGTTGGCGCTGATGGGCGTGCCGGGCTTGATCGAACGAGCCCAATCGGCCAGGGTGCGCATGGTCTCAGTGACCTGGCCGGCTCGCCAGCGCAGGTAATCCGCCCCATCTTCCTGTTGGGGCAGGATTTTTTCCGGAATGGCCCGCCCGGTCTCAGCCCGATAGAGCGCCTGGCAGCGGTCACAATAACAGCCTGCCCCGCCCAACCAGGCCCCCATCAGGTTATTTGGCCGATCGCCGTACCACATATTGTCAAAAAAGATGCCATCGGCGCCGCGCTCAAGCGCGCCGGACACCCTGTCCTTTAAATGCTGGATCCACTCAGGATGAGTCCAATCCGTCATGTACCGCCCGGAATAGTAATAGATCTTGCGCCCCTGTGGATCGCGTGCGTACCAATCCTTTTCAGCAAAGCTGCCGGAAAAAACACAATTTGAAACCTGGATATAAGCAAACACCGGCGAGCCGGCGGCGTGATAAGCCTCGGCGGCTGTGCGGAAATCTTCCCAGTCCTCGGCTTCGACCTCGGGAGGGAAGCCCCAATCGTAAGTCAGGTGGACCCAGTTTGCATACAGCCCATCCACCACCAGCCGGGCGACGGGTAAGGTGTGGGCGGCGCGATGGCTCACTTCGTCCACAGGATAGTTCATGAACTTGACCTGGTTCATGCGGATGGTGCCAGACCCTGCCCAGAGATAGATGGGGCGGTATTTGCCGATGAGAAAGGATTTTTCCATGGATGGGCAAGTCCTCAATTGATATGCCGTTGGTTGCAGACCCTTTGAGTTCACAGGGCGTCCATGGCTGGCTCGCGGGCTGCGCCTCTCGTGGGCAATCAACACTCCCGCTACATATCCCGCAGCATGGACCCGTTCAGATCGCGATCCATCTCCCAGGGATAGACGATAAAGGCGTCCGTGGTGGCGGCAAAGTAATCCGGACGGTTGGTGCCGAACAGGTTGCGATATGGGTTGAAATGCAAGACACAGGTGTAGGGAAAGCCGCCTGCTGCTGAAACGCGGTTCTTAACCGAAGTGATCGTTCGTCCCGACCCCCACACATCGTCCACGATCAACACCCGATCACCGGCGAGCAGCTCGTCTTCAGGAAACATCAAAAAGTTGGGCCAGGCCAGCAAACGCGGCCGTTCCACCTCTTCCAGCTCATAAGGGAAATCCACCGATGCAATCAGCAGTTTTTGGATATCCATGGCCTCTGCAAGCAGGCCGCCCGGCACAATGCCCCCCCGTGAAATCATGATCATGCTATCGAAGACAAAATCAAATTGAGGCAGAAGGTGATCAATCAACTGATCGACATCGTTCCAGGTGAGCACTTCTTTTCTTCGTTGCATTACGCTTCTTCTTTCTTGCTTGGATGTGTGGTTCTCAAGACCTGGCTCAAGATCGCCGGCGGCAGGCTGTGTCCAGTATCGCCCGACAGCCTGGCAAAGGCCACGTTCAAAGCCCATTGGTACAGGCTTGTATAATAACATGCCCGGCAAAAGCCGCCGAATCCGATCCCGAGCAGGGCCGGAATGCCGCCCAGCACAAGCCCGATCGCGATGGCCAATAAGCGTGCCAGCACGCCCGCCACCTCCGGCCCGGCGATGGCCAACCCCGCCCAAACGCCAAGCGCACCCCCGCACAGGATCAGAGTCCACTGCACCACCCCGGCGACCAGGCGCACCCTAACCAGGTCAGGGTGAAAGCGGACCAGGTGGTTCCGGACCATATCCGTGATCCGTTCTTGGGCATCCTTCAGATCGCGGTCTTCGATGCTGATCACGGGCAGCATCAGGTAGGCCGCACCCAGCCAATCGCGCTTACTCGCGTGCTTTGGCCTAAAAACCTGGTCAACAAATTGGATGGTATGCAAGCCTGGCAGGATCAACGCCCATAAGAATGCCTTCCCCCAGTGGGTAAAACTGCGCTTTTCAGGGTTGATTTCAGGTGAGGGCAACTCCGTCCGGATCAGGTCATCAAAGACCAGGCAGGTCTCCATGGCGATGGCCTCGCCCAACGCCAGCAGAACGAACAGCAACAGGATGGCAAACAGGCCAATGAGGGCCATCGCCAGCGGCCGGACGCCCAATAGCGCCGTCACAACACCCAGGGGAAAGATCCACACCACCAAAACGGATACGCCGCCCATCAACAGGTAAAGCCCGGGCTTACGCAGCCTGGGATTTTTCAAAGCCAGTGAAAAACAGGCCCGGATGAAGCGAAAAGCATAAGTCAGACCCTGCACAACAGTATTCCTGCCATATTAACCGATTAATCCATCCCTATTATAACGTGTGCTTGGGAACGTTATCATATCAATTTGCGGGATCGGGTGTACTCACAGCAGGCTGGAGGGGTCAACCTCGATCATCCAGTCGGGCAGGTTTCGGTCGCGCAGGAGCTCAACCGGATCAGGCCCTCGCAGGACGATCTGCCAGCGGTACCGTCCATGGAGGCGTGAGAAGAAACAGGGCACGGGGCCGATCATCTCCACAGGCTGCTTGGCCTCCTCGATCCATGTTTGCAGGTGCCCGGCCAAGGTTAAAGCAGATTCTTCTGCGCTGCGGGGATCAAAATGGCGATATTCCAGCCTGACCAGCCGGGTGAAGGGCGGGTAGCGCAATTGCCGCCGATAGGCCATTTCCTGCTCGTAGAATTGGGCATAATCGTGGCGAGCGGCGGTCTGAATGGCATAATGCTCGGGTTGATAGGTCTGCACGATCACCCGGCCGCCCAATGGACTGCGCCCCGCGCGCCCGGCCACCTGGGTCAGCACCTGGAAGGTGCGCTCTGAGGCCGAAAAATCCGGCAGGTTGAGGCCCACCTCCGCCAGGACCACACCCACCAGGGTCACCAGGGGTAAATCCAATCCCTTGGCCAGCATTTGAGTCCCGATCAGGACATCCGCTTCCTGGTGGGTAAAACGCGCGAGGATATGGGCGTGGGCGCCTTTTTTGCGGGTTGTTTCAGCATCCCAGCGCAGGGTTCTGACGGTCGGGAAATATTCCTTCACCAGTTGCTCCACTTTTTCCGTGCCCGTGCCCAGCTGGCGGATTTGGCTGCTACCGCAGACGGGACAGCGCTGGGGTACCTGACGGCGGTAACCACAGGTGTGACACAGCAAACCGCCTTGCGCACGGTGATAGGTGAGCGGTTTATCATCATGCGGACATCTGACGGCATAACCGCATTCCCGGCAGAACACAAAGGTCGCTGTACCACGCCGGTTGAGGAACAGGATGGCCTGCTGACGGGACGAGAGCACATCCTGAAGAGCCGACTGCATGGCCCGGCTGAAAATGGCGCGGTTGCCCGCTTTTAGCTCTGCGCGCATATCAACGATGTCCACCCGGGGCAGCCCCAGGTCAGCGGTTTCGCCTTCCCCAAGCTTCACTGGCAAGCTGACCCCCAGGCGGCGGGCATGATGGGCAATCGCCTGGCGGTGTGCCAGGATGCGTTTGGGGAGTTCAACATAGTGCCAGTTGCCACTCACTGCCTGGTAATACTGGGTCACCTGGGGCGTCGCAGAACCCAGGATGATCACCGCACTTGCCAGGCGAGCGCAGGCCACCGCGGTGGCCACTCCGCGGTAGTAGGGCAGGCTCTCCTGCTGGTCAAAACTTTCCTGGTGGCACTCATCGACCACGATCAGCCCCAGGTTTACCATTGGCACAAACAGCGCGCTGCGCGGCCCAACGATCACGGGCAGCTCGCCCTTCTGGATCCGGCGCCAGGTGTCATAGCGTTCGCCCTCTGAAAGCTGGGAGTGGATCACCCCCACCTTGCCCGGAAAACGTGAAGAGAAGCGCTGGATGGTTTGTGGCGTGAGGGAAATCTCTGGCACCAAAACGATCGCTCCCTGGCCCGCCGCGAGGGTCTCTTCCACAGCCCGCAGGTACAGCTCAGTCTTGCCAGAGCCTGTCACACCATGCAGCAGGAATGGCGATGGTGGCTGACCGCCCTGCGCCGCGCGCAACCCCGCGCGGATCTGCTCCCAGGCGCGTTCCTGGTCCCGGGTGAGCGCCAGGGACGAAGTGGGCACAAAGCTGAATTCCTCAAGCGGATCTCGCCAGACCTGGTCTTCAATGTAGATGATCCAGCCCATTTCCTCCAGGGCCTTAAGATCACCGTAATTCCCCCCGAGATCCTTATAGATCTGGGCAGGCTCGAGCGGGTCGGATTCGCCAGCCAAGGTGCGCAGGATGCGCATCCGCCGATCGTGAACTGTGTGCACCCGGCTGAGGGGCTCATCGAGTCGGTCCAGCTCAGTTGGGTCCTTTGCCAGGGTCACTTTGCGCACAGTTTTCGGTTGGACACGCGGTTGGGGCAAAACCGCTCGCACCCTCACCACGCCTTTGCGGGCCAGTCCGCGCGCCACCCCACGCCATTCCACATGCCGGATGGAAGCATCGATCTGCCTGCCGCGCAGGTCACCGCGCTTTTGCAATAAACGAATAAGGCGCTTCTCGATGGGTGAATATTCAGAAAGCGGTTTTAAGCCCTCAGGGATCAGCCTGACCAGCGTGTCTGTACGCTGACTCAAGCCCGGCGGGAGCATCAGGTTGATGCAGGCACCCAGGGGCGCCAGGGTTTCCTCCGCCATCCAGCCGGCCAAGTCCATCTGGGTTGGGGTCAGCGGAGGCAATTCTTCCACCACATCCTCCACGGGGCGCGTCTCAGCCACTTCAGGGACCTCAATGTAGCGCAAAACCACGCCCTGGGCACGCTGCGCGCCAAAGGGCACGATCACCAGCGAACCCGGCTTGACAGCCCCAATTAGATCTTCCGGAAGGTGGTAATGATAGGTGTCTGAGATCTGTGGGAGGTTGATGGCTACCTCAACATAAGATGGCATAGGATGATTTTACCTTGCCTGGTGCAATCCGGTCCCGTCAAATCAAAAGATAATGTTACCGAACAGGAATGGTTGGTTCAAAAGATAATGTTACCGAAGGGTTTTCCTTCTCCTTTCGTAAATTGTCAAAGATATTTACAGGGGTGGTGATTTTAGGCGTCTTCACACGCCAGAGTTTGGTAATGTTGGTTTCAAGTCTTTCTCGAAGCGCCAGGATATCAACCTTGTCACGGATGGTTAATAATCTCACCCTATGAGCATCAGCCAGAACACCAGTTTCTGCCAGACGATCTAAAGGTGGTCTTGCCTGATCAAAAACCCGTCGGTAGTGAAGATCATCCACATAAACCTTCTGAACAGTTTTCATGACCGGTTGAAAGAAATTATGATAACTCGTCAGGTCTTTGTAAATTTCACGAAGAATCATCAGTTGGTGTAAAGTATCCAAGCGACCATGGCCAATATAGGCTCTCACTAAACTGCGATTATTTTCTTCGACAAAACGATTGTCTTTTTTGTGATAAGGGCGGCTTCGAGAAATAAACAGATCCGGAACCTTTTCTTGCCAAAAGCGGAGTAAGTGGTGGTTAAAGAACTCACTGCCGTTATCTGGGTGAATTTCAATCACAGGCATTGGCAAATTTCCCAGAATACACGTAAACCCATCTTTCATCACCCGATAACTCCGGCCAAAGACAGCCTGAATTTCACACCAGCCTGTGGCTACATCGGTCATTTGGATCGTATGGATATAGTCGCCCGTATGGTTTTCATCACAGTGCAGTATTAAATCAACCTCAAAGTGGCCCGGTTCGGGTGTGTCGTAAGGGATCCTGCGCATTGGAAAGGACTCTTTGAATGAATTCCTTTTCCTTTTAGGGAATCTTTTTCTTGAAATCTTTTCTTGAGATTTGTTGATATTGGTCAACATCCTTTTCAAGGTGGAGACGCTGATCGTTTCTGGTTTTCTGAGTACATCATCATCCTCCACTTTCAACTGCCCGTGACGGATCATATGCTTGGCCATAAATACCAGGCTGGGCTTTAGTCGATCGGCACAAGGATGGTCCAGTGCTTTTGATACTTTCCTGACAAGATCCAATACATTGCTTCCATAGGTAGGACCTCTTTCCCGGGTTCGTTTCTTCCTGGATAAGCGACCATTGAGAACCCGGATGATAGATTTTCGATGCATGCCGGTGACATGTTCCATATCATCCAGCATTTTCCGCTTTTCCTCTTTTGTGGCGTCTCGATAGCGACCCCACATTTTGTGCAGATACTTTCTTCTTTCATCTATTGTCATTTCATCTTGTTCGGACATCGCCAGCTCCAGTAACATTATCATTTGAGCTAACGATTTTACTTTGGTAACATTTTAGATGAACTAACGCGAAGGCTTAAATTTCCCCCCGGAGTGTGCTATAATGGGGTTCTCAAATGGCCCTCTAGCTCAATTGGTAGAGCAGTTGACTCTTAATCAATTGGTTCGGAGTTCGAGTCTCCGGAGGGTCATTTTTCTTTTAAAAAAGTATGGTTGGTTCGGAGTCCCCATAAGGGGAGGCTCTTCGAGTCTCCGGAGGGTAACCAAGAAATTAAACATCCCCTAGAACCCCCTTTTTTGGTCTTAGAAAGGATTATGACCAAGAAAAAGTATTTTATTATCATGGAGACACAAAATGTTAACTAGTGAATTTTTGAAATCGAAAATCAAAAAAGCATATTGAACTCTTTTCTGCGTATCAAAAATTAGGATCGGTCTCCTGCAGCATCAAGATACTATAAGGTTGAATTGACTAACCTAATTGGCTAGCATAAGAAGTAGATGTCAAAATGATTTTGCGACCAGGGTCTTTGTTAAGAACAAAGGTATATATAGGACAACTTTAGAAAATCATTTCACACAAATTCCAAAATCATCGCCATTACACAGATAAACAATTGAGTACTTTATTATTAAAATCAACAAAACAATTAACATCACAAATGTCATTATTAATTATTGATATTACCATATATAAAGTAGAAACATTAAAATAGGCACTCATAATACATTTCTTTTAATAGGCTTATCAATAATTCGATTATGCAACATCTTTTCT
>DHHJ01000026.1 GCA_002403205.1 Anaerolineaceae bacterium UBA4775
GACATTTTAACTTTGCCTTGACATGTCCAATCCTGTCTAATGAGATGGATTTGAATTCGGGTATACTTGGGAAAAGTCGAGATTTGCAGGTATGAGGTGCTTATGTCATTGGATAAGGAAAACAAACGTTGGGAAAACGAAGTATACCGCCCCCTGGTAAAGCGCTTTCCAGAGCGTAAAGATGTTTTCACTACCTCCTCTGGGATTGAACTGCCGCCGGTGATGCTGCCGTCTGAAAAGTTGGATTACCTGGCAGATTTGGGTTTCCCTGGGGAGTATCCTTTCACGCGGGGTGTTCAGCCAACCATGTATCGGGGCAGATTCTGGACCATGCGTCAGTACGCCGGTTATGCGACGGCTGAAGAATCGAATGCGCGCTACCGTTACCTGCTGGAGCAGGGGCAAACCGGGCTATCCGTGGCCTTCGACCTGCCCACCCAGATCGGCTACGATGCTGACGATCCCATGGCCTTGGGCGAAGTCGGCAAGGTGGGCGTCTCGATCTCGTCGGTGCGCGACATGGAGACCTTGTTCCGGGATATCCCATTGGATAAGGTTTCAACCAGTATGACCATCAATGCGCCGGCCGCGATTTTGCTGGCATTTTACATTGCCGTAGCCAAAAAACAAGGCGTTCCGCTGAACAAGCTGCGGGGCACCATTCAAAATGATATCATCAAAGAATATGTGGCACGCGGTACCTATATTTTCCCACCCGAGCCTTCTATGCGCTTGATCACCGATGTATTCAAGTTCTGCAAAGACCAGGTTCCATCGTGGAACACGATCAGTGTTTCCGGCTACCACATTCGAGAAGCAGGGTCAACTGCCGCTCAGGAGGTTGCATTTACACTAGCGAATGCAATAGCATATATCCAGGCCGCCATTGATGCCGGGCTGGAAGTGGATGATTTCGCCAACCAGATTTCGTTCTTCTTCAATGCGCATAATCACTTCCTGGAAGAGATTGCAAAATTCCGAGCGGCCAGGCGGCTGTATGCCCGGATCATGAAGTCACGCTTTGGCGCCCAGGATGAGAAATCCTGCCGAATGCGGTTCCATACCCAAACAGCAGGCTCGACCCTGACCGCCCAGCAGCCTGAGAACAATGTGGTCAGGGTAACCCTTCAAGCATTGGCGGCGGTGCTGGGTGGCACCCAATCACTGCATACCAATAGCATGGATGAAGCCCTGTGGCTGCCGACGGAAAAGTCTGTCCAGGTAGCACTGCGTACCCAGCAGATCATTGCGCACGAATCGGGGGTGGCGGACAGTGTCGACCCTTTGGCCGGCTCATATGTGATTGAAGCCCTCACTGATCAGATCGAAGCGATTGCCAGTGAATATATTGATAAGATCGATGCGCTGGGCGGTGCCTTACAGGCCATCAACAGCGGGTTTATGCAAAATGAGATCCTGGAGGCTGCTTACCAGGCACAGCGTGCGATAGAGAGAGGCGACCAGATTGTTGTCGGTTTGAATGAATTCCAGGTGGAAGAGTCGATTGAGCTGGAATCCCTCTCGGTTGATCCCCAGGTTGAAGAGAATCAACACCAGCAGTTGGCTGAGCTGCGTGCTGCGCGGGATAACGATCAGGTCGCAACGCTGCTGGGTGAACTCGAGGAGGCCGCCCGCAGTGAAGGACCACTGATGCCGCTGTTCATCCGCTGTGCTGAAGCCGAAGTTACCCTGGGTGAGATCTGCGGCGTGTTGCGGGATGTGTGGGGGCAGTACCGGCCGCCAACTTTCATCTGATCTGGAAAGGAAACCCATGTCGAATATTAAGAAGATCAACCATGTTGCCATTGTTGTGGCAGATATCGAGCAGGCCCTGGGATTCTGGCGTGATCAGCTGGGGTTGCCCCTCGAGCACATTGAAGAAGTGCCCTCCCAGTCCTCAAAAGTAGCCTTCCTGCCAGTCGGTGAAGGTGAGGTTGAACTGGTTCAGCCAACGAATCCTGAAACCGGGCTTGGTAAGTATCTCGAAAAACGCGGGGAGGGTATGCATCACCTGTGTGTTGAGGTGAATGATATCGAAGGCATGCTCAAGTTGCTCAAAGCCAAAGGTGTGAGGATGATTGACGAAGACCCACACGACCTGCCAGGCCGCCGCATGGCCTTCATCCACCCGAAATCGGCCAATGGCGTGCTGGTTGAGTTGTACGAATTGGTTGATTAATCGAATTTACCCTTAACAAAGAAAGGCGCTCATGTCAAAAGATAAACAACGCTGGCCCCATCCCCCTGAGATGGTGATTGACCCCGCAAAAACCTACCAGGCGTTGATCCACACTGAAAAGGGCGATATCACCGTGGATCTATTCGCCGACAAGACCCCCAGGACGGTGAACAATTTTGTGTTTCTCTCTAACGCTGGATTTTATGACGAGGTGATCTTCCACCGCGTGATCGACGACTTCATGGCCCAAACGGGTGATCCGACCGGCACAGGCCGCGGCGGACCGGGGTATGCCTTTGCAGATGAATTTCACAAAGACCTCAGGCACGATAAGCCCGGAATCCTGTCGATGGCCAACGCCGGCCCGAACACGAACGGTTCGCAATTCTTCATCACCCATGTCCCGACGCCCTGGTTGGATGGAAAGCACAGCGTGTTCGGTGAGGTGGTGGCTGGCATGGACGTTTTGCTGTCGATCCCGGCGCGGGACCCGATGCGCCCGGAATACCCGGGTGTGAAGATCACCTCGGTGGAGATTCTTGAAGCGTAGTTAAGTCTAGACAGGTAACCGAAGCACCACAAGCCAGGTGTGGTGTTTAGATCAGGATCAATTTGGTTTGAGGCGGTGAAAGGTACTGCGCGCTGGACTTGGTCACAAGTATATCTTCTTCCAGACCGATATAGCCATACCCCGGCACCATCAACCCCGGTTCAATGGTATAGACTTGCCCGGTTTCGATGGGCATGAAAGGGGTTTTCCCGTAGCGCGCCCAGGCTGGACCCAACAATGCGCCGCCATCATGCGCCAGTCGGCCTAACTGGTGCCCGGTGGCGTATTTGTATTCCGGGTAGCCTGCTTCTGTGATCACCCTGCGTGCGGCACGGTCCACCTCAATGCCCGGTAACCCAGGCTGGATGGCATCGTAGGCCGCCTGGATGGCTCGAACGACCGTTGCGAAGCCTTTGCGGACGGGTTCGGGCGGTTGAGTCTCGCCGGGTTTGAGGAAATACACTATGCGCTGGATATCGGCGCAATATCCATCCTGTTTGATACCAAAGTCAAAATGGAGCAGGTGCCCGGGTTGGATCACCAGGTCTGTGGGGGCGTTGTGCCCAACCGGGGAATCAGGCCCGGTGTTGACGGCGGGGTTGTTGGTTTTCGGCCAGGCGTAATCCAGGCCACGCTGCTCGACCTCTGCCTGCATCCGTTCTGCCACCTCGATTTCGCGCAGGCCGGGTTTGATCCAAGCGAAGGCTGATTTGAACACCTCCAAGGTGCTGGCTATGGCTGCCTGGATGCGTTCAACTTCGGTCTTGCTTTTGCGGCCCCGCAGCGCGCTGATGACCTGCTCGGCAGAGATGAGCTGATCTGCAAAGGGTGTTTCTGCCAGTAGGTGCTTGAGCTTGAGATACAGACCGTGGGTCAGACCGTCTGCCAGCACATCATCCTCTGAGTAGTTGACCGCAATCCTGGCCGGGTTGATCCGTTCGAGCTCCTGCAAGAGGCTCGGTTTGATGTCCTCGTCGTAAGGGATCACCCTGTCATACGCGGTGGTTTGGCGGGCAGTCTCAGCTTCGAAGCGGCCAAGGATGGCCAATTTCTCGCCATTCGGGGTAAACAGGAGTGCGCTTTGCCACGTTAGGCCCATCTCCCCGTAAATCAGCGGAAGAATGGGGTCACCTGCTGCACTCGTCTCACGAACGAAGACCAGCCAAAGATCCAGTTGCTGTTCTTTGAGGATGTTTGAAACCTGGTCCGTTTTTTCGATAACGATGGGGTTCATGGTGCTCCTGTTGGTGACTTAAGGATCATGTTGTTGGAACGAAGGCAGGCCTGGCCTTACGTGTTGGCAGGCGAACCCAATATTTCGATCATCAGAAATGCCGCGGCGAGGATCTTTTCAAGTCCTATGGAAGGAATGGGTTGTTTTGAATTCGCCGCCTGTTCGGGCAATGCCGGCAGATGGACGAATCCAGCGGGTATTGCCGTTTTGTGCTGCGCCAGGGTGTCCATGAGGGTATAAAACACCTGGTTGCACAGGTAGGCACCGGCAGACAGGGAGGCTTCTGCGGGAATCCCGGCCGAGTTGAGCGCTGTTAACATCCGGTCGAGAGGCAGGGTGCTGAAATACGCTGCCGGCCCGTCTTCGCAAATAAGCTTGTGCTGAATTGTCTCACCGGCATTGTCGGGAATGGAAAAATCCAGCCAGTTGAGCGCAACTCGTTCAAGGCTGACCTTCGCCCGGCCAGCCGCCAAGCCAAAGGCGATCACCCCGTCTGGCTTGTGGGTCTCGAGAAGCTTAACCATCTGGGCTGGCGCCAGTGCGGCGTGCACTGGCAGGATGGCTTTGACCAAGGTGATACCGAGATAGGCATCGGGCAGTGTTTTGATGAGCACCTGGCTGGGGTTGGTGTGGTGTTCGCCAAAGGGCTCAAAACCGGTGATCAACAGTTTCATCATAATATTCCTGCCTGTCGATGGGTGTAATGGGATGATCCCATTGCTTTAGGATCATATCTGGTGGTTGACCGTTATCGATACTGGCAATAAGCATGTGTATTCTGGATTTAATCTCAGCCGTGTCGAGGCCCAGGTAGGGTGAGGGAAAATCATGCAGCCAATGCAGCGCACGGGTGAAGAATTTTCTTGCCGCGCGAGGGCGATTTTGGGTCAGGCGGAAAAAGCCGCCACTGAGGTGCAGCAGTGCCCGATAGAACTCACGGGAATCTTTTTCTGTTGCCCGCCAGGCGTCTTCAAAGTGTTCGTGTGCTGCATAATAATTGCCCTGGTTGAAGGCTTGCAACCCCACGATGACGGTTTTGGGTAGTTGGCTCATGGTCCTTGCCCTGGTGTGGTGATTTGATTATAGCATCGGGTGCCACAAGATGAAGGGTAAATCAACCTCGAAATACGAGGGGATCAGGTGGTATTTCTGTCTTTCATAAACATGCCTTGTGCTATAATTTTTTAACCTTTAAAAGAGGATGTTTTTATCAATACCACATGAGAGGATGAAATGTTAATCGTCAATGGAAAACTGATTACCTGGGGAGCCGAGAATAAAATCTTGCCGGATGGATGGGGTTTGTTGATCCGAGAGGGTGTGATTGAGAAGATCGCACTCCAGGACGAACTGATACGTGATTACCCGGCTGAAGAGCGCCTGGATGCTGAAGGACAATATGTCATGCCCGGGAATATCTGCGCGCATACGCATTTTTATGGTGCCTTTTCACGCGCTTTGGGCATCCCTGGCGATGCGCCATTCAATTTCACACAGATTTTGGATAAATTGTGGTGGAACCTCGATAAGGCCCTCGATGAGGATGGTGTGCGTTATTCCGCGCTGGTATGCCTGGTGGATGCGGTTAAGCATGGCACCACAACGTTGATTGACCATCATGCATCCCCGAACGCAATCGACGGCTCATTGGATATTATCGCAGAGACGATCAACCAGGCTGGGTTACGAGCCTCCCTGTGCTATGAGGTTACAGACCGGGATGGGGCTGAAAAAGCCGAGCAGGGCTTACAGGAAAACCTGCGCTTCATTAAACGGATTGAGAAGAAAGACCCACAGGACACCAACCTGAGGGCGCATTTTGGGCTGCATGCCAGCCTGACCCTTTCAGATGAGACCCTGGCCCGGGCGAATGAGCTTTGCCCTGAAGGTATTGGGTTTCACATCCATGCAGCGGAAGGTGTTGCCGACCAGGTTTATAGCCTCGAGACATCCGGGAAGCGCGTGGTGCATCGGCTAGATCAGTTCGGCATTTTACGGCCTGAAACAATCCTGGCCCATGGGGTTCACCTGGATGAAGGTGAGATTGCCCGGCTGGCAGAAACCCAAACCTGGCTCACGCATCAACCCCGCTCAAACATGAACAACGCCGTGGGTGTTGCACCGATTGAGGATATGCTTGCCGCCGGGATGCGAGTCGGCATGGGCAACGATGGCTTCTCGAACACGATGTGGCTGGAATGGAAAGAAGCCTACCTGCTGCACAAACTTGCTCATCGTGACCCGCGCCGGATGGGTGGGTATACCGTCACCCAGCTGGGTGTAGACAACAACGCTGAGCTGGTAACGGAATTGTTTGGCGGCTTACGAGTGGGCGAGATTGTCGAAGGCGCAGCAGCGGATCTCATCTTTGTTGATTACCATCCCTTCACCCCACTGATGGCGGGCAACCTGCCCTGGCACATCCTGTTTGGGTTCCAGGAAAGCATGGTCACAGCGACGGTGGTGGCTGGCAAGCCGCTCATGTACCGCCGTGAATTGCTCACCCTTGACGAGGCTGCCATCGCCGCCAAGGCTATGGCAATTTCCTCACAGATCTGGCAGCGGTTTGAAGACATCGCCACCAGCAAATAACCTTTCAATTAACAGTAAATCCAAGGACTCGAATATGACTGAAAACAACAAACAAAAATATTCACTCGGGATTGTCGGCGGAACCGGCAAAGAGGGCAAAGGGTTGGCCTACCGCTGGCTGAAAGCCGGTCACACCGTGATCATTGGATCACGGCAGCACGAAAAAGCCCAAAGGGCTGTGGAAGAGCTTTCTGAATTCATGGGGCATACCCCTGAAGGTTTGCAGGGGATGGAAAACCGTGCTGCAGTTGAAGCCTGCGATATTGCAGTGATCACCGTGCCTTATGCAGCCCATAAAGCCACCCTGGAAGATCTCAAGGATGCCTTGCAAGGCAAAATCGTGATCGATGTCGTGGTCCCGATTATGCCGCCAAAGATATCGAAAGTACAGATGCCCGCAGCGGGCTCTGCAGCCCAAGAGGCGCAAGTGATCTTAGGGGATACCTGCCAGGTTGTGGACGCATTCCAAAATATTTCCCACGAACGGCTGATGGGACAGGGCGATACCGATTGTGATGTGCTGGTGTGCGGAAAAGGGAAAGCTGCCCGCGATGTGGTCTTGGGGCTGGTGGCGGATACCGGCTTAAAAGGCTGGGATGCAGGCCCGATAGAAAATGCAATGGTCGTGGAGGGGCTGACCTCGGTGTTGATAGGCCTGAACATGCAGCATAAAGTGCATGCTTCGGGTATTCGTATCACAGGTATTCCTGACCAGGTCTGAAATGAGCCTGACACTTTATCCATTGGAGGGTCTTCCCCTGGTCTCGCCGGGGGATGACCTGGCTAAGCTGATTGCCGAAACGTTACCCAAAAATGGCTTAACGCTGCAGGATGGTGATGTGTTGGTGATTGCCCAAAAGATCGTGTCAAAGGCAGAAAACCGGCTGGTCAACCTCACAACCATCACACCATCAGAGGCCGCGCTGGATTATGCCCGCATCACCTTGAAAGACCCGCGGTTGGTTGAGCTGATCCTTTCAGAAAGCCGGGAAGTGGTGCGCGTTCGGAAGAACCTGATGATCGTCGAACACCGGTTGGGTTTTATCAGCGCCAACGCCGGGATCGATCACTCGAATGTCTCCGGTCCTTGGGGTGAAGCAGCAGATTGGGTCTTGCTCCTGCCTCAAAATCCAGATAAATCTGCAGGACACATTCGAAAACAGCTTGAAAAACGGTTTGGCTGCCAGATCGGCGTTTTGATCATTGATTCGCATGGCCGTGCCTGGCGGATGGGGACGATCGGGATGACCATCGGTCTGTCCGGTCTGCCGGGGTTGGTCGATCTACGCGGCCAGCCCGACCTGTTTGACTATCATCTGCGGATCACCCAGGTGGCCGCCAGTGATGAGTTGGCCGCCGGTGCGTCATTGATGATGGGGCAGGCGCGCGAGGGCTTACCTGTGGTGCTGGCCAGAGGATTTCCTTACCCGCTGCGTGAGGCAAGCCTTTCGGAGTTGATCAGACCTAAAGATATGGATCTGTTCAGGTGAGGACGAGATGTACGCGATTATCAGTGAATTAGATCCAGAATCGGCGGTTACTGTGAAGACCTTGTGGGGCGAACTGCGTGACGCTTGCGGACTGGAGGCGATTTATAGCCTACCAACACCGCATCTGACCTGGTTTGCTTCAGAAGGGCTGGATGTACCTGCGGTTAAGGCTATCCTTGCCGATGTGGCTGCCGGCCGGAGCGGGTTGACAACCTATGTGTTTGGTTTGGGGATATTTTCCGGTGAGAGGCCGGTGTTTTACCTGCCGATGGTCAAATCGCAGGAGATGATCGACCTGCATAATTTACTCTGGGAAAAGGTAAATCCCCATGCCCGCCAGCCGAACATTTATTACTCTCCGCCTTATTGGTTACCCCATATCACCCTGGCGTTAAATGATGTCACGCGTGAAAACCTGGCTTGCGCCTTGGAATCGGTGGCCTTTGAACCGGTAGAGATGGTGGTGTCTGCGGAAAACCTGATCGTTGTTGCCCAGGAGGATGATCCTGCAACCATGGGCTTACACCAATTCCGCTTCAGCTAACTGAAGGAGCTTGCATTGAACGTGATCGCATTGGCTGGTGGCGTTGGGGGTGCAAAGTTGGTCCATGGTTTAGCCGCATTGCTTTCGCCTGAACATTTCAGCGTGATCGTCAACACCGGGGACGATTTTGAATATTGCGGGTTAAAGATCAGCCCTGATTTAGACACTGTATGTTATACCCTGGCCGGTTTGGCTAACCCTGAAACAGGCTGGGGGCGGCGAGATGAGACCTGGACGGTATTTGAGGTTGTTAAAGGGTTGGGCGGCCCGGCCTGGTTTCAACTGGGTGATAAAGACCTAGCGACACACCTGGCTCGCACCGAATGGCTGAACCGGGGCTTATCTCTGTCGGAAATCACGCAGAAGCTATGCCACAGGTGGGGCGTTGAGCACCTGGTGCTGCCGATGACCGACAGCCCGGTGGAGACGATTGTGCACACAAAGGCGCAAGGCTCACTTGGTTTCCAGCATTATTTCGTTGAGCAGGCATGCCAGCCCATGGTGCGGGGCTTTGCCTTCGAGGGGGCAACCCAGGCCGCACCCGCGCCTGGCGCGCTTGAGAAAATCCGAGCCGCTGATCTGGTCATCCTGACGCCATCTAACCCCTGGGTGAGCATTGACCCGATCCTGGCTGTGCCGGGCTATCGCGATGCCCTTGTGGAAAAGGTGGTCATTGGCGTATCACCGCTGGTGGGCGGCAAGGCCTTGAAAGGTCCTGCTGCCAAGATGTTCAGTGAACTGGGGATCGAGCCGTGTGCCTCTTCCGTGGCAGAGCACTATGGTGCGCTTTTAAGCGGGTTTGTTTTTGACCACCAGGACAGCGATGAATTGGAAAAAATCCAACGATGGCGTATAATTCCTTTACTCACTAACATCATTATGAAGGACGTACAGGATCGGGTTCGCCTTGCCAGGGAAGTCCTCACATTTGGCGAATCGGTCTCAGACAGGAGTCAATAAATCTATGAGCCTGTGGGCAATCGTACCAGTCAAACCTTTACGTCGCGGTAAATCAAGACTTTCGGAAATCCTCTCCGAAGATGAACGTTCCCGATTGAATCACCACCTTTTTATCCATACCCTTGATACATTATTACAGGTAGAAGCCATTTCTGATATTCTCGTTGTCTCTCGAGATTCTGATGTGCTAACAGAAGCACGGGAGAAACGAGTCCGCACCGTCACCGAGAACGGCACGCCCGAATTGAATAACGCCCTGCTGCGGGCGTCACTATTTTCAAATGCTTTTTCAACAGAAGGCGTGTTGATCGTCCCTGCTGACCTGCCTTTGCTGATGCCTGAAGATGTGACGGATTTTATCGCACAGCGCACGCAACCCCCGATGATGGTGATCAGCCCGGATCGAAGGCGCCTGGGAACGAACATGTTGCTGGTAGATCCAGCAGATTTGATCAGCTTCTCATATGGCACGAATTCGTTTGAGGAGCACTGCCACCTGGCAAAACTTAAGGGCGCTGAGGTGATCGTGGTTGAGAACGACCGCATAGCCCTGGATTTGGATGTGCCTGAGGATTATGAAATCCTCCGTTTTAAGAGTGCTTTACAGATTACAACTTAATTTATCAACCCACCACGAAAAGGAAAAACAATATGACGTTAGAGAGAGTAGCTTTATATTTACAGGACGCACATGATCTACGAGATGGTTTGGATTATGTGAAATACGCAGAAGAGCGCGGTTTTGAGGCTGTTTGGCAGGCGGAAAGCCGACTGGTGCGAGATGCGATCGTCCCGATGGCTGCTTACGCTGCTGTGACAGATGAGATCCAGGTTGGATCGGGTGTGATCAACAACTGGACACGCAATATTGGTTTACTGGCAGCGACCTTTTTAACCCTGGACGACCTGGCGCCAAACCGGATCATTTGTGGCATCGGTGCCTGGTGGGATCCATTAGCAAAAAATGTGGGCATCGACCGCAAAAGCCCCATGGCCGCCATGGAAGAGACCATCATCGTTCTGCGGCGCTTGTTGAACATGGAAACCGTCACATTTGATGGCGAATATGTGCATGTCAATGGGATCGAGCTTGATGTGGTGCATGGCAGGCGTGAGCCCCGCAATGTGCCGATCATGATCGGTGCAACCGGCCCCAAGATGCTTGAATTGACCGGGCGAATTGCCGATGGTGCGGTTTTGAATTACTGTGTGCCACCCGAGTATAACGAAATGGCCATCGACGAGCTTAAGAAGGGCTTGAAGGCGTCAGGCCGCACATTAGATGACCTCGACCGACCGCAATTGGTGGTTTGTTCCGTGGATGAGGATGGCGATAAAGCAATTGAAACCAGCCGCGAACTGCTGACCCAATACCTGGCGCAGCAGCCGCACATTGCCAAGGCCTCTGGCGTATCGATGGATATTGTGCATGAGATTCAATCGATTCTGGGCTGGCCTGCCACCCATGAACAGATCCAGCAGGCGAAACACCTCGTGCCCGATGACCTGATCCATCGCATCACGGCCAGCGGAACCCCCGACGAGGCCCGCAAAAAAGTGCAGGAATATGTCAATAACGGCGCAACCTGCCCCATTCTGTACCCCGTTGGTGGCAATGTGAAGGTGCTCATCGATACCTTCGCCACCAAATGACCCAGGTTCAAAAACAGCCGGGTTCGAAGACCTGTTTTATCTGCGGTCGTGAGAACCCGGTTGGATTAAAATTAGACTTTTACACCATTTCACCCGGGATAGTTCGGGCAGACCTGCAAGTACCAGCAGCGTATGAAGGCTATCCCGGAATTGTCCATGGCGGCATCATCGCCGCCATCCTGGACGAGTGCGGTGGCCGGGCGCAAATGAACCGCCCGGATAAATTTATGGTAACTGCCCAGCTCAATGTGCGGTACCGCTCGCCAGTTCCCTCTAAGACGCCCCTGGTTGCGCTTGGAAAAGCAGGAGACCGACGTGGAAGGGTGTCTTATGCCCACAGTGAGCTTCAGAATCTGCAAGGTGAAGTTCTGGCAGAGGCAGAATTGGTTTTGGTCGATATTCCAGACTCTCAAATGGCAGAAATCGACCCGGATGCATTAGGTTGGTGTGTCTATCCCGAGGAGGAGGGAACATGATCAGTGAATATTGTAGACCTGCTTCAGTTGAAGAGGCTTTGTCCCTGTTAACTGACAAATCGAAAATCCGCCTGCCCTTGGGCGGGGGGACAAGTTTGAGCCGTCAGCAATCAGGCGTCGATGGGGTCGTGGATCTGCAGGACACCGGGCTGGATTGGATCGAAAAGGGCTCGAGAGGTCTCACTGTTGGGGCGATGACCCGGTTGGAAAGGCTCATGGCTCACCCGGATGTGCATCCTGAGGTCAAACGGGCGATCCAGCTGGACGCGCCGGAAAACATCCGCAATATGGCCACGCTGCCTGGTTGGCTGTTCAGTAGCGGCGGCCGTTCGATCCTGACGACGGTCTTGCTGGCATTGGACGCCACCCTAACCTGGGAGCCCGGCAGCAAGCAGGTCAGGCTGGGCGATTGGTTGCCTTTATGGAAGCAGGCCTCACCTGGGGTATTGATCACCGAAATTGCCTGGCTGGTGGGGTCTCAACTGGTTTTCGAATATGTGGCGCGTGCGCCCAAGGATCAGCCGATCCTGGTTGTGGCCGTGGCGCAATGGGGTTCGGGCAGAACACGGGTGGTATTGGGCGGGTTTGGCGACATGCCCATCATCGCCATGGATGGGCCAGACAGCAGCGGCGTGGATGTTGCCAGCCGAGATGCTTATTTTGAGGCAGAAGATCAGTGGGCAACAGCAGCATACCGGCGCGATATCGCCGCCAAGCTTGCCCTGCGCTGTGTTGAGCGCCTGAACGCGAAAAAGGAAAGCGAGTCCTGAGATGGAAATTACACTGAACATTAATCAACAAGACTATCCCCTGAAAATTGCGACTGGAGAACGTCTGCTGGATACCCTTCGTAGGCTGGGTTTCTTCAGTGTTAAATACGGCGGGTGTCAAAAAGGCGAATGCGGGGCTTGTGCAGTGCTGTTTGACGGACGGCCTGTGAATAGCTGTACTATGTTGACTGCCCAGGCTGAAGGCCACCGAATCCAGACCGTTGAGAGCCTGGGTGAACACCCTGAACAGGGCTGGAAGCGGACAGAGGGCTTGCATGTCATTCAGCAGGCGTTTGTTGAGACGGGCGCAATTCAATGCGGTTATTGCACACCTGCTATGGTGCTGGTTGCCAAGTCCTTGCTGGAAAAGACCCCTTCTCCTTCAGAGGAAGAGGTGCGTGCAGCGCTTTCAGGCGTGTTATGCCGGTGCACGGGTTATATCAAACCTGTCCAGGCGGTACTGCGGGCTGCAGCGACCCTGCGCGGTGAAGAGGTCAGTCCGATTGATGAACCGTCTGCGATTGGCGGTGTGCTGGAGTTCGGAGAAGGTGAAGGAACCCCTTTGACCACAGGCCAGGGGACGCTTACTGAAACCAAGGTCTTTCCAAAGCTGAAGGTTTTGGATGAGCTTTCGCCGATGAAAACCGTTGGCCATGGCGAACCCAAGGTGGATGCCGTCAAGCTGGTGCAGGGCAAACCGGCTTTTGCTGCGGATTTCGATCGGCGCGATATGCTGGTGGCGAAGGTTTTACGCAGCCCATACGCGCATGCGATCATCAAGCACATCGACACCTCGGCAGCGGAAGCCTTACCCGGTGTGGCGGCCGTGTTAACCTGGCAAGACCTGCCCCGGGTGATCTATTCAACGGCCGGTCAATCTCATCCCATTCCTGGCCCCCTGGATATGTTCTCTTTGGATAAGAAAGTGCGCTTCGTGGGCGATCGGGTGGCGTTTGTGGCGGCCGAGACTGCAGAGATCGCTGAAGAAGCCGTTAAATTGATCCAGGTGGAATATGAAGCGCTGCCCACGATCCTTAATGCAAAGCAGGCGATGGAAGCGGGCGCACCCGTTATACACGATGAAGAAGAATATGTAAATTTCGCCGATTCGGACCCGAACCGCAACCTGGCGGCAGAAATTCGGATCGATATTGGTGATGTCGAGCGCGGGCTGGCTGAGGCTGACCACATTTTTGAGGCAGAGTATGTGGTGCCCAAGGTGCAGCAAGCGCACATTGAGCCGCATGTGGTCGTGACCTACTGGGATGAGGATGACCGTTTGGTGATCCGCACCAGTACACAGGTGCCCTTCCATGTAAGGCGGCAATTGGCCCCGGTGTTGAATCTGCCTGTTAAACGTATCAGGGTGATTAAACCCCGCATCGGCGGTGGTTTTGGGGGCAAACAGGAGGTGTTGGTCGAGGATGTGGCCGCCCATTTGACCATTGCCACTGGCCGGCCGGTGATCTATGAAATGACTCGTGAAGAGGAGTTCATCGGTGCCCGGTCGCGGCACCCCATGCGAATCCGGATGAAAACCGGCGTGAAGGCAGATGGCACCATTACAGCCAATGTGATGTATGCCCTGAGCGATACCGGTGCTTACGGCTGCCATGCGCTCACCGTGACTGGCAACACCGGTCACAAGTCCATGGCGCTGTATGTCGGCGATGGACCCTATCGGGAGCAGCCAAATATCCGATTTTATGCCGACGTGGTTTACACCAATACGGTCCCCTCCGGTGCGTATCGAGGCTACGGTGTCCCGCAGGGTTTTTGGCCTGTCGAGCGGCACATGGAGACGATCGCCCGCGAATTGGGTCTGGACCCGATCGCATTCCGCTTAAAAAATGCCCTGCGGGCTGGTGAACTGCATCCTTTCAGCACGGCATGGAGTGAGGGGCGTGAGCCGAAACCTGAAACGATCTACACGATCGGGTTGGAGGAGTGCGTTAACCAGGGGCGGATGGCAATTGACTGGGATCACAAATTTGGCAATAAAGCGTGGCATGCTGTCCCCGGTAAACAACATTTACGCAAGGGCATTGGCGTGGCGATGGTGATGCAAGGCACAGCGATCCCCTACCTCGATATGGGCGGTGCCAGCATCAAAATGAACGATGATGGGTCATTTAACCTTCTGGTTGGGGCGACAGACCTGGGCACGGGTTCAGATACCGTCCTGAGCCAGATGGCGGCTGAGACCCTGGGGGTGCCCCTGGAGGATATCCTGGTGTATTCCTCAGATACCGATTTCACCCCCTTTGACAAAGGGGCTTATGCCTCAAGCACGACGTACATCTCAGGCGCTGCGGTGGTTAAAGCTGCAGAAAAGGTAGCCCAGCAGATCTGTGACCGTGCTGCGGCGATGTTTGCAGAAAACGGACTGAAAGTTGACCCAATCGAGATCACGCTGGAGGAACGGAGGGCTGTTGCCCCTTCGGGTGAAACCGTCACCTTTGGGGAGATCGCGTTGCACGCGCTGCATCAGTCTGACCAGCGGCAGATCATGGCCGTTGCCTCACACATGTCACCGGTCGCGCCTCCACCGTTCGCTGCTCAATTTGCTGAAGTGACGGTGGACACAGAATCGGGCATGGTCACGGTTGACAAGCTGGTGATGGCCGTTGATTCGGGGGTGATCATCAACCCGGTCACCGCTTCGGGCCAGATTGAGGGCGGGATGACCCAGGCCCTGGGGTATGCCGTCTGCGAGGAGATGGTCTATGATGAACAGGGGCAGCCCAGGGAGCGCGACTTTGTAGACTATCACATTTTCCGGGCCGATGAGATGCCCGAGCTGACCACGATTTTTGTTGAAACCTTTGAGCCTTCTCACCCGTATGGTGCTAAAGCGGTAGCTGAAATCCCCCTGGATGGGGTAGCACCAGCCGTTGGCAATGCCATTCTGGATGCATGCGGCGTGTCGCTGAATGCCATCCCGGCCTTACCCGAAAAAATTTGGCAGGCATTATCGAAATAGATAATAGAATGCGAGGCTAATTTTGGCTGCAGCAAGATTCCGTGATAAGAATGACCTGAAGACCGACAATCGCGTGTTTGTGATTGGGCATGTCAACCCGGATACGGATGCGATCGCGTCCGCCATGGGCTACGCCTGGCTGCTGCGGGAGCGCGATGGGATCAATGCCATTGCGGCACGCTCAGGGCCGATCAACCCCCAAACGGCCTGGGTGCTGCGAACGCTTGAGATGGACCCGCCCATCTTGTTCAATGACGCTTCTCCTCGGTTTGAATCGGTGATGCAGCGCCTTGACACCGTCAAACCGGACAGCCCGTTAAGTGAAGCCTGGGCGATTCTCAGCCGCACAGGGGGCGTGGCCCCGGTGGTCAACCCTGACGGGACGCCCTTTGGCCTGATCACTGGGAAATCCATGTTCAGCTTTCTTACCCGGCTGATGGGCCCCCAACCGCGTTATCAAAATATCACCCTGGCCGAGTTGCTCGACATTCCCTGCCGTGAAGCTGCGGAAAAAGATATTGCTCATCATATTGCCTCCACCCGCATCCGCGATGTGATCAACCGGCTCTTACGGGACGAGGTGGATGAGTTCTGGGTTTTGGACGAAAACCAGCGCTATCTTGGCATTTGCCGTCAGCGAGACTTGCTCAACCCGCCCCGCATGAAGATCATCTTGGTGGACCACAATGAACCGCAGCAGTCGCTGGGTTCGCTGGAAGAGGCTGAGCTGATCGAGATCCTGGACCATCACCGCCTGGGCAATCCCACAACGCATGAGCCCATCCGTTTTACAGTGGATGTGGTGGGCAGCACCAGCACCCTCGTGTCGGAGCTGTTCGAAGACACAGGATTAAGTGCGCCGCCTGACCTGGCCGGGTTGATGCTGGCAGGCTTGCTGTCGGACACGCTGATCCTGACCTCGCCGACGACCACACCCCGTGATAAGGAAGCAGGACAGCGGCTGGCACGCTGGGCCTTTGTGTGGGGTACGCCCTTGGCTGATGAAACCCTGGAATCCTTCGGCAAACAGGTCCTCGCTGCTGGTTCTGGCCTGGCCAGCCGTGACCCCATGGATGTGGTCACCTCGGACATGAAGAAATACGAGACCGGCAGCATTCGTTTTGCGATCGCGCAGGCCGAGGTATCGGATTTGTATGAAATCAATGACTTCCTGGTGCCCTTGCGCCAGGCACTGCAAGAATTAAAAGAGCGCCGAAGCCTGGATTTCGCGATGCTCATGGTCACGGATGTTGTCCAGCGGAACAGCCGTCTGCTGACAGTCGATGCGCCTACCGTCCTGGATCAACTCCCTTATCGACCGATGTCGGATGGCACGCGGCTGGCAGAAGGCGTTGTTTCCCGCAAGAAGCAACTTTTACCCGTAGTATTGAGTTTGTTAGAGGAATAATTATGAAAATCATTGAGCTGTTGAATGAAGCTGTCGGGCGAGGTGAGCCCGTGGTGCTGTGCACCGTTGTGAACACCAAAGGCTCCGTACCCCGTCATGCCGGCGCGAAGATGCTGGTTTACAGCGATGGTCGTTTTGCGGGGACGGTGGGCGGCGGGGAGGTTGAAAACAGGGTTTTGGCTGAGGCGATGGCCTCTTTTAAGGACGGCAAAACCCGCTTTTTGTCATACGATATGATCGACCCCGAACGTGGCGACGCAGGGATCTGCGGCGGGGTTGTGACGGTGTTTGTGGAACCCTTCCTCGAGTTACCAACGGTTGTGGTGGTTGGTGCAGGACATGTCGGCAAGCCGATTGTCCATCTGGCAAAATGGCTGGGGTTCAGGGTGGTGGTCAGCGATGACCGTGAAGAGCTGTGCACGCCAGAAGAAACCCCCGGTGGTGATGTGTACCTGCCGGTGCCGATGAGCCAGATCCCGCAGGAGATGACCCTCGATGCGCGCACTTATTTGGTCCTGGTGACCCGTGGGGCGGAGGTCGATATCGAAGGGCTGCCGGCGATTTTGGAAACCGATGTGCCTTATATCGGGCTGATCGGGTCAAAACGGCGCTGGGCACATACCCAGGAGAAGTTGATTGAAAAGGGGATCTCTGAGGAGGCTCTGGCGCGGATAAAATCGCCGATCGGTTTGTTCATTCACGCTGAAACACCGAAGGAGATTGCAGTTAGCATTCTGGCGGAGATCATCGATCACTACAACCAGATGAAAAAGCACTTTCAGAGAGCATAAAACGGAGAAAATACAGTATGTGGAAGAAATATATTTTAGCGCAATCCCTTGACGAAGCAGTCCAGGCGTTGACCAGGGAAGGTGAATCAGCCCGAATCATCGCAGGTGGCACGGATTTGATCCTTGAAATTGAGCGCGGCGTTCGCCAGGGCATCGATACGATTGTTGATATCACCCGCATCCCGGGGTTGGACCGAATCCACGAAGACCAGGCTGGGGTGATCCACATTGGACCGCTGGTCACACATAACCATGTGGTGGCGTCTCCACTGATCCGAGAGAAAGCCTATGCGCTCCTACAGGCTTGCTGGGAAGTGGGCTCGCCACAAATCAGGAACCGGGGCACCGTTGCCGGGAATCTGGTGACGGCATCTCCTGCCAACGACACCATCAGCCCATTGATGGCCCTGGATGCAAAGCTGCGCTTGGTTTCGTCACAGGGCGAGAGGGTTGTTTCGCTGGGTGATTTTTACACCGGCGTCCGAAAAACCGTCATGGCAGCTGACGAGATCATTGCGGATATCTTTTTCAAAGCACCCGAACCGCACCAGCACTCCTATTTCATCAAAACGGCGTTACGTCGAGCCCAGGCGATCTCGGTGATCAACGTCAGCATGCTGCTGTCTGTCACGGACGGCCAAGTGACCAAGGCACAGATCACCCTAGGCGCAGCCGCACCGACCATCATCCACGCCCAGGAGGGGGAGGCATACCTGGAAGGGAAGCATCTGGGTGTTGACGTCATCGCCCAGGCGGCTGAGCTTGTCGCCCAGACTGCCCGTCCGATCTCGGATGTGCGTGGGTCGGCCGATTACCGGGCTTACATGATGGGTGTGATTGCCAAGCGGGCACTCATTGCCATTTACGAAGGTGTTGATAAAAGCCAGATCCCGGCTGAACCGGTCCTGCTGATGGGCTCAGGTATGCAGGTTGCGTCTTCGAAACTGCCCTGGACGGGTGAGGAAATCCATACATGGATCAACGGGAAGGCCTATCAGTTTACATCTGGGTTTGACAAAACCCTGTTGAACCTGATCCGGGATGAAGCCGGATTAACAGGGACGAAAGAGGGCTGTGCAGAGGGCGAATGTGGCGCCTGCACGGTGTTCCTCGACGGCCGGGCGGTGATGAGTTGCCTGGTACCTGCACCCCGGGCACATGGTGCGGAGATCGTCACCATCGAAGGATTACCCGAAGGGGAGGAACTTCACCCCGTTCAGGATGCGTTCATTGAATATGGCGCTGTCCAATGCGGGTTCTGCACGCCCGGTTTTGTGATGTCTGCCGCCAAGCTGCTGGAAGAGCGCCAGACTCCAACCCAGGCAGAAATTCGCCAGGCGATCACAGGCAACCTGTGCCGTTGCACAGGCTATTACAAGATCATTGAGGCTATTGAACGCGCCAGCCAGGTTCAAGCGGCTGACGCCAGGGATTGACCACGAAGGAGGAGTAGAAATGGCTTATATCGGTAAATCCGTTCACCGTGTTGATGTTAAAGACAAGGTCACCGGGGAAGCACTGTATCCCGGGGATATCAACCTCCCTGATCAGGCTTATATGAAAATCCTGTTCGCCGGTCGCCCGCATGCCGTGGTTAAAGCAATCGACACCTCCGAAGCAGAGGCGCTTCCGGGTGTGCTGGCTGTCCTGACGGCCAAAGATGTGCCGGTCAATGAATATGGGTTGATCATGCCCGATCAGCCGGTGCTGTGCGGCACGGGCTCGACCAAGCCCTTTGGTGACCGGGTGCGCTTTGTCGGCGACCAGGTGGCTGTTGTGGTCGCTGAGACGGAAAAGATCGCTACCAAGGCGTGTGGGAAGATCAAGGTCACCTATGAAGATCTGCCGGTTATTGAAACCATTGAAGGGTCACTGGCTGAAGATGCGGAATTGCTGCATCCTGACCGTGATTCGAATGTATTCGTCGAATACCAGATCCGGCTGGGGGATGTTGAGGCCGCTTTTCGTGAGTGCGATGTGATCGTGGAAGGCGAGTATCGCACACCCGTCCAAGAACATGCTTACCTGCAGCCTGAAGCCGGGATCAGTTATATCGATGAAGATGGCCGCGTGACGGTTCTGGTGGCTGGACAGTGGACGCATGAGGATCAGGAGCAGATCGCCCATGCCCTTGACCTGCCACTTGCCCAGGTCAGGGTGATCTACCCGGCGATTGGCGGAGCATTTGGCGGAAGAGAGGATATGTCCGTCCAGATCGTGCTGGCCCTGGCGGTCAAACACCTCCATGAGCGGGGCATTGACAGACCGGTGAAAATCATCTGGAGTCGCGAGGAATCAATCTTTGGCCACCACAAGCGCCATGCCTATAAGCTGGTTGGCAAGTGGGGGGCCACAAAGGACGGAAAAATCCTCGCCGCGCAGGTGGATGTCACAGCCGATGGCGGTGCCTATGCCTACACCTCGACAAAGGTGTTGGGGAATGCGACGCTGATGTGCATCGGCCCTTACGAGATACCCAACGTGAAGGTCAATTCCCGGGCTGTTTACACCAACAATATTCCTGGTGGTGCCTTTCGGGGGTTTGGTGGACCGCAGGGGGCGTTTGAGGCAGAAATGCAGGTTAACCGTCTGGCTGAAGCATTAGGCATGGACCCGGTTGAGCTGCGCATGCGCAATCTGATCGAAGATGGATCAACCTTGTGCACCAATACCAAGCCTCCGAAGGGTGTGACGATCAAGCCCGTTCTGGAAGCCTGTTCGAAGCAGGCGGGCTGGCGAGAATTAGCGGATAGCTGGCAGGCCCCGGCATCTCTGCAGTCACAGGGTGCGATCAAACGCGGTCGTGGGGTTGCATGCGCTTTTAAGAATGTTGGTTTTTCCTTTGGGGCACCTGAAACGTCACATGCTAAGATTGAGCTACACGGTGAGACTGAAATTGAACGCGCTGTAGTGTATCATGCCGGCGCAGATGTGGGGCAGGGCGCGCACACGGTATTTGCCCAGTTCGCCGCTGAATCCCTCAATGTGTCTTTGGAAAAGATTGAGCTGGTTGTATCAGACACCGCTTTCACCGGGAACTCAGGCAGTGCTTCTGCCTCGCGCATGACCTTTATGGCAGGCAACGCCATCAAGGGTGCCGCAGAATTGGCTCTGGAGAAATGGCGCGGGGAAGAACAGCCGGTATTTGTCACTTATACTTATCAGGCACCACCCACCACACCCTTTGACCCTGAAACCGGTGAATGTTATCCCAACTTTTCTTACGGGTATGTCGCTGAAACCGTTGAGCTGGAGGTCGATACTGAGACCGGTGAGGTGCGCATATTGAAGATATTTTGCGCAGACGATGTCGGCAAGGCGGTCAACCCGGTGCAGGTTGTCGGGCAGATTGAAGGCGCGTTGGTCCAGGCGGCCGGTTACGTCATTTTGGAGAACTTCATCCAAAAGGGCGGCTATGTGCAGACCAATATGCTTTCGAATTATTTGATCCCGACTGTTTTGGATGTTCCCGGCGAGATTGAATCGATTGTGCTTGAATATCCGGAACCCAATGGGCCCTTTGGCGCCCGGGGGATGGCAGAGATGCCTTACTTGCCGCTGGCACCAGCGGTGATGCATGCGATGTATGAGGCCACCGGTGTGTGGTTTAAAGAATTTCCCCTGACGCCGGAACGTGTGTTGCGGGGGTTGAGAAAAATTAAATGACCGCTTATGTGCTCATCCGGGGCGGGGGCGACCTTGCCAGCGGCGTGGCGCTGCGCCTGCACCGGGTGGGCATGCGTGTGCTGGTGGTTGAAACAGCACAGCCCCTGGCTGTGCGCCGATCGGTGGCTTTTGCCCAGGCCGTCTATGCTGGCAAGATCGCGATTGAGGACGTGTGTGGCCAGCTGATTCCATCACCGGACGAAATGCAGGCTAGCTGGGCTGTGGGCAGGGTGCCTGTGTTGGTCGATCCTGATCTGGACCTAATCGGTGCGTACCCACCGGTGGTGATCGTGGATACCCGGATGCGCAAAACCCAGGAATCGATCGCATTGGATCTGGCTGACCTGGTGATCGGCTTAGGTCCAGGCTTTCTGGTGGATGAGAATTGCCATGCAGCAGTAGAGACCAACCGAGGGCATCATCTCGGCCGTGTGTACTGGGAGGGCGGCCCGGAAGCAGATACGGGTACCCCAGGCAAAGTCGGTGAATTTGCCCGAGAACGTGTGCTTCATGCCCCCGTGGGAGGCAGGGTAGAGACTTTTGTGGAAATTGGCGATCTTGTCAGCCAGGGCGACCTGGTTATGAAGGTCACTGAGCATGAGATCCGTGCCCCGTTTCCGGGCGTGGTGCGCGGTTTGATCCATCCCGGGTTGTATGTAGAACAGGGCACAAAAGTGGGTGACATTGACCCCCGGCCGGAGACTTTCCGTTGCTGGAGTGTCTCTGAAAAGTCGCTTGCCATTGGCGGGGGTGTTTTGGAAGCGATCCTGACACAGCCTGTGCTGCGGCGCAAGCTGTGGGAAGATTGAAAGCCGATGAATCTGGCCAAAGCATTGGATTTGAAGGGGGGCATGGCGGTTGCTTTTGTGGGTGCCGGCGGGAAAACCAGCGCCATGTTCACCCTCGGGCGTGAGCTAAAATCGCCTGTCCTGTTGACCACCACCACACACCTGGGCGTTTGGCAGGCGGCAGGGGCTGATCAGCACCATATCATTGAAAAAACCGAAGATGTTGACAAGATTAACCTTAAGGCTGCAACAACAGTGCTGCTGACTGGCCCGGCCGGCGCAGATGATCGTCTGGCAAGCCTTGACACAGCCCTTCTGGAAGGTGTGTTTCAGCTGTGCAAAAGCGCTGGGATACCTTTGCTGATCGAAGCCGATGGCGCCCGTGGCAAGCCCCTCAAGGCACACGCCGACTATGAACCCGTTATCCCTGCCTGGGTAGACCAGGTGGTGGTCGTGGCGGGCTTATCCGGGCTGGGGGAACAATTGACTGCAAACCATGTCCATCGGCCGGAAATTTTTGCTCAACTGGGGAACCTCAACCTGGGCGATATGATCGAGGCTGAGCACCTATCTGCGGTCCTATCATCAGATTCTGGCGGCCTAAAAGGAATTCCCCCTGGCGCAAAAAAGGTGTTATTGCTTAACCAGGCTGATAATGATGTCCGTAAAGCTCAGGGCGCCAGGCTGGCGGGCGAGTTGACCGAGTTTTACGACCGGGTCTTGGTGGGTTCTCTGCAGCAGCCGGGTCAGGCCGGCCCGATCTTCAGTGCGGACAGCCGCACAACCGGAATTATCCTGGCAGCAGGGGGAAGCACACGCCTGGGGACATCTAAGCAGCTATTACATTGGCAAGGCAAACCCTTTGTGGTGAACGTAGCCGAAAAGGCCTTATCAGCCGGGCTGTCGCCGCTGATCGTGGTGACTGGATCGGAACACTCCCTGATTGAATCCGCATTGGCTGGACTGCCGGTAAAGATTGTGCATAACCCAGATTGGGCGTTGGGCCAGTCTACCAGCATGAAAGCGGGGCTGATGGCCCTGCCGTCACGCTGTGAGCGGGTGGTCTTCCTGCTCAGCGACCAACCGCAGGTCTCGCCAATTCTGATCAGGGCACTGATCGAGCGGTATAATATGAAGCGCGCACCGATCACCGCGCCGATGACGGGAGACCGCCGAGGGAACCCGATCTTGTTCGGCCAAGAAACCTTTGATACACTCAAAACGGTCGAGGGCGATCAGGGCGGTCGGGGGGTGTTCAGCCGTTTCAGCGTGGATAAAGTGCTCTGGGTAGACCGCCGTGTGCATTATGATGTGGATGAGGAGGGTGATCTGGAAAGACTCACCCAGGCTTTTGACCCTAATTAAATTTGACCGTTCTTGTATTGGTTAAGGTATAATTGGCACACTTCATCAAACTCAGGGATGGGTGAGGTGGAGGTTCGTTGGACATTCAAACGGGAATAAAAGCGCCTGGCCAATCCCCAAAGGGGATCGGTGACGAGGATGGAGGTTCCCTGGTGCAGACCAGGGCTAACTGATGCAGAATCAGGAAAATCGATAGATCGGCGGATGCCTCCCGCTACAAACGTAGTTGCATTCCCAGATACACACAATTAACACTTGCTCTTTTGAAAGGCTTTTATGAAGCCTGGATTATGGATGCGTGGGTTAACTACATACCTGGAGGTAAGACTGATGTGTGGTATTGTTGGCTATATTGGTGAACGAGATGCGACACCCATCATATTAAATGGATTGAAGCGTTTGGAGTATCGGGGCTATGATTCGGCCGGTCTGGCGGTATTGAATGAGGGAAACATTGAAATCAGGCGCGATGCAGGCAAATTGAACCATTTAGAGGCATTGGTGCGCAACACACCCATTCACGGACAGATCGGCATCGGTCACACCCGCTGGGCGACCCACGGGGAACCGAACGAGCGCAACGCGCATCCGCACCTGGGCAGTACGGGTGAGTTTGTGGTGGTGCATAATGGCATCGTGGAGAATTACCTCACCCTGCGTGAGGAGCTCAGTGCAGAGGGTACCCGGTTCAACTCGGATACGGATACTGAAACGATTGTTCACTTGGTTGAAAAATTTTATGCCAGCGGTGCTAACCTGGAAGCAGCTGTCCAGCAGACTTTGAAGCAGCTCAAAGGCGCACATGGCATCGTGGTGATGTCTTCCCGTGAGCCCGACAAGATCGTTGCCGCCCGGGTGGGGAATGCAGGTGGTGTGGTGATCGGTTTGGGCGAGGGTGAGAACTTCATTGCTTCAGACCTGCCCGCCATCCTGGAGCACACCCGCCGAGCTGTCTTTCTTGAATCGCATCAGATGGCCGTTGTCACCCGCGATGAGGTCAGAGTGACGGATATGTCCGGCTGGGCTGTGGAAGTAAAGCCGCAGAATATCGCCTGGGATCCGGTCGCAGCGGAAAAAGGCGTTTACCGGCACTTCATGCAAAAAGAGATCCATGAACAGGTGCGCTCTCTGACCGATACACTGGCTGGGCGGGTTGATTTTGATGAAGGCCGCGTGATGTTGCATGAGCTGGGATTGGATCCGCAATCTGCCCGGGAAATTCGCAAAATCATCATCACCGCTTGCGGCACCGCTGCCCATGCCGGCATGGTGGGCAAAATCTTGATCGAGCGGATTGCCCGCATTCCGGTGGAGGTGGCAATTGCCTCGGAGTTTCGCTATGCTGACCCCCTGGTGGATGAGCACACGGTTGTGCTGGCCATCAGTCAATCTGGCGAGACGGCGGATACCCTGGCAGCGATGGAAGAAGGGCGCTCGAAGGGTGCAAAACTATGGTCGATCGTGAACGCAATTGGCTCACAGGCCATGCGCATTGCTGATGGGTGCATTTCGATGCAGGTAGGGCCGGAAATCGGCGTCGCTTCCACGAAAGCGTTTACCGCGCCGCTGCTGGACCTGTATCTGCTGGCGTTGCATTTGGGAGACTTACGCGGTGCGATCGATGAGGACCGACGCTTTTCACTGGTGCAGGATTTGATGAGTGTCCCTGCGCTGGTGGGGGAGTGTTTGGATCGGGAGCAGGCTGTGGCGGCGCTGGCCAGGAAATTCAAGAATACGCGCCACATGCTCTACCTGGGGCGTGGTATCAATATGCCAATTGCCTATGAAGGGGCGTTAAAACTAAAAGAGATTTCGTATATCCATGCAGAGGCTTACCCAGCAGGGGAGATGAAGCACGGCCCGATTGCCCTGATTGACCGAAGCATGCCGGTGATGGCATTGGCGCCAAACGACCCCTGGTATGATAAGATGATCAGTCAGATAGAGCAAGCCCTGGCGCGGGGCGGTGATGTAATTGCCATTGCCACGGATGGCGATGAGTTGATCGCTGACCTGACGCCGAACATCCTGTGGGTGCCCAAAACCCCCTGGCTGCTCAGCCCGGTGATCACCACCATCCCCCTGCAGATGTTCGCCTACCACATTGCTTCACTGCTTGGCCTGGATGTGGACCAACCCCGCAATTTGGCCAAATCCGTCACGGTGGAGTAGCACAGGGACGCTTACCACGCTCAGATGGGGTAGATAAACCCGGTCAGTTCCTCGCTAACAGCCCACAGACGCTTTGCCTCGGCTTCGTCATAGGAAGCCGGTGACGATTCTTGTGGTTTGCGATCAGCAAAATATTTGCCGCTGATATCGGCCACATCGGGTGAGCTGGCCAGGTAGATAGACGTTTCAGCGCCTTGTTCTGCATTCTTGCCGAATACACCGGCTGCCAGGTTGACAATCGGGGTGGCAATCCCAAAATGGCGATAGAGCTCCGACTTTACGAAACCCGGGTGAAGGGTATTGACCGTAATTCCACTCCCATTTAGCCGCCGATCGAGTTCGTATGTGAACATTATATTTGCCAGCTTAGAGTGGGCGTAAACCGCAAAAGCCCGGTAACGTTGTTGAAACTGGAGGTCATCAAACCGGATGCCACTGACCTGCCTGTGGGCATCTGAGGAGACATTGATGATGCGGGCGGGTGTGCTCTTTTCAAGCAGGGGCAGCAGACGGCCTGTGAGTAGAAAGTAGCTCAGGTGGTTAACCGCGAGGGTCATCTCGATACCATCGGCACTTTGTTTGAAGTTTCGGTACCACCCCCCAACATTGTTAACCAACACGTCAAGCCGGTCGTAATCTCGCAGAATGCCGTCCGCCAATTGATGGATTTGATCCTGTACAGAAAGATTTGCCACATAATAGTGGGCGGCTTGCTCGCCAAATTCGTTGATAATGCGTTGATGAGCTGCCTTTGAGCGCTCCAGATTGTGGCTGACAATGATCATATGGGCACCCATCCGGGCCAGGCTAACCGCTGTTTCATACCCGATCCCCCGGCTGCTTCCGGTGATCAAGCAAGTCTTTCCTGATAAATCGTGGTTTTGTGGTGGATTCATTATCCCACTTTCCTGTATCTATTTGGGTTACTTGATTGATTATACCGGACCTCACAACGCGCAGCAGGTTGGTGTCCAAACTTGAATGCAGGTGTAGCCGATGATCGGCACGGATAAAGGTGCGTACCAAATGCGCAAAGCGGGCAAGTTTCTCCTGTTAATTGGTCATTTTGTTCACAAGTGGGTAAAATTGACCTCGTGTTCCCGTCTGTCTGTCAGGTAAAATGTGATTGATTGGAAACACCCCAATTAGTTTTAGCGGGTGCGAGAACGGTAAGCTTAGCGTATTGATCGTTTGAAAGGTAGGATGATTTATGCCAGATGTGACCAAAGAAGATGTTTTGCAGGCATTGAGAAAGGTTCAGGACCCGGAATTACGGCGAGACCTGGTTTCGCTGAATATGATCAAGGATATCATGATTGAAGGTACCCAGGTGGCATTTACCGTTGAACTGACCACGCCAGCCTGTCCCCTGCGTCAACAAATTCAGAAAGATGCTGAACGAGCCGTATTGGCTTTGGAGGGCGTTGAATCTGTTGAGGTGACCATAGGAGCACGGGTACCAGAGGATAAAAAGATCAAAGATTTATCTATCAAAAACATCATCGCCGTTGGTTCAGGCAAAGGCGGTGTTGGCAAGTCAACCGTGGCTGTTAACCTGGCAGTTGCCCTGGCGCAATGCGGGGCTCAGGTCGGCTTGCTGGATGCAGACATCTACGGCCCGAATGTACCGATGATGATGGGTGTGAACGCCTTACCGCCTACACCTGAGGGTAAGGCCATTCAGCCTGCTGTTGCGCACGGCGTTAAGGTGATGTCGATCGGGTTTATGGTGAGCGAAGGCCAACCGCTCATTTGGCGCGGGCCGATGCTTCATTCGGCCATCCAGCAATTCTTGAAGGATGTGGACTGGGGTGATTTGGATTACCTGATCATTGACCTACCTCCGGGAACCGGGGATGTGCAGCTCTCCCTTGTCCAGACCGTGCCGTTGAGTGGCGGTGTGATCATCACCATGCCACAGCAGGTCTCATTTGATGACGCTGCCCGGGCCGTATCCATGTTCAGAAAGATGGAAGTGCCGATTTTAGGCGTTGTTGAGAACATGAGCTACTTAGAGATGGAGGATGGATCACGGCGGCGTCTGTTTGGCGAGGGCGGTGGCGAGCAGTTGGCTGGCATGGCAGGAGCGCCGCTTTTGGCGAATTTACCCATTGAAGAAAAGGTGCGCGAGGGTGGTGACGAGGGTACGCCGGTGGTGGTCAGCGATCCAAAATCGGATAGTGCCGTGGCATTGATGCGTTTGGCGATGTCCGTGGCGGCCCGTGTGAGCATGATGTCGCTTGAAAGTTAAGGTGCAATTGTGACCGTGTCGCATGATATAATCGAAGGAGGGCATTTCCCC
>DHHJ01000028.1 GCA_002403205.1 Anaerolineaceae bacterium UBA4775
TGAAAGGGCCACGTCCTGGTCCCCTAGACGATGGGGGCGCTTGATTAAGCGAATGAAATTCTACCATTCCTTCCACAGGCGGTCAAGAATGAGTTTTTGTGTGTTCCAGGCCTATGTGTGCCCCCTTCCACCCTCACTCACTCAGCGGTTCGATAACCTCAGGCCGGTCGTTCTCCGGCGAATTGACTGCCCGAGAAACGGGAAAGCACTTCATCTCCTCGGCCGGGTAAGGCGTCAGCAAAGCAAGCAACGCAGATGGATCAGCGTCTGGTGCCAGCCAATCCCAGCGTGCCCCCTCGCCCAGCATAACCGGCATGCGGTTATGATAGTCGCGCACCAGGTCATTGGGCTCGCAGGTTAAGATGGTGCAAGTATGTAATTCGTCGCCCTCAGGAAAGGTCTTATGCTCATACAAGCCAGCAAATGTGAACGGGTGGTCGTTCTTCAACTTGAACAGGTAGGGTGTCTTTGGACCGCCCTTTTCAGCAGCATGCCACTCATAGAAACCATCAGCCAGGATCAGGCAGCGGCGAGATTTGAAAGCCGCCTTAAAGGAGGGCTTTTCGTGCACTGTCTCCGAGCGAGCATTGATCATGCGATTTCCAATCTGAATATCATCCGCCCAAAAGGGCACCAGTCCCCACCGATACAGCTCAACCGACCGGGTGTCCGCATCTTTGACGATCGGGATCGGCTGGCTGGGTGCGATATTGTAACGCGGCTGGACGAGGTGCACAAATGGCCCCAGATTGAGCAATGTTTGTAGCTCTCCGGGGTCAAGCGTTAAAGTAAACCTTCCGCACATAAGTCCTCCTGTTGTAAATCAGATCAACATCGCGTTAAAACTGATTCTAACATAACTGCCCTTGTTACCGTAAACTGGGCTTTATAGATTAATGGTTAGCAACACATTGTTTCCAAAATTGACCAGGTAAGCATTCACACTTAAAAGCATTGAAATCCATCCAAAGCCGATTGGCTCTTGAAAATCTAAAACATTTGTTCTATACTGAAAGCATGGATGCCCTCGAGAAGATCAAGCTGACATCGCTCAATGCGCCTTTTGAAGCCGCCGAAGATGCAGGACGTTTACAGAACTGCGCCGCCACCCCCATCGAGCTGGACCAGCTCAAAGCACGTTTCCCGGTCACCCGCGCACATCTCCCAAACGGTCAGACCATCCCGCTCCTCAAAACCATGCAGACCTCGTTGTGCGAGCGTGACTGCTACTACTGCTGTTTTCGCGCTGGCAGGGACACGCCCCGCGCCAACCTGACGCCGGATGAGCTGGCGTCGGCAGTTGTCAGGCTCACCCGGGCAGGGGTCGCGAAGGGTTTGTTCCTCAGCTCAGGTTTGGCAGGCAATGGTGTGCGCGCCCAGGACAAGCTGATCGCCACAGCGGAAATCCTGCGGGGCAAATATCACTACCGTGAATACATTCACCTGAAAATCATGCCCGGCGCCGAAAAAGCCCAGGTTTTTCGTGCTATGCAATTGGCTGACCGGGTCTCCATCAACCTGGAAGGGCCCAATGAAGCCAGTTTATCCAGGCTGGCACCACATAAATCCTTCTTCACTGAGCTTCTGCAACCTCTCAAAATGATCGAGGATATCCGCAGGTCAGAACCACCCCATTTGGCCTGGAATGGCACCTGGCCTTCAAGCTGTACCCAATTTGTGGTCGGGGCTGTCGGTGAAACCGACCTCGACCTGCTGCAAACCACCGCCCAACTGCGCGATCGTTTCAGGATCGCACGCGCCTATTATTCCAACTTTTCACCGGTGAGCCAAACACCCTTTGAAAACCTGCCCCCGGCCAACCCCTGGCGTCAGCACCGGCTTTACCAGGCATTTTTCCTGCTGCGCAACTACGCATTTGATTTCGAAGACCTCCCGTTCAGCCTGCAAGGCAACCTGAGCCTGGAGAAAGACCCCAAGCTTCTTTGGGCAGAAAGCCACTTAACCCACGCCCCGGTCGAGGTCAATACTGCTGACTATACGCAGCTAATGAGAGTCCCGGGCATCGGTGCGGTCAGCGCACACAAAATCATCTCTGCCCGTAAATATGGTAAGATTCAAGATGTTCGCCTGCTGGCCAAAATGGGTATCCCATCTACCCGAGCAGCTCCATTCATATTGCTTGATGGCCGCCGGCCTCCCTATCAACCAGAATTGTTTTAATGGCATCCACCAAACGGACCGTTTCGAAATTTATCGCCGAGCCTGTGACCGTCCACTTCTCATCACCTCCTGCCTTTTCAAAAAAGCCCCCTTGCCCCGATCGGTTCACCTGGCTCGAGGAGGAATTCATCATCACCGCATGCCTGTCTGAATGGTTCGATTTTGCGCGCCGGGGCCGGATGGCGAGGAATATGCAGCCTCAACACGCCCGCGTGGCCACAAATCGGGGCTCTTGGGGTGTGGGCAGGTTTTATTTTGATGTCCGCACCCAGGGCGGACGGTTTTTTCGCCTTTACTATGACCGTGCCCCAACCGACGCAGTTGACCGAGCAGGAAAATGGGTCTTGATGGCGGAATTAGCTGAAATCGAGGAATAACATGGCAAAATTCAACACACTTCTCCTTCGCTTAGCCCTTGTGCTTGCCATCGTAGCGATCTTTACAGGTTCTGCAATCCAACCTGGCGTTCGACAGGCCTATGGGCAGCAGCCCTATCAATATACCTTTCCCGTGTTCTTCAACCAGGCTGCATCTAGCACATCCAGCGCATCCACCAGTTACTACGTCACCACCCTCAACACCGGGCTTCTGTACAGCCTTGGCTGTGAACTCGGCACCCGTGATAAAAACACCCCCGGTGCCCAGGATAGTGTAGCGGTGCTGGCTTTTGGCTACCCGCGTTGCTTTGCTGGTGGCGGGTACGGCGCAAATTTGTTTGGGTTTGGCCCAGCCTCAACGGGAAACATCCGCACAGCGGTTGAATATTTCGCGCGGGGTTATTATGCCTGCTCTGACACCGACCGCTTTTCAAACCTCGTCATAGGGGTGGGGACCAGCAATTATCAAGGCTCAAACGATGTGTGCAATACCCAAGCAAAAGCCACCGACCACGGCAAAGCCTGGTCAGGCATGGTGCGAGACCTCAACCAATGGGCGCTCAACCAGGGGATCCTGCACCAGGTCCAGTTTTATGGCGCTAACGACATTGAGCTGGACTGGAACACCCCGGCGTGGAGCCGTGCCTGGGTCACAGGGTTTGAACAGGTCAGCGGCAATTTTATGCTCCATTTCGGTGATGCGGCCGGCTGCCCCTACGAAGCATACCCCCATTGGTCCTGCGGTACAGCAAACTATCCCGGGTGGACCCCCGAGGATGTGTGGTATGTGTCCTACGGCGCGCCCTCTGCCCTGCCCCTGCCGCTGATCTACCTGACCAACGGCGTCCATGCCAAACAGTGGGCCTATCTCAGCCGGTACAGTGTGATTAATCACGGCTTTCGCATGGATTTCACCGGTGTCTTCACCCAATGGGCCGCCTGCCAGCAGAATGGCAATTGCCGCTCGACTGATAACACCCCCCAAGCGGCCTACCAGCAACTGACCTACGAATTATCCAAATGGCCAACCACAGCACAGTACCTGCGCTGGCAAACAGATATCCGGCAGATCAAGCAAAGCGGGGTCGGCGGTGCCCTTAAGTCCCAGGATGAACTGCAAGACGTCGAGCAACCCCATCCCACCGCCGAACGGGCAGCCGATTTGGGTTTGATTCTCCACACAGCAGATCTAAGCCCAGAAATGCGCACCAGCCTGGAATCCAAACAGCGCACATTTCAATACCTCGCAGAAATGGTCGCCCTATCGAGGGCCAATCCTGCTGAAAAGGATGAGCCGCTCCTGATCTCACCCGCCCCCAGCCTGCGTGCTGAATTCGAGAGCGGGCTGATCGAAAACGGCGAGATGCCGGGCATCCCCTACGGCGCCAGGATCACGACGGTCTGGCAGTCTGTGGTGGAGGATGGGTATTTGCAGGTGGGTGCGGGCACATCTGCAGACGACCCACAGCGCGGCGCGCTGTACGTGTTGCTTTCGTCTGCCGACACGACTCCCATCAAGTCAACACAGATCATGGCACCTGAAAACTGCGGACCGCTGACCATAACAGGTCAGGACGGCCACCTGCTTAAGATCCAGTCTGCCAATGGTTGCGGGCTGTACCTCGATCTGCTCTCCTGGGATTTACTTACCGAGCCTAATTAAATAAAAAAAGCGCACTCTGCGCCTGAAATAGAGACTTACACAATTTCAACATTGGTAAGTTTAATTTTACAGGTCAAGAAAGCCTGCAACAGCTCGTGTTTCTTTTCCTCCTCCAGACCTTCGATCACCCAGCGCAAGGTGAAAGACCCATCCTGGAAGGTGTTATTGACCGTGCGCAGGATATTGCCACCATAGCGAGACACCAACCCCGCCAAATACGCCAGCACGCCGGGCTTATTGGTGTTGCTCGGGCCGATGATATTGATCGTTGTCCATCCCAGTACAGCACGGGAGATACCGGCTTCTTCGAGGGCTTCTTCGACATCAGCTTCCAGGATCGCGCCGCCGCCCAAGGCTGAATAGATGTCATCCAGGCTGGCTGCCGCCAGAATGCTCAATAAATTCTCAAATTTGACCCGTTCCTGGATCATCACATCTTCCAGATCTACAATGCCCCGCTTAACCAGCAAAGGCTTTAGTTTTTTCCGACCCTCAAATGCTGCCTGTTTCAACGCGCCTGTCACCAGCACAGAACGCAACTGACGTGCCGTGGTGATGTTACAGAATTCAAGCCAATCCTCACTCGGAACCATGCGCGCTCCCTGGGTGATCACCTCCACCACGTCGCCGGGGTTCACAGGGGCATTCAACGCCCGGGTTTCCCCGTTCACCTCCACATGGTTGATCTTGTCCAACAGGAAATCCTGGATCGACGCCACGGCATCCAAAACCGTTGATCCATCCGGCAGGAAGCGCGTCCCGCCGGTGGGCGTGAAAATTTGCACTGGTTTATATTGGGTGATCAGCTTGCCTTTCTGCAGGGCATACACCACCCCCCACAGGTTTTCGCCCTCCATCTCCTCAGTGGCAATGGCCACCTCAACAGACCCACGGTCTGGGAACCAGGCCGTTACCTGCAACGCTTGGTAGCCATGCTGAGGGCTGGCAATGTAATCGTCAAAGCGGCCATGCTCGAGATTGCGGTTGAACATGCGATTGACCCGTGACAAAAGCTGGTAACAAGCTGGGGTGTTGGCATCTTCGACCAGCATGCGAAAGCTGACCACATCATTCACATCAGAAAAATCATTCAATGACGTGCGCCGGTCCCGTGCCATGCGGCGCAGCTTTTGCCACGCCTGCCAGTAGCCATTGACGATAATCCGCACCTGCCCGTTGACCCCTTCCTCTTCCATCACATCCCGCAACTGGGTCAGCATGCCGTTGATAAAGTCCAATTCCAGGCGGGGGTCGCTGTCGATTTCACCCCTGACAAAATTGTATGCCTCCGGCTCAGCAAAGGGAAAGGCCATATCTTCGAGCCAGCGCCGCCAGCGATAACAATTCAAGATACCTGCCAGCTTCCCATAAGCGCGGATCGCCTCACTGGCTTTCTGGTGCTGCTTTTGGGGCGACATGTGCTCCAAAGTCATGATGTTGTGGCTTTTGTCCGCCAGCTTGATAAGAAAAACCCCCGGATCGCGAAATCTAGCAATTTTCCGGAGGGTTTCAAGTTCACGGGATCGGCCGTCTCGAGGGTTGCTCATCTTCGTGACGCCATCCACCAGGTAAGCTACATGCTTTCCGAGCAAACCAGGAAAATAATCCTGGATCTGGCCCAGGCTGCCGTCCTGGTCTTCGACCGCGTCGTGCAGCAACGCCGCAATCGTCCAGGCTTCGTTCTGCACCAAGCGGTCGATGAATTCGGCTATCCAGGCACAATGGGTTTCGAAATAAGGCTCCCCACTCAGGCGCAACTGGCCCTTGTGGAGGCGCTTGCCCAGCTCGTAAGCCCGGGCAATTTCAGGCGTGCGCGGTTGAAAATCCCCTGAGAAATGGAATTCATCCAAAATTTGTGGGCGAATCTCATGTACAAACTCTACATCAACCATAACAACATCCCAACGATCACAACCTGGGCTGCACCTCAGTGATTAACAATGGTTACTAGGGGTCCTCGGGGCTCAAATCCCGGTTTTTCTATCGGCGTGTGGGTAACCGGGTCCCGGATGGATGCCCAGAAAGATCAATCTGCGCTATAGGCACAAATTATATCCGTTTTTCAGCAATTAATCCAACCCAATCTTCGTCCACGGTGCCCTGGCAGCCAAAACCACCCAACCCCGGACCACACCTCCTTGCAAGGTTTCTCGTCCTTGAAATAGAACAAATTTTCTATTATAATTAAGCCATGTCATGGATCACACAGCTCTGGCACGGGCTTAACCCCGCCAAACCCTCCCGTTTGCTGCTCCTGGAGTTGGATTCCCTCCACGCGGCTTACCTGGAACGGATCGCAGCCACGGCGGGTGTCTCGCGCCAGCAAATCGCCCAGGACCTGCTGAAGAATGCCCTGGTAGACCGCCAGGTATCCGAGGTGCACCTGGCGCACTGGCGCGCGCTGACGCCCCGCCAGCAGCAGGTGGCCGCGCTGACCTGCCTGAACTTCACCAACCGGCAGATCGCCGTCCGGCTGGGCATCTCACCCCAGACGGTCAAAGCCCACCTGCGCAACCTGCTGCACCGCTTCGAGTTGCACAGCAAAGCCGAACTGCGCCAGGCCCTCGAAGACTGGGACTTCAGCGAGTGGGTTTAGGGTTAACCCCTCCGGTTAACCCGCATTTCACCCCCATTTAACCCCGATTCCCCATAGCGAAAGCAGCATGCCTGTCGTAAGATGGGAGCATGGACCGGCAAATTGTCACTTTTCCTGTGCCCCAAACGGGCAAAATCTCCCTGGTGGTCGCCCCTCGGGCGGTCGTAGGGAGCCTGATGTCCCTCCTGGCGACCCTGGCCCTGCGCGGGCAGGTGCTGGTGGTCGACGGGGGCAACTGCTTCGACGGCTACGCCCTGGCCCGTACCCTGCGGCTGCACACCCACGAGGTCAACGCCGCGCTCAAACAGGTCTGGCTTTCACGGGCCTTCACCTGCTACCAGATGGTCGCCATGCTGGCAGAACTGCCTGTGGACGGCACGCCCGTGATCGTCCTCGACATGCTTTCGACCTTCCTGGATGAAAACGTCAGCCTCAGCAAACGTCTGCGCCTGCTGGATAGCAGCCTGAACCTGCTCAGGCGCATCAGCCAGGGTGCCCCCGTCGCCGTGTGGGCGCGCACCCGCACAACCACCGCCACCGCTGAAGACCAGCAGCTCCTAGCGCCCTTGCTGGAGGTCGCACGCGACATCTGGGAACTGCAAGCGCCGGAAACGCCCACACACCAATTGCCCTTATTCTGACCACGCCCAATTCACTTAACCGGATCAAGGAGAACCCCATGGGACGCACACTCCCTTCAGCTACCCAACTCATGCTTCAGGAAGAGGCCGCCCTGGCCCGCTTCCGCCGCGCTTTGCGCAGGGGGGACCAGTTGATCTTTGACGACCTGTTCACCTCGGCACAAAAGCACATCTCAGCGACAGCCTATGCAGCCCACGCCCTGCCTTTTGAAACCTTCCTGATGGCCATGCTCCTGGAGGAACACAAGGAGGTGATGCGCCTGCGCAAGATCGTTGAGACGCTCGAGGCCATGCATGCCTGAATTCACCGGCTGGCTGCTCGACCTGTTCGAGGACCCGCGCGAAGGCCTGGTGCTGTATTTCATCGACGAGGCGGGGGCCCGCTGGCGCCTGAGCCGCCCTTTCCCGGTCACCTTTTACGCCCTGGGGGAAGACGCCGAACTGCGCGCCCTCTGGCAGCACCTCAGCAACAGGCCGGGGGAGATCACCCTCAGCCGGGCACGCCGCATGGACGTCTTCAAGCGGGGCGAGGTGACCGCCCTGGGGGTGACCGTAAAAAACCCTTACCTGGTTCGCAAGGTCTTTCAGCAAACCGCTGCCCAATTCCCACACCTAGAGTATGCCGACGCCGACCTGCACATCTCCCTGCGCTTTGCCGCCGAGACGGGTGCCTTTCCCCTGGCGCGCTGCCGGGTGGCAGCCAACGAAGCACATCAGCTCGAGGAGATTGAGGTCCTGGAAGACGCCTGGACCTTGAAAACGGAACCCATCCCCCTGCGGGTGATCAGCCTTGAACCGGATGTCGCCCCCCACCACGCTTCCCCGCGGGCCCTGCTGGCCAAGATCGAAGGCGAGACCTACCGCTTCGACCTGCGCACATGGCGTCCGCTGCTGGTCAACCTACGGGCGCTGATCCAGCGTCACGATCCCGACCTGCTGCTGACGGACTATGGCGACACCTGGCTCCTGCCGCGCCTGCTCAAGGAGTCCGAGGCGCACCACATCCCCCTGGGGCTGAACCGCGAGCCGGGGCGCGGGGTCAGCACGCGCGCAGAACGCACTTATTTCTCCTACGGGCAGCTCATCTATCGCGGCCAGCAGGTGCATCTCTTCGGGCGCTGTCACATCGATCGCCAGAATGCCGTGCTCTGGGATGACTACGCCCTCGAAGGCACCATCGAGGTCACCCGGGTGACCGCCCTGCCCCTGCAAACGGCTGCCCGCGTGTCGCCAGGTACCGGTATCTCGTCCATCGAGATGCTGACAGCCCTGCGCGAGGGCATCCTGGTGCCCTGGCAGAAGCAGCAAGCGGAGATGCTCAAGCCGGCCGCTGACCTGTTCTCAGCAGACCAGGGCGGTTTGGTCTACCAGCCCAAGATCGGCGTGCACAAAAACGTGGCGCAGATCGATTTTGTCTCCCTTTACCCGGCCATCATGGTGCACTTCAACATCTCACCCGAGACGATCCTGCCCGACCCCGATGGCGACAACCTGGTTCCCGCCCTCGGCCTGGCCATCGACACCAGCCAGGATGGGCTCATTCCCAAAGCCCTACGCCCGCTGCTTGAGAAGCGCATCGAGATGAAAAAACACCTCGCCAGCACCCCGGCCTGGGACCCGTACCGCAAAGGCTTTGCAAGCCGTTCCTCCGCGCTGAAATGGCTGCTGGTGACTTGTTTTGGTTACCTTGGCTATAAAAATGCCCGCTTTGGCCGCATCGAAGCGCACCAGGCGGTCACCGCCTATGGCCGCGAGGCACTCCTGCGTGCTAAAGAGGCCGCAGAGGACATGGGCTTTGAGGTTATCCAGCTCTATGTGGATGGGCTGTGGGTGCATCACCCCGAGAAAACCCAGCCCGCGGATATCCAGCCCCTGCTGCTGGATATCCAACAGCGCACTGGGCTGCCAATCTCGCTGGATGGGATCTATCGCTGGGTGGTGTTTGTGGGGTCGCGCCAGAACAAAAAGCGCCCGGTGGCCAACCGGTACTTTGGCGTCTTTCAGGACGGCACGCTGAAAGTGCGCGGGATCGATGCCCGGCGGCGTGACAGCACACCCTTCGTTTCTACAGCACAAATGCACCTGCTGGAATTGCTTGCCAGGGTACAGGAACCGGAAGAAGCGCTTCCGGAAGCGATTGCCTTCCTGAAGTCCCGCCTCAGGGCACTGCGAGCTGGCGAAGTTGAACTGACGGATCTCCTCGTCCGCCAGCGGCTGGGGCGCAAGATGGAAGCTTACCGCACGCCGTCACCCGCCGCGCGCGCAGTGCTGCAGCTCAACTCGGCTGGTAAAACGCTGCGGCCTGGCCAGCGGGTGCCTTTCATCTACACCCTGGGCAAGCCAGGTGTCTTTGCCTGGGACCTGCCCCAAAGGCCCAACCCACGCGCGGTGGATGTGGCCCGCTATCAGCGATTGCTCCTGCGAGCCGCGGGCATCGTTCTGGAATCCTGGGGGCTGGATGAGGAAAAGCTCACCGAGCGGATGCTCTCCGACCTGAGCCAGTTACACCTGCCGGCTACCTCGAAGCAGCACCCGCTCAAGCACCGCCGCAATATTCCAGGCGTCATCGACCCCCCGGTGAAGCGTGCCCTCAAAGGTCAAACCTATTAGCCTGGACCCCTGCTGCAGGCCGACCTCTCTGTTCAGACCAAGCTGGAGAGCCAGCAAGTTCTTGACGTTGATGTGCGAGCGCCCAAAGGGATAGGGAACGCCCCAAGCCTCGCATTGCGCAGCAAATTGCAGACGGTCATAATCGCCATAACTGGCCCATGTGCGCTGGTGTGAGCGGTACTCCGCACGTAAAAGCTCGCAGGCTTCAGCAAAGGTATACCCATCCGCCAGCATGTCTGGCGTGATTGTGGTCAGCTGGATGCAGTAATCACTCAAGGTTGAGCGCTGCGGCTTGACCATGATAGCCCGCGGCGCCGAGCGCCTTCCGCTGGCCACGTCCAGGACGCACAGGCCAATTTCGATGATCTCGCTAGTTTGGCCTGCTGGCGGGTCACCCTCCCAGCAGGTTGCCTCAATGTCAATCACGAGGATCTTGTCAAGTTTCAGCGCCATCGCTCAGTTTTCCCTTCAGCCTGACCTGTGCCTGGTCTGCACGGGTCATCCGCGCCACCACCAGCGTGTAGGAGTCGTCAATCATTTGTTTCAGATCCCCTTCCGGGATGCTGCCATCCAGGGTCACGGTGATCCAGTGTTTTTTGTTCAGGTGATACCCGGGCTTAACAGCCGGGTATTGCCGCTGCAAGATGAGCACGTCGACGGGATCTGCCTTTAAAGAAAGGGCCAGGGGTTCAGCCTGCCAGGCGATCAGGGCGAACATCCTGTGCAGCACTTTATAAACCACCACATCCACACCAAAGGGCATATCGCGCCGGGCAGCGGGTTTACCTTCAAGATAGGCACACAGGCGATCAAATTCCATCACTGTCCGAGCCAGGCTTTCTTATACGTAGATGAACTCGACATCATCGGCGTGCAGGTCAACCACGCAAAAGGATCGGGATTCTTTCCCCAGGCCACCGAGCGCACCCGGGTTGATGATGTGTGCCCCCTTGATGACCTCATCACGCCGCTGATGGGTGTGCCCGTGAAAGATCCACTTGTACCGCTTACGCCTGACCAGGCCCATCACCTGGCCTTTGATGTGGCTGTGGACGGCTGCAACCCAAACCCCATCCAATTGCCCTGTAAACACCTCCCCCACAAAATTGTCCTCGTGCAACCCCTCGAACCGCTTTTTGATTGTACCGGTGGCATAATCCATATTGCCCGGGGTGTAGATCACCCGAAAACCATCAAAGAACGAGACCATATCGAACCCTGTCAGGTCGCCGCAGTGGATCAACGTTTTGATGCCCCGTTCCCGGCATGTTTCCAGAACGGTCAAGATATTAGCCAGTTGATCATGTGTATCCGAAAGGACGCCAATTTTCATCAAGTAATACCTCCAAATCGTTTATGAATTATACGCCATCCGTGGTTGGCCCTCAAAAGTCACAAGGAGAAAATATGCCTCTGCATCAGCCAATATTCCAAAAAACTGGTCGGTTTTTCCTGCCCCAGATGCCTTTGGCAGGCAACCCAAGTGCCAATCATCGAAGTCTGTGTGGTAAAATTATCAAAGTGAAATTATTTTTGTCTATTTCCATCGGGTTCAAACCATCCTTGCAGTCCGGTCATTGAACCGCCCAACTACCAATGCTCAGGAGATGATATGGCCTCCTCATTACAACAAGGGATCAACGCCGCCAAAGCTGGACGTATGCAGGAAGCATTGGAATTCCTGAAAGACGCCATCATTGAGGAACCACAAAATGCCGAGGTGTGGGTATGGATTGCCGCCATCATTGACGATATGGATAAGCAAGCCATTTTTCTTGAAAAAGCCCTTGAGATCGACCCCCACAATATCCCGGCACAACGCGGTTTAGCTTACATCGAGCAACGTAAACGTGACCAAACCCAGTCTGAAGATGACCACCTCTCAGACTATACACACCCCATCTCTCCCTTCCCCTCATCGGGGGAACGGCGGAAGGTCTCCTCATCTGCAACATGGTCTCCGCAAACCGTTGATGAGCTGGGCGAAATGGCACATTCTCCGGAGAAAAAACACAAGTCAGCCAAACAGAAGGCCAGCGAAATCGAAAATGGGTTCAAATTAACCCCCGTTGAGATCGGGCTGCTGGGCGTGGTTGCCCTGGTGTTTTGTTTCATCGGTTTACTGGCAGCCAGCGCGCTGTTTGATTTTGAACTTCCGTTGGGCTTCATACTGGGCGAGCGTTCTTCATTGCCATCAACACCGCCCCATTCTGGTGTTTTCCTGTATGAAGACGAGATGTTCTTCGAAATCAACCGAATTGACGGCCTGCCGACACGGGATTTGGGTTTTCCCACCAGTGCAGTACCTGTACCGATGGTCTTGCTCTGGCAGACTCAAACAGACCGGGATCAAATCAAGCTGGTCTACGAAACAGGCGCATACATCCCCATCCGCGCCCAAGCGGGAAGGGATGGCGTGACCATTCTCCAACCCGACCAGGAACTGCAGCCCGGTTTGTATTGCTTTCAACAGCTCAATGAGCGCAGCGAAGGTCCTGAGGCATTTTATTGGTGTTTCAAGGTTTCCTTTTCCAGCATCTTTGAATAAGCGCACCAGTTAAGGCAGCTAGGAGCAGATAGCACGCCAAATTCTGCTTTATTAATGCTTTGAATCAATCTATAATCAATCAGCAGATTATTTATTGTTAATGAAAAGGTGTTCATGTCCGAAAAGACCATCCTTGAAGCTCACTTCATCGCCCCAGATATCAAGCAATTTGTGATCCACGCGCCTGTCATCGCTAAAAAACGGCAGCCTGGCCAATTTGTGATCATCCGCATCTCAGAAGCAGGTGAACGAATCCCGTTAACCATTGTGGATTCAGATCGGGCGGCTGGAACGATCACCCTGATCGTCCAGGGGATTGGTAAATCAACCAAACAAGTCAACCTGCTTGAGGCAGGCGACACGATCCGCGACCTGGTTGGGCCTTTGGGCAACCCCTCGGAGATCGAACGTTTCGGCCATGTCGTCGTCATTGGGGGCGGGGTTGGCACGGCGGTCAGCTTCCCCCAGGCCAAAGCGCTCAAACAGGCTGGCAACCGTGTTACCGCCATCGTAGGCGCACGCACCAAGGAACTGGTGATCCTGGAAGATGAACTTGAGCAGATTGCCGATGAGGTGCTCATCTGCACTGATGATGGCAGCTATGGACAGGCTGGACTGGTCACCGACCAGCTGAAAACCCTGCTCGAAGGGGACGATCCCATCGACTTCGTCCTGGCTGTCGGCCCGCTGCCTATGATGCGGGCCGTTGCCAACATGACTCGCCCATATGGCATTAAATCCGTTGTCAGCCTCAACTCCATCATGGTGGACGGGACAGGGATGTGCGGTGGATGCCGGGTCGCCCTGGATGGTTCGGTGAAATTTGCCTGCGTGGACGGCCCCGAGTTCGACGCTCACCTGGTGGATTTTGATATCCTGATGAAGCGCAATAGGGCCTATCTGCACGAAGAACAATGTGCCCTCGAAAAAGCGGCCGAGCTGGTTGAAAAGGCCAACAAACGTGAAATCCGCAAGATTCCCCGCCAGCCTATACCGGCCAGAGTGCCAGAAGAGCGCATTAAGGACTTCAACGAGGTCAACATCGGCTACACTGAGGCTTTAGCCATATTGGAAGCCCAACGCTGCCTGGACTGCAAACGGCCAGCCTGTGTGGAAGGCTGTCCGGTCGAGGTGAAAATCCCCGAATTCATCAACCTGCTTAAATCCAAAGAGTATATTGCTGCCTCGAAGTTGATCAAATCAGATAACGTCCTGGCAGCGGTGTGCAGTCGGGTTTGCCCCCAATCCGACCAGTGTGAAGGGGCTTGTATCCTCACCAAACGCAACGAATCCGTGGCCATTGGTGCCCTGGCGCGTTTTGTGACGGATTTTGAACGCAATCACGGTGACCTAACCCCCGAGCCCGTCCCGCAGCATCAAAAAACCGGTAGAAAAGTCGCCGTGATTGGCTCCGGCCCGGCAGGATTGTCTTGTGCCGGTGATTTGATCCGCATGGGTCATGATGTGACGGTATTCGAAGCCTTTCATGAGTATGGCGGCGTACTGATCTACGGCATCCCTGAATTTCGCTTGCCCAAGGAGATTGTGCGGGAAGAAGTGGACGCGCTGGCAGCATTGGGCGTCGAGTTCAAGCCCAACACCGTCATCGGTGTGACCTACACCATTGACGAACTGATGGAAGAAGAGGGTTATGATGCCGTCTTTGTCGGTGTCGGTGCAGGCCTGCCCTACTTTATGAACATACCGGGCGAAAACCTGGTTGGCGTGTACTCAGCCAATGAATTTCTGACCCGAGTTAACCTGATGAAAGCCTACCAGTTTCCGAAAGCCGATACACCCGTGATCGATTGTGAGGGCAAACGCGTGGCTGTCATCGGTGGTGGCAACACAGCATTGGACTCTGCCCGGGTTGCCCTCCGGCTGGGTGCACAGAAGAGCAGCATCATTTACCGGCGCACGGACAAAGAGATGCCCGCCCGTCTGGAAGAGATCGAACATGCCAAGGAAGAAGAAATCGACTTCCAGTTCCTCCGCACCCCAATTGAGTTCATCGGTGATGAGCAGGGCTGGCTGAAATCTATGCGTCTGATCGAAATGGAATTGGGTGAACCGGACCAGACCGGCCGCAGACGCCCAGTGCCCATCGAGGGTTCCGAATATGAAGAGCCAGTGGATCTGGTCATTGTAGCCATTGGCAATGGCTCTAACCCCATCATCCAACGCACCACCAAAGACCTGGCATTCAACCGCTGGGGGAACATCATCGTTGACGAAAACACCATGGCGACCAGCAAGCCGGGTGTCTATGCAGGAGGCGACATTGTCACTGGCGGTGCAACGGTCATCCTGGCCATGGGCGCCGGTCGCCAGGCTGCCCGCGCGATCAACGCCTACCTCGATTCAACCAATGGGAATAACTAACCCATCATGGCAACCCCCACCAAGATCGTTTGCATCGGCGTAGGCAGTTACTCATTCGGTCTGACCACCCTCGTCTCCCTTTTACGCAGTAAAACACTCAAGGGCAGCCAGCTCGTCCTTGTCGATCGGGATGAAGCGCATCTTACCGTCATGCACAAGCTGATCGCCTGGCTTAACGATGTCTGGGACGCTGAGATGCACATTGAAGCCTTCACCCACCATCGCGAAGCCCTCCCTGGAGCCCAATTCGTGATCAATGCCATTGAAGTCGGACCGCGTGAAGGCCTGTGGGAATCGGACTTCCGCATCCCGCTTAAGTACGACGTGCGCCAGCCCTACGCCGAGAACAGCGGCCCGGGCGGCTTTGCCCACGCCGCCCGCAACATCCACCCGGTCCTTGAAATAGCCAGGGACATGGAAATCAGCTGCCCGGATGCCTGGCTGATCAATTTCACCAATCCCATGGCACGCATCTGCGCCGCCGTCCATCGCCATACCCGCATCAAAGTGGTTGGGCTGTGTCACCAGCTCAGCGCTGGTTACGCCATGGTCGGCAAAGCCCTGGCTGAAGACCTGGGCATCCTTGTCCCACCTGAATTCACCAGCACCCATGCCAGCAACAAGTACGCTGCCGGCATGTTTGCTACCTACCTGCAAACCGTCGACAAAGTCAAGATCACCGCCGCAGGCACGAATCATTTTACCTGGATGGTAGATCTGGTAGGCCGTCAAACCGGAGAGGACCTTTACCCTTTATTTAGGAAACGATGGCAGTCGCTTCCTGATAGCTTCGAACCGCTCTCACGGCGGGTGTTTGACGCCTTTGGGCACTTCCCCATCCCCGGGGATGAACACCTGTGTGAGTACCTTCCGTGGGTCAGCGACCCCACAACCCGTCCCTGGGATAAATATACGCTTGAACTCTACGAATGGGCCGACCGAGACCTCGAGCGCGCAGAAAAATGGAATGAGTTAAAGAAAGCCGCTGTGACCATGTCTAACCCGGAGGAATTTGTTCCAGGTTTCAGCGAAGGCGCCCTGGAAGTCATTGAGAACATCCTCAATGATGGAAATGTGCTGTGGGAAGCCGTTAACATCCCCAACCGGGGTCAAATCACGAACTTGCCTGCAGAGGCGATCGTTGAGCTGCCGGGATGGCTCAACGCAGAAGGGGTCACGGGCATGCCAATCGGCGCGTTGCCCAAAGGTATCACCGAGCTCATCCGCCGCGAGATCACCATCAGCAACCTGACAGTGGATGCCGTTGTGCATGGCGACCGCCAGCTGGCCTTGCAGGCCTTGCTTCTTGACCCTGTTATCCGTGATATGGATATCGCCAAATGCATCTTGGACGATTATCTGATGGCTTATCAACAACATCTACCCACATTCTGGGCATGAGCTGCATGGATGGGTTCCTTGGATTGTACAAGGTTTTAAAATATTCGACCTTTACGCAATATATTGACACACACAAAAAGCCATAGTATATTAGGAAAATAAGGTTAACGGAAGTTCACTAAGACGCACACTCGGTTTGTTCGTGTTTGGAACGTACGTTAGCAGGATAAGTAGGAATTTGGTTAAAAGGAGGTTTCCAAGCATGGCAGAACGAGAACTTGGCCTTGTCAAGTGGTTCAATGGCGAAAAAGGCTATGGCTTCATCGCCCGTGACAACGGCGAAAAAGACGTTTTCGTACACTTCTCTGCGATCAATGCTGAGGGTTTCCGCACCCTGCGCGAAGGTCAACGAGTAGAGTTTGAAGTCGTCGAGGGCGACAAAGGCCCCCAGGCTCAAAACGTCGAGATCATCGAGTGAGAAGTCATCATCCGCAAACTAGAAAAATGCGGTGCTTTGGCACCGCATTTTTTTATTAAGTTATTAGGTAGACTCAACAATCCTGTTGCCAATCAGCCAAATCCTGGAAGTCAACTCTCAACCGAAGCTTTAATATTAAAAAAAGAGCAACAATAGCAATCATCTCGTTATTCGCCTGGCATACCTGATCAGAGGATCTCTCTGCATCACTTACAAACGTCCAAATCATCGCACAGCGCCGCAAAGCAAGAAACCCTACCACCTTTACAAACACGTTCGGGACAAACTTACCGATGTACAAGTAAAAGGCTTTTATCGGTATGGGTGGATAAGTTATCTCCATGAAGAATGGCCATCCGGAAGACTTCCAGCACTTCTCGCGCTCCGCTTAAATTGAGAGCGAGGATTGCCCTTTTTAAACAACTTACCAAAGGACGTTGTCCTTTGGTGATGTCATTTATCCCTATGCCAATACCCCGAAATTTCTAAATGAGAAACTATGCCAAGGCCCGTTGATAGATCTCCATCAAATGCTTGGCATAATTGATCGGGTCATGCTGACGCTCAATCTTGTCCAGAGATGCGATACCTTTTACACGAATTGACCCGAGATCAGCAAAGATATCATGTATGGTCCTCTCCAATCCTTCCTCAATGGCCTTGCTGAGTTGAATCCGATGCTCATCAGATTGATAATACGCTTCTCCTAGCGCATCGTGCGGCACATCAATCATCCAGCCGGTTTTTTCATCATTGATCTCTGGTAACGCGCGAATATTTGTGGTGATTACCGGCACGCCATTTGCTTGAAATTCCAGAACAGAAAAGCCATAAGTGTCAGCATATGTTGGCAGCAAGCCCACATGCACGGTCTTCATTAATTCGAGCACCTGGTCATTGGGTAATCTAGAATAATGGGTGATCCAATCAAGGTTCTTCGCGATCGTCTCTTTTGTCCATTGAAGATCGTCTTCTGTTTCGTGGGCAGCATAGTAATCCATGCGTAATGAACTGATAATTGAAAGCTCGATAGGATAGTGATGCACTCGCACAAAGTGTTCAAACACCCTCAAAATTTCTCGTCCACCTTTACGGAAAAATCCGGCCCCGACCAAAACAAACCTAATCGGCCCATCGACATCCAGACCCTTTTCATCATAGGTATTAACCATTTTGACCTGTGGCGGAGCCAAAACCGTCAACTTTGCATTAATTTTACGAGAATCAATCTTAAGACGGGACATTAAATCCAGCTGTATGCGACGCGTACAATCAGATAAGGCAATTAACTGTTTACATGCATCTCCACTTAGCGCATCAAATGCCCTTCTCTCCTTGGCATCCAAACTTAATGTGTCAGGCTTAGGGTTATATTTAGACAACAAGCCTTTAAAACGCGGCAACAAAGTCTCAAAATTGCTGACCCAAGGCGTTTTGCCGTAACTTATGCCATTAAATAGATGCACGATATCAATTGAATTTAAACCCAGATCGTCAAATTGATTGTTTAGGTTAAATGTATTAATTAAAGAATGCCTGGCTAAGTGATTGATCTTCTGTGACGCATAATTGACCAAGCTGTAATAATCATACACTTTTCGATATTCCACATCTGGAACTTGATGCAGGATCGTACGTGTATATGAGTAATAATTCCAGCGATAAAACAATACACCAACTTTTATCAATAAGGACTCCTTAGTTTGATTGCCATTTTCCCAATTATACAGTAATAAGCCGCCCTGATTTCGAATTGATACATCTCTTTACCATTTACTTGTCTGCAAGGCTTTGAACGAAACAAAGAGATGATATGACTTTTGTGAATTACTGGTGTGCTTGATTAAAGCAAACATACACGCTTCAATTTTCAGAAATCTTTCAGCCCAATTTCGTTATCATTTACAAATCAACGCGGGTGGATAAAAAAGCTTCACCTTTACCCGGATATTGAGCAAAGCAGGATCGGGAATAAAGTGAACCAACTTACCCCCTGCAATTACGATGAAGTTTCCCTTACCTTTACCTCAATAAAAATGCTATTTGATTATTGAGGTTAAGTTTCCCTTGATTTCACCATGAAAACGGTGAATTCCATAAGATTATTTCTCGACTGGCATCTTTTTCCCGCCTTAGAGAATCCTCAAATGAGCAAAAGCCCTCTTCACCGCAAGACCAGCGGCAGGTAAATCCTGATCAAATCAGGTACAAATTCAAAGGCACCCATATCACACCTGGCATTTCCATCGCGGTCTCCATCCACCGGCCGGTTCACGCCGCGTTGGTCGGTTCCAGGGCAGAATTCCGGGCTGCCGGAATCGATGGCTGGGCTGCCTTCCATCAGGGCGTGGGTGAGCGTTGGCCCCCCGTTTTCCGCTAACGGCCCCAATAATGGGTCATCTTCCCGGTTACCCTCGCCTGCATACCCGCCCTCAACGATGCTGAAGGTGACTGCTGCACCTGGACCCGAAATCTGGTTGGGCGTGTTATTCCACAAAATGCCATTGACCAGGGTGGGTTGGCTTTCATGGTTGAAAAGGCCGCCACCCAATCCAGCTGGATCCTGAGATATGTTTCCGCTGAAGGTCACGTTGTGCAGTTCAGGATGGCTGGCTTGACTGTACATCCCGCCGCCCTTTTCGGCAGCATTTGCAGAAAAGGTCACATTGACCAGTGTCGGGGAACTCTGATTGGTGTTGCACAGACCTCCGCCATTCAAGGCCGTATTTTGGAAAAAGGTCAGGTTATGCAATGCAGGGCTGCCGGAGTCGGCGAACAATCCCCCGCCGCAGCCATCAGCATCAACGCCATTGGCGGACCCTCCCGTGATGATAAAACCATCCAAAACAGCGCTGTGATCGACCTGGCTGGCAGTGACCACGTGATAGCTGTTGTCTGCATCCTCGGCTTGCTCACCGATGTTTCCGCTGAGCGTGGTGAGGTGCGTCCCCAGATGACGTTCTGTGCGCAACGTTTCGAAGCCTGAAAATCCGCCATAAACCGCCACGCCGTTCTTCAGGGTAAACGATGCCGACCGGTCGACCGTATCGGTCGGGAAATAGGTGCCCTCCGCCACCCAGATCTGACTGCCTGCCGAGGCGTAAGCCAGTGCGTCCTTAAGGTCAACAAAGGCATCCGCCCAGGTGGTCCCGTCTCCTGATCCTGTGGCATCCCTGTCCACGAAAATGATCGCATGCACCTCATACGCGCCCATATCACAACCGGTTTCCCCATTCGCATCGCCATCCAGCGGGCGGACCAGGCCGCGCTGGTCTGTGAGCGCGCAGGTCATCTGGCTGTTGGCATCAATCGCCGGACTGCCAGGCAGTAGCGCATGGGTCGGCGTGAATCCGCCGTTGTCCGCAATGTCACCCAGCAATGGGTCAGCGTTAAGGTTGCCCTCACCTGGCCAGCCGCCCTCAATCAGGCTGTATGTCGCCGTCAGGCTGCTGTAGGTATCCACCCAAACAGCATTCCCCCATAGGATGGCGTTGGTCATTGTAGGGTGGCTGATGTCATGGTTGTGCAAGGCGCCCCCATAACCAGCCTCATTGGCTGCCATGGTTATATGGGTCAGAATAGGGCTGCTGGCTTGATTGCACAACCCTCCGCCAAGATATTCTGCTTTGTTGCCCGAAAAAGTCACATTGGTAAAAGATGGCTCGCTCGCAAAATTGTAGACTCCGCCCCCATTCAGGGACACATTGCCCACAAACGCTGTTTGTGTGATCACCGCGTCGCTGTAGCTATTGTACAGGCCCCCGCCATCCACATCGGCTACATTGCTCCCAAAGTACACCTCATCCATCGTAGGGGTGCTGAAGGTGTTATACATCCCGCCCCCTGATGCTGCCAGGCTTCCCGATGCTAAATTACCTTCAAATCTTACCCTCTTCAGTGAGGGTGCTGCATATTCATTGAACATCCCGCCGCCAAAGGCAGCAGTATTGTCCTCAAACACCACCTCATACAGATTTGGCGCACTCCCGCCCGTGTTCACCATCCCGCCGCCCTCGATAAGTGCAGAATTCGCGGTGAAACGCACATTGATCAGGCTTGGGTTGCTGCTGGCTTGATTGACCATCCCGCCGCCGCGATAAGCAGCCGAATTCTCCTCAAAGACCAGGTTAGCCAGGGTGGGGCTGGCCATATCGTTAACCATCCCGCCGCCCGAATCGTCCGGCAGCACCCCGTGCCCACGCCCCTCGGTGATGGTAAACCCGTCCAGGATGGCACTGCTGTCCACTTCGTGCGCAGTGACCACGTGGTAACTGTTATCGCTGGCTAAGGCCGGGTCGCCGATGTTCCCGCTCAAGACCGTGGGGTGCGCCTGCCAGTCCCGCTGACTACGCGTCGCTTCCATGCCGGTAAAACCGCCATAAACCCCCACACCCTCTATCAAGCGAAACGAGATTGAACGATCGACACCCTCCGTTGGATAGTATGTCCCTGTTGCCACCCAGATCTCGTCACCTGCCTCCGCCTTGACCAACGCCGCCTGCAGGTCACACGCTTCCGCCCAGGACGTGCACCCCGGTGCGTTAACCCTGCTGTCGACAAACCAGACTTCCCCGGAGGCTCTGTGCGGCGAAGACCCTGCCCCCACCACCCCGCCCAGCGAAAACAGCACCCGGGCAAACCCCATCAGGCTGGCCAACAGGAATATCTGACCTCTCTTCATAGCTGTCCCTCCGCTCAGTGTGCAAGGTTGATCAAGTTTAATATTCTTGAGGATTTGGGTTAATATATCATGGTTTTCTTAATTTGAGTCGAGCCATCAGGCCCAACCATGTTGTTCAGAATTAGGGAAAGGCAATCGCTTTTACGGGAATCAACACGTGCAGCGGTCTGAGAGGCTTGATTTAACAATACAATTAACTACAGGTGTCCTCAAACCGCAGATTTTTCACCCTTTTGCACGGGCTTGAGGTTGACGATCAAAATGCCAGAAAGGATCAGCAGCGTTCCGATAATAGCCCCCCAGTGGAAGCGCTCGTCCAGAAAGATGATCCCCAGCAGCACCCCCACCACCGGCAGGATATAGGTCACCATCGACATGCGTGTCGGGCCGATGCGCGGCAGCAGGTCAAAATAGATGATGTAAGCCAGCCCGGAACCCAGCAAGCCCAGCCAGACAAGCGCCAGCCAGGTGATTGGCAGTTGCGGGAACACCAAAGGGCGTTCTGTCGACAGGGTGAAGGCCCAGATCATCACTGTAGCTGTGCTGAACTGCAGGAAGGCCTGAGTTTGCGAGGGCAGCCCTTTGGCCAGCTTTCGTGCAAACACCGTTGAGCCGCCATAGCACAGCGCTGCAATCAATACAGCCGCCTGTGCGGCCAGGTGGGTGCTCCATTCCGCGCCAAGGTTGGGATACAGCAAAATCACCACGCCGGCAAACCCGGTCAGTAAGCCAGCCGCTTTCTTCAGCGTGAAGCGGTCATCGCGCACAAAAAACGGCGAGATCATGATCGTGAAGAGCGGCATGGTCGAGTTGAGGATCGAAGACAGCCCGGAGTCGATATGCTGCCCCGCCCACGAGATCAGCAGCCAGGGGGTGACAATGTTGATCAGCCCAAGCACGATGAACACCCACAGCTTGGTCTTGATCTGCACCCAGGTAGCCCGGGCCGACCGCACCGCGAGCAGAAAGCCCCCCAAGCCCAGCAGCGCAAACAGCGTGCGGAAACTGACCAGCATAAACGGGCTGATCTCCCGCACCGCGATCTTGATCCACAGGAAGGAGGTGCCCCAGATGATGCCCAACAACCAGAACAGCAGCCAATCCCTGGTTTTCATATGAGTCCTGCCATTAATGCTGTCATCTGCAACCGATCCTCCGCTTTTGGAAATAACGCTAAGCGGCAATTATACTGAAAAATGAAAGGTTATGGGGGCAGTTTCCCTCCAGGCCGATCGATGATTTCTATCGGGCATCGGGCACTGCTGCGCCTCTCCAGCCCCTTCAAATGTGATAGTTTGATGAAACCCCATGTCGTGCGAGGGAATAGATGAAATTCGGATCTCAACCCGGCTGTACCCCAAAAAGACATGTTATAATCAGGCCAGCATTCATGGGTATTTACACATCTTAAATCGACCCGGTCTGGGGGCAATCCTGCAACCATGCCAGAAGTGAAGAGATCAAGCAGCCATTCTGGTTAAAAAGATTTTATATTAACATATCCTTAGCTTAACAACATCGAAATGAGGTGACCTGTTGACCAAGCACAACCCCATTTTCCCCTTGACAGGTATTCTGATCCTGCTGGTTTTGGCGGCGCTCGCATGCAATTTTTCTCCGAAAAGCCCTCTTCCATCCGAAGCTCCCGGATTGCAGCTTGAGCCGCGTGGGGCGGATGGGTCCGTCTCAGGCAGTTTCCGGTATGCAAACGGCACAGGCGATGAAACGCTCCTCTTCTCCGTCTCCACAGATGGGTTGGCCTCCTTCCGGTTGCAGGATGCTTCGGATGCAGATACGCTGATCGTCAATTCTAAAGCAGAACAACTGCCTCACCTCATCTGGCAGGGGCAGGACCTTGACGGCTTGGGTGCCCTTACCGGCGAGGAGCAGGCCGCCCTGGACGACCTGATGCAGGGCGACCTGGCCCAGGGTCTGGCGCTGATCCCCCTGGACCTGGCCTGCCAGGGTGCAGACGCCATCTCACCTGCCCAGGTGGCCGCGCTGCTGCTGCCTTTGCAGATGCACATCAAATACCATGTCACAGATCGCGCTGCTTTTGCCGCCGAGCTGGCAGCCCAGGCGAATTGCACCTACGACCTTGAGGAAACAGGAGAACCCGGTCAGACCCCGGCGGTCATCCTGATGACGTCAGCCAACCCGGTCCCGGTTGTGCTTGGCTATTTCCCCTTTGACGATGTGGGCGCAGTTGAAGCCGCACCGACAGGCGCAGGCGTACTGATGGCGCCCTTAGACCAGGCTCTGCGGTCAGAATATCCAAACATTCCGGCAATTTCCCTCTTTGAAAGCGAACCGATTCAAAACGTATGGGGGCCTTGCGAAGCGAAGTGCCGCGGTGCCTGTGGAGCAGACTGCACGCATAACAATTGCAAATTCTCTATCGATGACCGCTGTGAAAAGGGCATGGACGGGGGAAACTCGGGCTATGCTTCACTGGTGAAGGTCTACAAATGCGGCACACACCCGGTCTGTATTGAACATGACGCCTGCTACGATGACTGCAACCGCCGGCATGGCTGCGGGACCTTTGCCGCAGCGGTCTGCCGGCACGCTGGCGTGCTGGACCCCTCGAACGCTGTGGCAACGATTTTCAGCCTGAACATTTCCTGCGACCGCAAGGTGATCAACACCCACCCTTGGGACGATGTGGAAAATTGGGCCCTGGGCTATGGACCCCAGACGGATATCCAGGTCTTTGAATACCATGTCAAGGAGTACAGCTATGTGCGTGACCCAATCAACTGCCCCAGGGAGGGAGATCTGGAGCCGCCGATCCCCCCTGAAGAACTCCCTGAGCCTGCCCCGGAAGTCACCCAGGAGGAACCGGTGTCAGGCGATACCTATGAGGGAGAAACAGGTCTCACGAAGTTTTACGAACCCATTGAGGTGCGGACAGACCAGTTTGTGATCACAGTTGCCCCTGATGGGATCGTATCAGGCCTGTTTACTTACGATTACATTACACCTTCCTATCAGGAAGATAATTGCACCATCCAGTACCATTTTGCAGCCACCATCGATGTCCACGGGATCTTGATCGATAATAAGGGGACGGTGAATGGTGACACCGTGTTTACAACCTGCAAACTGATCGGGTCATGCCAGGGGAATATAGGGTGTCCCGGCGGTCGCATGGAGCTGTACATCGAAATCAGCGATGGTAAGCTTGAAGGCCGCTATATATTTGCTGAATTTCCGGAGCTGGAGATCACTTTCACCGGGACGAAAAAGTGACCCTTAAGGGTAAATGAAAGCCTACCGGGAGGGCATGGGTCAGGTTATCGGACAGAAGACTGTGAGTAAATCCTAGGGTTCCTGTTTTCATGCGAATGCTAAACGGGGCGGGGGGATGGAGCACCTATGCCAATAAGTGGACAATCTCCGATAATCCTATCCCTTCCGATATTTATTTACGAAACGGATCAATAGATTGCACCAGGATTCTGTTAGACGCTCACAGAGCTATTCTAAGAGAATGAAATGCTGGACTCCTACCCTGCCCCCGCTACCCCCCTAAAAATTTCTGATACAATAAATTCATAAACACTATAAACCAACCAGGGAATTTTTGCTGGAAATATAATTTCCCCATTTAAAAAACATGATCTTTAAAGGATTGACCAGATGAATCAATTATATTACGGGGATAACCTGGACATTCTCCGCCGTTATATCAAAGATGAATCAATTGATTTGATATATCTTGATCCGCCGTTCAATTCTAACGCAACCTACAATGTGTTATTTTCACAACAGGACGGATCCCAATCCACCGCGCAAATCCAGGCATTTGAAGACACATGGCAGTGGGATGAAGAAGCAGCCAAATCCTATGAATTAACCGTCGAACAGGGTGGTTCAATAGCAGACGCACTTAGAGCGTTTAGACTGCTATTAGGAAACAGTAATATGATGGCATACCTGGCAATGATGGCTCCCAGGTTGGTGGAATTGCACCGAGTCTTAAAAAGAACAGGGAGCTTATATCTTCATTGTGACTCTACTGCGAGCCATTATTTAAAAGTATTGTTAGACCAAGTGTTTTCCCCGGAGAATTTCAGAAATGAGATAATTTGGAAGAGATCGAACCCCAAAAGCCATGGTTCAATAAATTTCCCCACCTGCACTGATACTATTTTACGCTATACAAAAACTGACAAGTTTACTTTCAACCAACCTTATGGAGATCATGACCCAGAATATGTGAGTAAAGCATATAAGTACTCAGATGAAAAGGGCAGATATCGTTTACTCCCGTTGTTGAATCCAAACCAAGATAGACCCAATTTAACATATGAATTCTTGGGTGTAAAAAGAGTTTGGAGATGGACAAGAGAAAGGATGGAAAAAGCATATGAGGACGGCATTGTTATTCAATTGAAGCCTGGAGCTGTACCTCAATATAAAAAATATCTTTCAGATTCTAAGGGTAGAACTATAACGAATTGTTGGACTGACATTAATCAAGTTGCAGGAAATGAGTCTCTCGGATATCCAACACAAAAACCTGAAGAACTGCTTGAAAGAATAATTGAAGCGTCAAGTGAAGAGGGTGATACTGTTCTTGATCCATTTTGTGGATGTGGCACCGCCATTGCTGCTTCACAAAAATTAAACCGAAATTGGATTGGAATTGATATTACCCACCTGGCAATCGGCTTAATTAAGCTTCGGATGGCTGATCAGTTCGGTGAAGAATTAATTTATGAGGTGTACGGTGAACCCACAACCATTGAAGGTGCGAGAAAATTATCCGAAATGGACAAATACCAGTTTGAATGGTGGGCATTAGGGTTAGTAGGTGCCAGACCTTCAGATCCTAAAAAGGGTTCAGATAGAGGGATTGATGGACGTTTGTATTTCCATGATGATGAGTCTGGTAAAACCAAACAGGTGATTATCTCGGTCAAAGGGGGAAGTACAGGAGTGAGTCATATCCGAGATTTAGTTGGGGTTCTGGACCGTGAAAATGCTCAGATTGGGGTCTTAATAACTCTCCAAGAGCCTACAAAACCCATGCGGTCAGAAGCCGCCAGCGCAGGATTCTATGATTCACCCTGGGGAAAGCATCCCCGTGTGCAAATCCTGACTATTGAGGAATTATTAGAAGGACAACAGATTGATATGCCCCCAATCAGGCAAGTGAACCAGACATACCGGCGAGCGCCAAGACATCAAGTTGATTCGGGGAAACAGCCAGAGTTGGGTTTTGATGGTTAATTAGAAACCTTACAAAAGCCTATAGGAAATATTGATGACAATAGAACCAGCAATAACTGCAGCAATTATAACCGGGGTCTTCAACTTGATTAGTGCAGGGTTGGTAGCATTAATAGTCAGCTTGCACTTAATTAAGTACCAAGCCAGACTTGAAGAAGAGCAAAAGAAAAGATTGGCATTTAAAGAGCCTTCCCACTCAAAAATCCTTTTTGATTCACAAAATTTAATAAAATATACACAACGTGCTTATGTGGATTTTTTAACATATTATTTCTATACTCCATATGATTATTTTAATCATTTAATTATTTCAAACGAGTCTAGTGAAGAAGAGATCGAAGAGAAAATTCACGATTTGTTATTATCTAAGAATGAAAAACGAATAAAATCGAATTTTGTCGAACTTAGAAATCAAGGCTTTACAACTTTCTATGCTTTTTACCATTCTGTCACCAATGGATTTATTCATTTAAAATCCTTAGATTCAGAACGCCAATATTACCTAGAAAATGACGAAGTACCCCTACCTCACCCGGACATAAAACGACTATCTGGAAAAATTTATAATAAGATTATAGTTTCTATGTTTTCACAAGAATTTAAAGATCTTGTTGAGTTCTTTAAAGACCCAAATGTAAAATTTATTGATCATATGAATCGATTCAAAAGGTTCTGGATTCGAAAAACAAAAGAATTTATGTATGATTATCAAGAACTAGAAAATTTGTATCATGCCATATGGAACATTAAACCCGACAATGATCAAGGAGACTCTTAGTACTAATTTTTATATCCGGATTCAATAGTTCTTATGAAATTTTTCTCCACATAAAGAAAAATTTTTAAGAGGAACCGCCATCCTTACAATTGGCTTAATTACTCACCGTATTCATTAGTTTCATGAGTTTATCGAACATAATTAGTCAGGAGGAGTAAACCACATGAGAAAACTAGTATTCTTATTATTAATTTTTGTGTTGTCAATTCTCGCCTGTGGAGGGTCAGGATCATCAACGCGTGCAACATCACCACCAAGAGAAACTGTTACCGTTAAGAGCGGAGAGCTTAGAAATACAATTCGAAGCTACAGTGGTACGATCACTCGAAATACAGTATTTAAAGTCCAAAAGTTAGATGGTACATACGATAACCGTTCTAATGACTTGCGAGAATTGTGTCTTGATTTTAACTATTATCGAGACCAGATTATTGAACACACCGCAAAAGGAAACATAGCAAAAGCCGACGATGCAAGGGATTGGCTTGATCGGATAAACTTATGGCTAGATGCATACAATGAGGATGATATCCAGGCAATGTTTACTCTAATAAAAGATAAGGGCTGGTAATTCTATTCATCATATCATCACAATCCCCAATTCTCCACCGGTGAAGCGTGTTTGTGAGCTTCTGCAATATCGCTTTCACTGATTGCTAAATACCGTTTAACCATATCCAAGGTAGAGTACCCCAACATTTACTGGAGAGCATAGATGTTTGGTTAATTTCTCAGGAAATTAACCGTGAATGTATGCATAAAATCGTGGGGAGAGTTTTTTGGCACGCCGGCGCGTTTACGGCCACGGTAAAGCATTTTTTAAGGGACTGCCTTGATGATCCGTGTGCACGGAGGTTGGAGGGAAAAGGGGGGTTTTGGGGTGCCTTTGTCTCCACGGATGGGTAGATGTAGCTATCCTTATCGACTGAGGTCGAGCCGAGGGTGTTTGCCTGGCTTGTGCCAAACACAACTGTGCGCGCCAACCAAAAACACCCCTTCTCAGGAGTGTCTTTTTGGTCAGCCCGTCTCCGCTATGCTGCGTGGGTTCCGTTTCACGCCAGGACGAGCGGATTTGCCCGTCCTGAGCACTAGCGAAGGAAACCGCTGGCCTGTGCGCAGCCCCCTGAGCATCGCGAAGGGCACGGACCCGGATCGTCGTGGGCGGGCTGGCAACAGCCGCGCTCACGGTATGCCGCTTTTGGGTCCATTACACTGATATCCAAAAATGAGTACCGATGGATTCACCTGGGGGAACACAGAAGGCGACACCGAATCAAGCCGGAAAAGTTTTCAAAGGGGATTGAGAAAATTGTGCGATCATACGGGGATTGAATATAAATCATCCCATAAGTTGAGAAAGGGCCATGGGGTTTATGCTGCAGAACATTCAGATAATTATCAAGAATTCCAGGCATATTCTCAAAATATGGGTCATGAGGATCCAGGAACAACTTATAAGGATTACAGCAAACTATAAAATGACGATGTGAAATCAATTATTCTGGGAAAAAACCATTAACAATTAAAGATATCGATATGTTAAGAAGGGTACCTTTCAATAAATAAAGCAATTCCTTCAATTAGCAATCTGACATCATCTTCATCATACTGTTCATAATCCCCATGCGCAGCATAATTTCTCACCTCAAGCCAGGAAACAATCTGCTTCATCTCCCTCTTTCCATATACTGAAACAGAATAAAGATTTTGATTTATTTGACTAGATTTTAATGGTTCTCCATCTTTATTTAAGTATTCCACATCATTTGATTTACATAAACTTTTTAAATGAGCTTCTAATGATGAACCTATAATAACAGCTGCTGCATCTTTATAGCCTTCATCCAATAAATGTTCAGACATTTGAATATAATCCTCAAATAAATCACCTCTAATCAATCCAGGTAAAGATTGGATTAGGCCTAATTTTATATCATCAATTACTGAATCAACAAAAGAATGTAAATTTGTTATCAAGAATTCGGGACCATGCGATTCCCATCTTATGTTATTGTATTCGTCAATTATCCATTCCAAGTAAACTATAAAACGATGGGGTAATGGATATAATTGTGAAACTAAATTTTCAACACGGCCCGATAATGCCAACAACTTTCCAAAAGATACACGATTGGAAAAACCGTTATTTATAAAATATTCCAATTGAGAATTAATTTGTTCAAGATGTTTTAAATATTGATCATAAATTATTGTTCTTTTGACCATATTTCGCCCTTCCTAATAGTTTGTAAAATTATTATAACATTTAGAAAGATCTTGGAATCTGTCATGTTAATCAAAGAATAAAAACACAAAACACCTCAAAAAAGAGGTGTTTTTAGTCGGGGCGAGCGGATTTGCCCGTCCTGAGCGCTAGCGAAGGAAACCGCTGGGCTGTGCGCAGCAGCCTGAACCGTAAAGAGAAAAACACCCCTTTTCAGGAGTGTCTTTTTGGTCGGGGCGAGCGGATTTGAACCGCTGGCCTCACGGACCCGAACCGTGCGCTCTATCCGGGCTGAGCTACGCCCCGCAAGCCATCATTATACCACCGCGCCCACTATTTACAAGAACAGGTTTTCCTTTTGTCATTCGCGAATGACAGCGATAGTTTTCGCACCTGCAGTATAATTTTCCCTAAGGAGCCGTCTATGACCACCTTCGCAATCCTTCTCACCCTCGTATTGCTGATCTTTGCGGCCGGTTTTACCGGCTTTGCCATCGTCTCCCTCTCTGAAGGCCACCGGCGGGCTGCTCGCCTGGCGGGTGCCCTCGCCGCCCTGTCCCTGCTGATCTTAATCGCCGCGCTAATGGTACCGCCAACCGTGCAGAATGTCCTTGCCCTCGTCCTGGGTGCAGGCCTGCTCGCCCTGCTCCTGTACCTGGCCTGGCCGGCCAGGCTTGCCATCCCGCCCTCCCCGCCGCCCACCTTACGCATTGACGAACGCACCACCATGTTTGCACGCGCCTGCCTGGCCCCCGGCAGCCCAGAATACAGCGCCTACTACGCGGCCCACCCCGAGCACCACGCCCTTGACGACCTCTTCCGATCTAAACCGGGGTTACTGGCGCCCGGCGCCCTGTTCTACGACGAACGCCTGGCCTCCTCGCCCGAGGGGAGTTTCTACCTGACCGAATCCCTCCGCCATGCCGTCAACGGACCGGTGGCCGACACAGCCACCCAGCACTCACCCCAGGCCATGACAGCCTGGATCAAGAAATTGGCCGCTTACCACGGCGCAGTGCAGACCGGCATCTGCGAGCTGCAGGCTAACCATATTTACTCGCACATCGGCCGGGGCAGCGGCACCTACGGTGCCCCCATCAACCTTGACCATCGCTATGCCATCGCCATCAGCGTGGAGATGGATCACCAGATGCTCAACTGCGCGCCGCGCATGCCCACGGTGATGGAATCTGCCCGCCAATACGCTCGTTCCGCCCAAATTGCCGTCATTTTGGCTGCGGCTATCCGCGCCCTCAGCTACCCTGCACGGGCCCACATTGATGGCAACTACCGCGTCATTGCCCCCCTGGTCGCCAAACAGGCCGGCCTGGGTGAGATCGGCCGCATGGGGCTGCTGATGACGCCCGGGCTGGGCCCACGCGTGCGCTTGGCCGTCGTCACCACCGACCTGCCCCTCAGCATTGACCCGCCAACCTGGGACCCAAGCATAATCGACTTCTGCACCCACTGCACCAAGTGCGCCGCAGTCTGCCCTTCCCAGGCCATCCCCACCGATGATCGCCAGCACCACCCCGATGGCACCTTGCGCTGGAAGATCAATCCTGAGCGCTGCTATACCTATTGGACTGCCATCGGCACCGACTGCGGGCGCTGCATGGCCGTGTGCCCTTACGCCCATGCCGACAATGCCTTCCACAACCTGATCCGCTTCGGCGTGGCCAACTCCGCCAACTTCCGCCGCGCCGCCATCTGGATGGACGACCTGTTCTACGGTGAAAAGCCCCCACCGCACCAACCCTCACCCTGGCTTCGATAATTGTCTCGCAAGCGGGAAATTAATCAATGCGCACACTACAAAGACTGAAAACCTGTCAGGCTGTCCTTATAGGCAGTGTTGTGGTGGGCCAGCAAACTGAATTTTTCATTTTAGGGTTGACGGCATTGCAGAAACTGGTTATATCCAGCAGTCATCATTTATGTTCTTTGCATCCTCGTGCTCACAAAACAAGCCGTTTACCAGCCCCTCCCTTCAGGGAGGGGTTGGGGGAGGGTCAAGATTAAGAAATCTCTACTTATTTAGGATCAACATCTTTGCAGCTTTTTGACCAAAACCGGTCAAATATTGTGTTTTTTCTCACAACACCGTAACACAACCATTGTAAAGCCCCTCCATTCAGGGAGGGGTTGGGGGAGGGTCAAGATTAAGAAATCTCTCCTTATTTAGGGTCAACATCTTTGCAGCTTTTTGACCAAAACCGGTCAAATATTGTGTTTTTTCTCACAACACCGTAACACAAGCATTGTAAAGCCCCTCCCTTTAGAGAGGGTTTGGGGAAGGTCAAGACTACTACATCTCAACGTTTTTGAGGATGAATGAATTTGAAGACTTTCGACCGAAACTCAACAATCTAATACGTTCAAACATTCCTTAGCCTCACAGCACACGCTTTTTAAAGCCCCTCCCTTCAGGGAGGGGTTGGGGGAGGGTCACCCCCCTGCTTTACCCAATTTTCAATCCACCGCCACCAACACCTTTAATGCCCCGCGCTCCGCCGCCTTCTCGAAGGCCACCAGCCCATCGGAAAGGGCATACCGGGCTGTGACCATCGGGAGCGGGTCAACCCAGCCCCCCGCCAGCAAGCGCAATGCGGGCTCAAACGGCCCGCAGCGCGACCCAACCAAAGTGATCTCGTCCACCACCAAGGCGGACAGGTTCAGGTTCACATCGCCGGCAAAGGTGCTCTTCAGCACCAGCGTACCGCCCGGGCGCACGGCCTGCCGGGAGAGGGCAAACCCGCCCGGCGAACTGGTCACCTCCACCACCATATCCGCTGCATGCGCCGGGACCATGCGGGCATCCACAGCCGGGATGCCCCAATCCCCCAGCAGCTGCGCTTGCGCTTCCCGCCGCACCACCACAGCCAGGTCGCAGCCTGTCAACCGCAAGGTCTGGGCAATCAGCAATCCCAGCCGCCCTGCGCCCACCACCAGCACCTTCAAGCCAGGTCTAACCTGCACCTGCTCCTGGATTTCCAGGGCAGCCGCCAGCGGCTCTGTGAAGACAGCCGCCTCATCCGGCACAGACCCGGGAACAGCATGCAAGTTCTCCACCGGCAGGGTGAAATACTCTGCCAGCACGCCGTCCTTCCCCAAGATGCCCAGCACGGTGCGGTTCTCGCAGTGATGGCCCCGCCCTGCCAGGCAGGCTGTGCAGGTGCCACACACCAAATTGATCTCCCCCACCACCCGCTGCCCGACCCAGCCCTCAAACCCAGGCGCAGCCACAACTTCACCCACAAATTCGTGTCCGGGCACGCCAGTGAACGGGTAATAGCCGTGTGTCATTTCCAGGTCCGTGGCACAAACCCCCGCTAAACGTGTTTTGATCAAAGCCTCGCCTTGCTCAGGTTCGGGGATGGACAGATCCTCACGAAAAGTCAATCGCTGGTCTTCCAGCCACAACCCGCGCATCATCACAGCAGCCCGCCTTTGATCCTGGCGATCCATCGGTCCAGTTCGTCCGAGCTCAGGAAACCCTCAGAGGCGCCTTTTACCCCGATCTTGTACGAGGCAAACACCAGCGCGGCTTCAAGGGCAGCGTAGGGGTCGCCCAGGCGCTGGTAGCGATCCAAAAAGGCCGCAAACAAAGCATCTCCCGCGCCAATGCTGTTGACCACCGACCGGGTGTGCACAGCCGGGTAACGCCCGATGAAATCATCGCCGCGCACCGCCAGCAGTGCGCCTTGGTCACCCAGCCCGATCACGATGATCTCGGCCTTGTAGTGGCCTAACAGGTCCTTTGCCACCACTTCGGGCTCATCAGGCAGGGATTCATCACTCAAGAACAGGATGGTCGCTGCCTGCATAAAGTCGCGGTTGTATGCATCCTCCAGGTCAGAAAGGGCGTGCACATCCGTGGCGATCGGCTTACCAGTTGCCTTGGCAACCTCCAGCAGGGGACGGGCAAAACTGATGTTACAGATCACCGCCAGGTCGCAATGGCGCACCGCTGATTCGGCCAGGTAAACCGGATAGGTATGCGATTGAATGTCCTTGAGGTCCACGTGGATCTGCCGGCGGCCGGCAGGGTCATACAGGATCACCGATTGGGCGGTGGAGTCCAGTTCGTTCAATACCATGCCATCATGAATGCCAGCCGAGGCCAGTGCATTGCGCGCCTGGTTGCCGTTTTCATCACGCCCGATCATCGAAGCAAAGTCCACACTGTTACCCAGGGTCGTCAAGGCTTTGGCGATATTCCAGCCTACACCTGAAACCATTGTCTCCAGTCCATAAAAGGGGTAACGGACAGGAAAATAATCCAGCGGAAAACCATCAATGGCGACGGTGGTCTCCACGTTCACCAATCCAGCCACAAAAAACCTTTGCATGCTTACCTCCTTAACGTGCACCCCGCCGGCCAAACTGGCGCTCGAGCAAGTCTGCCGAGAGGTGGATCATGGTGGGTCGCCCGTGTGGGCAGGTGCGCGGGGACTGGCAACGTTCCAGCCCGCGCAGCAGCGCTGCCTGTTCTTCTGTTGATAGCGTCTGCCCGCCTTTGACGGCCATCCGCTTGCAAATCCGGGCGGTGATTTGCGCTTCCCTGGCCGATGCCAGCGGAGTTTCGTCTTCTTCGAAATCCTCAACCAGGGCATGCAGGGCAGCCTCTGGGTCTCCGCCTGCCAGCAGGGATGGGATGGCCCTGACTGTATAGGTATTAGGTCCAAAGGGCTCAACTTCGAAGCCCAGCCCCGCCAGAACGGGCAATTGCTCTTCGAGCAGGCGTGACTTGTCTGGCGGTAGCGCGACATTGACCGGCGCCAGCAGCGCCTGTGAAGTCACCCGTTCGTGGGCGCTTTGGGCCAGCAACCCCTCAAAAAGCACCCGCTCATGCGCGGCGTGCTGATCGATCAGGTATAACCCATCCGGCCCTTCCGCCACCAAGTAGGTCGAGGCCACCTGTCCCACCAAGCGCAGTAAAGGCAGTTGATCGGCCGATTCGGCTGCACCGGTGTGGATGTGAATGCGCGCTTGCGGCAAATCGGGGTTCGCGCGCTCCACAGCGGGTATCTGTGCGGCCATCGCCCAGGCAGGGTCAACCGTGTTGTCTCCTCCTGCCTGCTCACTCCCCCACCACGGTCGTGAGTCCAGTTCAGGCACGGGCGAATAGGCCAGCAGGGCACGCTTGACTGCCCGCTGTACCCGTGCAAAGACCACATCACCTTCTCTGAAGCGCACTTCTGCCTTGGCCGGGTGTACATTGACATCCACGGCTTCAGGCGGCAGCTCTAAAAACAGCACCACGATCGGAAAACGCCCCACCATCAGCAGGGTGTGGTATGCGCGGATGATCGCGGCAGTCACGGCCGTATCCCTCACCCAGCGCCCGTTGACAAACACAGTGAGCTCGCGCCGGTTCGAGCGGGTCATTGAGATCGGGCTGATAAAACCGTGGATGTGATAGCCTTCCTCACGGAATTCCACTGCCAGCATCTCTTTGGCAACATCCACACCGTACAGACCCGCCAGCACCTCCCGCCGATCGCCATTGCCGCTGGTCTGCAAGGACCGTTTGCCCTCCATTGCCAGCTCCCAGCGTACATGAGGATAAGCCAAGGCATAACGGGTGACCAATGCTTCGATGTTGCGCCGCTCAGTCGTGTCGGTTTTGAGGAATTTCAGCCGTGCGGGGACGTTGTAGAACAGGTCCTGCACCGTGATGCGGGTCCCTTGGGGCATACCCAGCGGGCTGACCGCCCCCAGCTTGCCGCCTTCCACACGCAGTATGGCGCCGGTCTCTGCATCGGGTGTGCGCGATTCAACCGTCAGCCGCGAGACTGACCCGATCGATGCCAGCGCCTCACCCCTGAAGCCCAGCGTGGCGATCCGGAACAGGTCCTCCGCCCGGGCCAGCTTGCTGGTGGCATGCCGTGAGCCAGCCAGGCCTAGCTCTGCCCGGGGGATACCTGCACCATTATCCGCCACGGACAGCAGGCGCTTACCGGCGCCCATGGCTTCGATGGTGATCACGTCGGCACCGGCATCCAGTGCGTTCTCAACCAGCTCCTTGACCACCGACGCGGGGCGCTCGATCACCTCCCCTGCGGCGATCTGTGATGCGATGTGTTCCGGCAAAATGCGTATCGGCATAGTTCCTCTGGGTGAATTATAACCGATGGCGTAAGCTGGTGGCTGGTAGCCTGAAGTGTGTAGATCAAAACTTTATGGTATATCGTGAATGGTGAATGGCGAGTTGTATGTGGTGCCACGAACAAGTTTCGTTTGACACCCTGTTTTCCGTCTCACGTCCCCTGTCCCCCATCCTCCGTCCCCGTCCCCGGTCCCCTGTTCCCCCCCTTCCCCGATGTGCTAAAATTATCTCTGTATGCACATCACAGACCATCTCCAGGGCATCCTGGATACCCTCCCTGAAAAACCCGGCTGCTACCTGATGAAAAACGCCCAGGGGCACATTATCTACGTCGGCAAGGCGGTCAATTTGCGCGCCCGTGTGCGTTCCTACTTCCACGCCACTGCCCAGGAAGACCCCAAGACGCACAAGCTGGTACAGGAGATTGCCGATATCGAGTGGATCGTAGTCGGCTCCGAGCTGGAAGCGCTGATCCTCGAAATGAACCTGATCAAGCGCCACCGCCCACGCTTCAACGTGCGCCTTAAGGACGATAAGCGCTTCCCTTACATTAAAGTTCACTGGGCTGACCCCTTCCCCAAGGTAACCGTCACCCGCCAGATGGTCAATGACGGCTCGCGCTACTTTGGCCCCTACACCAGCGTGTGGGCCGTGCACCAAACCCTCGACCTGCTGCGTAAGATCTTCCCTTACCTGACCTGCAACCGCGACATCACGGGCCAGGATTCGCGTGCCTGCCTGTACTACGACATCAAGCTGTGCACCGCTCCCTGCATCGGCGCCATCAGCCAGGCGGATTATCGCCAGGTGATCGACGATCTGTGTAAATTCCTCGAAGGACGCACCGAACCGGTAGTTCAGCGGCTAAACGCAGCCATGGAGCAGGCTGCTGAAAGCCTGCAATACGAAAAAGCTGCTACCATTCGTGACCAACTGCAGGCCATTGACCGGGTGGTTGAACGCCAAAAGGTGGTCAGCTCCGACCAGACCGATTCCGATGTGATTGCCATGGCCCGTGCCGATGGTGAAGCCTGCGTGCAGGTGTTCTTCATCCGGTCTGGAAAGATGATTGGCCGTGAATACTTTATGCTCGAAGGCACTGAAGAGGAAGCCGATGAAGAGGTCCTGGCGGAGTTTGTAAAGCAATTCTACGCCCAGGCGGCTTTTGTACCCCACAAAGTGCTCCTGCCGGAGGAGCTGGAAGAAGCGCAGATCATCGGCCAGTGGCTCAGGGAGCGAAAATCCGGCCAGAAAGTTGAGATCACCGTCCCGCACCAGGAATTGAACAAATCCCTGGTTGATATGGCCGCCGAAAACGCCGTCGAGACCCTCAACGCCTTGCGCACACGCTGGGAGGCTGACAAAAACCGGCAAACCGTTGCCCTTTCAGAGCTTCAGGAAGCCCTCGACCTTCCCGAACCCCCCAATCGCATTGAGTGTTATGATATTTCCACAACCCAGGGTGTGGCCAGCGTGGGCAGCATGGTTGTGTTCGAGCAGGGCACCCCGAACAAGAAGCTCTACCGGCGCTTCAACATCAAAACCGTCCTCGGACAGGACGACTTTGCCAGTATGGAAGAGGTGCTCAACCGGCGTTTCCGCCGCTGGAAAGCAGCCCACGAAGCCGAGACCGGGACCGGAAGCGCTGCAGAAAAAATCGGCAAGAAGCCTGACCCAGCCTTTTCTATCCTCCCTGATTTACTGTTGGTAGACGGTGGAAAAGGGCAATTGAGCCGGGCAGTAGCCGTGCTGGAAGCCTACAACCTGATGGACCGTGTCCCCGTTGCAGGGCTGGCCAAGAGCGAGGAAGAGCTGTTTGTCCCCCGCCAGCATGAGTCGATTTTCCTCGAGCGCCATTCTCAGGGGTTGTACCTGGTGCAGCGCATCCGCGACGAAGCCCATCGCTTTGCCATCACGGCCCACCGCAAGCGCCGCAGCAAGCAAGGCCTCGCCTCCCGCCTGGAAGTGATTCCGGGGGTCGGCCCCGCCCGTCGAAAGGCCCTTCTGAACGCCTTTGGCTCCATCGAGGGGATCAAAGAGGCACCGGCTGAAAAAATTGCCGAGATCAAAGGCATCACCTTTGAAATGGCACAAAATATCAAACTACAACTCGAATAAGGAGGAACAATGAGTAAAAATCCAAATAAAAAACCAAAATCGTTCCGGGTGTACCAGATCATGATGGCAGCCATCGCCTTCATCATGATCCTATCGATGATCGCAGCAGCCCTTCGCTGGTAAATCAAACCATGCCCGGCCTGGGCTGGCTTGACGTCAGCCAACTGGATTTCAACCTGCTGCTGCTCCTGGAGCCGCTGCATGCCGCCCATCTTGCCCAACGCAAGCCCGATGCGGCGATGGGCACGGCTCTGCATGCCCATCCCGCCGTGGAATGGTACCTGGCGCACATCCATCCGCCAGTGCAGACCTACCTGGATGCCTGTAAGACGATCGCCCCTGCAAATCCCTCGCCCGGCGAGGTACGCCATGCCGAAGTGGATGTGTTGAATGCGATGCACGACTGGCTGATCTACGTCTTTGACCCTGAGAAATACGATCAGCTTGAATTTCTCTCCTGGGACGATAACTCTCTGCTGGAAATGGCAGATTTTAGGGACAAAGTTGTCCTCGATATTGGGTCAGGCACAGGGCGCCTGGCTTTCACCGTCGCACCCTTTGCCAGGGCTGTGTATGCCGTGGAACCGGTGGCTAACCTGCGCCGCTTTTTACGGGAAAAGCGTGCCCGATTGGGGATTAACAACCTCTTTCCCAGCGACGGAGTCCTCGCCCAAATCCCATTTGAGGATGATTTTGCAGATATCCTCATGGCTGGACACGTCTTTGGTGAAGATTTCGAAGCGGAATACACTGAAATGACCCGTGTGGTGCACGATGGGGGCATGATCCTGCTGCACCCGGGCACAAATGCCATCCACGATGATGAAGCTCATCATTTCCTGGTCGCCAAAGGGTTTGCCTTTGACACCTTTGAAGAACCCAGCGACGGCTTAAAACGAAAATACTGGATTACACTTCATAAACCACATAATAAAAAGGAGCACACTTCATGAGCGACGAAAAGGGTTACGCCTTTGTCGAATCAACCAAGTACCCCAATATCAGCGAGCCCGACCAAAAATTGGGTAAACCCCAGCCCCCCTACGAGATTCCCCTTGAGGAGGGCTTGCCGCTGATCAACCTGCCGATGCCCGGGGAGATCGACCTCGGTAAGTATGGGTTGCGCCAGGCCATTGAAGAACGTCGCTCATTGCGCCACTATAACAAAGAAGCCCTCACCCTGGAAGAGCTTTCCTACCTGTTGTGGCTGACCCAGGGCGTGGTCACCATCAATAAAAAACGGGCTGTAACCCTGCGGACGGTGCCCTCAGCGGGTTGCCGGCACCCCTTTGAAACTTACCTCTCCATCAACCGGGTCGCAGGCCTTGAGCCCGGGCTGTACCGCTTTGTGGCCAGCACACACCAGCTGGTCCTGCTCAACAAAGACGAGACCTTCAACACAAAACTCACCGAGGTCTGCCTGGGGCAACGTCAGGTTGCCACCAGCGCAGTGACCTTCATCTGGGCGGCCGTGCCCTACCGCACAGCCTGGCGCTATTCGGAACGCAGCTATCGCTACCTTTACCTGGATGCCGGGCATGTCTGCCAGAATCTTCACCTGGCCGCCGAGTCGATCAACTGCGGTGTGTGTGCCATCGGCGCATATGATGATGATGGCGCCGACACCCTCCTGGGCTTCAACCCGCCCGAAACGTTCGTCATTTACATGGCGACCCTGGGCAAGAAAGCATCCAAGGATTGACCACCACAACCGATGTCTGTGTAATAATTTCCGCCGGGGGAGAATGGCGTGCCTTGAGTCCCCATTTTCCCCTGGCGGAACCTTTTCCAACGCCCTACGGCGAAGCCTTCACCGGGGCCATCGCTGGACAGCAAGTGGTATTCTTGCACACCGGGTGGGGCAAGGTGGCCTCAGCAGGGGGAACACAATACGCCATCGACCGCTGGTCACCACGCTTGCTGATCAATTTGGGCACGTGTGGGGGGGTGGAAGGCCTGGTCAGCGTGAACGATGTCATCCTGGCACAAAAAACCGTGATCTACGACATCATTGAGGGCATGTCCAGCTACCAGGCAGCAATTGAACACTATTCAGCACAGGCCAACCTGGATTGGCTGGGCAATAAGCTCCCCTTTCAGGTCAAGCGACTCACCCTGTACTCAGCAGATCGCGATATCCGCCCGATGGACGTCGCAGGCATCCTCAAAGACTTTGGTGCACCTGCCGCTGACTGGGAGTCAGGCGCATTTGCCTGGGTATGCGCCAGGAACGGGGTGGACTGGCTGGTGCTGCGAGCAGTCACAGACCTGGTCAGCGATCGCAAAGCTGAAGCCCTGGACAATGTGGACTTATGGCGGCAAAGAACCGGGCAGGTCATGAAGTCGCTCCTCAAGACCCTTCCCTGGCTGATTGAGCGGTATCAGCACACCCATCCATAAAACAGCGCAGACCCCTCACAACCCACCATCCACCATCTCTTGTCATTGCGAACGCAGCGCAGCGAAGTGAAGCAATCTCCTCTTTTGGCAAGCGTCTTCTCTCAGAAGGCTTCCCGCCTCCGTTCAAGCAAAACTCCTGATCAGCGAAATGACAATTCACAACCCACCAATCACCCTCTCTTGTCATTGCGAACGCAGCGCAGCGAAGTGAAGCAATCTCCTCTTTTTACAGACTAACAATCAAAAAATCCCCCCTTTAGGGGGGACATAGGGGGGTCCTGCTTACCTTAACTACCCGATCTCCTGACCGGGGAAATGAACCATCACAACCCACCAATCACCCTCTCTTGTCATTGCGAACGAAGCGCAGCGAAGTGAAGCAATCTCCTCTTTTTACAGACTAACAATCAAAAAATCCCCCCTTTAGGGGGGACATAGGGGGGTCTACTTACCTGGTCTACCCGAACTCCTGACCAGATAGAATTCTTTAGACCCCCTGATTTATAACAACCAACCCGGCTGAGATTTGCCCATCCCAAACCCCCTGGACTTTATTCCAAAGCCAGCCTCCTGACCAGCAGCTGAAAATCCCCCCCTTTAGGGGGGACATAGGGGGGTCCTGCTTCCCTGAACTACCCGACCTCCTGACCGGGCAAATGACTATTCACCATGAACCATTCACCATCTTTTGTCATTGCGAACGAAGCGCAGCGAAGTGAAGCAATCTCCTCTTTTTACAGACTAACAATCAAAAAATCCCCCCTTTAGGGGGGACATAGGGGGGTCTACTTACCTGGTCTACCCGAACTCCTGACCGAGTGTACAATAAACCCCCCATCTCTGGGGGGCTATCGGAAGTAATTTCCCGGCGAGATCGCCAGGGAAAAACAGTAAAATCGGGGGATAAGATCACTTCCCCAACCTAGCCCGTTCCTCGGCCACAATCCCCGCATCCAGCTTTTGGAACAGCGGCGATGGTTGGTTAAAAGCCTTGCCCGGGGTCAAATCCGTTGGCTGCCACAGGTCATCATCGCCTGCGGAAAGCGACTCCCCTGCCTCATACAGCATCACAGTGTGGGTGCTGAGATCATCCTCGACTTCACGTGTCACCAGCGAGCCAAAAATCGGCTGCTCATACCCCAGGTACCCGTGAAGTTTCTCACAGGTATGCGGCAGGAAAGGCGCAAACAAGATCTTCAGCCAGTCAATCGCCTGCATGGCTGTGAAAACTGATTTGGCGGCCTGGTCTTTATCCTCTTTGATCTCAAACCAGGGTGCAGCGGTGTCAAGGTATTTGTTGACCTCTCCTGCCAGCCGCATCGCTTCCTGGATGGCTGCCCGCAATTTCACCGCTTCGAGATGTGCTTCAACGGATGCAAAACCCTCGCGCAAGGTCTCCAGCAAGGCAATATCCTCGTCACGCAGATCACCTGGCTCCGGAACCATTCCCTCCCAGTGCTTATAAGCAAAGGACAGCACCCGGTTGGCCAAATTGCCCCAGGTGGCGACCAGTTCGTTATTGTTGCGCTGGTAGAATTCTTCCCAGTCCCAATCGGAATCGCGCGATTCAGGCATGTTGACCGTTAGGTAATAACGCATCGGGTCGGGATCGTAACGCTCAAGGAAATCCAGCCCCCACACAGCCCAGTTTTTGCTGCCGGAGAGCTTGCGGCCCTCCAGGTTCATAAACTCATTCGCCGGGACGTCATAGGGCAGCACCAAGGGTTCAGGATCCTCCGCACCCATCTTGGCATCAAAGGACTCATCCACACCGATCAATTCTGCCGGCCAGATGATGGCATGAAACGGAATATTATCCTTCCCAATGCAGTACAGGGTGCGCGAGTCCGGGTTCGTCCACCAGTGCCGCCAGGCATCTGGTTTGCCCTGCAGCAGTCCCCACTCGACCACACTCGAAAGGTAGCCGATCACTGCTTCAAACCACACATACATGCACTTTCCTTCCCAACCCTCCACCGGTACAGGGATGCCCCAGGAGAGGTCGCGCGTGATCGGGCGGCCCCGCAGGCCTTCGGTTTCGATCTGCCCCAGGGATTGGCGGATCACATTCGGGCGCCAGTACGATTGCCGCTCACGCAAGAATTCTGCCACCTGGTCCTGTAATTTCTCCAGGTCAAGGTAAAAATGCGTGGTTTCGCGCAACTCGGGCGTCGAACCATCGATCTTCGTTTTCGGATCGATCAACTTTTCCGCCTCCAACAGGTGGCCGCAATTATCACACTGGTCAGAGCGTGCGCCTGTCTTACCGCAAAAATAGCAGGTCCCTTCCACATATCGGTCGGGTAAGAAGCGCTCCTGTGTTGGCGAGTACCACTGTTTCGATTCCTCGGTGTACAGATAGCCATTTTCCTTCAACGACAGGAAAAGTTTTCGAGCCACATCGAAATGGTTGCTGGTATGGGTGCTGGTGAAGATATCGTAAGTCAGCCCTAATTTTTGAAACAGCTCAATGAATTCAGCGTGATAGCGTTTATAAATCTCTTCGGGTGTGGCGTTTTCCTCATCCGCACGCACGGTGACCGGCGTGCCATGCGAATCCGAACCTGAGACCATCAACACATCCCGTCCGCGCAGGCGGTGATACCTGGCGAGAATATCCGCCGGTAAATATGCACCTGTCAGGTTTCCAACATGGATTTTCGCACTGGCATAAGGCCAAGCAACGGCAACTAATACAGGTTCTGTCATTCTTCACCTCAATTTCTGTGGTCCATCTCGATAAAAACAATAAAAAAGCTGGCCTTAGCCAGCGATTTCTCCGGAGGTGACGCGTCACCTCAAGTTATGCTTCTGGAGAGCATAACAGCGGAGAACAGGACATGCGCATCGCAAAAAGGTTCTTTCTCATCGTAAGGCTAATTATACAGGATTACAAATAATCTTTCAACTGGCGCGCCTTGTGCGGATGGCGCAGCTGCCGGAGGGCTTTGCCCTCGATTTGCCGGATGCGTTCACGCGTTAATCCAAACTTAAGGCCCACTTCTTCCAGGGTATAGGCACGCCCCCGGTCCAAACCAAAGCGCATGCGCAGGATGCGTGCTTCCCGGGGAGAGAGCGTAGAAAGCACCTCGTTGATCTTCTCCCGCATCATGGTTTGATAGGTCATTTCCGCTGGTGAGGGCGTCTCCTCGTCTTCCAAAAACATCCCCAGCTCGGATTCATCCTCGTCACCGATCGGCGTCTCCAATGACACTGGCAGCCACGAGATGCGCATCATCCAGGCGACTTTGCTGACGCTGATGTCCATTTGTTCCGCAATCTCCTTGGCCAGCGGCTTGCGGCCGAGGGTTTGCTCCAGGCTTTGGCTGGTGCGGTACAATTCCCTGATCTGGTCGATCATGTGCACCGGGATGCGAATGGTGCGCCCTTGGTCGGCAATTGAACGGGTGATCGACTGGCGGATCCACCAGGTAGCATAGGTGGAAAACCGGAAACCGCGTGTGTAGTCAAATTTTTCCACCGCTTTGATCAGCCCTAGGTTGCCTTCCTGGATCAAATCTAAAAATGGCACCCCCCTGCCGATATAGCGCTTGGCGATGGATACCACCAGGCGGGTGTTGGCTTTGATCAGGTGTTCCCAGGCTTGTTCGCCCTCTGCAACGATCGCTTTGAGTTCGGCATAACGCTCAGGTTCAGGTTCCGCCGCCATCTGGGCCAGCTCAACCTTGGCATGCCGGCCTGCCTCGATCTGTTTGGCAATCGCCTGCTCTTCATCGACACTCAACAGTGGCACCTGGGACATCTCCTTAAGGTATAAACCTACCGTATCCTCGGTGCCATCGAGGTTGATCCTCGGTTTGGCTTCTTTTTCATCAAATTCATCATCACGGACGGCCTCGTTGTTCGAATCAAGGATATCCACCCCCTCATTGCGCAAGTACATCATCACCGCCCTGAAGCCATCCTGGTCATCTTCAGCATGGGGAAAGAAGGCCATCAAATCATCAACAGTCACATATCCGTTGGTGTCAGCGCGGGTGATCAACGCATCAATGATGTCCTCAATTCTGTTGCGATGATGACCAACCAACTTTATTCTCCTGGCTGATAAATTTAGATCATGCCGTCATGCTTCCCCCATCATGGGTTGCATCAAACTCGCTCTTCTTGTTCAAGGGGGATCGAATGAGCACCCGGATCATGATGGTGTTCACAATGTGATTTGTTCAGATTGATACCGCAAACAGCACACAAGCCAGCACAATCCGCTTGGCATAGCTGTTTGATTGGCGTTGAGAGGATCAGGTATTCCCTGTAAAGCGGGCGCATATCCAGATAACCGTCGTGGGGCAATATCAGATCGGTATCCTCACGGTAGCGTGCGGGAAACTGGAAAAGTTCTTCAAATTCAGCGCTCACAGGCAGGTAAAAATCAGACAGACACCGTACACAAGAGGTCTGGACCAGAGCCTCAGCCCTAACCTGCAGCAGCAAGCCCTCTCTGGTTTTGGACATGCGGACCAAGCTGTTCAGATCCCTGATGGAGAGGTCTTCAATGTCGATTTTATCAATGTCAACAGGCACATCACGACTGGATCCGATGGGCTTATTGTACATATAGCCGACGTTCAGTCGTAGTGGGTTATCAGTTTTATTCACGATGATCTATTCAACAACACTATTGGGTAAAATTAGGCACGAAAAGCATTATAACACGCTTAAAATTGAGCGTCAACATAATTCGGATAATTTTAGTAAACATTAAGAAAGAAGCCATGCCGCCAAGCTTACTGATCGCCACCGGGAACGCTGGAAAACAACATGAAATGTGTGCCCTCCTGTCTTCACTCCCATTGGATCTGCTATCCCTGCATGATGTGGATGCCAATCTTCAAGTTGAAGAAACCGGCATAACGTACGAGGAAAACGCCCGTCTCAAAGCGATTGCGTACCACAAATTGACGGGATTGCCCGTGCTGGCAGAGGATTCTGGCCTGGAAGTGAAAGCCCTTGACGGCGCACCGGGGGTATATTCTGCCAGGTTTTCACCCAAAGAAAACGCCACAGATGCCGACCGCCGGGCACATTTGCTCGCCCTGCTTGAGGGCAAGCCCCATCCCTGGGAAGCGCACTTCCACTGCACAGCTGTGCTCGCCCTTCCGGACGGAACTTGCCTGCAAACCACCGGGCGCTGCACCGGTATCATCATCCCCGAGGAGCGCGGCACAGGCGGTTTTGGATACGATCCCGTCTTCTTTCTCCCCAAGTACGGCGCCACCATGGCGGAACTTCCCTTCGAGTTAAAGAATCAAATCAGCCACCGGGCGAGGGCAATCCAGGCAATACTGCCTTTGATCCAAGCAAACCTGATCGATTAAAACCCACGCTACCACTGATTGCGGTGCACCCGCTCGACTTTGAACCGGTCGACAGGTTCCGGGGTCGATGCAGGATACCCTACCGCCACCAGTGAAACCGGGCGAATGTCTTTGGGCATTTCTAAAAGAGCTTGCATCCCAAACACCCGCTCAGAATCCGGGAAAATGCCCAGCCAGACTGCACCCAACCCTTTGGCATGGGCAGCCAGAAGGATGTTCTGGGTTGCCGCCGAGCAGTCCTGCAGCCAGGATGCCCGTTTTGATTCCAGTTTTCTATCGCTGCAGACCAGGATGGCCAACGGCGCTTCCATCAACATCTTGGCGGCCCGGTGAAAATCCGGAATGGCATGCAGCAGATCGGGGTCATCAATCACAATGAAATGCCAGGGTTGCCCATTCCTGGCTGACGGTGCCTGCATCCCTGCCCTGAGCAAATCGTGAAGGTCATCTTCAGGGATCGGATCCGTTTTAAAATCCCTCACGCTCCGACGCGTAAAAATCGCTTCTAAAGCTTCCATAAAATGGCCTTTCTGATTAAATAATCATGCAATCAATTCACATCTAAAGTAGAAGATGCATAATACCCTTATCAAATTCACCGACCAATGCGTTCTATGGCAGTATTTCCCCAATTTAATTAAGAGGTCACACCCGGGGGTGCCAACCATATGCGTGGGTGGAAATCGAGCCTTAGAGTTTATACCCGATGGTGCGCAGAAAGTCCTTCCGCCAGGCGATATCCTCTTCGCCCTCCACCCCTTCTACCCGCTTGCCGTCGGCCACACCCAGGATAGCCCGGCCTTCGCCGACATCCATTACAACCACATTGGTGGGGTTCGCGGTGGCACAATAGATATGGCACACCTCTGGCACAGCCTTGATCTGGTTTAAAATGTTGATCGGAAATGTCTCCTCACCCAGGAAAAGAATGAATGAGTGGCCTGCTCGTAAGGCCAGGGCATTCTCCTTTGCCAGCTCGATCAGGGTTTCATCGGTGCCAGTCCAGCGGACCAAGCATTTCCCGGATGCTTCACAAAACGCCAAACCAAACTTTATACCTGGAACGCTGGCAACCAGCGCCTCATGGATATCCTCAACGGTCTTAATGAAATGCGATTGCCCGAGGATAAAATTGATCTCTTCTGGCTTCTCAATCTTGATATTCTTAATTTCCATAGTTTTGCCTCCTTTGATCTGGGCTAATTTTAACACGAATCACCCCATGCTCATCCAGCCATTAAAAAAGACACCCTCGTAAGGATGTCTTTGAACCACTTGAATTTGTTCTACCTATCAGGTATATAATTTGCGGTGCACAGCTGAGAGTTCCCGCACCTGCTCACCCGCCCGGTACGATGAGCGTACCAGTGGCGCACTTTCAACCCACTGGAAGCCCAAATCAAGCCCAAATTGCTTCAATGCCTCAAATTCGTCAGGCGTGTAATAACGCTCGATTGGCAGGTGCTTTCTGCTGGGCTGCAGGTATTGGCCTATGGTGAGGATATCCACGCCCCAACTGCGCAGATCGCGCATTGTGTCCTGGACTTCATCAAAGGTCTCTCCCAGGCCGACCATGATGCCCGATTTGGTCAGTACCTCTGGATCCAAGCGTTTTGCGTGGGTTAAGATCGCCTGTGACCATTCATACCGATCCTGCGGCTGGACCTGTTTGAAAAGGCGCGGCACCGTCTCAACATTATGGTTCAGGATCTCCGGCCGGGCAGCCATCACAATCCTCAGGGCCTCAACGCTGCCTTTGAAATCAGGAATCAGCACTTCAATGGAGCATCCAGGTTGGAGCTGACGTATGCGCCGGATAACCATCGCAAAAATGGGTGCCCCGCCATCGCGGCGCTCATCTCGGTTGACGCTGGTGATCACCGCGTGCTTGAGCGACATGTTCATCACAGCCTGGGCAACACGCTCAGGCTCCTGCCAGTCCAAAGGCCCGGGACGGCCGTGTTTCACGTCACAAAAGCCGCAGGTACGGGTACACACATCCCCCAGCATCAAAAAAGTGGCCGTACCGCTTCCCCAGCACTCACCCATGTTCGGGCAGCCGGCTTCCTCGCACACCGTGTGCAAGGCCTTGCTGCGCATCAGATGCTGCAGCCCTTCGTAACTTTCACCGCTGGGCGCCCTGACTTTGATCCAGTCCGGCCGCCGCATGGGTGTGGTATCCATAGTTTCGGGATTTATTCTATCTCTGGTCGGATTTGTCGACATTGTACCTCCACCAGGAATTATACTACACCCGGCCTTAACCTGAAATCGGGCAGAACTGTCAACCGTCATTTTTGCCAGGGCAGTTAATCCCGTTTTTGCGCATACCCCTGTGAAAAATTACCAAGGCTCTTAAACAATTGCACTCGCGCGCAACCCACACGCATGAAAAGATCTGATTGGGGTCCAATCAGATCTTTACCATCAGGTTATTAGTATGGCAGGACAGCGCGCTGGCCCAAGGCTGCAGATCACCTGTGGCCAAAGAACCGCACCTGCGTTTGTTTACACCTCTGTCGGCTTGGCCGGGATGATCAGCCACATGATCAGGTAAATTGGAACACCCGACATGCCGGCAAACGCCAGCAATACAAAGATCAGCCGGACAATCGTTGGATCAACATTCAAATGTTCTCCAAACCCTGCACAAACACCGCCCAGCATGCCTTCCGAAGGGATTCGGTATAATTTTTTCGCTTCCATGTGCTTCCACCTTTCTTGAATTGACACGTCTATCAGATTAATACGGAATCCGAAGGTAAAAGTTGCATTCGATGTAATCGACGGCATAGTTTATACACTGCAGGATAGACCATGTCAAGGCAAAGTTAAAATGTC
>DHHJ01000022.1 GCA_002403205.1 Anaerolineaceae bacterium UBA4775
AATATGGAAATATGATACAGTATCCCTATGATTATCGCTGTCAGTCCTGCAAAAACCGCTTTGAGCTTTACCTGACCTATGAAGAGTATGATCACAAGCAGGTGTTGTGCCCTGAATGTGGGAGCGACCAGGTCACCAGGCGGATCGGCAGGATCCGCATTGCCAAATCTGAGGACCGCCGCATCGAGGACATGGTTGACCCCTCTCAATTGGCTGGTATCGAAGATGATCCCAAAGCGCTGGGCCGATTAATGCGCAAAATGGGTGATGAGTTGGGTGAAGATACCGGCCCCGAGTTTGATGAAGTGGTCTCCCGGCTGGAAAAAGGGCAGGACCCCGAGCAAATCGAACGGGAACTGCCAGATTTTGGTGAAGGTTTATCCGATCCTGGGGATTTTGACGACTGACCTCAGGGGTGAAGTAGTTGTAAAAGGGCATCGTAGGATGTCACCCATGCAATTGCATTGAGAAAATCTGCCAGCTCGTCGTATTGGGCGCGCAATGCCTGCACGGCCGGACCGACCGGGTCTTCACCGGCGGCACCCCCGTCAGGATCGGCACTGTATGCGCCGTGAAAGGCAAAGTAGGCCTGGTTGAGTTTGCGGATGGGAAATCCATTATCCCAAAAGACCTGCCGGCGTGCCTCCATGTAGGCCTCGGCACCTTTAACGTCACCTTCAGCCAGCAAGCGGTCTGTTTCAATGCGGGTTTGGCGCATTTCAGCTTGGAAGTTAAATGCTACCTGCCCAGCTTGTGTTTCTGGCTGTGCCGGGGAAGCGTCCACATGTGCCGGGAGAGGTTCGGGCGGCAGATGAGCGGGGTAATACTTCGCCAGGATCAGCCTCGCCAGCTCCTCACCGGCCAGGGTAGCGGCCGTCTCGTTGATGGTGCGCAGTTGATCGCTGGTCAGGTAGTTCATCCCGAGGGGACGCAGGGTGAGGTAGTTATGCACCCACTCGTGGGCGACGATCTCGGTCAGCCAGACCAGGTTGGCGGACTGCATGACCATGGTGGGGTAACTACCGATGCCGCCGATAGGCACCACCAGGGCGGCATGGTCCAGCTCAGTGAAAATTGTTCCCTCGAGCTGATCTTTCAGATCGACGGTTAAGCCGGGTTCAAGAGAGATTTCGTAAGCCCGGCGGATCTCGGTGCGGGGGGAAACCACCAGCGATTGGGGGATATCGCTGACCTGGTACAGGGAAGGCGGGAAGGCCTGCCCCAATAAACCAAGCCCGCTCTCGACGATGATATCCATCAGCTGGTTTTGAAGCACCGCTTCAGCCAGGGGTGCCAATGACTCCAGGAGTGTGCCCTCGGCCTGCAATGCTGCGTGCAATGAATGGCTGGCCTCACCGGGTGCGGAGATGTCGGGATTGGTGTACACATCCAGGAGTTCCGCATTTAGGGTCTGCACCCGCTGGACCTGGTCGAGGTAGTCCAGCACAAGCTGCGATTGGGCTTCTGGCGTCATGAATTTTTCAAGGCTCAGCCCCCATCCGGTTAGTTTGGCAGCTATCGCTTCCAGCGTCCAGATGCTGAAATCAAATTCGATCGGGCGCGTGTAAGCACGCACCTGCGACGCCAGCCCAGCCGGGGGGATAGCTGAACCCACCAGCAAGAAGGTCAGGCCAGTGATCAGGACGGAAATCCGAACAATACGCCAGGACCCATTAATGGCCTGACGGAGTTTTGACTTGAAGTCCATATTTGGATTTTAGCACATCACGCCAGGGGAAGAGTATAATCCCGTGACGGCCTTTATTTGGCAGTGTATGGTTTAATTAAACCCATTGTCGGATGCCGCATGAATTGCTCTACACAGAGATCGGATGAAACTATGTCAGGAATGGCTGAAGCAAATTTGCCGGTAGACACCCAGGACATCACCCGGATTGTGAATCGATATTTCACCATCGAAAGCGTAACCACCGGGGGCGCACGCCACGGCTTCCATGTGCGGTATGACGGTCTGCTCAGGATGGCGGACAGCGAAAGAGCCTACGACCAGCTCTCGGACGAGCTAAAACCGATGGGCCTGATGCCGCTGTTCAGGTTGAGCAGCGGCCAGCAATTCATCCTGGTCATCGACCAGCGCCCGGAACCAAAGATCGGGCCGGTGTGGGTCAATCTCCTTTTATTTGTGCTCACCGTCCTCAGCGTGCTGTTCACTGGCGCCCAATTCGGGAACGTTGACGCCAATGCCCTCACTGTAAGTTCACTGGGCGGCCTGGTGCGCCTGGTGCTGAGCGGATGGCCTTTTGCGGTCAGCTTACTGGGCATTTTGTTGGCACATGAGTTCGGTCACTACCTGGTGGGGCGCTCACGCGGTGTGCGGGTGACCTTGCCGTATTTCATTCCCTTCCCGCTGAGTGCGTTTGGCACGATGGGCGCCTTTATCAGCATGAAGGAGACCCCCAAGAACAAAAAACACATGCTGGAAATCGGCATCGCCGGGCCATTGATCGGGTTACTGGTCACCATACCTGTGCTGTTGATCGGCCTGAATCTTTCCACTGTAGGGCCAATCGCAGCAGAAATGCCAGAGGGGAATGTTCAATTCTTGGAGGGCAACTCAGTGATCTATTTGCTGGCAAAGTATGTCACCTTTGGGGAGTGGCTTCCCCAGCCTGCCTCATATGGCAACACCGCCCCGGCGTTGTATTGGCTGCAATACTTCTTTACGGGCAGGCCGCTGCCGCTGGGCGGTTTGGATGTTCAGATTCACCCCGTGGCCTGGGCCGGATGGGCAGGTCTGTTTGTCACAGCGATCAACCTCATCCCAGCCGGGCAGCTGGATGGCGGTCATATCCTTTATATGCTGCTGGGCCGGGAGAAGGCACGCAAGGTTTACCCGGTCATCCTGGGTGCACTGATCTTGTTGGGTTTTGCCTGGCAGGGTTGGTGGCTGTGGGCAGCCCTGATCTTCCTGGCCGGCAAGTATTACGCTGAACCTCTCGACCAGATCACCCCGCTGGACCGCAAGCACAAGATCCTGGCGGTGGTGGCCCTGGTGATCTTCTTTCTCATTTTTATCCCGGTTCCATTGGTGGTGATTTGATGATCAAGGCTTTACCAATGTCAACATCCAGAAAACCTTTACTTTTGCTGATTGGGGCGCTGCTCCTATTGGCCGTCCTCACAGGCTGTGCGCCCGAGGTCAGCCCAGCAGAAGACCCACCCGCAGCGACGGAGGCTTTCACCCCCGAACCGACCCGGACGAAAACTTTGCCGCCAGAACTGACTGCCACACCAACAGAACCCATTGGTCTGCAGATCGAACCGGATGACCTGGCTGATCGGGTTGTCCGATTTGCCCATCCCTGGGTTGGCGAACCCGCACAAACATTGGAAGACCTAGCCAGGGAATTTTCCCTGACCAACCCCTGGCAGATCTGGGTTGAAGTGTATGCCCACGGTGGAGAAACGGCACTTCTCCAGGCGTTGCAATCTGACCGGGCAGCGGGAGAGGAAGAGCCAGACCTGATTGCTGCTGTCCCCTACCTTGTTGCAGACGTGAACGGCGAAGACGCTTTGGTAGACTTACGCCCTTACTTTGATGACCCAACCTGGGGCTTTGACCCGGACAGCCAAGCGGACATCCCGGAGGTGTACCTGCAACCCTTTACCCGCTCAGATCGGATCACGGCATTGCCCCTGGCACCGCAGGCAACGGTGTTATTCTACAACCGCACCTGGGGCCAAGAGCTGGGTTTTTCAAGCTCTCCCGCAGATTTAGAAACCTTCAAGCGGCAAATTTGTGATGCCACCTTTGCCAACTGGCAGAATGAAACCCGGCAAAACGGCACTGGTGGATGGCTGATTAACCTGGACCCGGCCGTTCTGGCCTCCTGGTATTATGCCTTTGAAGGCGTTCTGCCTGATGAGGGCATCCCCAGTTTCAACAATGACTTCGGCCAGGCAGCTTTTGGCTATCTTTGGGATCTCAGGTCTCAGGGGTGTTCCTGGTTTGGTTTACAGCCTGAGCCCTATCCCTATTTTGGTAATCGGCTGGCGCTGGTGTACGCGGGCAGGCTGGACCTGGTCCCCGTTCAAGCGCAATGGATGGAAGCACTTGGAAGTGAAGACGAATGGGAAGTGCTCGGTTTTCCCGGGTCGGCAAGCGAGACGATGCTGGTGTCTGGACCCGGGTTGACCCTCATCGCCGACACGCCTGAAAATGAGCTGGCCGCCTGGCTGTTTGCCAAATTCCTGCTGGAACCGGAATCACAGGCCAGGCTCGTGCGCAGCTTGTTCTCTTTGCCGGTGCGCACATCTGCCATGGACTTACTGACGGATTTTAGGACAGATTATCCCCAATGGGCGCAAGGCGCAGAACTGGCCACCTCTGCGAGCGCCCTGCCAGCCTCTGAGGAATGGGGAGTGGCGCAATGGGGGCTCCAGGATGCCGTTTACCGGATTTTGCTGGACGAGACTGGCGAAATCACCCCGATTCTTGAACAATTGGACGAATTGGTCCTCGAATTGGCCGGGGAAAGGCCTTGATGGCTGGAAAACCTGAAGTGACGATCTACACCGATGGTGCCTGTACCGGGAACCCTGGACCTGGCGGTTGGGGGGCGCTTTTGCGTTACGGGGTGCACGAAAAGGCGATTTCGGGCGGAGAAGTGGACACCACCAACAACCGCATGGAGTTACGGGCCGCCCTGGAGGCATTGCGCGCGCTGGAAGAGCCCTGCCGGGTGACATTGTTCACCGATTCGCGCTATCTGAAACAGGGCATCACCGAGTGGCTGCCGAACTGGAAGCGGCGCAACTGGCGCCGCAAGGGGGGAGAATTGGCCAATGTAGATCTGTGGATGAAATTAGATGAAGAAATCGCCCGCCACGAAATCCATTGGCGCTGGGTTAGGGGGCACGCGGGAAATGTCTTCAACGAGCGGGTTGACCAATTGGCACGCAAAGCCATCCCGAAATAATCAACAATCTGGCTAGCCCGGCAAGAGGATTGCCAGGGTTATTTTTCAATGTTATATTATCAATTAAGCACGAATACAAGCGCAATGAAGGCTGTTTGTGTCTGTTGATTATGCAAAACACACCTTTTATTGCATTCTGAAAGATAATTAACATGGATGCGATTTTTTAAGGGATAGAGAAACCCCCATGTTTCGTTGGATTTCTTCCAATCGGTTTGTTTACCAGCTGATGCTGGTATTTATCCTGTTCACCCTGGCGACGGTGATCGTTTTAGGCATCCCTGTGTTGATATTACTTAACCAGCAGGCCGAGTCGCAGATGCAGGCTGTATTGGAACGGGCCAGCCAGACCACAGCCGCGCTTTACGAAAATAAGCTCAGCCAGTTGAGCGATCTGTCTGCATTGATTGTTGAGCGCCCCACTTTAAACCGGTTGGTGTTTGAAAGCGATGATCAGCTTGCCCTGGATCAGTATCTGGATGAATTGCTGGGTAATGCCACTGTGGATGTGGTCCTGGTGTGCCAACGGGATCAGCCGATTGGGATGGCCGGCCCAGCTGTTGCTGCGCTGTGTGCCCCACCTGTGTTCAATGTATTTTCCTTAGTGGGGGGCGAAGTATGGCTGCTGGTTGATGCACCGCTTGGGGGGCGTTCGGCAGGCAGCCATGTGATCGTTGGGCAGCGGGCGGAGTCGCTCCTGGGTGAGCTTTCCACTCAAAGCGGACTGGACTACGCCTTATTTGATGGGGAACGGTTGATTGTGGCCACCGAACGCATTTGGGAGAGCACATCCCGGGCGGATCTCACACCTGAGGCGGAGGATTACCCATTATTGGCATTGAGCGGGGAAAGCCCGCGCAGGACCACCCACATGGCAGGCGTGATCCCTTTACCTGGAGAGCATGGGTTCACTTTGGTCGGTTTGCTGGACATCACAGCAGTGCACAGCCTCAGCAACAATGTGCAAAGGGTGATCCTCGCAACCTTGGTCATGGTCAGTTTAGCCAGTGTGGGTGTCGCTTACCTGGTGTCGCGCCGAATCAGCCAGCCGTTAAACAGGCTGGCTCGGTCAGCAGCAGCTTTACGGGAGGGCGATCTCTCTACGGCGTTGCCAGCTGACAACCAAGTGTGGGAAATTGACCAGTTGACCAACGCCCTGGAGGATGCCAGGGTCAGCCTGAAACATTCCCTTGAGCGCCTTAAGCTCGAAAAGGATTGGATAGAAAACCTGATGAACGCGGTGGTTGAGGGGTTGCTGGCAATTGACGAGCATCAGCGTATCACTTTTGCCAGTGAAGCGATCGAAAAGATCGTTGGGGTCAGGCTGGCCTTGATCATCGGGCGCGGGATCGATGATGTGTTCATTACGCCCTACGGGGAAGCGCTGTTCAGCCAGCAGCTCCCAACGGCAAACCAGAGCAGGCGGATCCCGGTTGTGATCAATGGGCGGGACGCTCTGCTGTCCGTCTCCGTGTCTCGGCTTGTCCCACCGGATGCGGGTGATGCATCCCGGGCATTGGTGCTCCGGGATGTAACCGATGAAGAACGTATCCATCGTTTAATTGGGGAATTTTTAGCCAACATCACCCATGAATTCCGAACGCCCCTGACGGCTCTTTCCGCTTCGGTGGAGCTGCTGGTGGATCAACTGCCCAGCCTATCTGCGTCGGAGATTGAGCACCTGCTGCATGCGCTCAATGTTGGCATCGTTGACCTGCAGGCACTGATCGACAACCTGATCGAAGCTGCCAGCATCGAAGCAGGTCGGTTTAAGGTCAATCCACAGCCTGTGCCGCTGGGCACGATCATCGCAGATGCCATCCGTACTGTAGAGCCGATTGTATTGCGGCATGGGCTGCACCTATTCGGGCCAGCCCAGGAGGATGATGTGATGGTGCATGCTGATCGGCGCCGGACGTGCCAAGCGCTGGTCAACATCCTTTCTAATGCCATCAAACATAGCCCTGAAGGGAGCACCATCAGGGTGACCAGTGAGCACCTGCACAGCGCTGTGAGGATCGAGGTGCATGACCAGGGCAAAGGTGTCCCTGCTGAGCAGCGTTCGAAGCTGTTCAATCGTTTTATCACACCGGGTAATGAGGGGGATAAAAGTCAATTGGGGTTGGGCTTAGGGCTTTCGGTGGTCAAAGCGATCGTTGAAGCTCAACAGGGTGCTGTGGGATTCCGCGAAAGCGAATCTGGGGGCGCGGTGTTCTGGATTACTCTGCCTTTAGTTGAGGGGAATAACACGTGAAAGCTTTAATTGTCGATGATGACCGTACACTGGCGGATTTGCTGGCCTTCACCTTGCGCAGGGAGGGGTTTGAACCGCTACTGGCCTATGATGCCCCTGGTGCAATCAAAGCCTTTGAAAACGAAGCGCCGGATGTCATCATCGTTGACGTGAACATGCCAGGCGAGCCGGGCTTGCGGAATGGGTTTGACGTCTGCCGCAGGATCCGGAAGACATCGGATGTCCCGATTATTTTGCTGACCGTCAGGGACGATGAAGATGATATCGTTCAGGGGTTATCCCTCGGGGCGGATGATTATGTGCTCAAACCTTTCAGCCCTCGGCAACTGGTGGCCCGGGTTCAAACCGTTCTCAGGCGTGCATCAGCCGGCCGGTCACAGGAATTGGCCTCGTTTGAGTATCAGGATGTCCTGTTTGACCCGCAACGCAGGCAGTTTACCCGCACCGGGCAGGATTCGATTACCCTGACGCGCCTGGAAGCGCGCTTGCTGCAGTATTTGATGCTCAATGCTGGCCAGGTGCTGCCAGCCGAGCACATCATCGATCATGTCTGGGGGCAGCGAAGTGGAAATACCGAAATGCTCAGGCAATTGATCCGGCGGTTGAGATTAAAGGTCGAATTGACACCTGAAGAACCGGATCTCATCACGAATTTGGCCGGTGTAGGGTATGGTTTTGGCATTTAATTAAGTATCTGGCGGGAATGGGGGATGATTAATGATTAAATTTGTCACGATTTTGTCACACGGTTATCACCATGCTGGTCACGGCAGGCAAATATTCTTAAACTGAGGCAAGTAACCCTTCACCGGGTAAATTGTGCGTTTAAATCAACCAGTTTACGAGGTCGGCATGTCGATTCAGCTTGAAAATATCAGCAAATATTACGGACAACAGGTGGTCGTGAACAACGTCAGCCTTGAAATCAAGGACGGCGAATTCTTTGTGCTGCTGGGTTCAAGCGGCAGCGGGAAAACGACCATCCTCAACATCATCGCCGGCCTGGTTCAGCCTGAAAAGGGAAAAGTCCTTCTGCATGGCAGAGATGTGACGGACATCCCCACGCAAAAGCGGCGTGTGGGGTTTGTGTTCCAAAATTATGCCTTATTTCAATATATGAACGTTGCCCAGAATATTGAATTTGGCCTGGAAGTTCAAAAGGTGCCCCGTGAGGCACGCCAGGCCAAACGCGATGAACTGCTTGAACTGGTGGGCCTGGTCGGCCTGGGTGGGCGCATGCCCAGCCAGCTATCAGGCGGGCAGCAGCAACGTGTGGCTTTGGCACGTGCTTTGGCTGTCGAACCGGAGGTGCTGCTGTTTGATGAGCCGCTGGGAGCATTGGACGCCAAAATCAGGATGGAGTTGCGGCGCAGTTTGAAGCGCATTCAGCAAAAATCAGAGGTTGCGGCCATCCTGGTGACCCACGACCAGGAAGAAGCCTTTGATTTAGGGGACCGGATTGGGGTGATGAACTTCGGCCGGCTGATCGAAGTGGGCACCCCCCGTGAGCTGTATGAAAATCCGAAAACAGAGTATGTCGCGTCGTTCTTGGGGTCAGCCAACCTGCTCTTAGGCCAAATCCAGGGCAAGAAAATCAGAATTGGGGCGGAAGCTTTCTCGATCCCCGAAACAACGTTGGATCTGGCATCAAATGACCGTGCCCAGGTCCTGTTCCGTCCCGAAGATGTCGACCTGGCACAGGAAGGAGATCAGCTGGCGGGGCTTTCCCTGGGTAAGGGAAAGATCATTGAAAAGGAATTCAAGGGAACTTATGAGCATCTGCGCATCTCGCTGCCTGCCATCCAGGGGGTGCGTGCGATTGCACCGACCACACCCTATGGGAACCCTGGTTTCATTGTGGAAGTCAACCGCCCGCCGGAACAGAGCGCTGTGCTGCCCCTGGACGTGGGGAACGAAGCTTATGTGGGCGTACGGCGCATGCATGTGCTTTCGCACCCGGGGTTGAACTTTCTTGTGGTCACCGACGGCACACTGCGCAGCCAATCTGCCCTCGCCATGGGAGGGTACATGGCACGCATGGCCCATGCCAGGCTGACATTGCTGGGCATCGGCAGAGACCTGTCAAAAATTGATGATCACCTCATAGAAGCCCGCAAACAGATCGGCAGTGGTATGGCCGCGCTGCAAGTGCAAGCCTCACCTGAGGGCTTTCAGACAGCGATCGCCCAGACGGTGGAAAAACAGCATTATGACCTGTTGATTTTTGGGTGGCGGCCTTCGGCGGGTTATGAACAGATCGAACAGGCCCTGAGCAGGGGTGAGCATCACTTGCTGCTGGCGACACAGCCCGTCGGCAAACTCAGCAAGGCATTGATCTGCCTGGCCAGCGGTGAACCTGGTAAAGATACAGTTTTGTTTGCCGGGCGCCTGCTCAGGCACATGGGCGCAGAGGCTTCGTTGCTGACCGTGATTCCCGACCATTATCCCAACGATGTGCCTCAAAACCGTATCAACCGGTTTTTGACCGATGGGCAGCAGAGCCTGGCGCGTTTCGGTGTTACAGGGAATACGATGATCAAGCACGGAGAATTGCTGCCCGCAGTACAGGAAGAAATGCAAAATGAAGATTATGATCTGGTCGTGCTGGGGGCACCTTTGCCCGAGCGCCAGGGGAGTGTCGATTTGAGCGCAGTGATCGGGCCGATCATCAGTTCCGTGGAAAATTGCTCGTTCTTGATCATCCGGTCGCAGCATTACCAGCGGCTTAACCAGCGTTTCGGGAGAGAAAGATGAAAAAAACAATCAAGTATGTCATTATTGCAGTGGTGTTGGCTGTGTTCGTCAGCGGGTGCGGGGGTGGGAGTACCACATCATCGGAAGATGAAGTACGCATCGTGCTAGGTGCATACACCACGCCGCGCGAAGCCTACGGCGAGATCATCCCGCTGTTCCAAGCCTATTGGGAAGCCGAGACCGGTCAGCGGGTGATCTTTGAGGAATCCTATTTAGGGTCAGGAGCGCAATCCCGTGCGGTGGTGGAGGGGTTTGAGGCAGATGTTGTGGCCCTTTCACTGGAAGCCGATGTCACCCGCATTCAGAATGCCGGCCTGATCACCCACGATTGGAAGGCAGGTGAACATGGCGGGATCGTGACCACCTCGATCGTGGCCTTTGCAGTCCGGAAGGGCAACCCGAAAGGCGTGGGAGACTGGCATGATCTTGCCCGACCCGACATCGAGGTGGTTACCCCCAACCCGAACATGAGCGGGGGTGCGATGTGGAATATTCTCGGTTTGTACGGCGCTGCCGTGAGGGGGCACGTGGAAGGTGTGGCAGGTGGCGATCCCGAGGCAGCGGCAGAATTCCTGCGCCAGGTGCTGACCAATGTAAGCGTGATGGATAAATCTGCCCGGGAGAGCATTCTGAACTACGAGATGGGCATCGGGGATCTGGCGATCACCTATGAAAACGAAGTGTTGGTGGGAAGGAATTCGGGTCAGGAGTATGAATTGGTGATCCCCACTTCCACCATTCTGATTGAGAACCCGGTTGCCGTTGTAGATGCCAATGTCGATAAACATGGCACCCGTGAGGTTGCTGAGGCTTTTGTGGAGTTCTTGTTCACCCGAGAAGCCCAGGAGATTTACGCACAACACGGTTTAAGGGTGGTCAACCCCGAAGCGGCAGCCGCATCGGCATCCCTTTACCCTCCGGTAGAAGATCTCTTCACTGTTGTGTATTTTGGTGGATGGGATGTGATCATGGTGGATTTCTTTGGCCCTGAGGGCATCTATAACAATGTGATCCTGCAAGTTCACCGGGGAGAGTAGTTATGAACCTGGCGCTGACGCGACGGAAGGAAAAGAGCCAGCCCGGGGATTGGGTCCTGCGCGGCACGAGCATCCTGTTTTTGGTGCTGATCGTGATCATCCCGCTGGTGGTGATCTTCCAGGACGGGCTGCGAGAGGGTTTCGATAGCTTCTGGTATCAAATCAACCTTCCGATCGCCCGATCTTCCATCAACCTGACCTTGTGGACATCAGCACTGATGACCGTCATCAATGCTGTGATGGGGTTGATCACGGCTTATGTGCTGGTGCGATTTGAGTTCCCTGGCAAGCGGTTGGTGAACGCCATCATAGATCTACCGTTGGCGATTCCCACCCTGGTCACAGGCATCATGCTGGTGATCCTGTACGGCCCTCAACAGGCTTTGGGGGGGTTCTTGATTGAGAAACTGAATTTTCGGATCGTGTTTGCACCGACGGGCATCGTTTTATCTCTGCTGTTCATCACTTTTCCTTTTGTTGTGCGGACCATCCAGCCAGTTTTGGAAGAGTTGGACCGGTCTCAGGAACGGGCGGCAGCGACCCTGGGCGCCAGTCCCTGGACGATTTTCCGGAAAATTGTGCTACCTGCCTTGATCCTGCCTACCTTGGGCGGTTCGCTGTTGAGTTTTTCGCGGGCTGTTGGCGAATTCGGCGCTGTGGTGATCGTTGCTGGGAACATCCCCTTACGGACCCAGACGGCTGCTGTGTATGTGTTTAGCCAGGTTGAATCGGAAAACCGCCTGGGTGCCAGCGCCGTATCGATTGTATTGGTGTTGATCTCCTTTGTGGTCTTGTTTGTCGCCAATGCCATCCAGAAGTACTGGGGGGCGCACCGATGAACCAGGAGAAAAAAGGCCTCGGTGCGTGGGTGTTGATCGCCGTGATGGTCATTTACGTGATTATCCTGATCGTCGGTCCGATCATCGCGTTGGCCTCGGGCGCTTTTCAAGACGGGGTTGTGCCGGCCGTCAGGAGCATTTCATCGGGCGTTTTCGCCCAGTCACTGGTCTTAACCCTGCGGATTTCTGTGTTGGTGGTTGTGATCCAGCTTTTACTGGGGACGATGATCGCGTGGATGCTGGTCAGGCATGCGTTTGTGGGCAAGTCATTGCTGAATGGGCTGATCGATATCCCCTTTGCGGTCTCTCCGGTGGTGGTGGGTTACATGCTGCTGTTGTTGTTTGGGCGAAACAGCCCCCTGTTTCCTTTGCTGGACAGGTGGGATTACAGGGTGGCGTTTGACACGCCCGGCATGTTCCTGGCGACGCTTTTTGTGTGCTTCCCGTTCATGATCAGGGAAATGGTGCCGGTCATCCAGAACCTCGATCGACAGCAGGAGTTTGCCGCAGCAACCCTGGGTGCCAGCTCGTGGACTCGGTTTTGGCGCATCATTTTTCCCCAATTGAAAAGCGGACTGATCTATGGCATGACATTAACACTGGCCCGAGCCATTGGCGAGTTTGGCGCTGTGTTGGTGATTGGGGGAGGTGTGCAGGGGCGGACAGAAACCGCCACATTGTTCATCTTTCGGGCGCTGGAAGAGCGCCGCTATATTGAGGCCTATTCGGCTGCGCTGCTTCTGGGGGCTTTTTCGGTGCTGATCGTGTTCCTGGCGGATGGGCTTAAACGCTCACATGAGAAGAAACAGATGATTTCTGCAGAGGTAAACACCCTCTGAGAAGCAATTTGGTTTCCACCCTTGCCATTAAATTTGATATAATCGAGCTCGTTCAAAATTAAGCCTATGCTCACGTGGTGCGCTTGTAGAACGGGATCAGATCGGCTTGGTTGAGTATTTCTCTCTTTTTCTTATCAACAGGAAGCATAGAATTTAAGGAGCGGCGATGAGGTTTTCAAGTTATAAAGTCTTTTTATTGGTGATCGGTTTTATCGTATTGGTGAGCCTGGCTTGCGGGACTTCTGCACCGCCAGATCCAACGGCTACAACACCTCCCCAGGTGGAGGAAGAAGTGTTTGTCCCTGTTGTGACGACGGAAGAGCCGGTAGTCATAGAAGAGGAAATCCCGACGCTGACCGCCACCAATGTGCCCATCCGGGAACTTCCAGCTACGCAATCGGTTAGCGAAGTTGTTGAAGAACCTGAACCTCCTGAAGATGAGCCCCAGGCCTACTTTATTGAAGAGTTTGATGATGACCTTTCGAGCTGGTCTTATTTTCTGATGAATGGCGATGAAAATAAAATGGATCTCTACACCGATTACGGACGGCTGGTGTTTGACCTGCAAGGATCGAATCAGTGGGTGTATGTGCTGTATGACGAGTATTATTATTCCGATGTGCGGATTGATGTGCAGGCGGAAAATTTGGGAAAAAACACCAATAATGTCAGCCTGATCTGCAATTACAGTGACCGGTTTGGCTGGTATGAGTTCAACATCACCAACGGCGGGATGTACTCCATCCTGGTGTATTCAGAAATAGATGGTGATTATTTCACCCTGGCCAGCGGCGGTTCTACAAACGTCAGGATGGGGCGGGATGTGAATACGTATACGGCCATCTGCCAGGGCAACCAGCTCAGCCTGTATGTCAACGGGGTTTTTGAGCGGGAGCACGTTGATACAAAGTACAATTTGAGAGAGGGGCTAGTTGGCGTGTCGGTCGCATCTTTCGAAGTTCTTCCCATTCTGGTTGAACTGGAGTACTTTTCGATCAGTGTTCCCTAAGATCCACTTAACTCTTGTGGATCGTTGCGACCAAATGATTGTTTAATAAATTCCTAAAAATTTCCCTCCCACCACCCTGATGGGAGGGTTTTTGTTCCAGTTGTGATCAGCGGTGTATTCGAAAACTGCGTATAGGTATGGTTTTTTCCCGAGAAGTGTGGGGTTCTACATAAATTTGGCCTAAAAAAGGTCAATCGTTAACAGGTGATGCGATAAAATGGCACGAAAATGCCCATTTAAGCCCGATTATCTGCTATAATTGGAATTTGGGTATCTCTGTGGTGTCCTTACACGTGCTGATTAACGCACTTGAGATCTTTACCTGACCAATTGCACGATGTGGGACGAGATCTACTGCCCATGAATTGATCATCTTAATCGCTGACCAGAAAGGAAGACACTATGAAGAAAAAGATGATATTAGTCGTTAGCTGTGTTTTGTTGCTTGGTTTGGCTATGGCTGGCGTAACATACGCTCAAACGATGCCATCATTGGCGGGGGACTTACAGCAAGAACCTGACGATGTGATAGCCGATGAAGACCTTGAAACCCCTGCTTATTGCCTGGAGGGAAAAACCCATCCAGCGTTGGCATGGCTGGCTGAATTCTATGAAGTTGACTATGATGAGCTGCTGGTCTATTTCTGCGACTATGAATTCGGCATTGGAGAAATCGAACATGCCCTGGCCACGGCAGAGCTTGAGGATGTCGAAATGACCTATCAAGAGCTGTTAGAGTGGCGCTATGACGGGGGCACAAAGGAAGTGGGCTGGGGAGAGATTTGGCAAGCCCTGGGTTTGATCGAAATGGATTCGGACGAGCCTGACATGGACGACCCTGACATGGACGACCCGGAAGATGAAGATCTCGGGGAAAATCCAGTGTGTAGCGGCGAAATGGCCCACCCTGTACTCTCTCGCATGGCTGAAGAATTCGAAGTTGAATATGCTGAACTGGTTGTTTTCTTCTGTGAATACAAGTTTGGCATTGGTGAGATCAAGCACGCACTGCAAACAGCTGAACTGGAAGATGTAGAGCAGACTTACGACGAAATATTAAACATGCGCAAGCCAGAAGGGGAGAAGGTCTCAGGCTGGGGGCGCATCTGGCAAGAGCTAGGCTTAATCGGCAGGGATAAATCAGATAAGGGCGAAGAAGTCGAACTGGACGAGATGGGTGAGCAGGTTGAAACCAGGGGCGGGAAAAATAAACCCGCTGGTTCTTCTGGGAACCCTGGAAAAGGTCGCGGTCCGAAGAAATAGATCTTTACCCCAAGTGCAAAGTTAATCAGACCATCAAAAAAGCCCTTCCATCAAAAACGGAAGGGCTTTTCTTGTTGTGAATGTGGTTATGGTTCTAGCGGGTAATCCGCTGCGATCCAGGCTTCAAAGCCGCCTAAAATTGGGTTGACTTGAGAGAATCCATTCTGAAGCATGATGAACGCCGCCCGGGCGCTCGTTTCTTCAGCCGGTCAAGTGCAGTAGGTGATGTACCAGGTATCCGGATCCAGCTCACTTAACCGGGTTTCGATCTCTGTGACGGGGATATTGATGGCACCGGCGGCACGCAAAGCGTTAAATTGAGCCTCACCGCGTGTATCGAGCAGAACGGCCTCCCCTGAGCGCACAGCCTCGAGGGCCTCTGCCGGCGTGACGCGGGGAACCTCATCCTGCGAACGGATGTCCCCAGGATTGGCGATGCGTGCCTGGCGCAAGTTTTGGGCCAGGATCAACCCGCCGATACTCAGCACCACCACCAGGGCAAATAAGATGACTGGTAAAAGGGTGTTGTTCTTTTTCCTTGATCGCATGATTCTTCCTTTAACTAATACGAATAAAATCAGGCTTTATGAGTAAAGCGGCGCAGGCGGACGCTGTTGGTGACCACAAAAATGCTGCTAAAGGACATGGCACCAGCCGCCAGCATGGGGTTAAGCAGTCCTATTGCCGCTGCAGGGATCAGAATGGTGTTGTAAAAGAAAGCCCAGAACAGGTTTTGCTTGATCGTTCGGAGGGTCTTCCGTGAGAGCGCAATGGCTTTAGGCACGCCGCGCAGATCACCGCTGATCAGCACCACCGGGGCAGATGCCATGGCAATGTCGGTGCCTGTACCGATGGCGATCCCAATATCGGCTTGCGCCAAGGCCGGGGCGTCGTTGATCCCGTCTCCAACCATGGCCACAGTTTGGCCTGTCCCCTGGAGTTTTTTAATTTCAGCGGCTTTGTCTCCGGGTAAAACTTCGGCCAGGACTGTATCGATGTTGATTTGCCTGGCAATGGCGTTTGCCGTGCGGGTGTTATCCCCGGTAACCATCGCAACCTTCAGGCCCATGTTGTGCAGTGCGTTGATCGCTTCGATAGAGCCTTCTTTGATGGTGTCTGCCACGCCGATCACGCCTGCCAGGGAGCCATCCACAGCCACCAAAATGGCGGTGATGCCGTTTTCTTCAAGCTGCTGGATATCACTTTCAGCCGCGTCAGTCCTGACGGCTACCGATTCCATCAGGCGGCGGTTGCCCACAAGCATCTGATGTCCATCCACTTCGGCCTGGACACCATGGCCGGCCACTGCGCTAAAGCCCAACGGCTCACTCAGTGCCAGTTCTCGGGCGTTGGCTTCAGCCGTGATGGCTTCACCCAGGGGGTGTTCACTGCCTTTTTCAACCGATGCCACCAGGCGGATCAGCTCTTCTTCGCCAAGATCAAAGTCCTGCAAGAGGACATCTGTCACGGCGGGCTGGCCGCGGGTAATGGTGCCGGTTTTATCGAGCACGACGGTATCGATCTGCCCGGCGCGCTCGAGGCTTTCACTCTTCTTGATCAGGATGCCCATCTCAGCACCCTTGCCCGTGCCGACCATGACGGCTGTGGGGGTCGCCAGGCCCATCGCGCAGGGGCAGGCGATGACGAGCACAGCCACGGTGTTGATCAACGCCCGGGTGAACAAGCCCACCTCAGCGCTGGGGGAGAGGGGAATCAGGTAATACCACACCAGAAAGGTGACAACGGCGATCCCGATCACTGCCGGGACGAAAACCGCCGAGATCTTATCTGCCAGGTTCTGGATGGGGGCTTTGCTGGTTTGGGCTTCTTCGACCAGTTTGATGATCTGCGCCAGGACGGTTTCTTTGCCGATCTTGGTTGCTTCAAATTTCAATAAGCCCAGTTTGTTGATCGTCCCGCCGATCACTTCTTCACCGGGGGTTTTTTCAACCGGCATGGATTCGCCTGTCAGCATGGATTCGTCAACGCTTGACCGGCCATCAACCACCACACCATCGACCGGGATCTTTTCTCCCGGGTGGACGAGCACCACGTCGCCGACTTCAACTTCGTCGATGGTCACTTCGATCTCAACACCATCGCGGACGACGTAGGCTTTGCGGGGGCGCAGGTTCATCAGCTTGCGGATGGCATCGCTGGCGCCGCCTTTGGCTTTGGCCTCGAGGTATTTGCCTAATTTGACCAGGGTGATGATCACCGCTGAAATCTCAAAATACACATGCCCGGGGATGAACCCGAGGGTGATGGGGATGGAATAGAAATAGGCGGCCGAGGTGCCCAGGGCAACCAGGACATCCATGTTGGCGGAACCATTTTTCAACGATTTATAGCCATTGATATAGTACTGCCAGCCGACATAGAACTGCACCGGCGTTGCCAGAGCCCAAAACAGGTATTTGATCCAGGTGGCATGGGCGATGGACATGGGCAATAAGCCGAAATCCCGGCTCATGGAGAGGACGAACAGCGGCACGGTGAAGATCAGTCCGATGATCAGCAAGCGTTTCTGCTGGGCGATTTCCTGTTTGCGGGCTTTGGCTTCAGCATCATCCAGCTGCAGGTCTGCCTCGAGCAAGTCGAAGCCTGCAGAGCGGATCGCCCGGCGTAAATCGTTCTGGCTGATCACGGTTGGCACGTACTTGATCAGCGCTTTTTCAGAGGCCAGGTTGACGTATGCTTCGATGACACCTTCCTGATTGTTGAGCGCTTTTTCTAACCGGCGTGCATCTGCCGCATCCCCGAGGTTTGTGACCCCCAGGGACGCCTCACCCATAGCAACCTGATAGCCGGCACCTTCAACTCGCCGGATGAATTCTGACAAGTCTGCTTTACCGGGGTCGTAGGTGACTGCCGCTCGTTCAGAGGAAAGGTTGACATTGGCGGATTCTACACCGTCAACCTTTTTAAGGTTGCGTTCGACGGTTGCCACGCAGTTCGCGCAGGTCATTCCCAGGATGGGGAGGGTGAGATGTTTTTGATCAGCCATAGGATTTACGCGACGACGGGGTAGTTGATCTCGGCCAGGGTATCTTTCAAAACCTGTTCGGTGGCTGGTTCATCAAAGGTGACGGTCACCAGCCGGGTTTGCACATCGGCATCCACATTGGAAACACCTTCGATTTCAGATAGTTCCATCGTGATGGTATGGGTGCAGTGTTCGCACGAGATATTGGGGACATTATAGGTTACTGACTTCATGATTTAACTCCTTTTTGTGATGGTTAGACTTTGTTGGCAGTTTCGAACACTTCCGTGATCTCTTTCAGCACCCGGGTTCGTTCAGCAGGATCTTCACCCTGGATCGCACTCAGCAGACAGGTATTGAGATGCCCGTCGAGCAGGTTGGTGCTGATCTTGTTTAAGGCAGACTGGACTGCCTGGATCTGGCCGATTACGTCGATGCAGTACTCGTCATTTTCCAGCATGCGCTGAATCCCGCGGATATGGCCTTCTACGATCTTAAGCCTTCGGATGCTATCGCTGTGGTCGTGTTGCATAAACTCTTCTCCTATCCCCCCCAGGGGGGTGGGGTAAACTGAATAAATCTTATCATAATTGGCGCAATATGTCAACGTACGAATGTAAGCTTTGTGTTAATCTTTCAGCCTGCGGGAGGCTTGATGCTTTTTTTACCGATCAGTACTTATTATTTCCGGGTTTACTTTTGGGCGGTACAAACATAATGAGGAGCCACAATGCCCCGGGTAGCGGTATATCTGGAACCTTACTCGCGCTGTTCGCCGACAGATTTACCATGACGTGAAAACCTAACGTGATTACCTTGACAGGAAATTAAAGTAATGATAATATCCCCCGTACAGGATATAGAGCGAACCAAGCAATAAAATAAAAATATCCACAATAATTTCAGTAATAAATAAATAAATAAATACACAAAAATTGGCAAAGTACCATATAACCCCCCACAGGGTTATGGTTTCAGTATGCATTTTTACCTAACCAAAACCAAATATCGAGGAGAATCGTAATGAAAGAAACCCCAACCACTTCCCAGGATCCATTGGTGTGCACGACCTGTGAAAAAGTGCCTGCTGGATTTTTTAAGCGCTACCAGGGATTTTTATTATCCCCAGGCACGTTGATCACCGCAGCCAATGCCTTGCTGCTGTTGTTGGGCTTTATCGCCTGGCTGTTCGGGCAGGGGCAAGCCGCCAGCTGGCTGTTCCTGGCATCGGCGATCATCGGGGGTGCACCCATCTTCAAACTGGCCGTAACCAACATCATCAAGAATTTTGACCTGACCGCCGGTGTGATGGTGAGCATCGCCATGATCGCGGCCATTTTGGTCAGAGAGTATAGCGCTGCTGCCATCGTTGCCTTTATGATGCTCGTGGGAGAGATGTTAGAGAACTTCACCGTTGCCAAGGCGGATAATGCCTTGCAGGAACTCGAGCAACTGGTGCCTGAGTTTGTGGACATGGTCCAGGGTGATGAGGTCGTCACGGTGGCTATCCAAAGCGTGCGCACCGATGATGTGGTGCTGATCAAACCGGGCGGACGCATTCCCGTGGACGGCACGGTGGTTAAAGGTACGGCATCCGTCAATCAGGCCTCGATTACCGGTGAATCCATCCCGGTGGATAAAGAGGTCGGTGACAGTGTTTACGCAGGCACTTTGTGCATGTCCGGTGCGATTGAAGTACGGGTTAACAATGTCGGTGAGGAAACCACATTGGGGAACATGATCCGGCTGGTGAAAGAAGCTCGCAGCAGCAAAGCGCCTGTGCAGCGTTTGGCCAACAAATATGCCCAATACCTGACGCCAACTGCCCTGGTGATCGCAGCTATCACCTATGCCCTCACCGGCGATATCATCCGCGGGATCACGGTGTTGATCGTGATCTGCCCCTGTTCTTTGGTCCTGGCGACACCGACGGCGCTGGTCGCATCGATTGGCAATGCTGCTAAACGCGGTGTGCTGGTGAAAAACGGATCCTCCATGGAGGTGATCGGCAAGGTGGATATCGTTGCCTTTGACAAGACCGGCACATTGACCCTGGGACAGCCCAGCCTTAAAGAAACGATCAGCATCAACGGACTTAAACCTGATGTTCTGCTAGGTTTGGCGGCCAGTGTTGAGCGCTCGAGTGAACACCCATTGGCGCGGGCGATCGTCTTGGCTGCAAAACAGCAGCAGATCGACACCTTTCCTGCTGACAACTTCGAGGCGCTTCCTGGCCATGGTGTCAAAGGTACGGTCAAAGAGCACGAAGTCGTGATTGGCAACCGCATGTTGAATGAGGAAGCACTTACATTAAAGGAAAAGGATGCCCTGCACTTTGAGCAACTGGAGGAAGAAGGCAACACCGTCATCCCCGTTGCCGTTGACCAGGAGATCGCCGGGTTCCTGGTCATCTCCGACTCGCACCGTCCCGAATCGCTGCAAGCGATCAAGGACTTGAAGGCAATGGGAATTAAAGAAACCGTGTTGATCAGCGGTGATAACCAACGCGTGGCTGATGCGATCGGACACAGCCTGGGTGTCGATAAGGTCTATGCCCACACGCTGCCGGGCGAAAAACTGGATATTATCCGGGATTACCAAGCACAGGGTTACAAGATCGCCTACATCGGTGATGGCGTCAACGACGCACCGGCACTGGCGGCCTCGGATGTCGGGGTGGCCATGGGTACGATTGGCACCAATGTGGCCATGGAGACGGCAGACATTGTTCTGCTCACCGACAATGTTGACCGCATCCCGTATCTGATCGACCTCAGCCGGGTTGCACTTAAAGTCATCCGCAATAACGTGATGTTTTCCATGAGCTGGAATATCCTCTCCGTGGTGCTGGGAGCCTTTGGCACCATTGGCCCAGTGGTCGGCGCGATCATGCATGAGATCTCAGCGCTGCCCGTCATCGCCAATTCAGCCCGGTTGACCAATCGAAAATCGAAGTATAGCTAACTCAGAGTTTTAGGAGGCTTCAGATGGCATTCGAAAATGATCACATTCATGTGCATAAGAAATCAAAAGCTATCATCAACCGCCTGTCTCGGATTGAAGGGCATATCCGCAGCGTCAAGGGCATGGTTGAGGAAGGCCGAGATTGTGCAGAGATCCTGATCCAGGTATCTGCGGTCAAGGCAGCGATCAATAAAGTCGGGATGACGCTGCTGGAGGATCACCTTGAATCCTGCCTGTTCCATGAGGGCATTGCGCCCGACGAAAACGAAATTTGGTTGAGTGTAAAGGACGTTTTAAACACTTATTTTTGATGAATTGATTTTTACGACGCCTAGAAAGTAAAAAAGATGGACCCCATTTTACACATTCAGGAACTCGAAACGAGATTTGAACTTGACGACAGGGTCATCCATGCTGTCAACGGGCTTTCCTTGACGGTCAATCCCCAGGAATTTCTGGCCATCGTGGGGGAATCTGGATCAGGGAAGAGCGTCAGCTTTCTTTCGGTGATGCGCCTGATCCAATCACCTCCCGGGCGGATTTTGAACGGCTCCATCCTCTTTGATGGGGTGGATATTCTGAAAATGAAAGCCAATGACTTCAGGCGGATCAGAGGCAACGACATTGCCATGATCTTTCAGGATCCGATGACCTCGCTGAACCCTGTCATGCGCGTTGGGGACCAAATCGATGAGGTCATCCGACTGCACCTGAAACTCAGCCGGCAGGCGTCCCGGGCGCGATCGATTGAACTGCTCAAATTGGTCGGCATTCCTGATGTGGAACATTGCATCAACAATTACCCCCATCAATTCTCGGGTGGGATGCGGCAAAGGATCATGATCGCGATTGCTTTGGCGTGTGATCCGAAATTATTGATTGCAGACGAGCCCACCACCTCCCTGGATGTGACCATCCAGGCACAGATCGCCAACCTGGTTAAAAAGCTGCAAAAAGAGCTGGGCATGTCCATCGTGTGGATCACCCACGATCTTGGTGTTGTTGCCAGCTTAGCAGATCGTGTGGCGGTGATGTACGCGGGTACCGTTGTAGAAGAAGGCCTGGTCGATGACATTTTTCAGCGGCCACGCCACCCTTACACCATCGGCTTACTGCGCTCGCTGCCCAGGCTGGACCTGGATGTACAGGAAATCCTGCCTGAAATCCCGGGTTCACCTCCGAACTGTGAATCTTTCCCAAACCAGTGTCCATTTGCTCCACGATGTGATTGGCAGAGAGATCGCTGTCTCGAATCAAGGCCGCTGCTTGACGCGACGGATATTCCCACCACGCACTCAGCCTGTTTTTTCTGGCAAGAATGCATTGATTCCACCCTATAAGAAAACGAAATTGTCTATGGCCCTAAAAAACACCCTTGATCAATCGTCAGAATACTTGCTTGAAGCATCTCAAGTGAAAAAACATTTCCCTATACTGAAGGGATTCATGCAGAAGGAAGTGGGTGCGGTTCGTGCCGTGGATGGTGTAAATCTGCAAGTTAAACGAGGTGAGACTCTCGGCCTTGTCGGTGAAAGCGGCTGTGGAAAATCCACCCTGGGCAGAACAATTGTTGGTTTGTATGAACCGACAGATGGGCAAATCGTATTTAATGGGGTGAATATTTCCGGTTTGAAGGGCCTTCAACGCAAGCAGGTACAGCGGCAGATGCAAATGATCTTTCAAGACCCGTTTGCTTCAATGAACCCGCGTGTCAGGATCAAGAAAATTGTTGGAGAGCCCCTGACCGTTCATGAAAAGCTGCGGGGCAGCCAACTGACGGATACGGTTGCCTGTATTCTTGAGCAAGTTGGCATCGACGCCGAATGTATGAACAGGTTTCCCCACGAGTTTAGCGGAGGCCAGCGCCAACGCATTGCGATTGCCCGGTCAATCGCCTTGAATCCTGAATTGATCGTGTGCGATGAGCCGGTCTCCTCCCTGGATGTATCGATCCGTTCTCAGATCTTAAATTTGCTCAAACAGATCCAGGATCAATTTCAATTGACTTATTTGTTTATTTCTCATGATTTAGCGGTCATTCGGCATATTTCTGATCATGTCGCTGTCATGTATTTGGGCTGCATCATGGAAAATGCCGATAGGGAATCTCTGTATGCCAATCCGCTGCACCCGTATACCCAGGGCTTGCTATCGGCGATTCCTGTACCTAACCCGAAATTGGAGCGTGAACGAAAAAGGATTGAGTTGCGCGGGGAAATCCCCAGCCCATCGAATCCCCCTACGGGATGTCGCTTCAACACACGCTGCCCTAAGTGTATGCCGGGTGTTTGTGGGCATACCGTACCAGAATTGATTGAAACGCAGCCAGGACACTGGGTTGCATGCCACTTGTTCAGCTAATGCCAAACATCCATTTGGCAAGAAGGAGGTTGTGAATTTGATCAAAGGAAAAGATGTCGTTTATATGATTGCTGTTATGTTTTGAACAATTGATGAGGAGAAAATTATGCGTACTAAAGAAAAACAAAATAAAACCAGGCTGTTTTTTCTTGGCGTACTTGTCGCCATCATGCTGATCGTGACAGCCTGTGCTCCCCAACCAGCACCTGCTCCTGCAGAGGAACCAGCAGGGCTGGCTGAAGAGCAACCCGCCGCAGAAGCGCCTGTTGCCGAAGCACCGAGCGAGGAAACTGAAGAGACCGAAGAAACCCCCGTTGAAGAAGTTGTGGAAGAACCTGGGTTCATGGTCGAACGGTTCCGGGCAGCCATTATCGGTGACGAGTCCACCCTGAATCCTTTCACCTATGTGACAGGCGAACCCGGCTGGAACGTGCTGATGATGCAATATGATTCGCTGTTCACGATGAATATCGTCGGCGAGCCTGTGCCCTGGCTTGTGACAGACTGGTCTCTGAGCGAGGATGGCCTTTCTTACACATTGTCCCTTCGGGATGATGTCAGCTGGAATGATGGCACCCCATTTACGGCGCACGATGTCAAATTCACCTTTGATTACCTGACCTTGAACGCAGTCGGCCGTTTTGCCCGCGACATTCGTGGTTTTGAGTCTGCAGAGGTTGTTGATGACTACCAGGTGGTGATCAACCTGGTCAACCCCAATCCGGGCTATGTGCGCCTGGCCTTTGCCGATGTTCCCATCATCCCGCAACACATCTGGGAAGGTGTGAACGATCCACAAAACCATCAATTCGAAGATGTGACCAACGTTGGCACCGGTCCTTACATGCTGATGGAATACGCACCGGACCAATTCTATCGTTTCGTGGCCAATGAGAATTACTTCGCTGGTATGCCCACTGTGGGCGAGCTGGTACTGATCAAGTTTGCTGATGATGCAGGCGCCCAGGCGGCCTTCCGGACCAACGAAGTTGACATGATCTTCCGGGTGATCCCTCCCGAACAAATTGACCTGCTGAGCATGGTCGATGGCGTATCGATCGCCCAGGGCCCCCTGTTTGGCACACAAATGCTCATGATGAACTACGATGTGGAACCCTTCAATCTGGTTGAAGTGCGCCAGGCCGTGGCTTACGCCCTCGATCGTGAAGATATGATCGATACGGTTTATCTTGGCGCAGCAACAGCCGGCAGCAATGGCTGGATTCATCCCGATTCGCCTTTTTATAACTCGCAGATCGTTCAGGAATACAACCCCGAGCGTGCTGTTGAGCTGTTGGAAAGTGTTGGGATTGTTGATAGTGATGGCGGTGGTGTGCGTGAGTATGAAGGCGCTGAACTTTCGTTTGAACTGATCACCCCCAGTGGCAATGCCCTGCGCTTGCGGCTGGCTGAGCTGATCAAGGAGATGCTGGCCCAGGTTGGTATTCAGGTCAACGTTGCCTCGGTGGAACAGACCACCTGGGAAGATATGGTCTGGCCTGAATTTGATATCACCTTCGGTCGCAGCTATGAGCTTTCGATGTGGGGTTGGTCTGCCCCGGTGCAGGCTGATGTTTTCCGTGCACCTGAGCTGGTTCACTCCGATCCATTGATCGGCCCGCTGAACCTGTCAGGCGCAAACAGTGAAGATATCGATCGCATCGCCAACGAGATGGCCTCTTCGCAAGACCCAGAATATCGTACTGAGAAGATCAAAGAATTGCAGCAGGCTATCGCCGATGAGATGCCATTTGTCATTCTGATGTACCCGGATGGAAACTACGCTTACTGGTCATCGGTTTATGACAACCTGGCCTTTATCGCTGGCCAGGGTGTGGTCAATAAACTTTCATTCCTGCCTGAATCTGCACGTCCGTAGGTATAAGGAGCAACTGTTATGCGAATTGGGCTGAAGGGAAACCGCTTATTAGAATATTTGCTGGTGTTTATCGTCGCGGTCACATTGAATTTTTTCCTTCCAAGGTTAATGCCTGGCAATCCTTTGGCTTTACTTGCCGGGGTTGATGTTGGCCTGATGACGCCCGAAGAGCGAGCTGAAGTAATCATAGAGGCTGGTCTTGACCAGCCTCTATGGAAACAGTATTTCAAATACATAGGAAACCTGCTGCGCGGTGATTTTGGTTATTCCTACCGGCAGAAGATGCCGATCATCGACATGATCATGGACCGCCTGCCTTGGACCTTGCTGATAACTGGGCTTTCGCTCATAGTCTCTTCCATTTTGGGGGTGGTTTTAGGTGCCATCGCGGCCTGGTATCGGGCTAAAGCGATTGATATTTCCTTATTGTGGACGATGATCCTGCTGGGTTCGATGCCTTCCTTTTGGCTGGGCATGCTGCTCATCTCTGTTGTCTCGGTTGAAAACCGGCTGCTGCCTTCGTTTGGCGCTATCACGCCGGCAATGAGCCTGACAGGCTGGGAGAAAACCAAGGACATTCTTGAGCATGCCGTTTTACCTGTAACGACCTTATCGATTTTGAGCGTCCCGGGCATTTTTCTTACCATGCGCTATACCATGCTCGGTGTTTTGGGAGAAGATTTCATTCGAACAGCACGGGCGAAAGGATTGAGCGAGAAGGTGGTCTTGTTCCGACACGTTGTGCGGAATTCATTGGCCCCGGTTGTGACCATCCTGGCGATCCGTCTCGGGTATGCCTTTGGTGGAACCGTGGTGACTGAAACGGTGTTTTCCTACCCGGGTTTGGGACGGTTGATCTACGAATCGGTCAGTAACCGGGATTACCCGGTGCTCCAGGCGGCATTTTTGGTGATCACCATCGCTGTATTGGTCTCAAACATCCTGGCAGATTTAATGTATCCGATCCTGGATCCAAGGGCGAGGACCTAACCATGAGCACTTTAACATCGGTTCAAGTTGAAAAAACACGCCATGAAGACAAACCCGTGAGGAGAAGGTTCAATCCTTCAACTTTTGCGGGTTGGATGGGTGGTGTGATCATCGTTGGTCTGATCTTGGTGGCCATTTTTGCCAAGCAGCTCAGCCCATATGACCCGGCAGAGCGTGTCGGACGGCCTTTCCAACCGCCCAGTGCGGAACACTTGTTGGGTACAAATGACATTGGGCAGGATATCCTGAGCGAATTGATCTACGGTTCCCGGGTATCGCTGACCATAGGCATTGTGGCATCACTGGTGACCATGGGGATTGGCACCACTGTGGGCTTGCTCGCTGGATATTTCCCCAAACGTTTGGGAAAAGTGCTGATGCGGATCGTTGACTTGGTCTTAATCGTCCCATTCTTGCCGCTGTTGATCCTGCTGGCAGCCTATTTGGGCCGAAGTTTGTTCAACACGGTGATGATCATTGGCGTGCTGAGCTGGGCGGGTACGGCACGTGTGATTCGTTCGCACGTGCTGACGATCGTCCAACAGGATTATGTGTTAGCCTCTCGCACGATTGGCGCAGGTGACCTACACATCATTACGATGCACATCCTTCCGCAGGTGTTGCTGCTGGCTGTTGGGCAGTTCGTTCAGGCCACCAGCGGCGCGATCCTGCTTGAAGCATCCCTCAGCTTCCTGGGTTTGGGTGACCCGCTTCAAAAAAGCTGGGGCACCGTGCTCTATTGGGCGCAAGTGCGGGGTGTGTTCTTAACCCCTGCCTGGCGGTGGTGGGTCTTGCCAGCCGGGTTGCTGATCAGCCTGGCGGCCTTAGGTTTTGCTTTACTGGGATTTTCCCTGGAGCAGGTGATCAACCCTCGCCTGCGGAACTCCCATTAGGATCTGAGTTTTAACTGGTCCGTAATTTTTATATCGTCAGAGGATTGCAAAGGAGAAAAATATGACAAAAGTGTTAATGCTGGCCAGCTTTGGCCTTGAGATTGTGGAATGTGGCGGTGCTCTGGCCGCGCATGTGGCGGCTGGTGACGAAGTACAGGCTGCGGTGTTGATGGCCAGGTCTGAAAGCCGTGATCAGATTGCCCAGGCAGCAAAAATCCTCGGGATCGACCAGGTGGACTTCCTGGGCTTCCCCTCCGGTGAATACACCACCGATGCGCCCTGGAAAGAAAAAGTTGTCACATTGATGCGGCGTGTGCGGCCGGACATCGTCATCACCCAGGACCCCGTCCATGCACAGCATGACCTCGATCCTGATCGGCGCACGATCGCCCTGCTGTACCCCGAATCCTTCGCCCTGGCCGGCCGTGATTGGCACGTCGAAGAATGTGGCGGGTATGAGCCACATATGGTACACACCATTTATTACATGACGCCCGAAGAACCGAACTGCATTGTTGAGATCAGTGAGTTCTTCCACCTCAAACAAAAAGCGCTTGAGGTTTTGACCTACCAGTTAGCCTTCAGTGCGCAATCCATCCAGCAGCGGGCCTCAGTGGACGTTCTGCGTTATGTTGTGCCGGAATATGAATCCATGAAAGCCGACCCCGTTGCACTGGGCTTGGAATTCCATACGCAATTTGACAAAGCCCTGGCTTTGCAGCATGGTTTGGCTGGTCATTCAGGTGCCGTGCTGGGAGAGGCCTATCGCCGAGAAGGACCGTTCGTGATCGATCGCCTTTTGGTGTAAGCTGGACGAAATATCATCACACGATTGGCAGATTTGTCAGGCTGCCAACCTTGTGGATCAATTTGTGAAAAGGCAGTCCCGCTTTTGGACTGCCTTTTTCATCATTTTTCTTTTCAAATCGTGCCAGGTGAGCGTAAACCGGCCTGGCTGAATGTGCGTAGTTCAACTAAATCGGCCTCTTTTGGGGAGGCCTATCGCTGCTCATATGTGGCCAACAGCGGGTTTATGAGGCACATCAAGTATAATCAGGGCTGTTTAATGAGGTGATGGTGACAGGATGAAAGACAAACATGTGGGTTTGATCGCGATGCTGGTGGCTGCCCTGGGGCTGGCGATCGCTGTGGTGTTAATGAAGGTGATCCCGCAATATACGCAGCTGCCCCCACAGCATATCGCCATTTGGCGGTTCACGCTGGCAACCCCACCACTCCTGATTTTCCTGGCGGCAAGACGGGGACCCAAGCGGATGCTCCCCCGCCAGCCCTGGTGGTTCTTGATCCTGGGGTTGACCTTTTCCGTCGCCAGTTTTTCAGCGATTTTCGCTTTGCAGCGCTTGTCCTCTTCGATCTATGTGATCGTTCTGAACTTTTACCCTTCCCTGGTGATGATCTACACCCTGCTCACCGGCGGCGCCGTGCCGCGCATTTTCTGGCTGGGCCTGCCCCTGACCTTGCTCGGCCTCGTTTTGACGGCTTTCGATTTTGGGTCTGTGCTGGCGGTAGACCCGTTGGGCCTGGTGATCACCCTGGTGAATGCCCTGGCCTTGGCGGCCTTCATGTTGATCAGCGCCTGGGCATTCAGAGGGCTTGACAAGCCGTTGACGGGCACCCTGGGCGTGATGCTCGGGGGGATGGCGGTCGGGTTGCTGCTGATCCCCTTGCTGGGCATCAGCATGCCTGCCAATATAAAGGAATGGCTATTATTATTCAGCTTCAGCCTGTTTGGCACGTTAATGCCTATCATGGCCATGAATTTCAGCCTGAAGTACATCGGTGCGGCCAGGGGGTCGATCATCGTCACGGTACAACCGGTATTGACCATTCTGATCGCCATGGTGTTCCTGAATGAAACCCTCACGCTTCAGCAATGGTTCGGCGGCGCATTAGTGATCCTGTCGATTGTCCTGATGCAGCGCAGCCCCGATCGGTTGGGAAAGCCGGTGGCCGAAGGTCAGCCCAGGTAATGGCTGCGGGCTGTAACGCCCGGCCGGCCTAATTGAACACGGCTGGCAGTGCAGGAGATTAACCATGGAGGAAATCTGAGCAATGGACAAGAAAGTCATACTGGGCAGCGCAGCCGGGGGGTTGGCGATGCTCGCTTTTGCCCTCGGCTTGCTTTTACTGATGGGCCAGCCAATGGATGTCAGAACCCTGGCTGATAACCTGCTGGTGACGGCCCTGATTTCATTGCTGGCACCCTTCGCTGGCGGTTTTTTAGCGGGTTTGATTGGAACAGGTCATCCCCGGCAGGCGGGGTTGCTGGCCGGGCTGGGTGCCAGCCTGGTGGTGATGCTCATCTGGCTGGTGAATGCCGGTGCTTCTTGGGAGGCGATCATCAGCGGGTTGGCGTTGGTGTTTGTGTGGGCGGTTCTGTCCCGCATTGGGGCTGGTTTGGCTTTGCCGCGATGATGGGGCAAGTTTTAACAGTGATTGGTGTAAATTCTGGGGGCATTTCTTATGAATTTCCTATAAAGACCGTGTAAAATGCTGATAAGTAAGGTGTGACCAGCAAGCTCATCTTCTTCTCCTTTTCTATTGGTCAAGCCCTCCCGGTTAAGAGCCGGGAGGGTTGCTTTAATTCAGGTGTTGGTTTGGGGTTTTGGCAAGGGGGTTCAGGTCAGCCGCCGCGATAGGCCGGTACAGGGATGACGACCACCTTGCACAGGCGCTCATCCTGCATGCGGCTGTATAAACGCGGGTCGAGCTGCTCTTCCGTGTTGGCTGTGGTAATGACCGTGGGCAATTCAGCGCTGTAGCGGTAGTTAAACAGCTGGTAGAGTTTTTCGCGTGCCCAGGGGGTCGCAGATTGGGTGCCCAGGTCGTCAAGGATGAGCAACCGTGTGGTGCGGATCTCATCAAAACGCCGGTCCAGTGAAACCGGGCTGGTGGGGCTGAAGGTCGCGCGCAGGTGGTCCAGCAAGTCTGGCACGCTCACCATCAGCGGTGGGAAGCCCACGCCGGCCTGGTAATTGCCGATGGCTGCCGCTAAATGGGTTTTGCCGCAGCCAAAAGGCCCCGTGAGCAGGAGCCATCCGCGGGGGTGTTCGGCGAACTCCCGGGCGGCGTCGAAGGCTGCTTTGAGATCCTTGAGGTCCTGTTTGGGGAGTTTTTCGTGCTGCCGGAGGCTGAAGCTGCCAAAGGTCTGCCGGCTGTGCAAGCCGAGGGTGGAGAGCTCGGGGTGCCCGGTGTCATCAGCGGGGTTGCGGTAATCGGGTGCCAGGATCTTCACCACGGTGACCAGGTTGGGGTCTTGCAGGCGTGAACGGATGCGCCCTTCAAAGTCGTTGACCAGGACGTTACTGGTGACCACGGTGGGGAGCTGGTTGACATAGCGATGGTTGATAATCTGGTAAATTTTTTCCTGGGCCCAGGCGGTTGCATTCTGGGTGCCGAAGTCATCCAAAATCAGCAAGGGGATTTCGCGGATTTCCTCGAAGCGTTCTTCGAAGCTCTGGTTTGCGCCGGTATAGGCATAGCGAAGCCAATCCAGCAGGTCAGGTACGGTTAAAAAGATGGTTGAGACGCCCTGTTCGATGGTGTGGTTGGCGATGGCAGCGGCCAGGTGCGTTTTTCCGCAACCGTAGCGACCCAGGAGCAACAGCCAGCCCTGGCGATGTTCTGCGAAGTGGTAGGCCTGGTTGTAGGCATTTTCGAGGGAATCGGCCTGGCGGGCGGCCAGCCCGATGTGGCCGCGTTTTTCAAAATTGCTGAAGCGCAGCTCTTTGAGCGCATCAAGGCTGCTCATGCGGAACAAGCGTGACTTTGCCGTTTGGGTGATCTCATCTGCCCGGCAGGTGCAGGGCACCATTTTTCCAAAATCCGGGTGGTCAATCGGCAGGTCGCGGCGCAGATACCCGATCCCGCCGCAGATAGGGCAGTTTGGGTCACCAGGCATTTTCACCTGGCGGATGCCGCCGGCCGAATCCGCTCCTTCATTTCCGCTTGAGCCAGCTTTGTCGATATCTTTCTGGATCTTGCGGATCGTATCGTCGATCTTGCTCATTTCCATATCCTTCCTTTTGCCAGCGCTTCAATATCCCCTGGACGTACTTCCAGGTGCGAACATTGCGGGCGACGGCGATCTGGATCGCCTCTTTGATCCAGGACGCTGGGTAAGTTGCTTCGTCGTCTTTGAGAATTTCTGCCATCATCGGCGTGATCACACCGATGTTTTCTTCATAGAGTTTGAAGATGTTGGGCTGGTCCCCAACCAGGTGAATGGGCTGCCGGTCGCCTTGGTCACCCTGCCACTCGCCCTGTTCAATGGCAGTAACGGCCGCTCTGCCCTGGGGGGTGTTGAGAAAATAGTGAACTTCACCCATCCAGTCCATATCTGCCTTCAATAGGACACCCAGGCTGGTCAACGCTTCCAGCCCGGCTTCCAGGCCCTGAGCGCCGCCCACCATTTGCAGCAGGGCAGGATCGGCGTTCAAATCGGCCAGCCTGAAGTAGCGCACTTTGTTTTGTTGCGCTTCTGCATGCCAGAACAGGTACAACAGGAGTTTTATCTGGTTGATGTCCTGCATCTCCGGCAGTAACTGGGTGAAGAATGCCTGGGGCAGCCGCACAGGCGATTGGTCGTCCTCAGGGAAACCGGAAAATAGAATGGGGGAATGGGGCACCATGGGTTAATCTCCCTCAGCCTTCAAAAACCGGTCCCCTGGCTGCATTTTCAAATTTGGCCAGTTCATCGATGAAGACCAGGCTGATGCCCGGATGCGTGGGCCCATTGCGGTGTTTGGCGACGATCATCTTGGCTTCGTTTTTCCTTTCAATCTCTTCGCTGACCGGGTCACGGTCGATGAACATCACAATGTCCGCATCCTGTTCCAGCGAGCCGGATTCACGCAGATCGGAGAGCTGGGGTTTTTTGTCGGTGCGGTGTTCGACCGCACGCGAAAGCTGGGCGGCCGTCAGGACCGGGACGTTTAATTCCCGGGCTAACACCTTGAGGTTGCGGGAGATGTTGGAAACTTCCTGCACACGGTTGTCGGTGCGGCTGTCACCGCTCATCAACTGCAGGTAGTCAACGATGATCAGGTCAAGGCCGAACTCCAAATGCAGCCGCCGGCACTTTGTGCGCAGTGAAAGGGGGGTAATGGCCGGGGTGTCATCCAAAAAAATCATCGCCCGATCGTAGGAATCGAGGGCCTGGTAGAAGACATCCCACTCATTGTCATTCAGACGGCCAGTGCGCAATCGCTGGGTATCGATGCGGGTGTCCATGGCGATCAGGCGCTGCAGGAGCTGTTCGTTTGACATCTCCATTGAGAACATGGCCACGTGTTTTTTGTGCACCAGGGCAGCATTGCGCATGGTCCCGAGCAAAAAACCGGTTTTCCCTGTGCCGGGGCGCCCTGCCACGATCAACAGGTCGGATTTTTGTAAGCCGCCCAGCAGATGGTCAAGATCGATCAACCCGGTGGGGACGCCGTAGATATCGTCCGGCCTTTTAGCCAGCTCATCGATCCGGTCGTAATATTCCCGGGCAACTTCCCGAATGGGGATCAAGTCGCGCTTGATGCGGCGCTCACTGACATTGAAGATCGCTTTTTCGGCTTCATCGACCACGACATCAATGGATTGGTCCTGGTGGTAAGCCAGGCGGGCGATCTCGTTGGCGGCTTCCAGCATCCGGCGGCGGACGGCGTTTTGTTCGATGATGCGCCCGTAGGATTCGGCGTGGTAGGCGTTCGGCGCCTGGTTGATGAGGGAGATCAGGTACGCCCGGCCGCCGATTTCATCAAGCTGACCGCGGTTGATGAGGGTTTCGGTAATGGTGACCAGGTCGATGGGCTGCCGGGTCTCGCTGAGGTGTTGAAAACACTCCCATACCCAGCGGTTGCGCACCAGGAAGAAATCCTCGGGGTTCAGGAACTGGGCGACATCGAGGTATACCTCGGGGTTGATCAGCACTGCGCCGATCAACGCTTCTTCAGCTTCACGGTTGCTCGGCTGGGTCATCGCTTCTGAGATGGTATTGTCACTGAAGTTCAGGTCGTCGTTCATGAGCGCCTTGTCTTAATTACACGTTGCTGGATGGGGCTGATGGGTCTGTATTGTCTAAAAAACCGGGATCCAGCCATGGCTGAGATCTCCCGGTTATTATAACCTTTAAAAAGCTGCAGAACGGGTCAGTCGTCGTCCTCTTGGTCGTCCTCGAGGTCGTCGAGATCAAAATTCTGCAGGAAGTCTTCAAACACATCCAGGCTTTCATCTTCCAGGTCTGGGCCGTGTTCCGTTTCGGCTTGGTCTGCGTCCATATCGGAAATGTCTTCCTCAGGGACGATCCCAGCCTGGTTCATGACATCTTCGGCGACCATGATCGGCGCCCGCATGCGTGCTGCTAACGCCAGTGCATCGGAGGGACGGCAATCGACCTGCCTGCGGCTGCCATTGACCTCTAAAACCAGGTTGCCGTAAAAGACATCATCTGAAAGCGAACTGACCTCAACCTGGATCAGGTCGGCGTTAAGGGACTGGATCAATGTTTTGAGCAGGTCATGGGTTTGCGGCCTGGCGACCTGGATCTCTTGTAGGGCGATGGTGATCGCTTCTGCTTCGTACAAACCAATCCAAATCGGCAGGTAACGCTCTGCGTTGACTTGTTTTAAGATGACGATGCGTTGCTGATTGGTCAGGCTGACTCGAACGCTGTCGATTTCAACCTCAATCATTCTGGGCATGGGATTCTCCTGCATTTTCCAAGGTAGATTTGATTCTAACACGAGCCATAGTAAGACGCAACCAAATTCCCAATAGATGTGTACGACTTTTTAAGGTTTTCGAGTATAATCGAAACAAACATGCGCGCCAGACTAAACCTGAATTTTAATGGTGATCCCGAATTGGCTGGCAATCAAGGTTCCGCTCATCCACAAACCGCTCTCCCCAAGGAACCTGCACATTTTCGTAGCAAACAGTCCATATGTGTTTGCCGATCTGAATTTAATAAAATTTACCTGAGTTTTGATTTGTTTGATATTATTGTTTCATTGATCGAAAAGGGAAGGATTAGATTTTGCAGCCTAACGGAGATGTAGCGATCCTGATCATCGAAGGCCGGAGAGGAGATTATTCGTCTTTTGGTGAAGAATTGACCGCAAAAGGATATCAGGTGACCAAAGCCCCCAGCGGAAGCGCCGGGCTAAAGTTGCTTGGTTCGGTCAAGCCTCATGTGGTCATCGTGGATGCGGCATCTTTGCGAACCAGCGGAATCAGGATTTGCCAGTCCTTACGCATCTCTGACAATTCACTGCCAATCATCTTAATTGTTGAAAAACAGATCAAGCTTCCCAAAACTATTGACGCCAACCTGGTGCTCAGGCTGCCCTTCACCGTTCAAAAGCTGATCAATCGCTTGCACGCCTACTATCCAACCGATGATAAATTTGTCCTCCAGGCCGGCCCGATTGAGCTGAACACCCGCACCCAGCTGGTCACCTGCCATGACCGGCAAACAAAACTGACACCTCGGCTGGTTGATATCCTTAAAATGCTGATGGAGAACAACGGCAAAGTCGTCAAGCGTGACCCATTGTTCACAGAGATCTGGGATACGGAATACACCGGTGATACCCGGACGCTGGATGTGCATATCAGCTGGCTCAGGCAGGCGATAGAAGAAGACCCGCGCAACCCGAAACTGATCCGGACTGAGCGGGGTGTGGGTTATATCCTTGAAGCATAAACAGCATTTGTCTTTGCCAACCAAATAGATTTGACCCCTTGCAAGCTATTCGCGTGGAATTTGAATATGTGCGTGCTGGGTCATGGGTTGTGTTGGTTGAGGTTGGTTCTTAAGCAGTCACATGAAAGCCATCAATGTTAACCTAAGCAGGTGATTATGGAATCAAACAAAACGAAAAATATCCTTTTGAGTTGTGCGGTGATTGTGTTGATCACCGGTGTGTGTGCGGGTTTGATCGCGATCAGCGGCGTTGCGGTCTCGCGTTTTTGGCCGCTAAGGTTCAGCTCTGAAGAGGATGTCCAGCCATTGCCCGGTGAGGGTATTCAGGTGCCCACCCCACTGGTGGAACCGGATGAAGACTTACCCGGCCCGATAGATACCACCACCCCAGAGGTTGACGAATCGCTCCCAGAGGAGCTTGCTGAAGTAGTGCTTGAGATCGAAGCACAGGTCACGGAACTGCGCGGGCTGACCTTGCGTCAGCCGGTGCCCCGCATAATGATGACGGCTGAAGAATTAGAAATGATCGTGGTGAACGACTTCTTTGCGGAGTACACCGATGAGGATGCCCGCCAGGACGTGCTGGTGCTGTCGCTGCTGGGCTTGATCCCAGCGGATTTTGACCTCAAAAATTTCTACACAGACCTGTACAGCGAGCAAATTTTGGGTTTTTACGACAGCGAAACAGAGGAGATCTATGTTGTTCAAGGGACAACCTTCGGCGGCAGCGAGAAGCTCACCTATGCCCACGAATTTGTGCATGTTCTCCAGGACCAGAACTTCGGGTTTGAAGAGGGCTTGAATCTCACCGACGAAGCCTGTGAAGTTGACTCCGAACGCTGTGCTGCCGCACTGGCACTGAGTGAGGGAGATGCTTCATTAACTGAATTGCTCTGGTTTCAGACCTATGCAACCCGTGAGGATTACCAGGACATTGTGCGAGCATTTCAGGATTACGCTAGCCCGGTTTTAGACGCTGCGCCGCCGTTCATCCAGGCAGATCTGATCTTCCCCTACGAGCAGGGATTCGCATTTGTTCAGAACCTTTATGATCGGGGTGGGTTTGAGGCTGTCGATGCGGCCTATCTTGACCCGCCGAGCTCAACGGAACAGATCCTTCATCCCAACCTGTATCCCTGGGATGTACCGCAAGTTGTCACCCTGCCAGACCTGACGGATGCCCTTGGGGAGGGTTGGACGCTGTTTGACCAAAACGTGATGGGTGAGTGGTTTACCTATTTGATCCTCGGGCAAGCCCATGATGAGGTTTACCGCCTTCCAGAAAATCAGGCCAGCGCTGCCGCAGAAGGGTGGGGCGGTGATGCGTACGCCTTTTATCTCAACAATAACGCCGATGCGTTGATTTTCATCCTCGAAACAATTTGGGATTCGACGGCCGACGCAAATGAATTTGCCGCTGCGCTGACAAATTATGCTGATCTGCGCTGGATAACTGCGGAGGAGCAAATCGCCGGGCAGCCCACATGGACCGGGACGGAAGGCAGTATCGTTTTCGTGCAGGCTGGCGATCGGACCCTGTGGATCATTGCACCGACGAATGCCCTGGCTGAACGTGTGCTTTTAGAACTGCAATGAACGGAGCGGATTTTATCATCTCCGGTCAGATCGACCTCACGCGGGTGCAAGGCCTCCTGTTCGATGTAGACGGCACCCTCAGTGATACAGATGACCACCTGGTTGACCGGATAGCGCGATTTTTGGCTCCGGTTGCCTGGCTACGCAAAGACCGTGACACACACCGTTTTGCCAGGGGGATTGTGATGGGCGTTGAAACTCCGGTGAATTTTCTCTATAGTTTGGCGGACCGGTTTCACCTCGATGAACCACTGGCCCGGGTTTATGAGCGGCTCTCACGCAAACGACATGAAAGGACGCCAGCCCACGAGCGGTTTTGGATCGTCCCGGGAGTGAAGGCAATGCTGGCCCATTTCAACGGCCGCCTACCGATGGCCGTGGTCAGTGCTCGTGATCGGAAAACCACCCTGCATTTTTTAGAGCACTTTGACCTTGTGCCGTATTTTGATGTGATTGTGACGGCCCAAACCTGCATTCACACCAAGCCCTTTCCTGACCCGGTGATCTTTGCAGCCCAAGAACTGGGCCTTGAGCCGGGGGAATGTGTGATGATCGGCGATACGGTCGTTGATGTGCTGGCCGGCAAGTCTGCAGGGGCGCAAACCATTGCCGTGCTGTGCGGCTTTGGGACGGAACGTGAGCTGCGACGGGCAGGTGCTGACCAGATTGTCTCCTCAACGGCGGATATCAGCACATTGTTTGATTTTTAAGCATCCTACCAGGGACATCGGGGTGAAAGAAGACGCCTGATGGGTGTGCACCTTCTCACTGTAGGTGGTCAGCCGATCTGTGACCTCATTTCGGGAATTTTGGCAAGTTAAGGGGGGTGGCAACTCAGCGCAGCGGGAAAAGAAGTGACCAATTCCTTTATTTTTGTTATAATCCAGTTGAATTATCAGTCGCCTGTCGATCAACAAGGTTAGCGCCGGTGTGTGCTGGTAAGATTACTGGTTTTATCAGGAGCAGCAGGTTGATGAGTAAAGAAAACAGGCAACGAATCCGGTTATTTATCGAGAGGTACCCCTGGCCGCGCAGGCGCTTTATTCGGCAGGTGTTTATCACCGGGATCAACCTGGCTGCCCTGGCCCTGACCCGCTGGGAGGTCAGGGGGCGTGAAAATATCCCTGCACAGGGTCCATTGCTGATTGTGGGCAATCATTTTCACTTTCTCGATACGGTAGCGCCAATTCACACCACACGCTGGCCGCTGGAATTTATCGGCGATTTGGTCATGCCGAATGCCCCTCCCATCATGCGGGTGTTTCCCAATGGGTGGCAAACCCTGAAGATTCAGCAGGGTACCCCCAACATTGAGGCTTTGCAGGCCTCCCAAGCCATTTTAGCCCAGAACGGGGTGTTGGTGATCTACCCTGAGGGGCACGTCCATTCCGGCCCGCTGAGCCCTGCCCTGCCCGGCGCCGCCTATATGGCCTTGCGGACCGGTGTGCCCATATTGCCGATGGGCACCATCAGCGATAACGATTGGAAGCTGTTTGAAACCATCAAGGAAAAGAAACGTAAACTGGGTGTTTTGACTCAAATCGGCGAGGTTTTTGGCCCAATCCAAACCAGCAACCCTGATCGGCCATCTCGGGAGGAGATCAAAGCAGCAGGCCGCTTAATCATGACCAGGATCGCTGCCCTGCTGCCCAAGGAGTACAGGGGCGAGTTTGACCCGGAGCTGGCATAAGGCCCTGTTTACATCAACATATTCTGAGGTTGCAATCAAATCGCAGCCTCTTTTAAAATCAGCGCCAATTGGAGGGGATAATTAGTGTAAAACTGCAAGAATCTTATGATATTTAAATACGGTACACTTAGAATCAATCCGTAACAGGTTTTTAGAAGGATCGTCTTATGCAATACAGAGATTATTATCAGATTTTAAATGTGAATAAAAACGCCAGCCAGGCTGAAATTAAAAAAGCCTATCGAAAACTGGCGCGAGAATTTCACCCGGACGTGAATCCGGATGACCCCAACGCGGAAGAAAAGTTCAAGGATATCAACGAAGCCTACCAAGTGCTTTCAGACGCTGAGAAACGGGAGAAATACGACCGCTTCGGCTCACAGTGGAAGCAATACCAGCAGACCGGCGGACGGGCAGAGGATTTCGATTGGTCCCAGTGGGCAGCGGGGGGGCAGCCCGGCGGTGCGCAGTACCGAACGGTCTCTCAGGAGGAATTCGAGCAAATGTTCGGGGGCGGGCTGGGCGGCTTTTCGGATTTCTTTGAAACCCTGTTCGGCGGCAGGACTGCACGCCGGGGGACACGGCAGTCTTATCAACCGGAAATGCGCCGGGGGCGTGATATTGAACATCCCGTTGAAATCACGCTTGAGGAGGCCTTTAGCGGCACAACCCGCTTGCTAACCTTTGAGGACGGGCGGCGGATAGAAGCGTCCATCCCACCTGGTGTAAAAACGGGGTCTAAGATCCGTCTGAGCGGCCAGGGCGCTGGAGGCTCGGCAAGATCGGGCGATTTATTCTTGAAGATCAAAGTGCTGCCCCATGGCAAATTCAGGCGCGAGGGCGACCATCTGTACATTGATCAACCGGTGGATTTTTTCACGGCACTGCTGGGCGGTGAGGTGACGGTAGCGACCATCGATAAAACCGTCAAGCTGACCGTCCCACCCGAGACGGATTCTGGAAGGATATTCCGTTTGAAGGGTTTGGGAATGCCGAAATTGAGCCAACCCGGCAAGCGTGGCGACCTGTTTGCCGTGCTGGAGGTGCAGGTGCCTAAAAACCTCACACCTGAGCAAAGAGAACAATTCAAAGCGTTGCAGGAGTCGCTGCAATAAAGGACGCACACATGCATACAGATTCCACCCAGGTTTTCCCCAACAAAACTGCGCTAACCGGGGCAGCAGTTGACCTGTTTATCTCCCTGGCTCAGCACTCCATCAAAGAACGGGGTGCTTTCTCTGTAGCGCTTTCCGGCGGGAGCACACCCAAAGCGCTGTATACCCAGCTGGCTGAGCCTGGGCTTCAGGATCAACTGGCCTGGGCGGATATCCACCTTTTTTGGGGCGATGAACGCTATGTTTTGCCTGACCATCCCGAATCGAATTTTCGTATGGTCAAGGAAGCCCTGCTTTCAAAGGTGGATATACCTGAGGAGAATGTTCACCGGGTGAAAACAGAGATAGACGTTCGGATGGCTGCCTTTGATTACGAAGAGCAACTGCGTGCACACTTTTCCTCCCCCTGGCCGCGCTTTGACCTGGTGCTGCTCGGAATGGGTACCGATGGGCATACCGCCTCATTATTTCCTCATACTGCAGGTTTGAACGAAGAACACCGCTGGTTCATTGCCAACCAGGTGCCTGCGCAGGGTGTGTGGCGGTTGACATTGACCAAACATGCGATCAATGCAGGTCGGCAGATCGTGGTCTTGGTGAGTGGTATATCCAAGGCGGACATGTTGTCTGTGGTGTGGACCGGCCCGCAGGAGCCCATGCAGAAACCCATTCAGTTGATCTCACCAATCGAAGGTGAGATGACCTGGCTGATCGACCAGGATGCTGCCAGCCAACTGCCGGCTGCTCAACTTACCTAAAACCTGATTTCCCAATATAAACCTATAATTACGAGCCATTCAAAGGATTGGTGATTATTTAACAGAAATCCGGCAGGTTTCTACTGATTCGTGTCATTCAACCGCCGGTTGATAAATGTGGGGGGTAACCTGATTTAAAAAGATGAGTGCGAACACAACTTTGGGAGCCAGTTGGCCTTGTACCTGGCCAGGCTTGCAGACAAAAATATTAAACTAATTAAAAAATTGTGACTGTTTGAATAAAACAGCTGAACATTTATGAGTAAACACTTATATAAGACCTGCTTGACTGACACTATCCGGGGGTGTTATGATTCTGTACATGTATTTACGCGGCAGTAAATGGTCCATGAATAAGCGCAAGCAGCGATCAAACCCCTGGCTGATCGCTTTTCTGCTAATTGGGATTGGTCTGTTGGTTTACATCAATATGAATGTGATCCCAACCATGCCTCCCCCCTTTGTGCCTACCCCTACGCCAACCCGAAACCCGGTGTCGTATGCCGAAGAAGCGAACAGCTACCTAGCGGAGGGCAGAATCGGCATGGCCAAAGAATCCTACGAAGCAGCGATCAGGGCCAACCCCCAGGAAATTTCCAATTACCTCAACCTGGCCAGGCTGCAGCTTTACGGCGGTGAATATGAGGCTGCCCGGGTTAACGCTGAGAATGCGCTTTTGCTGGACAGCACCCGGCCGTTGGCCTATTCGCTGCTGGCCTGGGCAAAGGGCTTTACGGGTGAGTTTCTAGAGGCAGAAGCCGATCTCCGCACTGCTTTGGAGCTTGACCCAAATAACGCCTTAGCGCATGCTGTGTATGCCAACATCCTGGCCAGGCGTGTGGCGAGCGACCTGGGTGAGATCAATACGTTGGAAAAGGCGATTGAGCATTCGCAGACCGCCATGGCGATCGATCCGCAAATGATGGAAGTGCGCTGGGCGCGCGGTTATGTGCTGGAAATCACCGGCAATTACGATGAGGCGATCGAGCAGCTCAAATTCGCCATCGAGTTGAATGACAATATCGCCGAGCTGCATATGGCCTTGGGCAGGAACTATTTTACAGTTGAAGAATACGACCAGGCAGTTTTCGAATTTACCAAAGCCTATTCGTTAAATCCCACTGACCCTGAACCCAACTGGTATATCTCACGGGTATATTCACGGATCGGTGAGTTTGCCAAAGCGGTTCAGTATGCTGAACAGGCTGTGAACGACGACCCATCCAACCCAAGAATGCACGGCAATTTGGGTTCGATGTATTTTCGCAACCTGCAATACAACCGGGCGATCGAATCCCTCGAGCTGGCTGTGCGCGGCGGTGTCACGTCAGGCGGCGTTGTTGTAGAAGGCTTGCCGCTGAGCTACTCTATGTCGGTGATGGAGTTTTACAGCCGCTATGGGCTCGCCCTGGCCCGTGTGAACCGCTGCAGCGAAGCTGTCCAGGTGGCACAGGCAATGATCCAAACCGTGCCGGATGATCCCACGTCAATGTATAACGCCGAGATCATGATCGAAACCTGCCAGGAATTCCAGGAAAACCCACCGACTCCTGAGCCTGTCGAAGAGGAATCGGGTGAAATCGGTCAGCCTGAGCCAGGTTCACAAAACGGAGATTAACCCCAAGCACGGGTAAGCAATCACCATGTACCTTCAAGGCAGAGATCCACACTTCAGACACTCCCGTAAACGAGGGAACCCTTACAAGATTCTTGTATTTGTGGTGTTAATTGTGTTCTTCATCACGGTATTGACGGGAATTGTTCAGGGGGATGTCCAGCCTTTGTTCCTGCCGACTCCAACGCCGACCCGTACCTCAAATTCCTTCGTGATTGAGGGCAGGACCCATTTCGAGGCCGGCAATCTTGAAGCGGCCATCACTGCCCTCAAACGGGCTGCGGGGCTTGACCCGGAGAACCCAGAAATTTTTGCGGAGCTGGCACGCATTCAAACCTATTCATCTGCCTTGATGACCACCGACGCAGAACGCTCGCAGCGCTTGAGCGAAGCGCTTGAATCCATCGACTGGGCGAAAGAGCTTGACCCAAATGATAGCGAGGTGCTGGCCATCCGCGCTTTTGTTTTGGATTGGAGCTCCAACCCGTTCTTGGTGGATGAGGAGACTTCCGAAGAATTGCTGAACCGGGCTGAAGCTGAGGCGTTGATGGCGCTCCAGGTTGATGGCGGCAACACGTTGGCTTTGGCTTATTACGCAGAAGTGCTGGTCAGCCAGAAAAAGTGGAACCAGGCTTACCAGTACATTCAGCAGGCCGTGGAGCGGGATCCTACCCTGATGGATGTGCAGCGCATCATGGCCTACACCTACGAGACTCTGGGTGAATACAACCTGGCGATCCAGTCTTACAATCGTGCCATTGAGATTATGCCCAACTACACCTATCTCTACATTGCAGTTGGCCGGATCTACAGGCACCTGCAGCTGTATGACCAAGCCCTGGAGAACTTTGCCAGGGCTGCCAACCTGAACCAGCAGTTAGGTGTAAAAGATCCTACACCGTACCTGGCAATCGCCAACACTTACGCCCAGGATGGTGAATTTTTCGCTGCTGCCCTGAATGTGCAGCAGGCGCTGACCTTCACGCCTGCCAATCCCAGTGTTTACGGTCAGCTGGGGGTGATCTATCACAAATCTCGCAATTACGAGGGTGCGATCCCGGCATTGGCTTGCTCAATCGAGGGATGCAGCGCCGAGGTAAGCTGTGAAGTGCGGCGATGCAACCCGGATGTCGACCCGATGGTAGCTGTCGAGGGTCTGCCTCTTTCGGGCAGCACCGTGGTGAATTATTTCACTTATGGTTCGGTATTGGCCGGGTTGCACCGCCCGGGTGATGACAAATGTGATAAGGCGTTGGATATTTTTGCCCAATTAAGGGGCAGCTATGCTGAAGACCCCACGATCATGAGCATCGTCCGAGCGGGTGAAGAGATCTGCGCGTACAGTTTACGCTCCACAGGAGATGGGCTCGCCGACGCGCCAGCCGGTGAGGCTGAACCGGCCCTGATTGATCAACCGGATGCAGGGGCAGACGAGGATTAACGCCTGCCTGGGGGTTATGTAAATCTTTTATAAGAATCATCATTTACGCCCTTGACGTGAATTTTGAAGAAAGGTAAGATAGGGGTGTTAGCACTCTTATGGATGGAGTGCTAAATTGATGAATAAATACCAATAAAAATTCAATTAATTCAAATGGAGGAATGTATGGCAATCTCAATCAAACCTTTGGGCAATCGCCTTGTGGTCGAACCCATCGAGGAAGAAGAAATTACTGCTGGAGGCATCGTGCTTCCCGAAACCGCAAAAGAGAAACCCCAAAAGGGGACGGTTTTAGCTGTTGGCCCTGGTGAGCGCAACGATAAAGGTGAGCATATGGCCCTTGAAGTTGCTGAAGGCGATCAGGTCCTGTTCGCGAAATATTCCGGGACCGAAATCAAGTACGATGGCAAAAAATTGTTGATCATGCGAGAAAGCGACATCCTCGCAAAAATTGACAAATAATTGATTGGAATCCAAGGAGTAATTAATAATGGCTAAACAAATCGTTTTTTCTGAAGAAGCACGCCGATCGCTGAAGGCTGGGATTGATATCGTAGCGAAATCGGTTGTCACCACCCTGGGCCCAAAGGGCCGCAACGTGGCCTTAGATCGTAAATTTGGGTCACCCACCATCACCCATGACGGCGTCACAGTCGCCAAGGAAATTGAACTGGAAGATCCCTTCGAGAACATGGGCGCGCAACTGCTCAAGGAAGCAGCCACCAAGACCAACGACATTGCCGGTGACGGCACCACCACCTCCACCGTTTTGGCGCACTCGATCGTTTCTGATGGCCTGAAGAACCTGGCCGCAGGCGCCAACCCGATGCTCCTCAAACGCGGCATCGAAGCAGCCTCCAAGGCAGTGGCAGACGCCATTGGTGAGTTGGCGATTGACATCACCACCAAAGAAGAAATCGCCAACGTGGCCTCAATTTCCGCCCAGGATCGGGAAATTGGCGAGCTGATCGCTGAAGTGATGGACAAAGTTGGTAAAGACGGCGTTATCACGGTTGAAGAATCACGCGGCCTCGAATTTGAGACCGAATATGTTGAGGGTATGCAGTTCGATCGTGGTTACATTTCACCTTATTTCATCACCGACCCAGAAGCCATGGAAGCTTCGATCGAGGAACCTTACGTCCTGGTTTACGATAAGAAGATCTCGGCAGCTAGCGATATTGTCCCCCTGCTGGAAAAACTGGTGCAGGTTGGCAAGCGTGAACTCTTGATCATCGCTGAGGACATCGATGGCGAAGCACTGGCAACATTGGTGCTCAACAAATTGCGTGGTATGCTGAATGTGCTTGCAGTCAAAGCCCCTGGTTTTGGCGATCGACGCAAAGCCATGCTGCAGGATATCGCCATTCTGACCGGCGCGACCGTGATCTCTGAAGAGACCGGCCGCAAGCTGGAGACCGTGACCATCAACGATCTTGGCCAGGCTGAAAAAGTGGTCAGCACCAAAGATGATACGACCGTTGTTGGCGGCAAGGGTGAGACCACTGAAATCAAAGGCCGCATCGAGCAGATCCGGGTCGAAATCGACAACACCACCAGCGATTACGATCGCGAGAAACTGCAAGAGCGTCTTGCCAAACTGTCTGGCGGCGTTGCCATCATTCGTGTTGGTGCAGCCACCGAGACAGAGCTGAAAGAAAAGAAACACCGCGTTGAAGACGCCCTTTCCGCAACCCGTGCGGCGGTGGAAGAGGGCATTGTCCCCGGCGGCGGCGTTGCCCTGATCAATGCGATGAGCGCAATAGAAAACCTCGAGATGGACAGTGATGATGCGCAAATCGGCGTCAAGATCGTCCGTGATGCATTGGAAATCCCGATGCGCAAGATCGCTGAGAACGCTGGCAAAGATGGTTCAGTGATTGTTGAACACGTCCGCCAGGCACAGGCAAAGGAAAAGAATCCTCGCATTGGCTTCGACGTTCTGAGTGAAGAATACGTCGATATGGTCAAGGGCGGCGTGATTGATCCTGCCAAGGTGACCCGCGGCGCTTTGGAAAATGCAGCCTCGATTGCTGCCATGATCCTGACCACCGAAGCCCTCATCACCGACATTCCTGAGGATGAACCCCCAATGCCCGCAGGTGGACCCGGCGGCATGGGAATGGGCTACTAAGCCGAAAATTTCCTCCCTTAAACAACTCAGGCTGATCCGGAAAGGATCAGCCTGTTTTTTTATGCCAGGTTTGTTTTTTTCTCAGCGCTGGTATAATGGAAGCCATGCGATCATTGAAGAAAATCATCACCCAGCCGCTTTTTTCGCTGTTGCTATTCGCAATTTTATTGAGTGCCTGTTCTGAACGTGTTGAAACGCCGCCTGAAATTGTTGAAACACCTTCGCCAGCTGAGCCGACCCTCACCCCGACCTCTGAACCGCCCACAGCGACTCCTTTGCCGGCAGTGGCCATCGTGAATGGCGAACGGATTCCCCTGGATTGGTTCCAACGAGAAGTTGACCGCTATGTTCTGGCCCAAGAACGGCAGGGCAATGCCGATCTGGATTTGCCAGCTGTCCGCGAACTGGTCTTAAACGAACTAATTGAACAGCTCCTGTTTGCACAGGCTGCCCGCGCAGAAGGTGCCAGCTTTGATGACCGGGATGTGCAAGACCGGCTCGATCAACTCTCCACTGAGGTGGACCTCAGTGCCTGGATGGCAGATTGGAGCTACACCCAGGATGATCTGTTTGAGTCGTTGCGGCTGCAAATGCTTGTGGCTTACCAGCGAGACCTGATCACCGGTGTGCTGCCCGAAGCGGTTGAACAGGTTGAGCTGCAGCAAGTGTTTGCTTTTACAGAAGCGGGAGCCAACCGTGCGCTAGCCAGCTTGAACTCGGGAACGCCGTTTGACGATGTGGCTTTTGAGTTCAGCCCAGACACCGGCGGCTATTTGGGATGGGCTCCGCGCGGCTACTTGTTGGTGCCAGCGGTGGAGGAGGCGGTGTTTGATCAGCCGGTGGGGACATATACTGAGATCATTGAATCGGAACTGGGCTACCACATCGTGCTTGTGATCGCTCGGGAGGTGCGCCCGTTAACCTCGGATGCCCGGCAAGCCCTTGCGCGCCAGGCGCTGCATACCTGGTTGGCAGAGCAGTATGCGCAGAGCGTGATCGAGGTGCTGGCCGATTGATATGCGTAGAGATAAGCCGCCCCAGTACCCAAGAGACCCAATCCGGCACAGCCCACAGCGGCAATTGCCTTCTATGGCGACCCCGCGGCGCCCGCAGGAACCGAAAAAACCGGGTTTTTTAGGTTATGTGTTTGTCTTGGGGATTTTTGGGGGTTTGATCTGGCTGGTGATGCTGATTTTTAGCCTGGGGCCTTATGAAATGGATGGGGTCAACTTTCCCCCTACGTTAACCCCAACCGACATCCTGATTTTCGGCTCGACACAGACACTGGCACCGTTCATCCCGGAGATGACCACCGAAACCTTCACGCTAGAGCCCTCAATAACGCCCTCGGTCACCCCGTCGCCAACCCTGGAATTGCTGCCGTACATTATCATCGGTGAGCCGGAAACCATGAGCAGTGCGCTGATCAGGCCTGCCCTGGGCTGCGATTGGCTGATCATCGCCGGGCAGGTGTGGGATCTGCAGGATGCGCCGGTGCGCGGGCTGACATTGCATCTGTTCGGTGAGCTGAATGGCTTTACGATCAATCGATTTTCGCAGACAGGATCAGCGCCGGATTACGGGGGATCGGGATATGAATTTATACTAGAAAACCTGGTGGTCGACAGCCAGGATAGCCTGTTCATACAGCTTGTGGATGCTGAGGGCATTCCGTATTCCCACCCGTATGCCCTTGAGACCTTCAACGATTGTCAGAAGAACCTGATCCTGGTCAATTTCAAGCAGGTCCGTTAGGGATGATCCCAGGTTGCTCAGGACCAGGTTCTCGTTGACAGTGGTAATTAATTATCCTCCCAGGTAAGCGCTGATCACCATGGGGTTGTTCATCACTTCGTTCGCATGTCCTTCCAGTACGATCTTGCCAGTTTCGAGCACATAAGCCCGATCTGCAATGCTGAGGGCCATATGTGCGTTTTGTTCCACCAGCAAAACGCTGGTGCCGTGGTGGTTAATGTCCTGGATGATGTCGAAAATCTGCTCAACAAGAACGGGGGCCAGACCCATGGAGGGTTCGTCCAGAAGGAGCAGTTTCGGGTTGGGCATCAACCCGCGCGCCATTGCCAGCATCTGCTGTTCACCGCCCGATAAGGTACCCCCAAGCTGTCTTTTGCGGTCGCGCAGAACCGGGAAGCGCTCGAACATGGCTTCCATTTTGTCCTGGATGAGCTGGCGGTCATTAACGGTGTAAGCGCCCATTTCAAGGTTCTCTAAAACCGTCATCTTAGCAAAGATCTTGCGCCCTTCGGGCACATGAACAATCCCTTTTTGGACGATCGCTTGCGCAGGTTCATCGGAGATAATTTCACCGAGATACTCCACAGTGCCAACCTTTGCATGCAGGATGCCGGAAATGGTATTAAGTAATGTCGATTTACCCGCGCCATTGGCACCGATCAAGGTGACGATCTCACCTTCCTGGAGGTTAAAACTTATGCCTTTAAGTGCGTGGATCGCGCCGTAATAAACATTGAGGTCAGTGACATTAAGCATTGTTTTTCCGCCTTTGCGACCGATATTTTTCTGCCAGAGCTGCACCGCCAGGCCCCAGGTAAGCTTCGATCACCCTGGGGTTGGACTGGATTTCATCTGGCGAGCCTTCGGCAATTTTAGTGCCATAATCCAAAACCGTGATGCGGTCTGAAATACCCATCACAACTTTCATGTCGTGCTCGATCAAAATGATGGAAATTTCCAGTTCGTCCCGCAATCGTTGAATGAAGTGGGTTAAATCCGTCGTTTCCTGGATGTTCATGCCCGCGGTGGGCTCATCCAGCAGGAGCAGACGCGGCTTGTTGGCCAAAGCCCTGGCAATTTCCAGGCGGCGCTGCATACCATAAGGCAGGTTGGATGCCAGAAAGTCGCCGTAACCCTTCAGTCCCACAAAGTCCAACAGGCTCACCGCTTCCTCCATTGACCATGAGTTCTCGCGTGTGAAGCGGGGTGAATGCATGATGGCATCCAGCCAGTTGGAGCGTAATTTGTTGTGCAAACCAATCAGGACGTTCTCCATTGCGGTGAGATTGCCGAACAGGCGCACATTTTGATAGGTTCTTGAGATCCCCTGGCTGGCGATAAAGTTGGTCGGCATGCCCTGGATCGGGGTTCCGTAATACAGGATATCGCCGGTCTCCGGGATGTAAAAGCCGGATATACAGTTGAACAGGGTAGTTTTACCTGCCCCGTTCGGTCCGATGATGCTGTAAATTGATCCCTTAGGGATCTGTAGATCAACCTCGTTGACCGCTTTCAGCCCGCCGAAATATTTACTGACTTTGACAGCTTCGATGATGATTTCAGTCATCGCTCCTCCCTTCGTTTTCTTCCGGGTCGAGATCTTCCTTCAATCCAGTATTGCCTTTCTCCTCCAAATCCGGGCGAGAGGCAGGCCATAACCCTTCCGGGCGGACGATCATCATGAAGACCAGCAACGCACCAAACACGAGCAAGCGGTAAGTTTCCAACTCCCGGAGGAGTTCCGGCAGACCCCTCAGGGCAAATGAACCCAGGATGATGCCTGGGATGCTGTTAATGCCACCCACAATCACCACACTGAGCACATTGATGGAAACCATCAGTGTGTGGTCGTTGGGTCCGGTAAACTGGTTGCGAGCCGCAAAAATGCCACCCGCCAAACCGGCGAAGGCTGCGCCAACGCATAAGGCCAGCAGTTTATATTTTTGGACATCAACGCCGGTCGCCTGTGAAACCAATGCGTCTTCCTTGATGGACAGCCATGCCCGGCCGGTGCGTGAATTTTCAATGCGATAATACAGGAAAATCGATACCGCCATGGCAATGATGATCAGGTACGCATAAGACACATCATTGAACGGCATGCCTAAAAAGGTGGGCTGCTGGATGTTCTGAATGCCGCGTGGGCCGCCGGTCAGATCGGTCAACAAGTCGCTGTTGAGGAGGATGCGGATGATCTCACCAAAGCCCAGGGTGACGATGCCCAGGTAATCTCCCCTGAGGCGCATGATGGGCAAGCCAAGCAGCAGGCCGCCAATCACCGCCATTACCACGCCCACGGCCAGGGAGGGCCAAAATCCCCACATCAAACCGTGGGGGAAGGGCGAGTTGAGTAAGGCCACACTGTAAGCCCCCATGGCGAACAAGGCAGCGATGCCGATCATAAACTGGCCGGAAAGCCCGAGCATGATGTTCAACCCGATGCCTAAGATGACGTATATGCCGACCATGCCGAAGACAAAGTTGTTGTAAGATCCCCACCTGGCAGGGAGCAATAAAAGGAGCACAAGCAATAACAGGTAAAAGATGTACTTTCCGTATTTTTTGACGTTGTCCGGCAGGCTGTCGGTAATGCGCTGGCGCAGGTTGCGGATGGACGTTTTGATTTTTTTGATGAAGTTCGCAACCGCCTGGGAGCGCAAACCCACTGCCAGGGCACCGCCCAACACACCTGTGAGGGTAAATAAGCCGAAGAGCGTCAGGATCCCCATGCCTCGTAAGCCCAGCAAAAAGATGTCGATGCTGGCAAAGGAAAGGGCGGTAAGATACCGGCGGACATCGGTTTGGGTTTCGAGCAGGAAAAAGAGGATCAGACCAAACAGGGCGACCACAAGTCCTGTGGTCATTCCGCCGATCAGGCCTTCAAACAGTTTATTGGTGGTTGAGCCTTCACGCCTGACCGCTGACCATCCAGCCCACATCCCGAAGATGACCAGGAAAATGATCATAAAACGCACTTCTGGAAAGGCACCGCGCAGCACGTTGGTGCCAAGCACCTTGCTGATCATGGTGGCTGCCATAATGTGGAAATTGATTAAGACCAGAAAGATCATCACTATGCCAAAAAGGAGGCCTTTCTGGCTGCCCGTGCGAATGGTTTCCTTGTTCATACTTTCTCCTCCGAGAGCACTTCACCCAGAAGGCCGGAAGGCCTAAATACCAGGATGACGATCATGATCAAAAATGCGATCACATCCTTGAGCTGGAAGCTGATACCCAATGCTGTTGGCCCCAACGATTCGACCAGGCCCAGGAACATCCCGCCCAGCATGGCTCCAGGGATGTTGCCGATACCGCCCAACACGGCCGCCGTGAAGGCTTTGATGCCTGGGAGGAAGCCGACATAGAAATGCACGAGGCCGTTATGCAGTCCCCACATGACCCCTGCCGCACCGGCCAGTGCACCGCTGATGATGAAGGTGCGGCTGATGATCGCATCCACATCAATACCCATCAGCGCGGCCGTCTTCTTATCCGAGGCAACTGCCCGCATGGCCTTTCCCAATTTGGTTTTTTGCACCATTACGTAAAGACCAATCATGAGCAGGATCGAAAGCACAAAGGTCAAAACACCCGTGTAGGTGATCACGATCCTGGACTCGTTGATCATCAGGTTCCAACCAGAACCACGTGCGATCGCCTGTGGGTTGGCATAGTCCCGCACCTGCGGGCTGAACAGCAGTTGGGCTGCATTTTGCAGGAAGAAGGAGGCGCCAATGGCGCTGATCAGAGGGATCAGGCGTGGTGCGCCGCGCAACGGCCGGTAGGCGATCTTCTCCAGGAAATAACCTGCTGTGGCCGAAACGGTCATCCCTACCAGGAAAGCCAGGATCACCGAGAGAAATGGGTAGGCATCTGAAAAACTCAGTGGTGGATTACCTGCGCCTGCCACATTGATGCCTTTGGTGATTTCAAACAAAAAATAACCGGCAAAAGTTCCGATCATCATCACCTCGCCGTGGGCGAAGTTGATCATAAACAGAATGCCATAAACCAAGGTGTATCCGATGGCAATCAGTGCGTAAACGCCGCCAATGATCAGCCCGGAGATCAACAAACGCACCCAGACTTCCGCTGAATAGGCTTGCTCGACAATTAGAACCAGATAAAGCCGCCATAGAATATATCCCAGCACAAGAATCCCAAAAATTGGGCGGATAATCTTGGAATAATTTCTTCTTGTTAGTTTTGGGGGTGAGGATTGATTTGCATCCATAGACTTCTCCAAACACCAATAGAGGTTTAGATAATACATGCAGGGGAAGGTGTTCCTTCCCCTGCGATTGATCGTATCCTAAATCGATTAGTTGACTGCGACGAAATCGCCGTTCTCAACGATCCAGAATGTCGGACCTTCGATATTGCAATCACCATCTGGGAAGCAGGTGTAGGTGCCGCTGATGCCAACATAGGAGGTCAGGTTGCGGACCGCATCCACCAGGGCGCCACGGGGGATATATAGCGAGCCATCGGTGCCCACGAAGGAGACTTCCTTCACCATTTTGATGAGCATGGTGGTGGTGTCGTAGCTGTTCCAGGAGAAAGGTGAAAGTTCACCAGGTGCCTGGCCCCATCGTTCCTGATAGGCTGCGTCAAAGCCATCCTTTTCAGGTGTCTCGGGAGGTGTACGTGGGGTAGCGTGATAGGTCCCTTCGCCATTGGCGCCGGTGCGGGCCAGGTAGTCCACACCAAACGTGCCATCACAGCCGAAGAAGACGACGTATTCCATACCAGAGGTAGGCATATTATTGGTCAGCACAACGCCTTCCTGGGTGTAACCACCAAAGTAGAGCGCATCGGGCGATTGGGCTGCGATGGTCGAGAGTACGGGGCTGTAATCTGCTTCACCGGGGGTGATACCCATCAGTTCAACGACCTCGCCGCCGAGGGATTCAAACGTCGCCGCTGCGATTTCTGCCAAGCCTTTACCATAGTCCTGTCCATCGTGCAGGAAGGCAACCTTTCGGAAGCCCAGATCGTTGAACATATATTCAGCTGCGGCTTGACCCTGTGCTTCATCGGTGAAGGGAACCCGGTTGAATACTCTTGAACCCTGTCGGGTCAGATCTGGGTTGGTTGCAGAGGGCGAAAGCATGGGGATGCCGAGTTCTTCGTAAATGGGCATGGCAGCGAAGGTTGCACCTGAGAACAGGTGACCGGCCACACCAACTACAGTGGGGTCGGCAGCAAACTTATTCGCCACGGCTGCGCCACCTTCCGGCGTCCCACCGTCATCTTCAGCGATCAGCTCAAACTGAAAACCCTCGTGTTCGCCAGCATCTGCAACAGCGATCATGCCTGCCTGCTCAGCATCGATGCCGAAGGCTGCATTACCGCCTGTCATGGGAGAACCCATGCCGATTTTGATGGTCTGACCGGGAGCGATCACTGCACAACCAAAATCGTCGTTTTCGCAGATTTCAGTTGGGTCTACGCCAACGGGTTCCTCGGCTTCAGGTGCTTCAGCGGCAGGCCCACAAGCGGATAGGATCATCACAAAGATGACCGCTAATATAAATAATCGACTAAGCTTCATTTTATTCTCCTATTTGTTTAATCTTATTGTGTGACAAGAATATACATTTGCCTTGATCGATGTTAATTGATAACGGAAACCTCCTTTCTCCGAGAACCAGGTAAACAAAACAGCCACCCTGTTTGTTGGGTGGCTGTTCGTAATTTCTGGTTTTGGATTTCTGATTCTCCCAGAGCTTAGGTTAAACCATCCCAACTGAGTCCAATTGGAAAACGGTATACCAATAGTGCGTAATGAGGATAATGACAATCATAGTAACAAGAACATCCAACTCTGCGTCTCTGAGATTGATTAATTTTGCCGATTGTAACAGATAGTAACAGATGCCTTATTAAGATTGGTAGAAAGAAATGTTAACGTACACTTAACGATAAGGGGATGAATATAACAGTGGAATAACAGATATTGTGAAACTCTTCCCTATTATAACGAATGCTTTCATTTTTTTGCAAGCCTGTTTTTGCATTTATCTACGTGCCGCTGCCGTTGCCCGGGGGTTAATCGCAGCACCGGCATTGACCTGCAGGATTTATTCGGCAGTCTGCCTGGGGAACAGGCTGAAGGTCTCATCTCCCGCAAATGGCCCGGTGAGGGGTTCGGCTGGCAGCGCCAGCACCCTACTGTTGGCGAAGAATTCAAAGTCAAAACCGGTCTGTTCGCCAGCTGTCTTCCCGGGGATGGGCATCAAACGGGCAGTGAGGGGTTTATCCAATCTCAGGGATAGGGCAGCCAGGTCGAGCAGGACGGCGGAAAGCTGCTCTACGCTGGTATCCCCCGGGAGGGGCAGGGTGTCAAGCCCGGTGCCGCACACGGCAGAATACATCAGCAGGTCGGTGATGCTCAACACACCCTGCGCACCCCGTTGTGCCAGGGTCGAATCCTCCAGCAAGGGGAGCATTATGCCATTGAAGCCCGTGCGCTGGTAGACAGCTCGGTCGAGGGTGTCGGTCAGGAAGGCGGCTGCGGCCAGGCTGCCAGAGAGGCCGAAGGCAGGAAGCCCCAATTGCTCAAGCGCATTACCAAGGGAGATCTCCGGCTCAGGGAAAGGAGCCAGGGTAAAGTCGAGCCCTTTGAATTGCATCTGGTAGGCATCAGCCAATTGCTGGCCGATGTTCTGCAGGGTTTTGGCATGGGTCTCAACCGCCTGGATCAGTGCCTCCTGTGCGGACTGCAAGGTTGGGGCGCCCGTGAAGGCACTCACCGCCAGGTCTGCTGCTTCGAGGGCCAGGGCGAAGGCGGGTGTTTTCCCATGGTGGTACGCCGCAGGGAAAAAAGGCGCCCAGGGCGGCACATTTGCCAGCGCGGCAAAGCGCAGGTTGGCAAAGCCGTTTTCTTCCAGGCGGGCTGCCTGGTGAATCACTTCTGCGCAGGCGCGCACCGCAGGAAGGCTGACCTCCCGGTGAGGTGTGGTGAGATGCCCGCTGAGGAACAGGTCACCAGAATGGGCTAAAAGGTCAGGAATGATCGGGTAGCTTTCCGGTATGCTCGTCAAGGTCGGCCCCAGGGCGACATATTCAAACCCCTCGCTATGCGCCAGGACTTCAATCCGGGCTGCGGCTTGCGCGTAGTCTTGCGGAGTGAGGAATTCAGGGAAGGGCGGCGTGGCCAGGCGCACAGTCTGGACAGGGTATCCACCCTGGGTGAAGGCGTGTCTGGCGTGTCTGGCGAAGGTACCTGCTTTCCCGAGCACCAGCTCGCTGATCGGCCAGCGGGGATGGACAAAGCATGTGATCGATCGGATGCGCATAATCTATGTTTCCTTGCGGATTGAGTATCTCTGCCGCATGACTTCAGCCATGAGGATACCTGCAGCCACAGCCGCGTTGAGTGATTCCGCCCGGCCAGCCATGGGGATGGTTACCCGCTGGGTAGCGATCTGTGCGCCCATCGGGCTGGCGCCGAAGGCTTCACTGCCGATCAGCACAGCGCAAGGCTGAACCAGGTCAACCTCCCAAAGCGGGATAAGTGCATTTGAATCAGCCAAGAAAATGGGCAATCCCTTCAGGTAAGCATGGATCTCATGCCAGGGTGTGTGCTGAATCGGGAGATGAAAATGCGCACCCATGCCCGCCCGGAGGACCTTGGGAGAGAACGCGTCCACGGTGCCAGGGCTCAGCACAACCGCATCGGCACCGGCAGCCTCTGCCGTTCTGAGAATGGCGCCCAGGTTGCCCGGGTCGCGGATCTGATCGGCGAGGACGACGAAGGTCGGGGAGGGCGGCAGGGGCAGCGGCATGAGGTTGAGCACCGCCAAAATGCCCTGGGGCGTCTCTGTATCGCTGATCTCTGCCATCAGCCCTGCGGCTATCTCGTAGGCCTCCACGCCTGAAGGGGCTGGCGTACCCTCGATCAAGGTTTTGCCCCGCTTGGAGAGGGTTTGATCGTAAAGGATGAATTCCACTGGCCATTGCGAAGCAACGGCCTCCTCGACCAAGCGTACGCCTTCAACCACAAATGCGTCCTGCTTTTTTCTCTGGCGGGTTTGTGTTTGCAGAACACGCACGCGTTTGATCTTGGGGTTGCTGGCTGAGGTGATCACCTGGTTTTGATCCTTCTGTGCTTGCAGGTGATGTTAACACCTGCCGGTTATTGCATGGTTACTATTGTATCGGATAATGATTGGGCGTGGGGGGCAATTCGAGTTGGCCCTGCCAGTAGATGGCCTTTTACCAGTGGCATTCTGTGCGTATGGTTCCTGCGGGGGTGATGCTCAGGATGCCAAATTGGGGATGGTACTGATTGTACTTGCACGGATATACCGCGCCGGGGTTGAAGAAGACCTGCCCGTTGACCCATTTGACGGTTTGATGATGGGTGTGGCCAAAGATGATCACATCAGCATCGGAATAGTCCTGGGCGAGGTGCTGATGATAGCGTTCAAAAAGATAGCCATCACGCAGGGTGAGGTATTTGTCGAGCAGGTAGTGCCCCATGGACCGGTGACCGTGGCAGAGGATGATCCGGATGCCGTACGCAGTGAGTTGCACATGCCGCGCAAAGCGCTTTCCCAGCAGCCAATCTCGATTGCCCTGGACGATGGTGACGGGGGCGATTTCCTCCAGGGTGCGGACTGGTTTGTCGGTGGCAGCATCGCCTGCGTGCAGAATGTGATCCACCTGGGCATCTGCCAGGCCACGCAGGACGGATGCCGGCAGGTGTTTTGCCCGATCCGGGATGAGGGTGTCTGAGATGACACCAAAGGTGAGTGGTTTGGCCTCACCTGGCAAAGGAGAGCTCTTTTTCTCCGGGGCGGAAGTATACCCAGGTGAGAAATATGGTGATGGCATACAGCAAGCCGGTGGTGATGAAGATGGGTTCAAACCCAAACCGGGTCTGGATAAAACCTGAGATGAAAATCCCGAAAGCCTGTCCCGTCTGCCAGCCTATTCCGCGCACACTGGCGATGGTGCCCCCTTCTTCAGGCTCGCTGACGAGCATGGCGTAATTATCCAGCAAGGGTGATGACATTTGCATCAAGACGGTTCTGAACAAGAGGCTGACCACTGCTACCCACAGGATGGGCGAGAACCCTAGCGAGAACAGGAAAAGCAGACTGGTCCCCTGGGTGGCGACGATCGGAATGATACGGCTGCGGGTGATCCTGACCAGCCAGGGTGAGATCAGTGAACCGATAAACACCAGCAAGGATGACAGGCTAAAAATGACACCGAGCAGGTTGTCCCCGATGTTAAATTTTCCCCGCAGGAACACATTTAAATACGGTATCAGCAATGAAGCGCCAAACCCCATAATGAGGTTTATGACCGCCAACCTGCGTACGATTTTGCGAGCCGAAAGTTTGCGGATGATTTGTTGCAATGGGATGCGGGGGCGTTCGCTTTCGGCTTTATCTTTCTTTTCTCTGATCAGAAAAACCGGGATAAGGCTGGTGACAGCCAGCAGAATGCCTGCTGTAATGACCCACTGATAAGAGGACGCCGTGCCCTGGGTGATGCCCAGCCCGCGCTCGATCAGCTCGGGCGCCTGGCCGGCGACCAGATTGCCGATGGTCGTCGCAACGGTCAGCAAGCCAAAGTTCAGGCTGAAGATGGTGGCCTGGTTTTCCTGTTTGCTGACGGCCATGATGAAAGGTGGTTGTGAAACGCGGTAGAGCATGAAACCCGCACCTTGAAGGAGGCCAAAGGCGAAGATCAGGGCGGGATTTGGCAGGCGGACCTGGAAAAACATGCCCAATAAACCAACACTGAGGCCGATCAGCATGCTAGCGCGCCGGCCGACTCGATCTGAGAAGAGCCCTAAGGGCAACCCCAACACCAAGGCGGCCAACGGTGTGGCAGAGCGGATCAAGCCGAGGAGGTCATTGTTCAGCCCCAAAGAGAGGATATAGAGGTTAAAAAACAGTTCCCACACGCTGAAGGAAAATCCATACAGCAGTGTAGAGAGGAGGAAGAGTTTGGTGTTGCGGTTGAATTGTTTAAACATGAAAGTCAATGAAACCTCGATAGAAGCACGGTGTTGATTTTACCATGAGCCAGGAGGACAGAAAAAAGTGACACCTTGGGTAAATCCCTTCGATGTCACTTCTTGAGCGAGTAAGAATAAAACTTTTACAGTGGCTTGCGGTAAGTGATAAAGGTCTTATCCTTTTTGTAGCCCAAACTCTGGTAGAGTTTCAAGGCGCCGTTGGGGTTGTTGGTATCAACACCCAGGCCGACCTCAGTCATCCCCAGGGCTTTGTGCATGTGCATGGAACGCACAATCAGGGCTTTGGCAATGCCGCACTGACGCCAGGGCTTACGGGTGGAGATGTTTTCAGTCCAGCCGCGCTGACGGCCATATTTTTCGTTGTAGTCGTGATTGATGAAGTTCATCACGCTGGAAACAACCTCATTACCATCCCAGGCGACCTGCCATAAGTCTGGCTGGAAGTATTTCGAACTGGCATAAGCCGTGTAGTGTTCCTCTTTTGGCTCTGCGTAGCCCCAGTGATCGCGGAAAGCCTCATTGGAAGCTTCCCAGATCTTTCGCTCTTCACCAGGCTTTACCGGACGGGCATCAATCCCATCGGGCAAATCGGCGGCGGGGATATCGTCAAGCGGCCGGGACATCTCGATGAAATAGCGCTCAGGCTGATAGCCAAGTGATTCCAAAGTGGCATTGAAGTGCGTTTTGAATTCATTGCTGTAGGTCTGCAAGAAGCGCTGGCTGTCTTGCGGATGAGTTTCAGCGATAGTTCGCAGGCGGTCCTCGCACCACTGGATGATGGCGCTTTCAATGCCCTGATCGCGCCATGCTGGGTGGATGTTCACAAAATGCCCATAGATGCGGTCATCGGGATGTTCTTCCTGCCAGCTTTCCACCCGGGCATACGCGATGGTGTCCTCATCAATCTCTGCGAAGATCATGTCCTGATAGGGGTCGCTATTGGTCAGATACTCATAATCATGTTTGAGGTCTTCCAAGGTCTGACCGGATTGCTCCTGGTCTGCGTGGGAAGCCGCCTCGATAATCGCCAGCATGGCTGGGAAATCTGCATCACCTGCAAATTTTCTGAAACTCAAGCCGGTGATATCGGGAGGTGATGGGAGCATGATGCGTGTCTTCTGCATGGTTATTTCTCCTTAATATTAATTTTTTCTTTCGTCAGGTTAACAACTGCATGGGCGGGCGATGGACGCCCCCCACAGGCGAGGGTGTGGGGTTCATCTGGGTTGGTGCAAACCTCACATTGTTCTCGGGAACAATACCAACCCGGACGGTCAACCCACCCCTGTTCTGCTTCGCCCTCCCATGCAGGCCATACTACAAAAATCATCATCTTATCCATTTTCCTGGTTCGTTGAATGGCCATTGGCCTGAGCTGCACGTTCCAGGTCACGTGCGCTCAATTTAAATTTCAGCCAGGCCGGGACCACTGTAAGCAGTGCGAAAACTGCAGTGATGTAAAATGGCGCCTGCGGGTTGATGGTCTTCCACAGGAAGGACCCGATGGCTGGCGCAGGCAGTGAAAAGATGCCAAGGCTGGCGTGGATCAACCCAAAGCCGGTGCCGAGTAAACGCTCGGGCAACACTTTGCTGAGCAGCGATTGGTAGGCTGGCGAGAGCAAGCCTACGCCGATCCCAAAGATCACCCACGAGCCGGCAAAACCAATGAAGGTGTCCACGTTGATGAACAACAGCAGCGCGATGAACTCCAGGAAAAAACCGCCCGCAATGGCAATCCGTTCACCGAATTTATCTGATAACCACCCCGCAGGGATGGTGGTGACCATCATGGCGATACCGAAAAACGAGTTCAACCAGCCGATCTGCTGTAAGCTCAAGCCTCCGATATCCTCAAGGTAGACCGGCATCAGGCGGAAGGACAACGAAAAGGCGATATCCCGCACGCCATCGGTGACCAGCAGCCAGGACAGCACGCCGCCAGCGACTGCAAGCCCAAGAATGGTTTTGAAGTTCAGCTTCAGGGTCTGCAATGAAAGCTTTTCCCGAGCGGTTTCAGCCCGACGTTTGCCAGCGACTTTAGCCAAAATGACCCGAATAACGGTCGCACAGATGTAAATTCCGGCCGCGACGGTCAGCATCCTGCGAAAGCCGTAGGTGTCTGCCAGCCAGCCGGCCAGGGGCGGCCCGATCACGGTCACAACCGTGTAGATCGTATCGGTAATCCCGTACACCTTGCCACGATGTTCTTCGGTGGTCTCTTCAGCGATGAAGGCGCCGAAACTGGGCCCGATCAATGAACGTGTTACAGCATTCAGCCCTTCGGTCAGGTAGAGCCACTGCCACGTGGGGACAAAAATCGGGCTGATGAAGGCGCCCAGGCCAATCAAACTGCCCAGGGCGACGCTTCTCAAACGGCCGATGGTATCGGAGATCCACCCGCCCAGCACCTGCAGTATCAGGGGGACGATTTGCGACACGGTGAAGAAAATCCCGATTTGCATCACGTCAGCGCCGAGGTACCTCATGTAAAGGGGCAGCATGGTCATATACATCTCTGAGGCAATGTTGGCAAAGACCATCGCCACCATAAAGACAATCAGCGTGTTGGAAAGGATGCGTTGATGTGTTGATTTAGATGTCTGTGTTAGTTCCATAGTGATGTTCTAATCTTTCTTGTTATGTTCTGATAATTTGGCCCGGCTGCGTGCGTTCAATCGGTTGTCAGGTTGTTGCCTGGCCTCAGTTCCATTTCGTAGGAGTTATATTGTTTTGTCACGTGCATGCCGGCTTTTTCATACAGCCGGGTGGCGTTGGTCAGGCTGGCGGCATCCACTGCCAGACCAGCCCGCTGTGCCCCGCGGCGGTAAAAGTCATTAAAAGCCATCAGCAGCAGCGCCATCCCCAGTCCTTGACGCCGCCAGGGTTTGCGCACACATAACTGATTAACCCAGCCCATGTCCGGATCTTCGACGGTCTTGGCTGAACTTCGGCACACACCAGCAATTTGGTCGCCAGATTTTGCCAGCAGCCATAGCGAGGGGTCGAAATCCGGGTCATTCTTGATGTAATGCTGGTATTGGGCATAAACTTCATCAAAAGGCCGGTCCACGTGACCCCAGTGATCTTTGAAGCCGTCTTCAAGGGCCAGGATTGTGTCTCTGAGTTCTGAGTCCGGGTCCATGGGTTCAATCCGCATACCATCAGGGAGATTGGGCGCTGCACAGGGGTGTGTGAGGTCAATCTCCATGCGGAAGAAGTGCCTGACCAGCTGGAATCCGTAGGCTTCCAGCGCCTTTTTGCGCCGAATGTCCTGGTTGGGTAAACCCTGGGACATGACCACCCGGGTTTCCGGCGGTGCCAGGCTGATCCGGCTCCGTGCGCAGGCTTCTGCCCAGGCGAGCATGTCGTGGTAATGGGCATCGTCCCAATGTTCAGGATGCATCACACCCCATACGTACTTCACGACATGCGGCTGGGTCGTATCCCAAACTTCGATATAACCGACGATGTTGCCCTGGTCATCCTCAAGCACGCGGATCACCTCTTCGGGGTTGAGTCCAGGTGAGGTCCAGTCGATCATCATCTGGGTGAGGTCCGCATCGTCCCAGCCGAAGAGCGCCTGGGAACAGGCATTGAACAGGTTCACCACGGCTGGTGCGTCTGCCAGGGTAAACGGGCGGAATTTTAAGGCTGCGGTTGTCGTTTTCATTTCTTCTCCAAAAATTGCACTACTGATCTGGTCAAAAAACCACGGGTTGGTGAGGTCCCGTGGCTTTCAGAGGTTTTCTGGCTCTTTGTTGGCGTATGTTCTGTTTGAAAACAAAAAAGCCACGGGCTTGGAGTTTGCCCGTGGCTAAAATGCCGTAAATTTAGGCTTGCCTAAATATGAAGGGGCGCACTCCGCGACAGTTGTTCGAATCCAACACCTTCGTTGGAAAGAAACCGACGCATGTGGGCAATGAAGTATACTGTATTCACTTGAGTGCTTCCTTTCTTATTATTTTCTATCCATACATAGTGCCGCCATTGGCGGCATCGCATTTAACAAAGCGAGTGTATCATATTTTTCGACTGATTGTCAAGCGGTTTTTGAAAATTGCTGCACATTAACCTGTTTTTGTGCATTTTCCAAATTCAATGATGAGTTTTATTGACCACAAATGGCAAATTAATGTAGGTGGTAGCCCACAAGCTGTAATTACCTTATGCTGTAATGGGGGACCTGGCAGCAGGCCTGTACCACAGGAATCCAACTTTTCCTTTTGATGGGATTCAACGCATGTTTTGGATTGATGTCAATTTTTCTTGAGAAATCCCAGGTACAGCACGACCACCAACCCCAAACCGCTGACGATGACCAGCCCCAAACCGACATTCCGGCTGTCGCTCAGGGCACGGTGGAGGGCAGTGGGCGGCAATGTGGGTGTGGCGGTGGGCCAGGGCGTGCGAGTGGGGAAGGGCGTCATGGTTGGGCGCGGCTGGGTGGATGTGGGCGTTCTGGGGAGTGGCGTGTTGGTGGGGGTCGGGGTGGCTGTGGGGTCAGAGGCGGGTCGGATGATCAGCTCCTGACCGACAAACAGCTGGGTCGTCCCCTGGCTCAGCCCGGAATGGGTCAGAATTTGGTCGATGGGGACCTCATAGGCTTCTGAGATCGTCCAAAGCGTTTCGCCGTATTGAACGGTGTGAATGATGGCGCCATCTTCACCCGGTGTGGCTGTGACGATTTGCGAAATAGTGATGGGCTGCTCCTGCGCAATTAGGACTGCATTCTCACCCGGATTGCCCGCCGCTACAGGCTGGCTGGGTACGCTTTCTCCCGGGAGCACGTTGAGGGTGTAATAGACAATGCCGTTTGCCACGGCAACGCCGGCACCGACCTTGCCGGTTGCATATGCCGTCATCGTTTGGTAGTGGACCCAATCGGACCAGATGGTGTAGACACAGTGCTGAACGGTCATGTTGGTGCCCATGGCGACATTCTCTTTGATCCCATAGTCAAAGGCCGTGGTGCCATCCGCCCGTGTGTGAGTCCACCTGCCCAGGGAGGCCATGTAATCGCTGTGACTTTGGGCAAACCCCATCAAATAACTGTCAACGGTATACGGTTCCAGCCCCAGGCTCTGGCGCAAGGCGTTGACGGTGTTGATCAACTCAACCGGTGAGCCGCCCTGGGCTGAGACAGGCTGAACATAGATAACCGTGGACAGGAACAGCGCGAGGGCAATCATGGCGATGGGCCGTGTGCTGTGTCGCATCATGGCGTTATTATAGCTTGTTTGCATAAATAAGGTTGTTTTCGTTCATTTAGGGAGGGACTCGCCGTGACCAGCTTCGTATAGACCTGTATTTTGGCCAATCAGAGCCTGGTGGAAGCACTGGGGTTACGGTGCAGGGATCCAAACGGGTTGGTCTATTCGCAGGGTTCAACTCCGTGAATTTGCTGGTAAATCCTGATAAACCCGTTGGTCGAGATGATGGAGGCGAACGCGATCGTGCCCAGCTTGCCGCCGGCGCCCCCCAACAGCGGGGTGGTGAAGATGAACAGGATCTCCGTGAACAAGCCGGCCACCAGGATGTGCCAGAATCGATGGCAGCGTTGTGTGCTGGACATGCCGGTGAAACTGGCGCAAATGGCGACGACGGCCAGGGTGTTTCCAATTTGGGGGAACAAGGCCGGCAGGGTCAACCCGCCGAAAAGTCCCACCACACCGGAGGCAAGGACTGGCCCGTTGCCCCGGTTGTGGCTGAGGTAAAAGGTCAGTGGTGCTGCGATGAATGCGATTGCCAGCACCCACAGGTTAGTATATAGATCTGCGATGGGTACGACCAGGAATTCCCTACCCAATCCAAAACCAGCGATGGCCCCGCCGATGAAGGCGATTGTGCCCAATTTGCCGCCGAAGCCGCCGTACACATCCCTGGCGAGCACATACACCAGGCCGGCGATAGCGCTGGCCAGGGCGACCTCGCTGAAATTGAAGAACAGGGCATTGGAGGACATCCCAACGAAGGATCCGCAATAGGCAGGAACGCCGTAGTCGGGGATGATCATATCCGCAATGATTGCCACCAGGCTGGAAGCGATCACTGCTCCTAAGCCCATCTCAATCGAAAGATAAAATGTAAAGATCCCGCCGATGAAGACAGCGGAACATTCAAGTGCTTTAGTTAAGAATTCTGCCGGATTAGAATCGTTTTGCAGGAGATCTTTACCCTCAAGGTAGATATCCACCATGGTGCCGACGGTGATGATCACTGCCACAATCCCGGCTGCCGGATGGGCCAGCCAGGCTTCATTGGCTGCCGAGAGCAGCAAGGCCATGACCATAACGGTTAGTAGCAGAAATCCTGTGACGGGTATCGGTTTTATGTGGGTTCTCATAAGCTGCTGTTATCCAACGGTTAATCGATGATCTTCACACAAGTTGGCAAGGTGTGAAGGTAATTTCTGACGGGATTACCCCATGCACCATTGGCGGTGTTAGCCAGGTGACAGGCCAGCCACTGCGAGTGTGATCCTGTTTAGCACAGTTGTGTGGTTGGGCTTAGACGTGCTGTGTTCTTCCCGATGATTTGCCTGCCCCATTATATCGCATCATAGCAGGCCACCCCAGGTTGTGTGGACAAATGACTCGGTTGATCCTGCGCGGGAAGTCACCAATGATCGGATAATGTTAAGGTAAAATCAGACCAGATAAATGACAACGGAGGATACCCCCAGATGCTTGATATGAAGTTGTTTCGAGAAGATCCCGATCTTGTGCGCACAGCGCTTGAGAAACGCCATATGGACCCCACTCCTGTCGACGCGATCCTCGCTTTGGACGAGCAGCGCCGCCTGCTCATCCAGGATGTTGAAGAAATGCGCGCGGAACGAAATGTGGTCTCCAAGCAAATTGGGCAGATGAAGGATAAAGACGAACGGCAGGCGAAAATCGAGGCCATGCGTGCCCTCGGAGAGCAAATCGACACCGTTGATACGCAGCTCAAACAGGTTGAAGCCGATCTCGAAGCGCTGGTGTCAGAAATTCCCAATATCCCCGATCCGGAAGTCCCAGTGGGTGTGGATGATAGCGACAATGTGGTCATCCGCCAAGTAGGTGATTTGCTCGATTTTGATTTTGAACCCAAACCGCACTGGGACTTAGGCCCTGAATTGGGCATCATTGACTTTGACCGTGGGGTTAAGCTGGCAGGGTCCCGGTTTTATGTGCTCAGCGGCGCCGGGGCGCGCTTGCAGCGTGCGTTGATCTTCTGGATGGTCGACCTGCACATCCGCCAGGGGTACCTGGAAAAATATCCGCCCTTCATGGTCCGAGGTGAGATCCTGTATGGCGCCGGGCAGTTACCCAAGTTCAAGAACAACCTCTACAAGGATCACGAAGAGGACCTGTGGATGGTGCCGACGGCTGAAGTGCCGCTTACAGGCCTCCATATGGGTGAGATCCTGGATGAAGACCTGCTGCCCCTGCGCTATACCGCCTACACCGCCTGCTTCCGGCGTGAAAAGATGAGCGCTGGGCGGGATGTGCGCGGCATTAAGCGCGGCCACCAATTCGACAAGGTGGAGATGTACACCTATTGCAAACCGGAGAACTCACCAGCAGAGCATGCGCGCATGCTGAAGGACGCTGAAGAGACGGTGGCGCAATTGGGTTTACCCTACCGGGTGTTGCTGCAATCCACAGGTGACCTGGGGTTCGGTTCGCATAAGACCTACGACATTGAAGTCTGGGCACCGGGCTGCGGTGAATGGCTGGAAATTTCTTCGATCTCAAATGTGGGCGAGTTCCAGGCACGCCGCTCAGGGGTGCGCTACCGGCCAGTGGACGGAAAAGGCACGGAGTTCGTGCACACCCTGAATGGCTCAGGTTTGGGGATGCCCCGCACGCTGATCGCTGTGCTGGAAAACTACCAGCAAAAGGATGGCTCCGTGCTGATCCCCGAGGTGCTGCAGCCGTTGATGGGCGGTGAGACGGTCATTCGTCCTGCATGAAAGGCTCATTACCAGGTAAAACACAAAAGGACGGCGCATCGCCGTCCTTTTTAGTGTTTGAAAATATTGTTGGTCTACCCGGGAAGGTATGCTTCAAGATTCAAGATGGAACGGTCGCCCAGGGCTTCCAACAGGGTGAGCAGGTGGGAGACGTTGGCTTCTTCTTCGACCTGTTCGGAAACATACCAGCGCAGAAAATCCTGGGTGGCGTAATCTTTTTCCTCAATCGCCAGGTCCATCAGGTGGTTGATCCGGCCGGTGACGTCTTTTTCCCAGGTCATGGCCGCTTCAAGAGCCGCTTTGACGCTGGCAAATTGGCTGGTGGGGGCTTCAACTGCGGGAATGGCTACATTGCCTTCAACTTCCATCAAAAAATGCACAAATTTCAATGCGTGCTCGCGTTCTTCCTCTGATTGTTTGAAATACATCTGTGAAAGGCGCACGAGACCGATGCTGTCGAAGTAGGCTGCCATGTTGGCGTAGCCGTTGGATGCAAACAATTCTTCGCCGATTTGGGTGTTGATGGCATCGTTTAATTTTTTACTGATCTTCATGTGGGTCCCTCCATGGATTAATTTTTAATTTCTATGAAGTATACTAGATATTTGTATAAATAGCATAAAAATTGTGCGATTTCATTGAAATTGTATGCATTGTGGGCTTTGCTTGCATTTGAATCATGGTCAGCGGGTTAGGGGTGTTACTTGCGTGCCTGGCTGGCAAGATAAAGGGCAATTGAGCCGGCAACTGCGGCGTTGAGGGAGTCGATCCGGCCAGACATGGGCAGGCGCATCAAGAGATCGCACTTTTCCCTCACCAAACGGCGCAAACCGCTGGCTTCGTTGCCAACTACCAGCCCGATCCCGCCGGCGAGGTTGACCTTGGCTGGCGCCTGCGCAGCAGGGCTGTCTTCCAGGCCGATCATCCACCCGCCCGCTGCTTTAAGGCGGTCCATAGCCTGGGCGAGGTTGTGCTGCGTGATCCTGAGCAGTTCTGTTGCCCCTGATGAGGCGTTCACCACGGCTGGTGTGACGGCTGCTGTCCGGGCAAGCGGCAGAACGACGCCGTGCACACCGAATGCTTCTGCAGAGCGCAACAGTGTTCCCAGGTTTTGCGGGTCTTGCACCTGGTCCAAGAGCAACACAAAGACAGGCTCGCCTCGCCCCTGGGCGACCCCGATGATAGCGTCCAAGTCACTGTAGGGATAACTGCCGGTATTGAGGGCCATGCCCTGGTGATGGGGGTCAATCCCATCGAGGGTGGACCGATTGACGGGTTTGATGTGAATGTTTTGGGCGCGTGCCAGCCGGATGAGCTCATCCAGTTGCGTATTTTTTTGGATGTTTTCCGCAATCCAAAGGTGGTTAACCTGCCGGCGCTGTGCCCTGAGCACTTCGAAGATGGGGTTTCGGCCGGTGATCCATTCGCTCAAGGGTTACTCCCAGTGCCAGGTTGAACCCTGGGGTGTATCTTCGATGACCACACCCAGTTTCAACAGGTCGTCTCTCACACCATCCGCCAGGCTGTACATTTTTTGTTCACGGAGCTGCTGGCGCAGGTCGAGCAAAAGATCGATGAATGCGTCCGCTCCGGTGGCCCCTGCTTCAGGCTCGTTCAGTTCAAGGCCTAAAACACCGGTCAGCTCGTTGAAGGTATGCTGGGCAGGCGATAATTCTTCGTCGGTGGCCTGCTCTGATCGAGCCTGGTTGATGGCTCTCACCAGGTCGAAGATGCTCCCCAGGGCGCCTGCGGTGTTGACATCTTCATCCATGGCGGCGATGAAGGCTTCACGGGTGGCGGTGATCTGTTTGTCCAGTTTTTCGAGGACATCAGCAGGTGCGCCTGCCGCACCTGGCAGGGCGGGGCGTTTGGCAGACAGCAGTCGTTCCAGGGCACGCTGGTTGGCTTCGATCACTTCGCTGTTGAAGGTTAACGGGCTGCGGTAGTAGGAACTGAGGACGAGCAGGCGCATCACGTCCCCGGGGTATTCTTCCAGGAACTCATTGATCGGGACCAGGTTGCCGATGGATTTAGACATCTTCTCCCCTTTGAGCTGAAGCATGCCGTTGTGCATCCAGTAGCGCGCAAAGGGCGCACCGGTGATGGCTTCTGTCTGGGCGATTTCGTTCTCATGGTGGGGGAAGATCAGGTCATTGCCGCCGCCGTGAATGTCAATTTGATGACCCAGGTGGCTCAGGTTCATAGCCGAGCATTCGATATGCCAACCAGGCCGGCCAGGGCCCCAGGGGCTGTCCCAGGAGGGTTCGCCAGGTTTGACTTTCTTCCAGACGGCGAAATCCATGGGGTTTTCTTTGCGTTCGTCCACCCGGATGCGGCTGCCTGCGTTCATTTCTTCCAGTTTGCGGCCGGAGAGTTTGCCGTAATCCTTGGCTGTTTCAACCCTGAAATATACGTCCCCTTCCACCTCGTAGGCAGCACCTTTTTCGATCAATTGCGACACCATATCAATGATCGCATTGATCTCTTCCGTGGCGCGGGGGTGCTCTGTGGCAGGCATGATATTGAGGTCCCGCAGGTTGTTTTTAAACTCCTCGATATATTTCTCGGCGAGCTCAAAGGGGTCCACGCCCATGCGTTTGGCGCGGTCGATGATTTTGTCATCCACATCGGTGAAGTTCATCACATATTCGACATCGTAGCCCCGAAAGATCAGATACCGCCGAATAATGTCAAAAACCAGGGCTGACATCGCATGTCCAACATGGGCGCTGTCGTAAACGGTTGGCCCGCAGACATACATCCTGACTTTTCCTTCTTCGATGGTTTTAAATTCAGTTTTTTCCCGGGTCAGGGTGTTATAAACTCGTAAGGTCATGGTTAATAAGCTCTCTGTCTAAATTCCGGTGTATATGTACTTATTCAGGTTTGGCAAAGATCATCCTGCCAGCCGCAGTTTGGAGAACCTTGGTGACGGTGATCCTGATGGTTTTTCCGATGTAGGCATGCCCGTCTTCCACCACCACCATGGTGCCATCTTCCATATACCCAACGCCCTGGCCGTATTCCTTGCCTTCCTGGATGATGGTCATATCCAGGGATTCACCCGGCAGCAGGATGGCTTTTACAGCATTGGCCAGCTCGTTGATATTGAGAACTTTGACGCCCTGCAGTTCAGCCACGCGGTTGAGGTTGTAATCGTTGGTGAGGATAGGGCAGTTTAACTGGCGAGCAAGGACAACCAAACGATCGTCGACTTCACGGACACCTTCGACATCGATATCTGTGATGGTGACGGGGATATCAGGGTCTTTCTGCAACTCGGCCAAAACTTCCATACCACGTCGGCCCCTTTGGCGGCGGAGGTTGTCTGCCGAATCGCTGACGTATTGCAGCTCGTTGAGCACAAAGCGCGGGATGAGCAAGCGTCCAAGCAGAAAACCCGTGCGGGCGATATCATAAATGCGCCCATCGATGATTGTACTGGTATCCACGAGAATGCGCCGGCTATCGGTGATCGCATTGGCGTCCTCTGACCCGTCCTCCAGGTCACCACCGCGCGGCCCAACGCGGATCAGGTGGCGCAGCTCTTTCTGGCGGGAGACAAACAGGATCACGCCCAAGTAGCCGAAGATCAGCACGGCAATAAAAGGCAGGATGCTGCCAAATGGTGGGGGCAGCAGGGAGATGGGGTATGCCAGCAGGGCGGATAAAACCAACCCAACGATCAGCCCCAGGATCCCGAAAACCAGTGTTTGGGCAGATAGGTTACTGAGTTGTTTGCGCAGCGCAGAGATGGGTTTGATCGATATCCATGGCGCGATAATGAAACCAAATACTGCAAAGATAAAGGTTGAGAGAATTTGGTAAAAAAGGATGTTCTGAGGGCTTTCGACCCATACCCTTTGGATTAAGTGCCCAACAGGTTCGCCTATAAAAAAGCCAGTTGCGCCAATAAGGATGAATCCAATAATACGAGAGATAAATTCAATGGACATATATGATGACTCCTTTTAAAGTGCAAAATAAATGAAATAATAGCTAACTAAATGATAGCATGCGGGGCAGGATAAGTCAATTTTAGGGGGTTGTTCAAAGGGAATATTAATCTGTTTTAACGGTAAACCAACAGCTGTCTTTGGATTCACCCTGCCTTTGCAGGGGCGTGGCATCAGTTGGGCTCTAGAACCACACCAGCAGTCTGGTGGGCAAGGTGTGTAAGATCCTGCAGCCTGCCTTTTGGTTAAAACCAACATAAGCTGGGTTGTTGCCAAGGCTCGTGATTTGTGTTTGATTTGTTCTTTAATTTTGTTGCGGGAAAAACAACCTACGCAGGTGGGTTAATGTTAGCTGCGGGTTTATTGGGCAGGTTTTGAAGCCCGGGATGGATGGGTGTGCCCGCATCCGGGTTGAGGAGCAGGCTCAATTGCGCCAGCGCCTCGCTGTCGTAAAGGCGGTGACCGCACAGGTCACAGATCCAGGCAGGGAAGTCTGGTACGGTGATCAGATCGTCACCGAGCCAGGTCATCAGAGTGACCGTTTGCAGGTGCTTGCGTCCGCCCTGGCAATTTTGGCAAGGCTGGCTGTCGAGGTTCTCAATCAGAAGGGTCGGCATAATTTTTCCTTGGCGATGATTTTATCACCAAAATAAAAATAATTAAGCACCAAAAGGGCGAAGGTTTGTTGATTATGTGGATAGACAGGCTTCACAGATTTGAGATCACTGAACGGCTTGAACGATGCCCGGACTGCGTAGCAATGTGACTTCAGAGAGGGGCCAATAGATCAGCAAAGCACGCCCAACAATGTCATCATGGGGCACAAACCCCCACATGTGTGAGTCGCTGGAATTATTGCGGTTATCGCCAAGGACAAAATATTCGTCAGGCGGCACATCCCAGGTGCCTGTGTAGCGGGGTGCTTCTGCGATGTAGGGTTCATACAGCGGCTGGTTGTTCACATACACCAGCCCATCCGTAATGCGAACCTGGTCTCCAGGCAGGGCAACGATGCGTTTGATGTAATCCATATCGCTGGCGCCCGGGGCATGAAAGACAACAATATCGCCAATCGAGGGCTCGCCAAATTTGTAGGCAACGCGGTTGACCAGGAGGAATTCGCCAGGTTTCAGCGTTGGCTGCATGCTAACATTTTCGACCCTGACCCGGGCCGATAGGGCGTTGATCGCCAGGAACAACACCAGCGCCAGCAGGATGGTTTCGACGGTATCAATAAAAAACCCAAGGCATCCTGAGCGCCTTGATTTGGATCCGGCTCGCTCGGTGGGGTGGGCAGAGGTTTGTTCGGTTTGTGTGTCTTCAATCATGGTTACTTCTTGTTGATGGCTGGTTAGGGCACCAAGATGGTTCAGTTTTCGTTTTCATTATAACGTATCTCGTCAAGAATGGTCAGCCGCTACTCCCGGCGCTTTTTGAGCACGATGCGGATGGGCGTCCCGATATAGGGATATTCGGCCCGGATTTGGTTTTCAATGTAGCGCAGATAGGTAAAGTGGGCATATTCTGGATTGTTGACGTACAACATGAAGGTTGGCGGGTCACTGCGTACCTGGGTGCCGTAGTAGATGCGCAACGATCGGCCAGACCTTGAAGGCGCGGGGTGGCGGTCTTGGGCGTTCTGGATGATGCGGTTGATCTGAGATGTGGACAGGCGCACCAACCGCTCCTCCTGGACCTGCAGGGCGAGCGGCAAAACCCGGTCAACCCGTTTGCCAGTCAGGGCACTGATGAAGATCATTGGGACGTAGTCCATAAAATTCAACTCGTGCCGGATTTTGGCCGTGTATTCATCGATGGTGTAGGTGTCTTTTTCGACCAGATCCCATTTGTTGACGACAACGATGGCGCTCTTCCAGGCGTCTTTAATATAACCGGCAATGTGAGTATCCTGAGCGGTGATGCTGGTGGTGGCATCGATCACTAAAATGGCAACATCTGCCCGTTCGATGGCATTCATGCTGCGGATCACGCTGTATTTTTCCACCCCCGGTAACACCTTGCCCCTGCGGCGGATCCCGGCCGTATCGATCAGGGTGACGGGGATGCCTTCGTACTCTATTTTGGTGTCGACCGCATCGCGTGTGGTGCCGGGTATGTCGCTAACGATGGCGCGCTCTTCACCGATGATCTTGTTGAGGAGGCTGGATTTGCCAGCATTGGGCTTGCCAACGATGGCGATCTTCGCAGAGAGGTCTTCTTCGGTGTCTTCGTCAAAGGCTTCAATGTGGCGGACGACTTCATCGAGCAGGTCTCCCGTGCCGGTGCCGTGTAAGGCGGAGATGGCGAAGGGGTCACCCATGCCGAGCTCGTAGAATTCGGCTACGGTCTGACGGGTTTTGGCACTTTCTGCCTTGTTAACCGCCAGGATGACCGGTGGAAGGAATTTGCCATCAACCGAGCGCTGTTTGCGGCGCAGGATCTCGGCGATTTCATGATCGGCGGGGGTCACCCCGGCCTGGCCATCGACGACGAACAGGATCACATCCGCTTCTTCCATGGCGAGCTCAGCCTGGTCGCGAATCTGCTGGACGAAATCCTTGGAACCAACCGAGAGGGGTGCCTGGCCTTTTCCTTTGGTCGGATCGATCCCGCCTGTGTCCATCACAAAGAAGAAATAACCGTTCCAATCCGATTCGGCCAGGAGGCGGTCACGGGTCGTACCGGGCACCTCATCCACGATTGCCAGCCGTTCGCCGGTCAGGCGGTTGAAGAGGGTGCTCTTGCCAACATTGGGTCTGCCCACCAGGGCAACAACAGGTTTTGCCATAGGACGTGATTATACCCCATGCATTGTGTAAGGACGATGGGGAGGGACAAGCTCAACAGGCAGCGATTGATACTGTCAAGGCAAAGTTAAAATGTCCTACTTGTTGAAATTTCCACAAGCGGACATTAGAAATAAATTACAATTAACAGGAAATTATTACAGCAATTATTTGGATTAATGATTATGTATGTGATCAGTGTAGACCTCGGAACAAGCAGTGTTCGGGCAGCGATCGTCTCGGACACACTGGAACTCCTGTTTCAGGAGTCTGTTCCGGTTTCGTTGCTGACGGATTCAACCCGCAAAGCAGAGGTCAACGCTGAGGAGATCTTGTTTTCATCTCGGCTCTGCATCCAAGCGGCGTTAGATTGGGCTCAGGAGGCCAAAATCCGAGTGGCCGGGCTCACTTTTTCAAATGCAGTGGCCAGCCTGGTATGTTTGGATGAGCAATTTACACCCATTCTGCCGGTATTAACCTACACCGACTTACGGGCCCATCGTGAAGCCGATCTGCTATTGGGCACCCACGGCAAGGCGTTCTTTTTGAGCACGGCCACACCGGTCCACGCAAGCTACTGGCTGCCCAAACTGCTCTGGTTGAAAAATACCAAGCCCGATTTTGAAAAATGCCATTACTTTTGCACCCTGAAGGACCTGCTGGTTTATCAGCTGACCGGGCAGTTTGTGACCGATTTTTCGAATGCAGTTGCTACCGGTTTATGCAACGTGCTATCAGGGGATTGGGATGCCAGGCTTCTTGAAATTGCAGGTATTAGCACAGATCAGCTGCCGAAAATCCACCCGACCACGACTTTGCTGCAAACAAACCGTGGTCATTCCCCCGGATTGATTGACCTGCCCGATGACATCACGGTTGTGCTGGGCGCTATTGATGGGGTGCTATCCTCCTTGGGAGCAGGGGCGTATAAACCAGGCCAGGTCACGACCATGCTGGGTTCCAGCGGCGCCTGCCGGATGGCTGCCGAATCACCGTTGACCAACCCGGAATCCTATGGGGTCTGGTCTTACCCGCTGGATGACCAGATTTGGATTCGGGGCGGCGCCATGAATAACGGCGGACTGGTCACCCGGTGGCTGGTGGATAATTTTTCACCAGCAGAACTTGAGGGTGAGCAAGCTTTCACGGCAATGTTCGCAGGCGCTGAACAAGTAGGGGTGGGCGCAGACAACCTGCTCTTTTTACCCTATCTATTTGGTGAGCGTGCGCCAATCTACAATGAAAATGCCAGGGGTGTGTTTTTTGGGTTGAGCAGCTTGCACACACGGGCTCACTTTGCCCGGGCAGGTATTGAAGGCATCCTGTTTGCGCTTTATTCGATATTTGACCAACTCCAAATCAAGCGCACAGATGAGGTAGAAATCCGCGCCACGGGCGGGTATGTCAGGTCGGATCTGATGTTGCACATCCAGGCGGATATCTTTGGTCATCCCATTTTGGTCCCTGGCAATTTTGAAGGCTCGCTGATCGGTGCGGCAGCCCTGGCATTCAAAGCAATGCAGCACATCAGCGATTACGACCAATTATTCACACGTTCTGTCATTGAAAAGAAAATATTACCCAATCGTGAACATCATCAACAGTATCAGGCATTATTCATTAAGTTTCAGCAATTATACAAAACATTGGAACCGTTATTTACGGTCACGACCGAACCTGGTGAATAAACCACCATCGGTCACGCCCTATTGGTGAAGCATAAGGAGAAAACAAGCGCATGACACAAATTCCAAAGGTTATGAAGGCCATCGTCCTTACAGGCCCGGGTGAACATGAATTGCGGGAAGTGCCGGTGCCGCAGCCTCGGGCATACGAAGTGTTATCGAAAGTCAGGGCAGTGGCCATTTGTGGCAGCGATCCGGAAATCTTTCAGGGCGGTTTGGCCGGTATTTGGCCGCCTTATTATCCTTTTATCGCTGGACATGAGTGGGCAGGCGAAGTGGTTGCCCTGGGCGAAGGTGTCACTAACCTCAATATTGGCGATCGTGTGGCAGGTGAGCCGCATAAAGGCTGCGGATTTTGCGAAAATTGCAAAGCCGGCCGGTACACCCTGTGCATGAATTATGGCAATTCTCAATCGGGACACCGGCACTACGGGTTTGTAAACGATGGCGCCTATGCACAATACGCTGTGCATTCCGCCAATACGGTCACGAAAATACCGGACACGGTCAGTTTTGCAGAAGGCTCACTGGGCGATACTGCTGCCGTTTCATTGCACGGCCTGGAATTGACCGGGATCACGCCAGGCGGCACCGCCGTCATCATTGGACCGGGACCGATTGGCCTGCTGGCCATGCGCCTGGCAAAGGCGATGGGCGCAGCCAAAGTGATCATGGTTGGCCGCCGCTCCCGACTGGAAGCCTCGCAAAGGCTCGGAGCGGATATGGTCGTGGACTTTGAAAAGGTCAACCCGGTTGAGGTCGTGCGAGAGATCACACAAGGGCGCGGGGCAGATGAAGTGTTCGAATGCTCTGGCGCTGCAGGGACCTTGACGCAGTCCATCCTGATGGTGAAAAAGGGCGGCAAGATCAGCTTATTGGGTGTGCCAGGAGCGGAAGTTCAGGAACCGGTGCCTTTTAAGCAAATTGTCCATGATGAAATCATGATCACGGGATCGCGTGCAGACCCCAACACCATGTGGCGTGCCATCGAAATGATTGCGGCTGGCAAGTTGAACGTGCAGGATTTAATCACCCACAAGTTTTCCCTCGACTCATATCAAGAAGCCTTGGACGTTTTCATCAACCGCAAAGACGGGGCAGTTAAAGTCATCATTGAACCAAATGAAAGGGAGTGAACAATTATGGACAAATTTCGAACGGATCGAATGAAAAAGTTCATGCAGGAGGCTGGGATCGATGTGCTGGTCTGCCGCCTGCCGGAAAACGTTGTTTATCTTTCAGGCTATTGGCCGGTGTTTGGCTCTTCTTGCCTGATCTTCCCCGTGGATGATGACCCTGTCCTGATCCTGCCATATTCGGAATTGGATTATGCGGCTGATGGCTGGGTTAAAGACCAGCGCACTTACCAGTTCATCAACATGGCTGAGTTGGCCAACCCACCCGCCAACATTCTCAGGTTGATGGGCGAGATCTGGAAGGAACGCAGCTATGAAAAATCCGTGGTCGGGTTTGAGGGCAGCTTTGACCTGGTGGGCGGGAATAATGTCGCTGCAGAAGCGCGTGTGCCTACCTTCAAGGTGTTGAACGATATGTTCGCAGCCTTCCCAAACAACAAATGGGTGGATGCTACGCCGCAAATCAAACAATCACGGGTGGTCAAATCGCCAATGGAGATTGAATTGCTCAAGATCACCAACGAGATTGCAGGATTTGGGCTGGAACGAGCACGCGGCCTGATCAAGCCCGGGGTGCAGGAAGCGGTTGTTGCGGGGATGGTGGAAGGTCATATCTACGGTATGGGTATTGGCTATAAAAACACCAACAGGGCCAGAGGGTATTGCTTCGTGATGTCCGGTGAGAATTCAAGAAATTCTTGGCGGCCGTTTTGTGTTTCATCTCGCAAACCGATCATGTGGGGTGAACCGGTGCTGGTCGAACTTGATGCTGTGGCCAACGGGTATTTCATCGATATCACCCGTTCGTTTTTTGTGGGCCAGCCCGATCAGCGGTCAGCCGAGATCATGAAAGTGGTCCAGGAGGCTGTCAATACGGTCATCGACAAGATCAAGCCTGGCTTGCTGGCACGTGAGGTTGATCGCATGGCCCGGCAAGTGGTCGAAAAGTATGGTTATGGTGAATATTTCAACCATCAGCTTGGGCACGGCATTGGACTTCAATTCCATGAAGCGCCGTGGTTACACCCTGCCAGTGATGAAGTCCTCGAACCCGGCATGGCCGTGGCCATTGAACCGGCCATCTACATCGACGGGTGGGGCGGCTTCAGGATCGAAGATAACCTGGTGATCACCGAGGATGGATGTGAGGTGATTACACCTCTTCCGCAGGTATTTGAACCCATTTTGTAATTCATAAGGTGTTTGATGATGGAGTTTTGGCGATGACCACTGAATTCAAAACCATCCAAGAAACGAACAAGAAATATGAAGGCTAGAATTTTGTTTGAATTGTTTATGATCCTGACCCTTGTGATGGGCGATTGTGCACCTGCTGCCGTCAGAGGAAAATTGCTCGATCTGCGCCCCCCGGGTCTCTGAACCGGATGATTACATTGCTAATATCACAGAGCCAATCCTTAAGGCGTAGGGTTACGACGGATTCCCGGATCAGCCCATGGACACGGGGCCCTATGTCAACCAAACCCTGTTTGCGCATGCCGGAATAGAGATGCCCACCGGTGAAACCACCTGGGAGGAATGGACTGGGCTGACCATGCAGGTTGCTGAAGCAGCCTGCACTGCTTATGCGATTGGTATCACCGTGTTGCTGGCCCGGCATGTCGGGTGAACCCCTGGATGATTCACCTGTGAACCATCCAGATCAGTGTTCCGACACGACATGCCGGTGGATTAAATTTAAAACTTCACATACGTGCTTTAAACCTTGGGCATATTGCGGCTGGCGATGATGTTGACGCCAGTGTCAAGAACATTTTCGATTACAATCTGATTGAAGTCAACAGGGGCTTCGATTTCGACCTTCCTGACTTCCGCAAGGACATCTTTGATCATCGGTTTAGGGATAGGGTGTTCGGTATAGACTGGCACAAGGGGGTGGAAACCGTTCTTTACTTTCACTGACGTTGCCACCATGCGCTTGGGGTCAAATATCTCTTGTTGAGCATAGTCTAAACCCAATTTACAGGCATTGTCCTCGACTTCAAGGATATTATCTCCATCGAGGGTAACTGTAAGCTCACATCCTACTGGGCAGCTGATACAAATTAATTTTCTCTTTTCCACCATTACAAATTTCTCCTATCGTGGACTAACGTCAACGGTTAAACTTGACGCTTTTTCGACATCTGCAAAATGACGGGGTTTTAACTTTATGGTATTCATCTCGCCCGGGCGGACATAGCGGACAACCCTGCGGACGATTTGATGATTTCCATCGTGCACTTCGATGACTGAGCGGTCCTCGATCGGTTTGAGGACGCGTAACTGTAACTCAATTTCATCTTGTTCAAGAACATACTTGTTAATTGATTGAGGGACGACATGATGGACATTCTTGCCTGCATTCACGGGTATATGTGCGGTTTCTTTGGCTCGCAATGCCATGGCAAATTTAGCTGCGCCTTTCCCGGCTTCATAACCGGCGAGGGTGACCCAGTCCGCCAGGTCATACACGTGGACAACATTTCCAGCCGCAAAAATTCCCGGGACATTGGTTTGCCGGCTTTCATCCACATAAGGACCGCCTGTGATCGGGTCTAGCTCCACCCCGACCTTTCGAGAAAGTTCATTTTCCGGGATTAACCCGACGGAAAGCAGTAATGTATCACAGGGGATAAGTTCTTCTGTTCCAGGGATGAAGTTCCAATTCTCATCGACCGCTGCAATTTCGACAGCTTCCACCCGTTTTTTTCCATGGATGAATTTAACTGTATGCTGGAATTGTAAGGGGATATCAAAATCTTGAAGGCACTGCACATAGTTTCGGGTCAAACCGGATAGGTAGGGCAAGATTTCCAGCACCCGTTCAACTTTTGCCCCCTCAAAGGTTAATCGCCGAGCCATGATCATACCAATATCGCCAGACCCAAGGATAACGAATTTATTCCCGGGCATGATGCCTTCTACATTGACAAAACGTTGGGCGGTGCCAGCCGTAAAAACACCAGCAGGACGCATGCCTGGGATCCTGATCATTGCTCGGGTGCGTTCTCGACATCCCATTGCTAAAACGATCGCACGGGCATTTATTTCAACAAATCCATACTTTTTGCTTGAGGCATAGATCTTTCGCCCTGGGGTTACCTCCAAAACAATGGTGTCTAAAAGGGTCTCTACACCCAAGGCGAGACTTTCATCGATGTAGCGCTGGGCGTAACTCGGACCAGGTAAGTCTTCGTTAAATATCTCTAAACCAAAACCATTATGAATGCACTGAAGCAGTATGCCGCCCAATTCCACATCCCGCTCGATCACCAGCACATCTTGAGCACCTTCTTTTTTCGCTTCAACAGCAGCTGCCAAACCACCCGGGCCGCTACCGATTATGACAACATCATAGGTATTCTTTAATAACATTTCAGCCCTCCACATTCTTTGTTGGTCTTAAGAGAAATTCTGAGCCCTTGCCGAGCTTGGTGATCTCGAGGGGTGAAACCCCCAGTTCTCTTGCTAATATTTCTACAATACGGGGGGTGTCAAACCCGCCCTGGCAGCGACCTGTTCCTAACCAGGTGCGGCGCTTAATGGCATCATATGTTGTAGCTGGGAGCGGTGCATGAATCTCGGCGATGATTTCACCTTCGGTGACATTTTCACAGCGGCAAATGATGCGACCATATCTGGGGTCCATATCCACCAGCAATTTTCGGTCCTTTTGCGACATCTCCCTGAAACGTGGGCGAGCTGGTCGGATGGGATCCCAATCCTTCTTGACGCGTAATTCCTCACCGGCATCTTTCAAAAGGTCAACGACTTCTTGGGCAATGGCTGGTGAAGAAGCCAGCCCCGGGGATTCAATGCCACCCAGGTTGACGAACCCCTGCACTTCTTTGGGAATTTCAATGATGTAGTCTGCATTGTAATTCACCCCTGGCGTTTTACAGGGGGCGTTGCCCATCGGACGTAAACCGGCGAATGTCGCAATCACATGTTTCTTGCTAAGCGAGGGAATAAGCTTCCGGGCGCCTGACCAGATCTCTTCCATACCAGCAAGTGTTGTCGAGGTGTCCGTTTTGTCTTGGATAATATTAGCATTGGGGCCGAGGATTGTGTTACCGTGGACTGTGGCTGTTACCAAAATGCCCTTGCCTTTTTCGGAGGGTACCGGGAAGAGCACATTATCAATTTGAACATCTGCCTGATCAAAGACGAAATATTCGCCTTTGCGTGGTTTGATGATAAACTCTGGACGGACGCCCGCTTGATGCATAACAAAATCAGAAAAGAGCCCGGCAGCGTTGATAACCCAGCGGGAGAAAAAGTCACCACGGTTTGTTTTAATGCCTATGATGCGGCTGCCATCCATGATGAATTCTTTAAATTCAGTGTTTAACTTAATCTCTGCCCCATTCATGACTGCATTTTCAGCAGCCGCAACAGTGACTGCGAAGGGATCGCAAATGCCGCCGGTGGAGGCCCACAATGCTCCGCTGGTTTCAGGAGTAATATTCTTCTCTCGCCGTCGAACTTCAGGCCCGCTCAATATCGCACAACCAGGGACCCCATTCTTTTTTGCCTGTGTCATCAAAACGTCAAGGGCGGGCAATTCGTCTTCACCGACGGCGACGACAAAGTCTCCCCGCCGCTCGAAGGCAAAATTCAACTCACCTGCCAATTGATCCCACATGGCATTGCCTTTTACATTCATGCGTGCTTTGAGCGTGTTGGGTAAAGGATCATAACCGGCATGGACAATCGCTGTGTTGGCGGCGGTTGTACCCATGCATACATCCGCTTGCTTTTCAATCAAAAGCGCTTTCCCTTCATAGCGTGATAGTGTGCGCGCGATAATACATCCTACCACGCCGCCCCCAATTATGATGAAATCATACTTTTCTTGCACATTAACCTCCTTGTTTGGTTTACTTCTACTATCCGATCATCTTGGCTTGGATCTGGATTGATGATGGTTCGCTGAATGGTCAACTTCGATTTCCAAAGAGTTATTGTCATGGAATATTCTCTATTATGCCGGGGTTTGTTTGATCTCAAGGGGTCTGTTAATAATATTCAAAGGTTAAATAAGTATTGATTTGCAAAGGTCGCCATTTAGCACTGTTGATAGGCATTTGTGAGTTTGATGGATGATAATGGGGGATAAAAAAGAGATCAAGTGTGCATTGCAGCTCCTTGATCCCGGTTATGATTAATTTATGGTGTATCTTCTTCATCGGATTAGCGTTTTCATTTAAACTTGACATGATTTAATTTGACAGAGAATACAGCGTGAAGGTTCCTAGGTGCCAAACCTTTCATGAAATTATACTATCATATTTTTAGGATTTGGATTCAATTGTGGTAATAAACTCGTTTGGCAAAAATCAATCATGACAGCTGCAAACCTTAAAATTTGTTGATCCTAGAATCACAATTCAACTAAAATAAAGACTTGCTCCTTGCAATTTGCCATGAAATATGATAAAAATACTATCAAGTTCGTATTGCAAAAAGTGAATAAGCATACATTCTCATTCGAAGGTTTAAAAAATGCCAGTCCTTTGGAACAGAGTATTTAAAAAAATGCACATGTTATGGTTATCTTCCATCAGATACGCCAAGGCATATTCAGAGTGCAAGCCCATCCCCTATTTATTATGAAATAGGGGCTTTTGTTTAAAATTGTGCATTTTTTGATTTTCAATAATTTGGCTTACTGGGTCTGCACTGTTCAGCGGGGGACCGATCAGGAAAGGAGGTGTTTATCGGAGAAAAGGATTGGGAAGTATGGGTCGACAATTGTGGTTTGTATCAATCTTTTATCACTAAGGAGAAATAGGAAAAATGAAAGATAGAATATCTAAAGAATTTATCGGCGAAGTCTTTGGGACTTTTGTGCTAATCCTTTTGGGCGATGGTGTTGTTGCACATGTTGGGTTAGCACCCCGTCTAGCAGCCCCGGCCTATAACTGGAACACAATTGTGTTTGGCTGGTGTTTTGCAGTTATCGTTGCTGTTTACGTATCCGGTGGTGTGTCCGGTGCGCATATTAACCCAGCAGTGACCTTAGCCCTGGCTTTCAAGCGCGATTTTCCATGGAAGAAAGTGTTGCCCTACATTGTTGCTCAAATGATCGGTGCTTTCCTGGGTGCCGCAGCTGTCTTCCTGATCTATCGTGATGGCCTGGTTGCTGCAGGTATGCCGAATGTTTGGTCGACCGGTCCTGGTTCAGTCTTCACCTCCTCCTTCTGGGGTGGCGAAGGTGCTGCCGCCACAGGTTCGTACAGCATGGTGACTGCCATTGTTGCCGAGTTCTTTGGCACGATGGTGCTGCTGTGGGGCGTTATGGCTGCTGGCGATTCGAAGAATTTGGGCCTCAAGAACAATCTTGGCCCAATGCTGGTTGGCTTTACCGTCTTGGCAGTCGGTCTCTCCTTGGGCGGCCCCTCGGGCTATTCAATTAACCCTGCCCGTGATCTTGGTCCTCGCATCTTCGGTGCACTCGTGGGCACCAAGGGCCTGTTTGATGGCCTTTACTGGCTGATCCCACCTGTCCTGATCCCTGCCATTGCTGGACCTATTGGCGTTGTATTGTATGATCTTTTTATCAGCAAACAACTTCCCGAAGGAGAATCCGAATAAATCAGGGATAAACAGGTAGATAATGAAAAAATTAATTAATAAACCAGAAGAAGTAGTAAATGAGGAATTGAAAGGCATTGAAGCTGCTCATCCTGACCTGGTAAAGGTCTATTACGATCCTGACTACATCGTACGAGCTGATGCACCTGTAAAAGGTAAGGTTGGTATCGTTTCGGGCGGCGGCAGCGGTCATGAACCCATGCACGGTGGTTTTGTTGGCATGGGCATGTTGGACGCAGCCTGCCCGGGTGCTGTTTTCACCAGCCCGACCCCTGACCAGATGCTCGAAGCGACCAAAGCTGTGGATGGCGGTGCAGGTGTTTTACACCTTGTCAAGAACTACACCGGTGATGTCATGAACTTCGAAATGGCTGCAGATCTGGCCAAAGCTGATGGGATTGAAGTTGAAGCGGTGGTGATTGATGACGATGTTGCGGTGAAAGACAGCCTGTGGACTGCCGGACGGCGGGGCGTTGGCCTAACCGTGCTGATGGAAAAAATCGTCGGCGCGGCTGCAGAAGAAGGCCGATCATTGCAAGAACTCGCAAACCTGGCACGCAAGATCAACGGGCAAGGCCGCAGTATGGGTATGGCGCTCACATCCTGTGTGGTTCCCCACGTGGGCAAGCCAACCTTTGACCTGCCCGAAGATGAGATGGAGATTGGCATTGGCATTCATGGTGAGCCAGGCCGCACTCGGATGAAGATTAAACCTGCCGATGAGGTAACCGAGATGCTCCTGACGCCTATCGTTGAAGACCTGCCTTTCGAGTCCGGAGATGAAGTGCTGTTGTTTGTCAACAGCATGGGTGGCACACCCTTGATCGAGCTCTACATTGTATATCGCAAAGCCGTTGAGCTGCTCGAGGCAAAGGGCATCAAAGTCGTCCGAAATTTGATCGGCCCCTATATCACGAGTTTGGAGATGGCTGGCACTTCCATTACGTTATTGAAGATGGATGACGACCTGATCAAGCTCTGGGATGCACCGGTCAAGACAGCTGGCTTGCGCTGGGGTGCCTAATTAGACGATTGTTGATTTTAGGGTCTGGAGAAAACCTCCAGACCCTAACCTAGTGAGGTTTAAGTGGCTGTTACAAGAGAAGATGTTCTAAAGTGGATTCGCGCCTACGCAGAAGTCCTTGCGGAAAATATGGAGTACCTGACGGAACTCGATGCACAAATTGGTGATGCAGACCACGGCGCGAACATGAACAGAGGCTTTCGAACCGTTCTGCAAAAATTACCTGATAACGAAGATAAAGACATTGGAACCATTATGAAAGTCGTGGGCATGGCCCTGCTTTCCAAAGTCGGCGGTGCCGGCGGACCTTTGTATTCAACGATATTTATTCAGGCAGGTAAAACGATTGATGGCGTATTAGAGTTTGAGTTAGAGGACTGGGCGAAAGCGCTTGAGGCGGCTACCACCGGTGTGATCAATTTGGGAAAAGCCTCTCTGGGGGATAAAACAATGGTTGACGCGTTAATCCCGGCTGTTGAGGCCTTGAAAGAAGCATCTCAACAAGGTCTGTCACTCGGGGAGGGATTGGCATTGTCGGCAAAAGCAGCTGAAGATGGCATGATAGCGACAATCCCCCTTGTGGCCCGCAAGGGACGCGCAAGCTATCTGGGCGAACGAAGCGCCGGTCATCAGGATCCCGGTGCGACTTCAACCTTCATGCTGCTGGATACTGCCGCAAAAGTCTGGGCAAATGATTGTTAAATTAAGATGCAACCTAGTAAAACTCAAAAGGAGTAAATAATGGCAAAATATGCAGTCGCAATTGATCAAGGTACGACCAGCACCCGCTTTATGATTTTTGATTACAACGGTGCGGCGGTAGGATATGATCAAAAGGAGCATGAGCAAATTTATCCTAAACCAGGTTGGGTTGAACATGATCCCCTGGAAATCTGGCAAGCCACACAAGACGTGATCGCTGGTGCCTTACAGAAATACAAAATTGACATCAAAGACATCGCAGCCTGCGGTGTGACCAACCAGCGTGAGACCACTGTGGTCTGGGAAAAGGCAACCGGCAAACCGGTTTACAATGCCATCGTCTGGCAGGATACCCGCACCGACCAGATCTGCAATGAACTGGCCAATGATGGCGGCCAGGATCGCTTCCGAGAAAAAGTTGGTCTGCCCCTGGCAACCTACTTCTCCGGCCCCAAAATCAAGTGGATCCTCGAAAATGTTGAGGGTGTCCGTGAGAAAGCTGAAAAGGGCGAAGTCCTGTTTGGCAATATTGACACCTGGGTGATCTGGAACCTGACCGGTGGCCCCAAGGGCGGTGTGCATGTTACGGATGTGACCAATGCCTCCCGCACCATGTTGATGAACCTGGAAACCCTGGATTGGGATCCAGATATGTTAGAGGTGATGGGCATCCCCCGCGCCATGCTGCCAGAAGTCAAAGCTTCATCCGAAGTGTATGGCTACTGCAAGAATAGCGGCCTGGAGGGCATCCCAATGGCCGGAGACCTGGGTGACCAGCAGGCAGCTTTGTTTGGGCAGACCTGTTACGATCCCGGTGAAGCCAAGAACACCTACGGCACGGGCTGTTTCATGCTGCTCAACACTGGCACCACGCCGATCCAATCCAAGAATGGTTTGCTGACCACCCTGGGTTACAAGATCGGTGATCAACCGGCCGTGTACGCACTGGAAGGATCCATTGCCATCACCGGCGCTTTGGTGCAATGGCTGCGTGACAACTTACATATGATTGAAAAATCAACCGATATCGAAATGCTGGCCAAATCTGTTGAGGATAGCGGCGGCATTTACTTCGTGCCAGCCTTCTCCGGTTTGTTTGCACCCTACTGGAAGAGCGATGCCCGTGGCGTGATTGTCGGCTTGACTCGCTACATCACCGCCGGTCACATTGGCCGCGCAGTTCTTGAAGCCACTGCCTATCAGACTCGCGAGGTCTTGGATGCGATGAACCTGGATTCAGGTGTCGATCTCACCGCTCTCAAGGTTGACGGCGGCATGGTCTTCAACGAGCTCTTGATGCAATTCCAATCTGATATTCTTGGTGTTCCCGTGATTCGACCGACCGTTGCTGAGACGACGGCTTTAGGCGCAGCCTATGCTGCTGGCCTGGCTGTTGGTTTCTGGGAGAAAGTTGATGACCTGCGCGCCAACTGGGGTATCGATAAGGAATGGCACCCCAAGATGGATGCTGAAGAGCGTAAGAAACTCTACAAAGGTTGGAAGAAAGCTGTTACCCGCACCTTTGATTGGGTTGAGTAAAATACTTTTTTTCGTTCAAAAGGGGCGACGGCTTGCCGTCGCCCTTTGTCTTATGTCAGTTTATGTCCGTTCATAGTCTATATTTTGGAGATTGCATTGGGTAAACAGAAAGATGAGAAAAAGCCGGTAACTTTAGAACGAAAACCCTGGATTGAAAGATCCAAAGGAATCAGGATCATCACAATTGTCAGTTTAGGTTTAGCCCTATGGATTGGTTATCAAATTGTCCGGGTTGAAAATGATTGGGGTAAAGCCATCTTGTGGGGTGTTATCTTTGGTGGAAGTACCTGGCTGGTTTATCTGGGGATGAACACTTTTCATTCTTTATTTAATCGGGATAAGAAGGATTAAACGATCAGTCATCAGCGACCGAATTGCTTGGTGTATGAGAGGCTCTTGCAAAGCACAGGAAGTGGTCTCATACAGCATCTTCTGTTGTCATTATTGGTATCATTTTCAATTTGTTCATCAATAGGATAAATTCAGGATTAGTTAAGGTCATTATCATGGTTAATTTGCTGCTTGTGTCGCACAGTAAAAAATTAGTAGAAGGCGTGGCTGAAATGGCGCGCCAAATGATTTCCTCTGAAAAGGTCAAAATTGCTACAGCAGCGGGTGTAGGGGAGGACAATCAGGAACTGGGCACCAATGCGTTGGAGATTGTGGAGGCTATCGAAGAGATTTATACCGAAGATGGCATTCTGGTTTTGATGGACTTGGGGAGCGCTATTCTCAGCACGGAGATGGCATTTGAGCTCATCCCGGAGGAGATGAAAGCCAACATCAAGATCTGCCCAGCCCCCTTTGTTGAAGGCGCGATATCTGCGGGGGTCCAGTCTGGATTGGGATCAGACTTGGAGACTGTTTACCGCGAAGCTGTGAATTCGCTGAGCGCCAAGATTGCACAAGTGTCTGATGATGAAGGCGAACCCTACGCGGAGGAGATTTACCCCGCAATCACGCCAAAGCTGGAAGCCGAGGTCAGCGAAGTAACCCTCACCGTCCCGTGTGAACAGGGTTTGCATGCTCGGCCAGCGGTTTTATTCGTCAAAACGATCAATAATTTTGATGCGACGGTGATGGTCAAAAACCTGACTGAGAATAAAGGCCCCGTAGAGGCCAACAGCTTGATTTCGGTGATGTTGATTGCGGCGCGTAAGGGGGATGTGGTGCATATTACCGCTGAGGGGCCTCAAAAGGATGAGGTCATTGCGGCTTTGGTGGACCTGTTCGATCGCAATTTTGACGAAAAGGGCTGAATTGAGCCTTGTGTTTAGCGCCTATATTGATTATCCAAGGGACGCGCACTCAATCCTCGACTCTTTCACAGGGTTTAGGTAAGCATTCTAAACCTTGGAATGACAATGTTAATCCCGCTCAATGGGGAATTCCTTACCTTTTATTTGCCGGATCAGCAGGCGGAAATTGATCTCCCGTTGATTGAACCGGTGGAACTGGCTGAGTTCCTGGGAGGGCTGGGGATATCTGCCCCAGAAGTGCAGCCTGTCGTCCTCACCGGTCAATTGCGGATTTGCACAGGGCGTGCATTCGCAACCGGGATGTGGTAATGATCTTACCGGGTATCGATGGGGGGTAAAATGCAAAACGACGACTTGATGCTATGGGACTTGAGCGATATACCCGGCACCTGTCGCTGCCAAACTTTGGTAAAACGGGGCCATTAAGGCTGAAGCAGGCCACGGCCCTGGTGGTTGGCGTGGGTGGGCTGGGGTCCGTCTCATCGCTGCACCTGTCGCGGGTGGGCGTGGGCACCATCGGGCTGATGCACGATGATCTGGTCAGCCGAGATAACTTGCACCGGCAGATCCTTTACACAACGGACGATCTGGGTGAGTCAAAATTGGCCAGGGTGGTTGAAACATTAAAACACCATAACCCGGAGGTGAATTTCATCACCTACCCGCACAGGTTAACCGGGGAGAATGCCCTCACCATCATCAGGAACTATGATCTGGTGATTGACGGGACGGAGAACGTCCAAGCCCGGCAGGTGATCAACCAGGCCAGTGTCAAGCTGGATAAACCTTATCTTCATGGCGCTGTCAACCTGTATGATGGCGAGGTGAGCGTGTTGTATACCTCACAGGGACCATGTTGGAGGTGCCTGTACCCCCATCGCTCTGGACATGGCCTGGAAAAAACGGCTGAACAATTGCCTGTGTTGAATACGCTGCCAGCGGTGGTGGCTGCACTGCAGGCCACAGAAGCCATCAAACTGCTTCCCGGGGGTAGGCAAGCCCCTGATCGGGCAAGTGCTGCTTTACAATGCGCTTCCTACAGCCTTTGAGCGGATTGAGATCGGCAAAGACCCCCATTGCCCTGTGTGTGGAAGCTGAAACGGGGAGGATAAAACAGACGACGTTACCGGAATTAATTGGCTTCTGAGATGGTCACTTCAATTGAGCTTGGCAGGATTGCATCGACGTTGATCTGATCGTTATCGAGCAACACTTCTGGGGCTAACTGGTACGTGCCAGGACCGCGGTCTGTTAGATCAAGCAGGACAAAGATGCTGGCCTGGTTGAGTTCATCGAGCAGTGGCAGCGGGCCAGAGAGGAAAATGTCCACGTTTTCGGGGGAAAACTCAGCCTGCAGACCCTCACCTAACCCTTCGATTTGAATAGTCACGTTTGAAAAACTCACGCTGCTTTGGATGGGGTCAATACCGATCTGGACGGTTACATTTTGGCTGCCCACCACGTTGATCCCTTCGGGAAGGTTCAGGGCAACCCGGATTTCAATGTCTTCATTGGCCATGTTCAGGTTAATCGGGGTTGTTTCCACAAAGCCGGGGATGGTCTCCACCAGGTTGGGGTCGGCAGAGAAAATTGTTACCGTGGGCGGCAAAGCGAAAATGTTGGTTAACCGGTAGCCCGAGGCGATCTGCCCGCTGGTGACGATCCTCACGACCACCGTTCTAAATCCACCGCGCTGGATGATGGGCACGGTGACCTGGATAGACGATGGGTTGAGCGTCACGCCTGAGACCGGGATGTTATCCGCATCCAATGGGACCAGTTCAATGACCCGCGTGACATCCTCTGCGGCATCCACGATGATTAAATCTGCGCTCACACTATCGATGGTGTCGATCAGGGATTTTGGGCCTGAGATCAGCACATTTTCCTGGCTCATTTCGGGCGCCTGCGCTTCGAAACCGATGCTGGGGCTGCCAATCACCCGCAGTTCAATCGGGAAGTTCTCTGTCACGACGGAATCCAGTTTGATGAAGATCGAAGAGGGGCTGATGCGAACGACTTCTGCCGGTGCCAGCCCGAGATTGACTTGTGGTGTGAGGGTATGGACTCCCGATTCCAACCCGGAAAGATCCAAAATCACGTCGATCAGGTTGGCATCATTTTCAAGCTGGGCATGAATGGAGGATGGCGCGCGGATGGCCAAGTTGAGCTGCTGGGCAATCTCATTAAGGATGGTCAGGTTGGGGTCCAGCCCGACAATTTCAATGGGCAGTGACCTGGGATACGTGCGGGTTTCTGTGGGGTCGGCCTGGGTGACCGCAAAGATCCACACAGCCGTCGCAAAGATGATAGCTGTAAACAGTGTGGGCAGGCTGCGGATAATTTTTCGGATGAACTTCATAATTCTTCCCCTTCTTTTTCAGCGTCTTCATCATCAGGGGATATTATCGATAACAAACTGGAGACCATGTTTTTCCCACCGACGAACTCTGTCGGTTGGAAGAACGCATAAAGGGTGTTTTTAAGGCGTTCCATGTTCAGGCGGCGGATCATTTTGCCGTCTTGCGCGATGGATATGCTCCCGGTCTCCTCGGAGACGACCACGGCAATGGCGTCGCTGACTTCAGAAATCCCGAGGGCAGCACGATGCCGCAACCCTAAAGTACGTTCCGGTGAGCGGTTAAGCACACCGCTGGCTGAAAGTGGCAGCACGCACGAGGCAGCCACGATTGTGTCGTTGACGACGATCACCGCGCCATCATGCAGGGGGGTGTTGGGATAAAAGATTTGCAGCAGCAGTTCGGGCGTCACCTTGGCGTCCATGGGAACACCGGTTTGGGCGTATTCTCCCAGCCCCTGGTTACGCTGGATCACGATCAGGGCGCCATGGTGGCGTTCTGAAAGGCGACCGCTGGCATTGATGATGGCATTCAGGGTTTGATAAAAGCGTTTTTCGGAGATATTGCGGGTGCGGGCCAAAAACGAGACATTTCCTGCCCTGCCGACGCGCTCGAGAGCACGCCGGATTTCGGGCGCAAATATGACCGGAATGGCAAGTACCAATGCTGGCAGGACAGTGCTGATCAGCCAGGAAAAAGCCGGCAGCTCAACCAGACTGGTGAACAGGACCAACAGGACAATGATGAAAAATACCCCTCGCAGCAGCACCAATGCTTCTGTGTCGCGAAGAAGCATCAGCACGGTGAAGAATACCGCTGTAACCAGAAGGATATCCAGAAAATCGGTCCACCCGAAGCGCTGGATGAGAAATGAGAGATCGTTGATAAATTGAGCCATAGAATAAGAACTTTACTGTATTACGGTGGTCGGTTCCATTTCAAATTCAAAGGGCTGGGCTAACACTTTCATCCAGGGCGATGGTCCCTGACCCGGAGCGGTTTTTTCGGCAGCTTGCTGCCAAGCCGGGTAGGTGACCTGGTCAATATGCTGCTGGATATACCCGAATTGCGTGGGTTGTAGCTCTGTGTGTGAGATCAACTCCTCGGCGATCAGCAGGATTTCTACCTGATTTACCCGGGCAGTCCGTTCAAACGAATCAAAGGCCAGTTCGGTCTGGTTGTTCAGAAAACTGACCGGGTAGGCTTCTTCCAGCATGGCTGTGAAATTCCAGTCCCTCCAGATCAGAAAGGCCTCAATGCGGTCCTGGTTAAGCATCGGCAGGACAGCCTGCATGCCAAGATGTTCATAGAGCGCGGGGATGTCTGCCTGTGCCAGGTCGAACCAGGCAGATTCCACCTTTTCGGTGGCGATGCGGCTAATGGGTGTGAGCAACCCATCCTTTGAACTGTTAATGTGCGTGGGCGGTTCCCGGTCTGGTGGTTGAATTGTATCATTAAGCGCCATTTGTGTCCTCACCCAGGTGTCTTTAAAGGTGGCTTCGGTGTTGATGATGACATCGGCTTGCGAGAGTTTGGTTACCTGCTGTGATTGGGCTTCGATTCTGGTCCGTGCTTCTTGCTCTGACAGGCCCCTGGTGTGCATCAGGCGCTGCATCTGGCTTTTATAGGTGGCATGGCTGACCCAAATGCTGTCGCAATAGCCGCTCAAGTCGGATTCGAGCAGCTTGATGGCTTCAATGGCCACCACCGGCCGCCCTGCAGTTCTAACCCGCCCCAGAATTGCCCGGATGACAGGCGGATGGATCAGGGCTTCGAGCTGTTTTAATTTTTCGGGATCATTGAAGACGATCTGCCCGAGCTGTTGATGGGAGATGCGGCCGTTTTCCGTTTTGATTTCAGGTCCAAAGGCTGCAATCACGGCCTGGTAAGCCGGTCCCCCAGGGTAGATCATGCGGTTAGCCAGTACATCGGCATCAATCGTCATGACACCTGCGTTGGCCAGCATCCGCCGGATAACGCTCTTCCCTGTGGCTATGTTACCTGTAATCCCGATGATGAAGGTCTTGTTAATCATAATCCGCTCGATCTATGCTGAAGTATACCCCATTTCACCCTGGCTCACGATGCCCAGGGTGCTATAATCGAAGGAGGGCATTTCC